>JAZKIN010000053.1:0-16951 GCA_040384885.1 Pseudomonadota bacterium | reverse complement strand
GGATGAAGAAGGCCATCGGCACGCCCCACTGGCGCTGGCGCGACAGGGTCCAGTCGGGACGGTTGGCGATCATGCCGTGCAGGCGCGCCTGGCCCCAGTCGGGGAAGAAGCGCGTCTCGGCGATGCCGTCGAGGGCGGCCTGGCGCAGCGTCTTGCCGCCGTCCTTGGGCACGGTGTCCATGCCGGCGAACCATTGCGAGGTCGCGCGGTAGACGATCGGGGTTTTATGGCGCCAGCAGTGCATGTAGCTGTGGTCGAACATCTTCACTTCGAACAGCGCGCCGGCCGCGGTCAGGGCCGCGCAGATCGGCTTCGAGGCCTCCCAGATGGTCAGCCCGCCGAACAGCGGCAGGGTCGAGGCGAAGCGCCCGTCCCCCATCACGGGCGTGAACATCTCGTCGTCGCGCATGCCGTGCTCTTTGCACGAGATGAAGTCGTCGAGGCCGTAGGCCGGGGCCGAGTGGACCACGCCGGTGCCGCTTTCGGTGGTCACGTAGTCGGCCAGGTACATCGGCGAGAGGCGGTCGAAAAAGGCGTCGGACGCGTGCAGCGGATGGCGGAACCCGATGCCCTCGAGCGCGGCGCCGGCGCAGGTGGCCAGCACCGCGCCTTCGAGCTTGTAGCGCGCGAGGCAGGCTTCGACCAGCGCGGACGCCAGCACCAGCATCAGCGGCTTGCCGTCGCGGCTGGTCTGCACCAGCGCGTACTCGATCTCGGGGTGCACATTGAGCGCCTGGTTCGACGGGATGGTCCACGGGGTCGTGGTCCAGATCACGATGAAGCCGTCGCCCGCGGGCAGCGCCGGCAGGCCGAAGGCGGCGGCCAGTTTGGCGTGTTCGGCAAAGGCGAAGCCGACGTCGATCGCCGGGTCGCGCTTGTCCTGGTATTCGACTTCGGCCTCGGCCAGCGCGGAACCGCAGTCGAAGCACCAGTTGACGGGTTTGAGGCCGCGGTAGACGTAGCCTTTCTCGAGCATGGTGCCGAGCGCGCGCAGTTCGTCGGCCTCGTTGCGGAAGGCCATCGTCAGGTAGGGGTTGTCCCACTCGCCGAGCACGCCGAGGCGGATGAAGTCCTTCTTCTGGCGCTCGACCTGGGCGAGGGCGTAGGCGCGCGCCTTGGTCAGCACGTCGGCCGTCGGCAGGCCTTTGCCGTGCAGTTTTTCGATCTGGATCTCGATCGGCATGCCGTGGCAATCCCAGCCCGGCACGTACGGCGCGTCGAAGCCGGCCATGGTACGCGACTTGACGACCATGTCCTTGAGGATCTTGTTGACCGCGTGGCCGAGGTGGATGTCGCCGTTGGCGTACGGCGGGCCGTCGTGCAGGATGAATTTGGGGCGCCCGGCGCTGGCCTTGCGCACGCGCTCGTAGACCTTCTTGTCCTGCCATTGCTGGACCCAGCCCGGCTCGCGCTTGGCGAGGTCGCCGCGCATCGGGAACGGGGTGTCGGTCATATTCACCGGGTATTTGCTGACGGGCTTCTTGCCGGCCTTCGGGGCCGGGGCGGCGGTGCTGCTCTCTGGGGTTTTGTCGGACATGTTTTTCTTCAAGGGTGAATAGCGGTTGTCTGGTGGGGCCGGGCCGCGCGGACGGCGCGCCTGGCCGGCGTGGTTCGGGACGGCGTGGCGCTGTGCGGCGTGGTTGCGCGCCGCGTCGTGCTGTGCCGGTGCATGCTGGGCGGCGTCAAATTCGGTCGGTCGCGGTCAAGGCGCCTGCGCGCTGCGCGAAGTAGTCGCGCGCATGGCTGGCGTCGCCGGCGATGGCCGCCGTCAGGCCCGCGAGGTCGGTGTATTTTTCTTCGTCGCGGATTTTTTCGAGGAATTCGACGCGCACCAGTTTGCCGTAGCAGGGCTGGTCGTAGTCGAATACGTGGACCTCGAGCAGCACGCGGCCGCTGTCGTCGACGGTCGGGCGCACGCCGAGGCTGGCGACGGCGGGCAGCGGCCGCGCGCCGAGGCCGTGCACCTGCACCACGAACACGCCGGCCAGCGCCGGGCGGTGTGCCACGCGCAGGTTCAGGGTCGGAAAACCGAGCGTGCGTCCGAGCTTGGCGCCGTGGATCACATGGCCCGAGATCGCGTACGGGTGGCCCAGCAGCGCGTCGACCTGGTCGAAGCGGCCCTGCGCGAGCGCGGCGCGCACCGCCGACGACGAGATCCGCTCGGCGCCGTGCAGCACCGTCGGCAGCGTCTCGACGGCGAAGCCGTGGCGTCGGCCCGCTTCGGCCAGCAGTTCGACATTGCCGGCGCGCCGCGCGCCGTAGCAAAAGTCGGCGCCGACCATGAGCCACTTGACGTGCAGGCCGTCGACCAGCACGCGTTCGGTGAACTGCTCGGGCGCCATGGCGGCGAAGTGGGCGTTGAAATGCTCGACGATGACGCGGTCGATGCCGGCCGCGGCGAGCGACTCGAGCTTGTCGCGCAGGTTCGCGATGCGCGGCGGCGCCTTCGACGGCTCGCCCGCGCGCTCGGCGAAGAATTCGCGCGGATGGGGCTCGAACGTCATCACGGCCGCCTCGAGGCCGAGCGTGTCGGCGGCGCCGCGCACGCGCGCGAGCAGGGCCTGGTGGCCGAGGTGGACGCCGTCAAAATTGCCGATCGTCAGTGCGCACGGCGCGCGCGCCCGGTCGTTGGGAAGTCCGCGAAATACCTTCATAGGTTCCAAAATCGTCAAGCTGGTGTGTGACGCTGCCAGGAAAACTGTGCCAAATGGGTGATTATACGGTCAAGTTGCCCCTTGCACAGCCCCGGCGCCCCGCGGAGCGGCATTCGGCGAGCGCGCGGGCGGGGCCGCAAAGCAAAAAGCGCCGCCTGCGGGAAGCAGGCGGCGCTTTTTTCAGCGGCGCGAAGGCCGCAAGCGGGGCAGGAAGCGGCCGGATACGGGCCAGTAAGCAGCCCGTAACGAGCCGGCTTAGTTCATCGGGCGATTGAGCGCCATGACGTTGAAGCGCGCCAGGTCCGAGGTACCGTCGGCGCCGGTGACCGACTTGAAGGCGGCGATCGCTTGCGACTTCTTGCCGGCGATGGCGTAGGCCTGGCCCAGGTGCAGCTTGGCGTCGTCGGGACGCTTGAGCTTGCCGGAGGCGATCGCGTCGTTCATCAACTTCAGGCCGCGCTCGGCCTTGCCGGCATGCACCAGGCCGTAGCCGAGGGCGGCCAGGCCGTCATGGTCGGCCGCCTTGAGCAGGGCCGCTTCGGTCGCGGCCAGGTTCTTGTCGGTCTCGGCGATGTTCTTGGCCGCGAGGTCCTTGAGGCGCTGGTGGCGCGCCGCTTCGGCTCCGATGCCGAGCACGCCTTCCTTGTAGCCGCGGTCCATGACCTTGATCGCTTCGGCCGGGGCGCCGGACTGCAGCACCAATTGCGCCATCTCCATGAAGTCCGACGGCTTCTTGATCAGGTTGTTGACGAACTTGATCCGGTAGACGTCGACCGACAGGCGGTTCGAGAAGCCGGGCTTGCCCGAGACGCGGTTGAGCAAATCGGTCCAGTAGCTCGCCTTCGGGTAGTAGGTCGCCAGTTTTTCGATCGTGTTGACGTAGCCTGCCTTGTCGCCGCTCTTGAGGTTCAGGTTGGCGAGCATCTGCAGATTGTCTTCGGACGGGGCGCGGCCGGCCTTGGCGTCGGCGTTCATCTGCTCCTTGAGGTCCTTGGTGGCTTGGCCGTAGTTACCCATCGAGTAGTAGTTCTGGATGAGGTAGGCGCGCATCTTCGGATCGTTGCCGTTCTTGAGCGATTTCTGGATCGCGGCGTTGGCGCGCGGGAAGTCGCGGGCGCGCATGTAGATGCCGACCAGGCCCTCCGAGAAGCGCGCGCTCTCGCTAGCGGACAGCTTGCCCGAGTTGATCAGGTATTCGAACGCGTCGGCCGCGGCGAGGTTGTCGCCCGCGCCCGAGGCGGCGGCGGCGCGCACGCGCTCGATCAGGTAGGTTTCGCTGGGGGTCTTGTTGCCGGCGCGCGCAGCCTTGTTGACTTCGGCGAGCGCCTCTCTGTTCTTGCCTGACTTCATCAGGGCTTGCGCCGCGTTGAGCGGCACGCCGATTTCGGGGCGGACGGTTTCGGCGGCTTGGGCGCCCGACAGGCCGAGTGTCGCGGTGAAACCGATGGCGGCCAATGCGTGGCCGAGTTGAGCGAGACGTAACTTGATCATATGAAATCTTTCAATCAAAAGGACACGGCAGGGAGTCCCTGCCGCGTCTCGGCAGGGGAACCCCTGCCGTGTTCCTCACACAAAAAAGCGCTTACTGGAATTGTTCGTTGCCGACCATGCCAATCTTGGTCACCCGGAGGCGCTGGGCGGTTGCCATCACGCCGGCGACGTACTTGTAAGACACTAACTTATTTGGACGCAAATGCACTTCAGGCTGGTCTGCCATCGCCGCCACGCCTTTGAGCTTGGTTTCGAGCTCGGCGCGGGTTGGAACGACGACATTGTCCCAAAGGATGGTGCCGTCGAAGTCGACGTCGATCGTCACGACCACCGGAATTGTTGTCGGTGGCGGCGGCGTGCCGACTGGCAGGTTCAGATTGACTGAGTGATTTTGCTTCGGAATCGTGATGATCAACATGATAATCAAGACCAACATAACGTCGATCAAGGGTGTCATGTTCATTTCCATCATCGGTTCTGGATCCGCGTTCGCAGGACCGGAACTACCGACATTCATACTCATGGTGTTTCCTTTTCAAATGTTGGGACTTGCGCAGTCCCGGTGAAGTGCCAGCGGCACTGCGCAAGGGGCGGCTCTATCTGGTTCAGCCTTTGTCAGGCGGTTCCGTGATGAAGCCGACCTTCTGGATCCCAGCACGTTGGGCCGTGTAAATCACCTTGCCGACGAATTCGTAGCGAGTTTCTTGGTCGCCACGAACGTGTACTTCCGGCTGCGGCAACTTGACCGATTCCTTCTTCAGGAATTCGAACAACTCGTCGGTGTTGTCAAGGCGTTTCGCGTTCCAGTACATGTCGCCATCTTTGTTGACTACGATGTTGACATTGTCAGGTTTCGTTTTCAGTAGCTGGTTGGTTTCCGTCGGCAACGCGATCTTTTGCAGCTTCAGAACAACCGGGCTCGTGATCAAGAAGATGATGAGCAGAACCAACATGATGTCGACGAGCGGCGTCGTGTTGATCTCTGAAATCACTGCATCTTCTTCTCCGCTGTCGGATCCGACACTCATCGACATGATTTATCCAATCTTTTTAGCGCCGGCAGCACGGCCAGCTTCGCTGGTCGACATTGCGCCGGAGATCAGAACCGAGTGAACGTCGGCGCTGAACGAGCGAACATCTTCCATAGCGGACTTGTTACGACGGACCAACCAGTTGTAACCCAGAACCGCAGGAACGGCGACGAACAGGCCGAAGGCGGTCATGATCAGCGCTTCGCCGACCGGGCCGGCGACTTTGTCGATCGATGCGTTACCGGTCATGCCGATGTTGGTCAGCGCGTGGTAGATACCCCAAACCGTACCGAACAGACCGATAAACGGTGCGGTCGAACCGACGGTGGCGAGGAAGGACAGGCCGTCTTGCAGACGCGATTGAACTTTTTCGACAGCGCGCTGGATCGACATCGTCACCCAGGTCGACAGGTCGATCTGCTCAAGCAGGGCGCCGTCGTGGTGCACGGTTGCCTTGGTGCCGGTCTCGGCGATGAAGCGGAATGGCGAGCCTTCTTTGAGCGTTGCCGAACCGGCGGCGATCGAAGGGGCTTTCCAGAACTTGGCCGAAGCTTCTTTCGATTGCTTCATGATTTTCATCTGGTCGATCAGCTTGGTGACCAGGATGTACCACGAACCGATCGACATCAGGATCAGGATCACGAAGGTGCCCTTGGTGACGGCATCGCCGTCGGTCCAAACGGACTGGATGCCGAACGGGTTGTGGACTTCTTCGGTCGACGCGCCGGCTGCGGCTGCCGCTGGTGCTTCTGGCTCGATGGCCGGGGTTGCTGCTGGTGCTGCCGGGGTTGCTGCTGCGTCAGCTGCGGCTGGCGCTGCTGCTGCTTCGGTTGCAGGCGCTGCCGCCGGGGCCGGTGCGTCGGCGAATGCGACTGCGGTGACCGAGAACAGGACAGCCGCCAGGATAGCGGACAAACGGGTATTCTTAAACATGCTTCCTCCAAAATTATAAAATAATCAGTTCGCTGAAAATAATGACAACGAAATACACAAAGGTGAGACCGTGTGAAGCCCGGTCTTAATTCTCCAGCGTCCAGACGTACTGCATTTGCATCCAAGCTTCTTTCGGCACGCCATCGGTCATGCCCGGTTTGAACCGGCATTTACCGATACTGGTCAGTGCTGCCTTGTCCAGGTCGCGCGAACCGCTTGACTTGACCACTTTCGATTCCTTCACGCCGCCGTCGACGCCGATCAGGTAGCTCAAGGTCACGGTGCCGGTTTCTTCGTTACGCAAGGAGCCCTTTGGATATTCAGGGTTTGCGCAAGTGCTGAAGTCGGCCACTGCCGGGATGTGCACCGATTTGGCCGGCGCCGCAGTCGGCGTTGGCGCGGCCGGCGTTGGCAGGGCGCGCGACAGTTCGGTCGTTGCCGGCTTGACGTTGTTGACCTGGGCCATCACGTTCGGTGGCGGCGGTTGCTGCGTGTTCACCTCGACCGGCGGCACGAACGGAGGCGGGGGAGCCTTCATTTCAGGCGGCGGTGGCGGTGGCGGCACATCCGGTGGCGGAAGCGGTTTGGCTTCTTCGATAATCTGGGTTTCAACCACCTCGGCCATTTTAGAGACCATACGGGTTCCCAGACCGGTTACCGCCGCCCAACCCACCAACAGGTGAAGTATGACGACGACGATGATGCCAGTGAAATTCTTCCCGGGGTTCTTCTCATGTGAAAAATTCATGCCTGCTTTCTCCAATACCAGCTTCTCTTGTTGCTACTAAACCCACTGAACGCGGCGAAAAAAGCTGGCCGCATCCGGGACATCGGCGAATTATACATACGAAGTTCTATTTCCAAAATACATTTCGACAGGTCCAAACCGGGTCGGTTCGGCTGCGTATGACAGGACGCCGGTCCCGTGTTTGTGGGGCGGACTTCGATGCCACTGATTGCGCCAAAACACCGGCCCAATTTACTGCTTCCCCTCTGTCCGCCGAATGAAACGCGGGAGCGCGAGCGCCGCGGCCACAGGAGTCAAGATTGGCAATTCATTATGCAATTGCTATTTGCCGCCAACTATAACCAGTTACCAAAACTGATGGCGTCCGGTTGAAAGCCGTGCCTGCCACCCGGCTTGAAACGGGCCCTGTCGACGCTTGCCAGCGGGTGGTAAGCGTGCCGCCGGAGAAAAAAACCGGCGGCGGGTCGGGGTGGAGGCACACGGTTAATAGGCTTGCTGTTGCGTTGACCGGTACAGGATCTAGATTAGCATACTTTATTGCGATGCTGTTCACCTAAATGGGTGAAATTGTCGAAGGAGTGTCTGCTGCGGCGCAGCATAGCGGTTCGGTTTGGGCTAAAAGTAGGCGGTGTTTATCAAGCGACGTTAAACCCACATCGTCCTCGCGTATGCGGGGAGGCATGCCTCCCCCCCATAGAACGTCGGCTCAGAGCTAAGGTTCTATGGGTCCCCGCATACGCGAGGACGATGTTGGTTTGAGGTATTTAATATTTTTTTGACGCGATTTCTGACGCGTCTTAAGCGTCAATTTCGCGCGCTGCTGCCCTTTTGCGACAGCCTCATACGCGAGGAAGATGTGGGTTTGGGGGGGTGGTGGGGCTTGTTGCGCGAATTTTGAGGCGATGCGATACGCGTTTGAGTGGCGCCCGGACCGCCGCACCCGGACGCGGCGGTCCGGGTGCTGCATTGCACAATGAAACTTAGTTGCGGTTGCGCTTTTCGCGCTTGCACTCGAGGCTGCTGACGATGTTGCCGTCCGGGTCGACCGTGTCGAGGTGGACGTCGAAGCCCCACAGCCGCGCCACATGCTTGAGCACCTCCTGCGCGTGCTGGTTCAGCGGGCGGCGCTGGAACTGGCTGTGGCGCAGCGTCAGCGCGCGGTCGTCGCGCGTGTTGACCTGCCACACCTGGATGTTGGGCTCGCGGTTGCCCAGGTTGTACTGCTCGGCCAAACGGTTGCGCACGTAGCGGTAGCCGCGCTCGTCGTGGATCGCCGAGATCTCGAGCTTGTCGTTGTTGTCGTCGTCTAGCACGGAGAAGAAATGGAAGTCGCGGATCAGCTTGGGCGAGAGGTACTGCGCGATAAAGCTCTCATCCTTGAAATTGCGCATCGCGAAATCGAGCGCCTTGCGCCAGTCGGTGCCGGCGATCGCGGGGAACCACTCGCGGTCTTCGGGCGTCGGCTGCTCGCAGATGCGGCGGATGTCGGTCATCATCGCGAAGCCGAGCGCGTACGGGTTGATCCCGCTGTAGTGCTGGCTCGTCGCGGGCGGCTGGTAGACCACGTTGGTGTGGCTTTGCAAGAACTCCATCATGAAGCCGTCGCCGACGACGCCCTCGGCGTACAGTTCCTGCAAGATGGTGTAATGCCAGAACGTGGCCCAGCCCTCGTTCATGACCTGGGTCTGGCGCTGCGGATAGAAATACTGGCTGATCTTGCGCGTGATGCGCACCAGTTCGCGCTGCCAAGGCTCGAGCAGGGGCGCGTATTTCTCGATGAAGTAGAGCAGGTTTTCTTCGGGCTCGGGCGGGAAGCGCGGCACCACCACGTCGGCCTCGGCCTCGTCGCGCCGCGGCACCGTGCGCCACAGCGCGTTGACCTGCGACTGCGCGTACTCCTCGCGCTCCTTCTGGCGCGCGTACTCCTGCGCCAGCGACAGCTTGGCCGGGCGCTTGTAGCGGTCGACCCCGTAGTTCTGCAGCGCGTGGCAGGAGTCGAGCAGCAGCTCGACCGCGTCGATGCCGTGGCGCTGCTCGCACTCGGCGATGAAGTTCTTGGCGAACACCATGTAGTCGACGATCGCGTCGGCGTCGGTCCAGGTGCGGAACAGGTAGTTGCCCTTGAAGAAGGAGTTGTGGCCGTAGGCCGCGTGCGCGATCACGAGCGCCTGCATGGTCAGGCTGTTCTCCTCCATCAGGTAGGCGATGCAGGGGTTCGAGTTGATCACGATCTCGTAGGCGAGCCCCATCTGGCCGCGCTTGTAGCTTTTTTCGGTCGACAGGAAATGCTTGCCGAACGACCAGTGGTGGTAGGAGACGGGCATGCCGACCGAGGTGTAGGCGTCCATCATCTGCTCGGCGCTGATGATCTCGAGCTGGTTCGGGTAGGTGTCGAGCCCGAACTTTTGGGCGACGCGGCGGATCTCCTCGTGCGCGTGCTCGATCAGGTCGAACGTCCATTCGGACTGTTCGGGCAGCGCGCGCGGGTGTTTCGGGTCTCTTGGCATGGTGAACCTCCGTGGTTGCCGGCCGGCCCGCGCGTCAGCGCGGCTGTTTTTTGAACAGCTCGCGGAACACGGGGTAGATGTCGGCCGGCGTGACGATCTTTTGCATGGCGAAATGGCGGTGGTGGTCGGCCACCTCGGCGTACTGCTCCCACAGGTTCTGGGCCGGGCCGTCGGTGATCTCGACATAGGTGTAGTACTGGACCGAGGGCATGATGGTGTTGATCAGGAGCTGCTTGCACAGCAGGGAGTCGTTGTCCCAGTTGTCGCCGTCGGAGGCCTGCGCCACGTAGCTGTTCCACTCGCCGCTGCCGTAGCGCTCGCTAATGACCTTGGTCAGCAGCTGCAGCGCCGACGAGACGACGGTGCCGCCCGACTCGCGCGAATGGAAGAATTCGTTCTCGTCGACCTCGGCCGCGGCGGTGTGATGGCGGATGAAGACGACGTCGATCTTGTCGTAGGCGCGCTTGAGGAACAGGTAGAGCAGGATGAAGAAGCGCTTGGCGGTGTCCTTGCGGCTCTCGTCCATCGAGCCCGAGACGTCCATGATGCAGAACATGACGGCCTGCGTCATCGGCTTGGGCACCTTGATGCGGTTGCTGTAGCGCAGGTCGAACGGGTCGATGAACGGGATCGCGAGCAGGCGCGTGTGCAGGTGGTGGATCAGCTTTTTGAGCTCGAGCACCTGCGGGTCGTCGAGCGCGACGCCGGCCATGATCAGTTCGGCGAGCTCGTGCTCGGCCTTGGTGAGCGCCTTGCGCGAGGAGCCGCCGACCGCGAGGCGGCGCCCGAGCGCGCCGCGCAGCGAGCGCAGCACGTGGATGTTCGACGGCGTGCCCGACATATTGTAGCCGGCGCGCTGGTTCTTGAATTCGGTCGTCGCGGTCAGCTGCGTCTTGACCATATTGGGCAGCTCGAGGTCCTCGAAGAAGTAGTTCATGAATTCTTCGCGCGAGAGCTCGAAGATGAAGTCGTCCTCCGAGGCCTGGTCGGTGTTGCCGGCCTTGCCGCGACCGGAGCCGGCGCCGCCCTTGGGCCGGTTGAACTGGTCGCCTTTTTGGTATTCTTTGTTGCCCGGGTTGATGGTTTCCCACACGCCGCCGTGGGCGTGGCCGAAATTGGGCTCGTTGACGTCTTTGACGGGGATCGAGACCTTTTCGCCGTTTTCGATGTCGGTGATCGAACGGCCCTTGATGGCGCGCCCGACCGCGTCCTTGATCTGGCTCTTGTAACGCCGTAGGAAGCGCTCGCGGTTGACCGCAGACTTGTTCTTGCCCTGCAAGCGTCGGTCGATGAGGTAAGTCAAAACATGCCTCCTGCTCAAACTAGCGCGGCGGACCCGGCCGGGCGCGGCGCGGGTCCCGCTCCATCATACGCCGCCAATGCCTATGACGACTTCCGCACACGCAAATACCATTCGCACAGCAGGCGCACCTGCTTGGCCGTGTAGCCCTTGTCGACCATGCGCGCGACGAAGTCGGCGTGCTTGTTCGCGTCCTCGGCGCTGGCCTTGGCGTTGAACGAGATCACGGGCAGCAATTCCTCGGTGTTCGAGAACATCTTCTTCTCGATCACTGTGCGGAATTTCTCGTAGCTGGTCCAGGCCGGATTCTTGCCGCCGTTGGTCGCGCGCGCGCGCAGCCCGAAGTTCACGATCTCGTTGCGGAAATCTTTCGGGTTGCTGATGCCGGCCGGTTTCTCGATCTTTTCGAGCTCGCTGTTGAGCGAATCGCGGTCGAAGCTCTCGCCCGTGTCGGGGTCGCGGAACTCCTGGTCCTGGATCCAGAAGTCGGCGAACGTGACGTAGCGGTCGAAGATGTTCTGGCCGTACTCGGAGTAGCTCTCGAGGTAGGCGGTCTGGATCTCCTTGCCGATGAAGTCGACGTAGCGCTGCGCGAGGTGCTCCTTGATGTACGAGAAGTAGCGCTGCTCGGTCTCGGGCGGGAACTGCTCGCGCTCGATCTGCTGCTCGAGCACGTAGAGCAGGTGCACCGGATTGGCCGCGACCTCGGTCGTGTCGAAGTTGAACACCTTCGACAAAATCTTGAACGCGAAGCGCGTCGACAGTCCGTTCATGCCCTCGTCGACGCCCGCGTAGTCGACGTACTCGTGCATCGACTTGGCCTTGGGGTCGGTGTCCTTGAGGTTCTCGCCGTCGTAGACGAGCATTTTCGAGAAGATCGAGGAGTTCTCGGGGTCCTTCAGGCGCGACAATATGGCGAACTGGGCCATCATTTTCATCGTGCCCGGCGCGCACGGCGCGGCCTCGAGCGAGGAGTTGCGGATCAGCTTGTCGTAGATCTTGACCTCGTCGGTCACGCGCAGGCAGTACGGCACCTTGACGATATAGATACGGTCGAGGAAGGCCTCGTTGTTGCGGTTGTTGCGGAAGGTCTTCCATTCGGACTCGTTCGAGTGGGCCAAAATGATGCCGTCGAACGGGATCGCGCCGAAGCCCTCGGTGCCCTTGTAGTTGCCCTCCTGCGTGGCGGTGAGCAGCGGATGGAGCACCTTGATCGGCGCCTTGAACATCTCGACGAACTCCATCAGGCCCTGGTTGGCCAGGCACAGGCCGCCCGAATAGCTGTAGGCGTCCGGATCGTCCTGGGCGTAGTCCTCGAGCTTGCGGATGTCGACCTTGCCGACCAGCGAGGAGATGTCCTGGTTGTTCTCGTCGCCCGGCTCGGTCTTGGAGATCGCGATCTGCTTGAGCACGGACGGATAGCGCTTGACCACGCGGAACTGGTTGATGTCGCCGTTGAACTCGTGCAGGCGCTTGACCGCCCACGGGCTAGGGATGGTGCGCAGGTAGCGCCGCGGGATGCCGTAGTCCTCCTCCAAGATCACGCCGTCCTCGTCCTCGTTGAACAGGCCGAGCGGCGACTCGTTGACGGGCGAGCCCTTGAGGCAATAGAAGGGCACCTGCTCCATCAGCGTCTTGAGTTTTTCGGCGATCGACGATTTGCCGCCGCCGACCGGGCCGAGCAGGTACAGGATCTGCTTGCGCTCCTCGAGGCCCTGGGCCGCGTGGCGGAAGTAGGACACGACCTGCTCGATGACCTCCTCGGTGCCGTAGAAGTCGCGGAAGGCGGGGTAGATCTTGATGACCTTGTTGGCGAAGATGCGCGACAGGCGCGTGTCGTTGCGCGTGTCGACGAGCATCGGGTCGCCGATCGCGGCGAGCATGCGCTCGGGCGCGCTCGCGTAGGTCAGCCGGTCCTTCTTGCACAGTGCCAGATACTCGGTGAGGGAATATTCCTCCTCGCGGGTACGCTCGTAACGAGCTGCGTAGTTGTCAAAAATGGTCATCTGAATGTCCTTTAATGTAATTACACGTCACTGTCCTGGCTGTCGAACCGTTTGCCCAGGCGGGTCTTGGCGCACTCCTGTTTTGCATCGCCGCCGCACTGCGATGGTGCAGCCTGCGCGCACCACCAAAAAACGGTTGACGATATTTATTATTGTTCCGGATTTTCCGGTGGTTTTTTATTGCTCTTGGCCTATGCTTACGCCTGTGAAATTTATTATGTGCCTAATAGTTCTGGAAGTCAAAGCAATGGTGCGTAAGCGATTGTAACTTGTCTAAGTGTTTGATTTAAAAGTATAAAATGATAATTTCCGGCGTGCGGGCGGCGGCCGAATTGACGTTTTTCACGCAGCTATTTTCACCGATCCGGGCGCGCCGCGCGCGTGCTTAAACGCGCGCGTGCCGACGCCGTCAAACCGGTGCCCCGCATCCAGAAATGGAAGACGAGATAGTGCACGAACTGGCCAAGCGATGGCGCACGCAAAAACCGGCGGCGCTCACCTGTGGCGCTGGAAAAACGCGCGCCGCCGCTCGGGCGCGGCGCGCTTGCGCTACACTCACGGACGGGTGGCGCGCAGACGCGGCGCCCCCGACCCACCGCGGAGAAAAAACATGCCGAACGACCGCTTCGACGCCCTGCGCACGATCGTGCAACAGATGCCCAAGGCCGAATTGCACATCCATATCGAAGGCTCGCTCGAGCCCGAGCTGATCTTTGCGCTGGCGCAAAGAAACGGCGTTTCGCTGCCATACGACTCGGTCGAGCAGTTGCGCCAAGCCTACGATTTCACCGACCTGCAGTCGTTTCTCGACATTTACTACGCCGGCGCGAGCGTGCTGCTCGAGGAGCGCGACTTCTACGACATGACCATGGCCTATCTGCAGCGCGCGCACGCCGACAAGGTGCGCCACGCCGAGATCTTCTTCGACCCGCAAACCCACACCGCGCGCGGGGTGCCGATGCGCAACGTGGTCGACGGCATCTTCCGCGCCTGCCAGGACGGCCCGATCAGCGCCAGCCTGATCATGTGTTTCCTGCGCCACCTGTCCGAGGAGGAGGCCATCGCCACGCTCGAGGAGGCGCTGCCGTTCCGCGACAAGATCATCGGCGTCGGGCTCGACTCGTCCGAGCGCGGCCACCCGCCCGAGAAATTCATGCGCGTGTTCCGCCGCTGCAAGGAGCTCGGCTTCCACCTCGTCGCGCACGCGGGCGAGGAGGGCCCGCCGGCCTACATCGAGACCGCGCTCGACCTGCTCGAGGTCGAACGGATCGACCACGGCGTGCGCTGCCTCGAGGACGCGCGCCTGACCGCGCGCCTGGCGCGCGAGCAGGTCGCGCTGACGGTGTGCCCGCTGTCGAACGTGAAGCTGCGCGTGTTCCCCGAGATGGCCGCGCACAACCTGCCGGCGCTGCTCGCGGCCGGGCTGCGCGTGACGATCAACTCGGACGACCCGGCTTATTTCGGCGGCTACCTCAACGACAACTTCGCGGCCGTGTTCGCGGCCCTGCCGCTCACGCTCGCGCACGCCGAGGCGCTCGCGCGCAACAGCTTTAGCGCCGCCTTCCTCGACGCCGCCGCCAAGCGCGCCCACCTCGAGGAGGTCGACGCCTTCTTCTCCAAGCTCAAGCAAACCCCCAGCAACCCGGCCACGACTGACTGACACCATGTTCAAACAATCCCTGCGCATGAGCGCGCGCGACTGGCGTGCCGGCGAACTGCGCTTTTTGCTGATCGCGCTGATCATCGCGGTCGCCTCGCTGTCGGCGGTCGGCTTCTTCATTGACCGCATGCGCGCCGGCCTCAACCGCGACGCCCACCAGTTGCTCGGCGCCGACCTGCTGGTCAATGCCGACAACCCGATCGACCCGGCCTGGCGCGCCGAGGCCGCCCGGCGCGGCCTGGTGCTGGCCGACACCGTGACCTTCCCGAGCATGGCGCAGGCGGGCGAGGGCGAGGCCTCGCAGGCCACGCTGGCCTCGGTCAAGGCCGTCTCCGAGGGCTACCCGCTGCGCGGCCGGCTCAAGATCAGCGGCGACGCGCGCCAGGCCGCGGCCGGCATCGGCAGCGCCACCGAGGCGACCCCGGCGCCGGGCACGGTGTGGGTCGACGCCAATCTGCTGACCGCGCTCAAGACGCAGGTCGGCGCGACCATCCAGCTCGGCGACAAGCGCTTCACGATCGCCCAGCTGATCGTGGCCGAACCGGACCGCGGCGCCTCGTTCGCCAATTTCGCGCCGCGCGTGATGCTGTCGACGCGCGACCTGGCCGCGACCGGCCTGTCCGAGAACGGCGCGCGCGTGACGCACCGGCTGCAGGTGGCCGCGCCCGGCAACGGCGCGCAGGACGCGGTGGCGCCGTTCCAGCAGTGGCTCACCGAGCAGATCGCCAAGGGCGGGGTCAAGGGCGTGCGCATCGAGTCGCTCGCCTCCGGGCGCCCCGAAATGAACGCCACGCTCGAGCGCGCCGACCGCTTCCTGTCGCTGGTCGGCCTGCTGTCGGCGATGCTGGCCGCGGTCGCCGTCGCGATGGCGGCGCGCCGCTTCATGCTGCGCCACCTCGACGCCTGCGCGATGCTGCGCTGCCTCGGGCTGACCCAGAACCAGGTCACCATGATGTACCTGACCGAATTCATGCTCGTCGGCCTCGCAGGCAGCCTGGTCGGGGTCGCGGTCGGCTTCGGCGGCCACTACGTGCTGCTCGAGCTGCTCGGCAAGCTGGTCACGACCGACCTGCCGCCGATCACGGCGATGCCGGCGCTGCACGGCGTGGTCACCGGCATGCTGCTGCTGGTCGGCTTCGCGCTGCCGCCGATTTTGCAACTGCGCAACGTGCCGCACAACCGCGTGATCCGGCGCGAGCAGGCCGCGCCCAAGCCGGCCGCGCTCGCCACTTACGGGCTCGGCCTGTGCGTGTTCGTCGGCCTGCTGCTGTGGCAGGCGGGCGACGCCAAGCTCGCGCTGGCGACCGCCGCCGGCTTCCTCGGCGGCTTCGCGCTGTTCGCGCTGGCCGGCTTCGGCGGGCTGGCGCTGCTGCGCCGGATGCGCGGCGCGATCGACCACCAGGGCTGGCGCTTCGCCGTGACCTCGCTGCAGCGGCGCCCCGGCGCGACCGTGGTGCAGGTGGTCTCGCTCGCGCTCGGCCTGATGGCGCTGCTGCTGCTGACGGTCGTGCGCGGCGACCTGATGGGCGCGTGGCGCAACGCCACCCCGCCCGACGCCCCGGACCGCTTCGTGATCAACGTGATGCCCGACCAGCGCGCCGAGCTCGCATCGCGCCTGACCGCGGCCGGGGTGCGCGAGCTGGTGCTGTACCCGATGATCCGCGGGCGCCTGACGGCGGTCAACGGCAACACCATCACCGCGACCACCTACGCGGCCGACAACGCCAGGCGCCTGGCCGACCGCGAGTTCAACCTGTCGACGATGCTCGTTATGCCCGAGAGCAACGAGATCGTCGCCGGCAAGTGGTTCGACGACGCGCCCGGCACGGCCGAGGCCTCGGTCGAGCAGGGCATCGCCAAGACGCTCGGGCTCAAGCTCGGCGACACGATGCGCTTCGACATCGCCGGCCAGACGGTCGAGGCGAAGGTGAGCAGCCTGCGCAAACTCGAGTGGGGCTCGATGCGCGCCAATTTCTTCGTCATCATCAACCCGCGCGCGATGGCGGCGACCCCGCAGACTTTCATGACGGCGTTTAAGATGCCGCCGCAGCAGGGCCCGGAGCTGACCAATTCGCTCACGCGCACCTTCCCGAACCTGACCCTGATCGACGTCAGCGGCATCATCAAGCAGCTGCAGGACGTGCTCGAGCAGGTTGTCACCGCGGTCGAGTTTTTGTTCCTGTTCACGCTCGCCTCGGGCGTGCTGGTGCTGTACGCGGCGCTCATGGGCTCGCAGGACGAGCGCACCCGCGAGGCCGGCCTGCTGCGCGCGCTCGGGGCCACGCGCAAGCAGCTGTCGCAGGCGCAGTGGATCGAGTTCACGCTGGTCGGCTCGCTCGCGGGCGTGCTCGCGGCCTCGGGCGCGGCGGCGCTCGGCTGGGCGCTGGCCACTTACCAGTTCAAGTTCGCGTGGAGCTTCAGCCCGACCGTGTGGCTGGCCGGCATCGTGGTCGGGGCCGTGTGCGCGCTGGCCGGGGGCTGGCTGGGATTGCGCAAGGTGCTTAGCCAGCCGCCGTTGCAGACCTTGCGCGAGGCGTAGCGGGGACTTAGGCCGCTGCGCAAAGCGGAGCCAACGTTGCGGACGCGACCACCACATCGTCCTCGCGGAGGCGGGGACCCAT
>JAZKIN010000052.1:0-25423 GCA_040384885.1 Pseudomonadota bacterium | reverse complement strand
TGTACCCCCGGCGCTCGCCGGAGGGTGGCTGGCTAGATGATTATCAGTGCCGACATTCGCGCGGGCGACGGGGTCAGTGCCGACATTCGGACACGAGCTCTTCGCTACAAATTATTATAGCCGCGTCTGTACGAATACGGCCGAGCTCGTGTCCGATTGGGTGAGTAGGCCCAAGGAGTTTCACCTTGGGCCGCTCGCAGAACCGTACGTGACACTCTCGCGTCATACGGCTCCCGCCGTCCGAACCTTTCTTCCCGTAACTCGCCAATGGTGGAACATCTCGGGAAAGACCGATCTCATTTTCTCTAACCATTGAGCACTGCGCCGATGCCTTCCGGCCATGGGTTTGTACTTTCGCCGTCGCCCCCGTCGCCCGCGGTATCTTCGCCATGGCGCGCACCATCGGCTGGATCGCGCAATGGAACGAGATGATCGCGGATCCGGAGCAAAAGATCGGCCGTCCGCGCCAGTTGTTCGTCGGTTCGACCACGCGCGACGTGGCGCCGATGGATTCGCGCGCGTAAGCACGCGAGCGGCGCGTAAGCACGCGAGCGGCGCGCAAGCGTCGCCTTCATCAGAAAAAGCGAGCGGAGGCTCGCTTTTTTGTTGGAAGGAGGGCTTTTGTGCATGCTTGCGAATGGGCACGTTCGGGGACATCCCTCATCCGAAATCGTGACGGGGAGAGCATATAAATCGTAAACCAACATTGTCCTGCTGAGGCTTGGATTCAAAGAACGTTGGCTTTGTGCGACCGTTCTATGGGTCCCCGCCTCCGCGAGGACGATGTTGATTTGGGTTTTTGATAGCTTTGCCCTCGCGATTTCTGCGATTTTAACCACGCATTCTCAACGGCTCCGGGTCAGGGTTGTTTCTTGATGAACGCGGCGATTTTTTGCAGCACGAGCGGGGAGATCGTTTCCTCGATTCGCGCGTATTCGTCCTCGGCCCCGGTGTTGGCGGTTTGGAACAGGTGGTTGAGCGAGGGCAAAATCGCGGACTCGACCTGCTCGTTCCCGCCCGCTTTGAGCGCGCCGACTATGCCGCCCAGGTTTTCGCGCGCGGGGACCTGGCGGTCGAGGCCGCCGTTCAGGGCCAGCACAGGGACATGCACGGCGCGCCAGTCCTTGCGCGGATCGGCCAGCAGCGAAGCGCGCAGCGACGGTTGGCCCGCCCATTCGAGCGTCAGCGTGCCCACGTTCATCTTGAATTTTTCGACCAAGGCCTTGTCGTGCGGCGAGAGCGCCGCGCGCATCGCCTTGAGCTTGGCGACGCGCGCGCCGGCGTCGGCCTCGGCCACGATGATGCCGTACCATTTGCGCGCGTAAAGCATCAGGCGCGCGAGATCTTTCGGACCCGCCTTGTTGCCTTGGGCGTAGACCCGGTCCTGCAGCAGAATCATGTCGAGGCCTGTCAGGCCGGTGCCGGCGAGCGAGACCACGAAGTCGACCGCCTCGGGATCGCGCGCGGACACGGCCGCCGCGATCGCCGGCCCCTCGCTCACGCCGACCAGGCCGACGCGCTTGAACTGCTCGCGCTTCTTGAGCGCGCGCACCACCGCGCCAAGATCGTCGGCCAGTTGCGTCTGCACGTGGCCCGCGTAATCGCCGGTCGAGCGCGCGACGCCGCGTTTGTCGTAGCGCAGCACGGCGATGCCGCGGCGCGCCAGATAGTCGGCGATCACGGCAAAGCCGCGGTGCCCGGCGATCTGTGCATCGCGATTGCCCGGGCCGCTTCCGTGCACGAGCACGACGACGTTCGGCCGCGCCACGCCGGCCGGCAGCGACAAGGTGGCGCCGAGCACGACGCCGTCGGCGCCGGCGATGGCCAGTGTCTCGTCCCGGTACGGAAACGGCGCGGCCGGTGTCTGCGGCCGTGCCCGGACCGGTAACTGCTGCACTTGCTTGAGCACGAGTGGCTGCGGCACGCCGTTCTGCGTGAATTCGCCGATGAAGTGGTCCTTGTCCCAGGTCATCTTCATGGTCGCGAAGGAGAGGTCGAGCTCGACGCCTTGTTCCGTTTCCGCGACCCCCTTGACGGGGATGTCGTAGGCGTCCTGGTCGGGCGAGGCGAAGCTGGCCCAAAGCGAGCCGTCGGCCCTTGTGAGCAACTCGGCGCCGAGCCTGAGCGTGCGCCCGTCGGGCGTTTTCAATTCGCCGAGCCAGAGGCCCTGGCGCTCCTGCAGGACACCGCCATTGGCGCCCGGATGCAAGGCGAGTAATGCGACGAGGCACGCCAAGGTGCTGGTGAAAGATTTCATCTGCGGTATTCCTTTAAGTTGAGGGGGCAGGAACGACTTTGCAGTGCAAATGTGGAGAAAGCGTGGGCGCAGGCGGCATCGCCGCAAACGGCGTGCGTGGCGCCCATCCCGGCCGGCACCTGGCTTTCTGCTACAGTGACTTCTTGTTTCTGGGAAAGTTCGATCGACCATGGCGCCAGCGGAACCGAAACGGCAGTATTTTGAACGGGCCTCCCTGATGCTGGGCCTGGCCATGTGCGCGTGCGGCGCCGCGTTCGTGCTGAGCTGGTTGCTGGATGTGCCGGCTTTGCGTTTCCCGGTCGCGCAGCTGCCCCAGATCGGACCGGTGTTGTCGGCGCTGGTGCTGGCGATGGGCATCGCGGTGGCCACGGCGCATTGCGGCGGGTGGCGCGGACGGCTGTCGCAGGCGAGCGCGGCGGGGGCGCTGGCCGTGCTCGCCGCGGCGTTGCTGCTGCAGCTGGTGGCGCCGGCGCAGGCCCCGCTGCCGCCGACCCACATCTACCCGATCCCGGCGCTGGTGTTCATGCTGCTCGGCGCCGGCTTGCTGTTGGCCAAGCCCGGCGCGCGCATGCTCGCGACGGGCACCGCCGCCGCGCTCGGGCTGGCCATCAGCGTCTTCGTGCTGGTCAACCTGTGCCGCTGGAGCTTCAACCAGAGCGGCCACCCGCTGCTGTTCGTGATGACGATGCAGGCCGCCGTCGCCCAGACCCTGTTCGCGGCCGCGCTCGCGTGCAGGGCGCTGGCCGGACTCGAACTGCGCGGCAGGGCCGAAGCGTTCCTGCTCTGGTCGGCCGGCGCCTTCGGCGTGTCGTGCATGCTGGTCTGGGCCTTCATCAACTGGAACGATGCCGCGCACGTGGTGGTGGAGGCCGAACAGCAGACGGGCAACGTCTCGCGGCTGCTCGAAGCCCATTTCGAACTCGGCATCGGCGCCGTCAACCTGGTCTTCGACGAGGTCGAACGCACGCTCGGCGCACGCAGCCTCGACGATCTCGTCGCGCTCAACGCCGAGGGGCGCCGGCTGGCGGCCGTGACCGGCGCGCTGCCGCAAGTGCGCGCCTTGCGCCTGCTCGACACGGACGGGCGCGTGCGCGCGTTCGGTTCGCCGGCGGCCGGCGCCGACCTGCATGCGCGCCGGTTCTTCATCGCGCACCGGGGCGGACAGCGGCATGCGTTCGGCTCGACGGCGGTCGACACCTCGGGCGCGCCCGCCTTCACCTACAGCCGCCGGCTCGACGACGCGCGCGGCGCGTTCGCCGGCGTCGTGCTCGCGGAGATGGAGCTGCCGTATTTCCGGCGCTTCTACCGCGCGCTCGAGTTGGGGCCGGGTTCGGCCTTGAGCCTGTTCCGGCCCGACGGCCTGCTGCTGTTTCGCGAACCGATGCTGGCCGACCCCGCCAAGGGCAATCTGCAACGGCATCCGATCTTCGCCCGCCTGATCGCGCAGGCGCCGATGGGCAGGTTCGTCGGCCACTCGCCGTTCGACGGCGAGCAGAAATTCAGCAATTACCGGCTGGCCCCGGACGGCGCCTTCGTGGTCGTCACCGCGATCGGCATGGACCACCTGGGCGCGCCGTTCGTGCGCCGCTTCATGCTTTCGGCCGCCGTGCTCGGTGCGCTGCTGGCCCTGTTGGGCATGGCGGTGCGGATCCAGTTGCTGGGCATGCGGCGCGAGAAGCGGCTGCGTTTCACCGAGTCGGACAACCGTCTCTACATCCGCTCGATCCTCGATTCGGTGGGCTCGGCCATCGTGATCCTCGATGCCGGCGGACACATACTCGACGTGAACGAGGAATGGTCGAAATTTTCTAGCGAGAACGAGGGCAGCGGCTCCAACTACATCGGCTGCAATTATCTGTCGGTGTGCCGCTCGGTGACGGGCGAGGACGCCAGGGACGCGCTGGCGGCGGCCGAGGGCATCGGCGCCGTCATCGCCGGCACGCTCAAGGTATTCGAGCACACTTACGCTTGTCCCAGCCCGGGCGTCGAACGCTGGTACAAGATGCGGGTGACGCCGTTGGCGGCGAGCGACGGCAGCGTGGTCGTGATCCACCAAAGCATCACCGACCTGAAACTGACCGAAGCCGAATTGCGGCGCGTGGCCAACACCGACGCGCTCACGGGGCTCAACAACCGGCGCGCGCTGGTCGAGCTGGCCGGGCGCGAGCTGGCGCAGGCGCGCCGCCAGAAATACCCGGTCTCGGTCATGATGCTCGACTGCGACCACTTCAAGAAGGTCAACGACACCCACGGCCACGGCGCGGGCGACCTGGTGCTGCAGAAACTGGCCGAGATCGTGCGCGCGGTGTGCCGCGACACCGACATCGTCGGCCGTATCGGCGGCGAGGAGTTTGTCGCGCTGCTGCCGCATACGGCGCTCGCCGGCGCCGTCGTGCTGGCCGAGCGGCTGCGCGAGGCGATCGGCGCCGCCAGCGTGGACAGCGGCGGCGCCACGATCACGTTCAAGGTCAGCATCGGCGTCGCCGCGTTTGCGCCGCCGATGAGCTTTGACGAACTGCTGCGGCTGGCCGACCAGGCCTTGTACAAGGCCAAGTCGGGCGGGCGCAACCGGGTCGAGGCCGCGGGCGGCTAGATCAAGGCGCGCCGGGCGGCTGCCGCGCGCGGCGGGCCGGCTACCAGTTGCACTTGCCGCGCGCGGCCGCCACCAGCACGAACGGCAGCGCCGCGTAGCCCGAGACGCCAAACGGGCCGATGCCGGTCGGTTGGCGCTTGAGTCCCTCCGAGTGCAGGCAGTGTGGCACTTTGGCGTCGGCGACGATGGTCGCAAAACGTTTGAGCTCGTCGCTGCGCAGGGAGGTGTCCGCCACCTGCGGCGCGCCGGCTTTGGCGGCGCCGCTTTCAACCAAGGTTGCGCTGATGGCCTTGCGGACGGCCTCGTCGGACGGGCGCGCCGACGGCGCCGGCTTGGCGGGCCGGTCCGGCGCCGGGGCAGGGGCAGGGGTCGGCTCGGCGGCGAGCTGCGCGCTTAAGATGGCGGCGGCAAATGCGATCATGGTATTCCCCGGAAATGTTGGACTGGCACGGCCGAGGTCGCGCTGTTATTCAGGCAATTTAAACATTATAAACAGTTTTCCGAATAGCAATTTTCATTGTGTTACAAGTAAACAATTTTCGAATCGCCGCGTGTACAATCGAAGATCGTTCACGGCCCGGGATCGATGATGAAAAACCTACTTGCCTGCATCTGCCTGCTGTTTTTTTGCCTCGGCGCGAGCGCGCACGGGGAGCCCGATGCGCCGCTCAGGAAGCAGGTCAACGCCTTCATGGACGAGTGGCACGACGACGCCGCCAACGCCCGCATGGCGTTTTTCGAAAAGATCGCGCAGGACGGCGTCTACATCGGCACCGACAAAACCGAGTTGTGGCAGCGCGACGCGTTCAAGGTCTGGGCGGCGCGCTTCTTCCAGCGCAAATCGGCGTGGGCGTTCAAGCCTATGCAGCGCAACGTCTACGCGTCGGCGGACAAGAAGTTCGTCTGGTTCGACGAGCAGGTCGACACCCAGATGGGCATTTGCCAGGCCAGCGGCGTGCTGCGCCGGGTCGGCGACAGCTTCCTGATCGAGCACTATCAATTGTCGATCGCGGTGCCGAACGGGGTGGCCGACAAGGTCACCGCGACCATCAAGGAGTACGAGGCCAAAGCGGTGGTAAAGTAGTCGTCCAAGTTTGCTTACAGGGCGCTACGTGGGGCTGATCGACACACATTCGCTTCGCGCGAGACCATACATCGGGCGCTTCGCGCCGTCGCCCACCGGACTGCTGCACGCCGGCTCGCTGGTGGCCGCGATGGCCAGCTATCTCGACGCGCGCGTGCACCGCGGCCTCTGGCTGGTGCGCATCGAAGACGTCGACGAGGGCCGCAGCGCGGCCGGCGCGGCCGAGGGCATCCTCGCGCAACTGGCGACGCTGGGCATGCGCTGGGACGGCGAGGTCGTCTGGCAAAGCCGGCGCGGCGCGCTGTATTCGGCGAGCGCCGCACAACTTGGCAACCATCTCTACCCATGCGGCTGCAACCGGCGCGAAGTGGTCGACTCGCGGCTCGGCACCGCGCCCGACGGCGCCGCCATCTATCCGGGCACCTGCCGCCAGGGCCTCGCGCCGGGGCGCAGCATGCGCAGCCTGCGCTTGCGGGTGCCGGACGCCTGCAACGGGGCCGACCGGGTCGGATTCGACGACCGCTTCGCCGGCCATGTTGCGCAAGGACTGGCGGCCGAATCGGGCGACTTCGTGCTCAAGCGGGCCGATGGTTTCTGGGCTTACCAGCTTGCCGTGGTGGTCGACGACGGCGCGCAGGGCGTCACCGACGTGGTGCGCGGGGCCGATTTGCTCGACTCGACGCCGCGCCAGATCTACCTGCAGCGTTTGCTCGGATTGCCCACGCCGCGCTACCTGCACGTGCCCGTGGTGCGCAACGCCGATGGCGAGAAATTGTCGAAGCAGACCGGGGCGCTGGCGCTGGCGCCGGGCGACGAAGGCGGCGCGCTGCTGGCGCTGCGCGAGGCCGCGCGTTTTCTGGGTTTGGCGCCGGGCGCCGCCGGCTCTTTGGAGCAATTTTGGCGCGACGCGGTTCCGGCTTGGGACAATCTCTTGCGCAGCCGCGCTGGCTCGATGACTGCGCCGGTTTAGCCGGCTGCGCGCGCCGGCGCCTATTTCTTTTGGACCGTGATGGCGCCGTCGGCCTCGAGGAAGGCGCAGCGCATCTCGGAGAGTTCGCAATCGGCCTGGCGCAGCGCCTCGTCGAGGTCGGGCTGCGAGAGCCGCAGGCGTTTGATGGCCTTGTCGAAAAACTTGCCGTTGCGCCCGATCAGGACGGCGTCACCGTCGAGCAGGTCCGACATCTTGCTGCTGCGCGAGGAGATATACGAGATGCCCACGTTGAGGGCGATCAGGGTGGCCGCGATCAGCAGTCCACCCGTGAGCGAATCGTCGCCGCCGGACAGCGAATTGGAAACCGCCTCGCTGAGCAGCATGACCACGAGCAGGTCGAACGGGGTGAACTGGCCGATCGTGCGGCGCCCGGAGATGCGCACCATGAGTAACAGGACAAGGTAGACGACGGCGCCGCGCAGGACGAATTCCCACCATGGCAGTTGCATGTCGAACATATCAAATCCCCTCGCTGGCTGTTGGCATGCCCCTACTGTAGGGCATCCGGCGGGCCGGGGGCGCGCATGAGGCCGACAGCGCGCGCGGCCGGGCCGCCGAAAGCCCGGGGCGGGCCGTTCATCACGGTTTAGTCTTCGATCGTGTAGGAGTGCAGGTCGAAGCGCATTTTACCGTTTTTGCGCACGCAGCTGCCTTGCATGACCGCACCCGGACGCACGGTGAAGCTGAGCTCGGCGCCGGGCGCCTTGGCGTGGCAGGCGGCATGCGCGGCGGAGGGGATGGTCGGCATCGGCGGTGGGGCAGGCGGCATTGGTGGCGGCGGTGGCGCGGGATGCATGGCGTCGGTGGGCGGCAGCGGCGGCAGCGGGGCCAGCGGGGCCAGCGCCGGCACGGCCGGCACATCGGGCGGCGTCGGTGGGTGGGGCGCGTACGCGGTGGGCGGCGCCGGCGGTGCTTCGGGTGCGTGCGGCGCGCGCGGCGGCTTGGGCGGATGCGGCGCCTTGCATTTGCCGTCCGCCGTGTCGCAGGCGTAGCGGTAGGTGGTGGTGCCGGCGGTGCTGGCGCCGGTGGCCGAGCAGAGCAGGGCGAACATCAACAGCGAGATGGTTTTCATGGAGCGGTCCTCAGTGGTTTGATTTGGCATGCGCCGTTTTTCGGTCTTGCTTTCAAGCCGATGGGGGCAGTGTGCAAACCAATTGTGGAGAAACCGTGGGGACGGCGCCGACGCTGCGGCGCGCGAAAAAAGCGGGGAGGGTGGGCGGCCGCCCCCGCGTTTTCTGGCACGCTTACGGGCGGACCTTGAGCAGCACCAGGCCGGTGTTGGCGGTCGCCACGATCGAGCCCTTGTCGTTGATGGCGAGCGCGCGGATCAGCACCAGTCCGGGCGGCGGCGCGTGCAAGCGGGTGTTGAGGTCGACGGTGCCTTCGGCCAAGGTCCACGAGATCGCGTGTTGGACCCCCTGCGCTTGCGAAGATCCGACCGCCGTGCCGCTCGCGTTGATCGCGAGCACCTCGGCGAACGTGGCGCCGGGCAGGATGACCGGGTGCATGGTCATGCCGTCGTGCACGAAGCCGCGCTGGATGTTGTCGAAGCCGGTCGAGAGGCCGACCACCCAGCCGGCCTCGTTGATTTCGAAGCCCTCGGAGGCGAAGCCGGCGTCGCCTTCGAGCGTGCCGAGGCTGCGCAGCACGCCGTTTTGGTAGCGGAAGGCGCGCATCGCACCCTGCGCGTTGTTGGCCCAGCCGGCGATCTGGCCGGCGTTGTTGATGGCGCGCGCGATGGTGCGGTTGCCGCCGAAGGTGCCGAGGTCGCGCAGCGGTCCGCCGCTGCGGCTGTCGTAGACGAAGGCGTGGATGATGCTGTCGCCCGGCATCAATGAGTTGCCCGCCACCGCGCCGCTCGCATTGATGTCTTGCGCCTCGGACGAGCTGCCGCCGAGGGTGCCGAGGTCGCGCATGGTGCCGTTGTAAAACATCGCGTGGACCTGGCCGCCGAAGCGCGCGCTGCCGACCGTCTGGTCGCAGTCGTTGAGGGCGACCGCTTGCGAGAACTGGCCCGGGGTGCCGATGCGGCGCAGGGTGGCGCCGTAGAGGAAGGCTTCGGGAATGTCGCCGGCGGTGCCGAGCGCCCAGCCGGCGACGTGGCCGCAGCGGTTGATCGCGAACGCCTGCGAATTGCCGCCGCCAAAGTCGCCCAGGTCGATGGTGCGCGTGCCGTTGTAGAGGAAGGCGCGGCTCGGGCCTTCGGGGAAGAAGATGATGCCGGCTACCATGTCGAACTGGTTGATGCCGCGCGGGGTCACGCGGATCAGTGCGGTCGGGTCATCGACCAATTGCACCACGTCGTAGCTGATGCCGGCCGGCGGGGGCGGGGGCGGCGGATGGCGCGGATGCGAACCGCTGCCGCATGCGCCGAGAAGGGCTGCTGTTGCCAACGCGAGGCCGCGCGCAACAAGGCTGCCTGTTTGAAACTTGCTGAAAGATGCGAGCATGATGTCCTCCTTGAACAATCTCGTACTCCAGTCTAGGTCGCTAAGTTCCCCTCTCTGTCGTCAAAGTTGGGTTCGATTGCGGGCGCTCAAGCGCGCCGAGCCGCTAATTCCTAGCGTCCACAAATGCCGCTTTCTAAAGCCATTTACGTGAAATTTGGCAAGCCATATTTCCGAGCCGGGACCTGCTTCCGATGGTGAAATATCTGGCTGCACAAAATCGGCTTCGCTCCCCCGTCGGCGCGCGTAGTCGTGATCCATCGGAGGTTTGCTCAGATGTTCTATGGGTCCCCGCATGCGCGAGGACGATGTGGTGATGGGAAAATTTCTGCTTTGCTTGGCGGCATTGGGGACAGACCGGGGACAGACCGGGGTCAGACTGGGGACAGACCGGGGTCAGACCCGGGTCTGACCCCGGTTACAAAAGAATGCGGTGGGGAAGGGCTTGCGGCGCTAGAGGTCTAGGCGGTAGCCGAGGCCGTAGATCGAGCCGATCGGGTCGGTCCCGGGCAGCAGCGCGGCGACCTTGCGGCGCAGGTTTTTTATGTGGCTGTCGACCGCGCGGTCGGTCACCTCGAGGCTGTCGTGGCGCGCGAGGTCGAGCAGTTGGGCACGCGAGAATACTTGCCCGGGGCGGCGCGCCATCGCCGCCAAAATCTGGTATTCGCTCGGCGTCAGCGTCAGTGCCCGGCCTTCTATGCTGATGCGCTGCGCCGCTTCGTCGACCGCGATCGGTCGCGGCGCGACGTCCGTTCGCGTGCGCCGCAGGATGACTTTGATGCGCGCCATCAGTTCGCGCGGGCTGAACGGTTTGCACAGGTAGTCGTCGGCGCCCGTCTCGAGCCCGAGCAGGCGGTCGATCTCCTCCACTTTGGCCGTGACCATGATGATCGGCACGTCCGAGAACGCGCGCACCGCGCGGCACAGGCTCAGCCCATCGAGGCCGGGCAGCATCAGGTCGAGCACCATCAGGGCGGGCGCGCGCGCGGTGATCGCGGCCAGCGCGCTCGCGCCGTCGTGGAACACGCTCGGCACGTAGCCGGCCGCGCGCGCGTAGTCGGCCACCAGCGCGGCCAGTTCGGGCTCGTCCTCGACGATGAAGATGTCGGCCGCCATGCTCATGGCTCCAGCGTAAGCGCGATGCGCACGCGCAGTCCACCCAGCGGCGAATGCGAGAATGCGAGCGCGCCGCCGTGCGCCTCGATGATGCGCTGGCATAGCGCGAGCCCGAGTCCGGCGCCGCCGCGCGCGCGGTCGCGCGACGATTCGACCCGGTAGAAGCGCTCGGCCAGGCGCGCCAGCGCGGCCTCGGGCACCGCGGGCGCGCTGTCGTCGAGCGCGATCACGAGGCGGCCGTCCTCCTCGTGCGCCTGCAAGCGCACGTGCCCGCCGGCGTCGCTGTAGCGCACGCTGTTCTCGAGCAGGTTGGCCAGCACCTGGCGCATGCGCTCCGGGTCGGCCAGCACCGCGGCGCGCGCGGGCGCGGCGCCGATCTCGAGCGCGAGGCCGGCCGCGCCCAATTTTTGGCCGAACGCCTCGGCCTGCTCGCAGGCGAGCTGCCACAGGTCGAGCCGCTGGCGCTCGCAGGCCAGCGCGCCGACGTCGGCCCGCGCCAGCGTGTACAGCTCGTCGATGAGCTTGTTGAGCGACATGACCTGGCGCAGCATCGCCGCCACGGTCTCGGGCGAGGCCGTGCGCACGCCGTCCTGGATCGCCTCCATCTGCGCGCGCAGCACCGACAGCGGCGTGCGCAATTCGTGCGAGGTGTCGGCCACCCATTGACGGCGCGCGTCCTCGGCGCCGGCCAGTTGCTGCGCGAGGCCGTTGAAGCTGTGCGCCAGTTCGCCCAGTTCGTCGCTGCGGCCGGCGTCGAGCCGGGTGTCGAGCCGGCCCGCGGCCAGCGCCCGCGCGCCGTCGGCGAGGCGCTGGATCGGCTGGCGGAAATGCGCCGCCAGCAGCACCGCGGCCAGTGCGCTCAGGGCGATGCTGGCGGCCACGATCAGCAGCAGGCTGTCCTTGAGTTGGGCCAGGAACACGGCGGCCATCGCGTCGCTCGGGCGCATGGCCCGCGCCACCACCAGGTAGCCGACCGTGGCGCCGGCCACTTCGATCGGGCGGCGCGCGCCTGGCTCGCGCGCGGCCGCGCGGCCGGCCAGGTAGCGGCCGCCGGCGTCGAGCAGCGTCACGCGCGCGTGCAGTCCGAGCTGTTCGGGGTTGTCGTCGGCGCCTGGAGGGTGCGGGGCGAGCGGGGCCAATGGCGCGAGCACAGGCGGCGGCAGCGGCGGCAGCGCCGGTTCGGGCGGCAGCGGCGGCTCGGGCGGTTCGGGAATCAGCGCGGGGGGCGGCACCGCGTTGGCTGCGGCCGGCGCGGGCGGCGCAGGCGCGCGCGGAACAGCCGGTGATTGCGCGCCAGCTGCGGCCGGCGAACGGGCGCTTGGTGTGAACGGTGTGGACGGTGCGACCGGTGCGACCGGTGCGACCGATGCGGCCGATGCGACCGATGCGACCGATGCGACCGATGCGGCCGATGCGGCCGATGCGGCCGATGCGGCCGATGCGGCCGATGCGGCCGGTGCAGGCGTGCTCGGCGCGGCTGGCGGCGCGGGAAGCGCGGGACGGCCTTCTTGCAGTCGGGCCAGTTCTGCCCCGATCCAGCCGGCGCGCCGGGACGGCGAGCGCGGCACAAAGCCCCAGCCCCGGTGCGCCTTGTATTGGCCGGCCAGCGCGCCGGACAGCTGATCGAGACGGTCGAGCTCGATCTGGACCGCGTATTCGGAAAAACTGCTGACCACGTTATGGCGCATCAGCAAGATGGCCGCCGCGGCCACCGCGAGGATGGCCAGCAGGACGGAGGCGAACAGGCGGTGGCCGATGGAGATGCGCAAGCGATGGTCCGATAGGTGGCTGTTAGTTGCTGTCAGGCGGGAGGGCAGGAGCGGCCTCGAAAACGCGAGTGTATCCTGTTTCCCGGCACGCTTAAAGTTGGCCGGTGCAAAGATTTTGGTGCGCGCCGGGCGCGTTGCCCGCATGCCCCTCTCTGGCATTCGTGCGCGTTTGGCGTCTGCTTCACACTCGTTTTGTCGCGTTTCGCCTTACGCGTTTTCAAGTCAAAAAATCTGGCGGCGAAATGCGACAGGATGCGACAAAACGCGACGCCAAACGAGCATGAATGCCAGAGGGGGCTGGCGGTGTGCAGGTCCGGTCGGGCCGAGAATGTTTTGCTTTCCGGCAAGTCCTGCATTTCTTGCCGGTGGGAAGGCCCGCCCGCATTGCCGGCTGTGCCGGCTTCGCGCCACCATTCATATTTGTATAGCTCCGGCCATCGCTATGCATTTTCGTATTGATTGCATCAAACAAACAAGGTCCGCGGAAAGTTGCTCAACATAAAAAATGATTAATCACATTTTTTCGCAAGGTGGAATGATGCGTTACAATGTCGCGTGCTATTCTGGCGTGCTTTCAAAGAATTGAACAAGATGTAAAAGTCCTTCCCCACAACTTGATGTGCAATCCGCTAACCGGTCAGGCCGTGTCGCGGAAGGTTAGATTAACCCGCCAAACTCGCGAAACGCGAAGAAAGGTGAGCAATATGATGCAGCAATATAGTGCCAACTCGTACCTGTTCGGCGGCAACGCGCCGTATGTGGAAGAGTTGTACGAGATGTACCTCGACAATCCCGGCTCGGTGCCCGACAACTGGCGTGCGTATTTCGACGCCATGCAGAACGTCCCGGCCGTCGACGGCTCCAACAAGCCAGACGTCGCCCACAACACCGTCATCGCCTCGTTCGCCGAGCGCGCCAAGCAGGGCCCGATCCGTGTCGTGACCGCTTCGGCCGACGCCGAAATGGGCCGCAAGCGCGTCGCCGTGACCCAGCTCATCGCCGCCTACCGCTACCTCGGTTCGCAATGGGCCAACCTCGACCCGCTGCAGCGCCAGGAGCGCCCCAGCATCCCCGAACTGGAGCCGAGCTTCTACGGCTTCACCGATGCCGACATGGACATCCAGTTCAACATCAGCAACACCTACTTCGGCAGCGAAACCGCGTCCCTGCGCGACCTGCTGAACCTGTTGCGCGACACCTATTGCCGCTCGATCGGCGCCGAGTTCATGTACATCGGCGACCCGGCCGAGAAGCGCTGGCTGCAAGAAAAGCTCGAGTCGATCCGTTCGACCCCGTCCTTTTCGGCCGAAAAGAAGATCCACATCCTCGACCGCCTGACGGCCGCCGAAGGCCTCGAGCGCTACCTGCACACCAAGTATGTGGGCCAGAAGCGCTTCTCGCTCGAAGGCTCCGAGTCGTTCATCGCCTCGATCGACGAAACGATCCAGCGCGCCGGCGAAAACGGCGTGCAGGAGATCGTCATCGGCATGGCCCACCGCGGCCGCCTGAACGTGCTCGTCAACACCCTCGGCAAGTCGCCGCAGGACCTGTTCGAAGAGTTCGAGGGCAAGCACGGCGACGAGCTTCCGTCCGGCGACGTCAAGTACCACCAGGGTTTTTCGAGTGATATCTCGACTGCCGGCGGACCGGTCCACCTGTCGCTCGCGTTCAATCCGTCCCACCTCGAGATCGTCAACCCGGTCGTCGAGGGTTCGGTCAAGGCGCGCATGGACCGCCGCGGCGACAAGGACGGCTCGCAAGTGCTGCCGATCCTCGTGCACGGCGACGCCGCCTTCGCCGGCCAGGGCGTGGTCATGGAGACGCTCAACCTTGCGCAGACCCGCGGCTACGGCACGGGCGGCACGGTGCACATCGTGATCAACAACCAGATCGGCTTCACGACCTCGGACCCGCGCGACTCGCGCTCGACCCTGTACTGCTCGGACGTGGTCAAGATGATCGAGGCGCCGGTGCTGCACATTAACGGCGACGATCCCGAAGCCGTGGTGCTGGCCACCCAGATCGCGATGGACTACCGCGTCCAGTTCAAGAAGGACATCGTCCTCGACATCATCTGCTTCCGCAAACTCGGCCACAACGAGCAGGACACGCCGGCGCTGACCCAGCCTTTGATGTACAAGAAAATCGGCCAGCATCCGGGCACGCGCAAGCTGTACGCCGACAAACTGGTCGCGCAGGGCACCATTCCGGCAGACGGCGGCGACAAGATGGTCGCGGCCTTCCGCGACGCGATGGACGCCGGCAAGCACACGGTCGACCCGGTCATCACGAACTTCAAGAACAAGTACGCGGTCGACTGGCTGCCGTTCCTGAACCGCAAATGGACCGACTCGGCCGACACCGCCGTGCCGATGACCGAACTCAAACGCCTGGCCACCCGCATCACGACCGTGCCGGAGGACTTCAAGGTCCACTCGCTGGTCGAAAAAGTGCTGGCCGACCGCGCCAGCATGGGCCGCGGCGAGCTCAACCTCGACTGGGGCATGGGCGAGCACCTGGCCTACGCCTCGCTGGTCGCCTCCGGTTACGCGATCCGCCTGACCGGCCAGGACGCCGGCCGCGGCACCTTCGTGCACCGCCACGCGGTGCTGCACGACCAGAACCGCGAGCGCTGGGACGCGGGCAGCTATGTGCCGCTGCAAAACGTCTCCGACAGCCAGGCCCCGTTCACCGTGATCGACTCGGTGTTGTCCGAAGAAGCCGTGCTCGCGTTCGAATACGGCTACTCGAGCGCCGAGCCGAACACGCTGACGATCTGGGAGGCGCAGTTCGGCGACTTCGCCAACGGCGCGCAGGTCGTCATCGACCAGTTCATCAGCTCGGGCGAAGTCAAATGGGGCCGCGCCTGCGGCCTGGTCATGATGCTGCCGCACGGTTACGAGGGCCAGGGCCCCGAGCACAGCTCGGCGCGTCCCGAGCGTTTCCTGCAGCTGTGCGCGGACAACAATATGCAAGTCGTGCAGCCGACCTCGGCTTCGCAGATCTTCCACCTGCTGCGCCGCCAGATGGTGCGCCAGTTCCGCAAACCCTTGGTCATCCTCACGCCGAAGTCGCTGCTGCGCAACAAGGACGCCGGCTCGGCGCTGACCGAACTGGCCAAGGGCGCGTTCCACACCGTGATCGGCGAGGTCGACGACAAGATCGACACCAAGAAGGTCAAGCGCGTGATCGCCTGCTCGGGCAAGGTCTACTACGACCTCGTCAACGCACGCAAGACGCGCGGCCAGATGGACACCGCGATCATCCGCATCGAGCAGCTCTATCCGTTCCCGCACAAGTCGTTCGCGGCCGAACTGAAGCGCTACCCGAACGCGACCGAACTGGTGTGGGCGCAGGACGAACCGCAGAACCAGGGGCCCTGGTTCCAGATCCAGCACAATATCTTCGAGAGCCTCGAAGCGGGCCAGCGTCTCGCGTATGCGGGCCGTCCGGCTTCGGCTTCGCCGGCGGTCGGCTACTACGACAAGCACTACGCGCAGCAGAAGGAATTGCTCGAGACGGCTTTCTCCAAGCTCAAGGGTTTCGTCCTCACCAAATAATGACCGGGCGCCCCGCAGGCCCGGGGGCGCCGTAAAAATAAAACACGGAGTTTTACATGGCACAAATCGAAGTCAAGGTCCCCCAGCTGTCCGAGTCGGTCGCCGAAGCGACGCTGCTGGTATGGCACAAGAAGGTCGGCGAAAGCGTCGGCCGCGATGAAAACCTGATCGACGTCGAAACCGACAAGGTCGTGCTCGAGCTGCCGGCGCCCGGCGCCGGCGTGATCACCCAGATCATCAAGGGCGACGGCAGCACCGTCGTCGCCGGCGAAGTGATCGCCATCATCGACACCGAAGGCGCGGCCAAGGTCAGCCCGATGGAGGTCTCGAGCCTGCCGGTGCAAGCCGAAGCGCCGGCCGCAGTGGCGGCAGCGCCCGCGTCGGCGTCCAAGTCCGGCGTGGCGATGCCCGCCGCCGCCAAGATCTTGGCCGACAACGCGATGAGCGTGACGGACGTCGCCGGCAGCGGCAAGGACGGCCGCGTGACCAAGGGCGACGTGCTCGGCGCGATCGCCGGCGGCGCCGCCAAACCGGCGGTGCCGGCCCCGATGGTCGCCCCGGCCCCAAGCAAGGCGCCGTTGCAGCAGGTGGCCGCGCCGAGCGTGGCCGGCCTCGGCGAGCGTCCGGAAGAGCGCGTGCCGATGAGCCGCCTGCGCGCACGCATCGCCGAGCGCCTCGTCATGTCGCAGTCGACCAACGCGATCCTGACCACTTTCAACGAAGTGAACATGCAGCCGGTGATCGACCTGCGCAACAAGTACAAGGACAAGTTCGAGAAAGAGCACGGCGTCAAGCTCGGCTTCATGTCGTTCTTCGTCAAGGCGGCCGTCGCCGCGCTCAAGAAGTACCCGGTCATCAACGCCTCGGTCGACGGCAACGACATCGTCTACCACGGCTACTTCGACATCGGCATCGCGGTCGGTTCGCCGCGCGGCCTGGTGGTGCCGATCCTGCGCAACGCCGACCAGATGTCGATCGCCGAGATCGAAAAGAAGATCGGCGAATTCGGCGCCAAGGCCAAGGAGGGCAAGCTCACGCTCGACGACCTGACCGGCGGCACGTTCTCGATCTCGAACGGCGGCATCTTCGGCTCCATGCTGTCGACCCCGATCATCAACCCGCCGCAGTCGGCGATCCTCGGCGTGCACGCGACCAAGGACCGCGCCGTGGTCGAAGACGGCGTGGTCGTGGTGCGCCCGATGAACTACCTGGCGATGTCGTACGACCACCGCATCATCGACGGCCGCGAAGCCGTGCTCGGCCTGGTGGCGATGAAGGAAACGCTCGAGGATCCGGCGCGCCTGCTGCTGGACCTGTAATTCGGTTGCGCGCCACCGGTGGTGGTAGTGTCCGCAAGCATGCGGACACCAATTCTGAGCCGCGTTGCGATGCGATGCGTATTCGCTGTTCTCCCCCTGCCATGTGGCGGGGGGCGGTTTTTTTATTGAGGTGATCACAATGAGTATCTCCGACGAAATCCAGCGTTTGCACGAACTGCGCCAGGCCGGCGCGCTCACCGATGCCGAGTTCGAACAGGCCAAGGCCAAGCTGCTGTCGGCCCAGGTCAGCCTCGACAAGCCCGGCACGGGCGGCACCGGCGGCGGCAACGAATTCGCCGACCAGATGGGCGCCATGCGCCGCTCGCGCTCGGACCGCTGGCTGGCCGGCGTCTGCGGCGGGCTCGCCAAGAGCACCGGCGCCGACGCCTGGATCTGGCGCCTCGCGTTTGCGCTGCTGGCGCTGGTGAGCTTCGGCATCGGGGTCGTGGTGTACATCCTCATGTGGATTTTTGTTCCAGAAGAATAATCAAGGACTGTAGATAATGAGTAACGAAACGAGCAATGCAACGAGCAACGCAACGAGCAATGCCAAACCATTCGATGTGGTCGTCATCGGCGCCGGCCCCGGCGGCTACATCGCCGCGATCCGCGCCGCGCAACTGGGCTTTTCGGTCGCCTGCATCGACGAATGGGCCAACGCCAAGGGCGGCCCGGCGCCGGGCGGCACCTGCACCAACGTCGGCTGCATCCCGTCGAAAGCATTGCTGCAGTCGTCCGAGCATTTCGAGCACGCGGGCCACGGCTTCGCCGAGCACGGCATCGACGTCTCGGGCCTCAAGCTGAACCTGGGCCAGATGCTCAAGCGCAAGGACACCGTCGTCAAGCAGAACAACGACGGCATCCTGTACCTGTTCAAGAAAAACAAGATCGCCTTCTTCCACGGCCGCGGCGCGTTCGCCGGCGCCGTCGACGGCGGCTACACGGTCAGCGTGGCCGGCGCCAAGCCCGACACGCTGCAGGCCAAGCACGTGGTCATCGCGACCGGCTCGAACGCGCGCGAACTTCCGGGCGCGCCGTTCGACGAGAAACTGATTTTGTCGAACACGGGCGCGCTCGCGATCGACGCCGTGCCGGCCCGCCTAGGCGTGATCGGCGCCGGCGTGATCGGCCTCGAGATGGGCAGCGTCTGGCGCCGCCTCGGCGCCCAGGTGACGGTGCTCGAAGGCCTGCCGGTGTTCCTCGGCGCGGTCGACGAGCAGATCGCCAAGGAGGCGCACAAGCTGTTCGTCAAGCAGGGCCTCGCGATCAAGCTCGGCTGCAAGATCGGCACCATCAAGGCCGGCGCCAACGACGTCACGGTCGATTATGTCGACGCCGCCGGCGCGGCGCAGCAGGCCGTGTTCGACAAGCTGATCATCTCGATCGGGCGGGTGCCGAACACGAACGGCCTCGGCGCGGAGACGGTCGGCCTCAAGTTGGACGAGCGCGGCTTCGTCGCGGTCGACGACGACTGCAAGACCAGCCTGCCGAACGTGTGGGCCGTGGGCGACGTCGTGCGCGGGCCGATGCTCGCGCACAAGGCCGAAGAAGAAGGCGTGGCGGTGGCCGAGCGCATCGCCGGCCAGCACGGGCACACCAACTTCAACACGATCCCGTGGGTGATCTACACCTCGCCCGAGATCGCGTGGGTCGGCCAGACCGAGCAGCAGCTCAAGGCCGCCGGCACGGCCTACAAGGCGGGCACCTTCCCGTTCCTGGCCAACGGGCGCGCGCGCGCGCTCGGCGACACCTCGGGCATGGTCAAGTTTTTGGCCGACGCGACGAGCGATGAAATCCTCGGCGTGCACATCGTCGGGCCGATGGCCTCGGAGCTCATTTCCGAGGCGGTCGTGGCGATGGAGTTCCGCGCCTCGAGCGAGGACATCGCGCGCATCTGCCACGCCCATCCTTCGCTGTCCGAAGCGACCAAGGAAGCCGCGCTCGCCGTCGACAAGCGTGCGCTGAACTTCTAAATCAGCACCGGCCGGACGGGCCGCAAGGCCCGCCCGGTTCTCCAGCACCGCCATCCATGAACGTCCAAGAGTTCTACCAGCACGCGCTCACGCAGCGCGGCTTCACCTCCGACGCCGCCCAGCAGGCAGCGGTCGACCGGCTGCAGCTCGCCTACGAGCAGTGGGTCGATTTCCGCGCCCAGCGCTCGTCCGTGTTCAAGCGCCTGATCCGCCGGCCCGAGGTGCCGCGCGGGGTCTACCTGTGGGGAGGGGTGGGGCGCGGCAAGTCGTTTTTGATGGACAGCTTTTATTCGGTGGTGCCGGTGGTGCGCAAGACGCGCCTGCACTTCCACGAATTCATGCGCGCGGTGCACCGCCAGCTCGACGAGCTCAAGGGCGTGGCCGACCCGCTCGACGAGGTCGCGCGCCGCATCGCCAAGAAATACCGCTTGATCTGCTTCGACGAATTCCACGTCTCGGACATCGCCGACGCGATGATCCTGTACAACTTGCTCACGGCCCTGTTCGAGAACGGCGTCTCGTTCATCATGACCTCGAACTACGACCCCGAGCTGCTGTACCCGGACGGGCTGCACCGCGACCGCATGCTGCCGACCATCGCGCTGCTCAAGGACAAGCTCGACGTGCTCAACGTCGACGCCGGGGTCGACTACCGCAAGCGCGCGCTCGAACAGGTCGAGAGCTATTACACGCCGCTCGGCGCCAAGGCCGACAGCGCGTTGCGCACGGCGTATGCGAAAATCGCCGAGACCGCCGACGAGGACCCGCGCATCCGCATCGAGGAGCGCGAGATCCGCGCGCTGCGGCGCGCCGGCGGCATCATCTGGTTCGATTTCGCGACCCTGTGCGGCGGGCCGCGCTCGCAGAACGACTACCTCGAGATCGCGAGCCGCTTCCACACCGTGGTGCTGTCGAGCATTCCGGCGATGTCGGCCGCGATGTCGTCCGAGGCGCGCCGCTTCACCTGGCTGATCGACGTGTTCTACGACCACAAGGTCAAGCTGATCATGTCGGCCGAGGTCGCGCCCGAGGAGCTGTACACCCAGGGCATGCTCGCAAACGAGTTCCACCGCACCGTCTCGCGTATCATTGAGATGCAGTCGCGCGAATACATGGAGGCGCAGCGCCGCGGCGCGGCCGATGCGATCGCCTGACGCCCAACAAGGATAAAAAAATATGGCTTTCCGCATTTCATTCAAGGTCGTTTTCGACCGTGCCTCCGACCGTGCCTCTGACATCGCTGTCGACAGCGCTTCGGCCGCTTGCCGGCCTGTGCGCGCCGTCCATGGCGGCGCCGCCGCCGCCCCGGTCCGGACGGCGTTGCGCGGCGCGCGCGGCGCGCTCGCGCTGGCGCTGGCCGGCGCCGCGCTGTCAGGTTGCGTGACGATGATGCTGCCGCCGCCCGGCGCCGACAATCCGCCGCCGGGCCCGCTGCTGCGTTCGACGCTCGAGGCCGACCGCGCATTGGCCGAGGCGCTCAGGCTGCGCGCGGCCGCCGAGGCCGAGTACGCCGACAGCGAGCGCTTCTGCCGCACCAAATTCTTCGTCAACCATTGCCTCGACGCGGCGCGCGAGAAACGGCGCGCGACGCTGGCCGTGGTCCGCGTGGTCGAGGTCGACGCCGGGCGCTACAAACGCGCCAAGGCGGTCGAGGAGCGCGAGCTCGCGATGGTCGAGGCGGCCAAGGAGCACGCCGCCAACGAAGTCAAGCGCGCGGCCGAATGGGCCGCCAAGGAACAGGCGGCCGCGGCCAAGCCGGCCGCCGGGGAACGTCCGGCGCGCGCCTCGGCCCGGCCCGAGCGCGAGGCCGAGCACGCGGCCAAGCTGGCCCGCATCGCCGAGCGCGAGCAGGCCGAGGCGCCGCTGCGCGCCGCGCGCGCGCAGCGGTACGATAAAAAACGCGCCGAATCGGCGCGCCGCCAACGAGAGGTCGCCGCCAAGCAGGCCGCGAAACAAGCCGCCAAACAGGCCGAGCAGGCCGCCAATCAGGCCGCCAGACAAGCAGGGCAGGGCGCCAATCAGGCCGCCAATCAGGCCGCCAAAAAGGCCGAGCAGGCCGAGCGCGAGGGCCGCTTCGCGCCCGCCGACCCGGCGCCGCCGGCCAAGCGGCCCTGACATGGCGCCCGAGCTAGCCGTGCCGGACCCGGCGGACTCGGCGGACCCATCGGGCCCGGCGGATTCGGCGGACCCATCGGGCCCGGCGGATTCGGCGGACGACCCATACCGCATCAGCGAGCTCGGCGCGCTCGAGCGCTTGTACGGGGCGCCGGCGGCGGCCGCGCTGGCCAAGGAGGTCGCGTATCTGCATCCGCACTACCGCGCCTTCATCGAGGCGGCGCCGCTGCTGGTGCTCGCCACCAGCGGACCCGGCGGGCTGGACGTCTCGCCGCGCGGCGACCGCGCCGGCTGGGTCGCGCTCGAGGACGAACAGACCCTGCTGCTGCCTGACCGGCGCGGCAACAACCGCATCGACAGCCTGCGCAACATCGTCGCCGATCCGCGCGTGGCGCTGCTGTTCCTGGTGCCGGGCGTGGGCGAGACGCTGCGCGTGAACGGGCGCGCCGCGATATCGGTCGCGCCGGCGCTGCTGGCGCGCTTCGCGGTCGACGGCAAGGCGCCGCGCTCGGTGCTGGTCATCAAGGTCGAGGCGGTGTTTTTCCAGTGTGCGCGCGCGCTCGTGCGCGCCAAACTGTGGGACGAGGGCAGCCGGCGCGCGCGCGCCGAGCTGCCGAGCGCCGGCGCGATGCTGGCGGCCTTGAGCGCAGGCGCGATCGACGGCGGGCGTTACGACCTTGAATTGCCGGAACGGCTGGCCAACAGCCTGTATTGATTGACGGGGCGTGGCGCCAAGGCCGCCGCTAAGGCCGCTTGCGGGCGAGCTTCCCACCAGACGTCACGCCTGAGTGCGGCTACCCCTATTCAAGGAAAAAACCAACATCGTCCTCGCGAATGCGGGGACCCATAGAACGGTTGCTCAGTGCCAGCGTTCTATGGGTCCCCGCATACGCGAGGACGATGTTGGTTTAGGTCTGTACTAAAGTTCGCAAGCTGCGCGATTTTGTTTGATCCACCGGCCGCGGCCTCAGCCCTTGGCCGGCGGCTTGCTGCCCAATCCCGGCGCAGCGGGCGGGCGCACCAGCTTGACGATCGCCATGGTGCAGTTGTCGCCCTTGCCCTGGGCGCGCTCGGTGGCCTTGTTGATCAGCAGTTCGGAGGCCTGGCGCGGCGTGTTCTTGGCCGTCACGGCACCCAGCTCGGCGTCGGTGAAGAGCGACCACAGGCCGTCCGAGCACAACATGAAGGTGTCGCCCGCGGCCAGCCCGGCGTGCGTGCCGATCGTGGCGAACGGCTTGCGCTCGGCATTGCCGAGGGCGTTGACGAGCAGCTTGGTGCGGCGGTGGTTCTTGGCCGCCTCGAGCGGCAGCTTCTCGGTCTCGACCAGGTGGTTCACATACGCTTCGTCGCTCGTGCGCGCCTTGCACTGGCCGCCGGCGAAGCGGTACAGGCGCGAATCGCCCGTGTGGGCCCAGACCGCCTCGCCGAACGGCGAGATGACCAGCGCCACGAACGAGCTCTGGGCCTCGGTCTTGGTCGTGAAGGTGTTCATCCGGATGATCGAGTGGGTCTCCTGCACCATGTCGCGCAGCAGCTGCGCGAGGCGCTCGGTGCTGGCGCGGTCGCCAGGCTTGAACTCGTCGAACATCTGCTTGGCGCTTTGCAGCACCTGCTCGGAGGCGCTGGCGCCGCCGGTCATGCCGTCGGCGAGCACCGCGAGCACGTAGCCCGGCGCGCGCGCGCCCGTGAACAGGGCGGTCCGGTCGGTTTGCTGGGCCCGGTTGCCGATATGCTGAGCGGTGCCCGCTTCAATTTTGTATTCGTTCATTTTTACCCAGAGATCGATCCGAATGCCAGCCGGGAAACGCCTGACTTACGTCAACACTGTATCAATATATTGGCGGCAACGTCGCCGTAGATTAAACTATGCACCTAGAAACCCGATTGTCGCAAGCCCGACGCGACTTTCCGGTCTGATACAAATGCTCAGATTGTATGCGCATACCGTTCGCGCACCCGTGAAGTTTGTAAAATAAAATATTGGGAAAATGGAAATATGACCGATGTCCAAGGGATCCAGCGCCGCCTGATCGAGCTCGATGTGGAACATCGCGACCTGGACGCGGTCATAGATTTGTTAATTCTGGACGGCCACCACGACCAGTTGCAGCTGCGCCGGCTCAAAAAGCGCAAGCTGCAGCTGAAAGACCATATCACCCTGCTGAAAATGCAATTGGTGCCGGATGTGCCGGCCTGATTTGTCTTCGCTCCACCGATCGACACCTTGACCCATCCTACTCCGGCGACCGGCCCCAGCGCCGGCGCCCCCGCCGCGCCGCCCGCCGCGCCGGCCGGCACGCACGACGCCGAGATCGACCGCCTGTTCAGCGCCGGCGGCCCGCTCGCGCCCGCCGTCGGCAGTTTCAGCCCGCGGCGCTCCCAGACCGAGATGGCCAAGTCGATCGCGCAGGCCATCCATGAGCAGAAGACCCTGATCGCCGAGGCCGGCACGGGCACCGGCAAGACCTTCGCCTACCTGGTGCCGGCGCTGCTGTGGGGCGGCAAGACCATCATCTCGACGGGCACCAAGAACTTGCAGGACCAGTTGTTTCTGCGCGACATACCGACCGTGCGCGCGGCGCTGCGCGCGCCCGTCTCGGTCGCGCTGCTCAAGGGCCGCTCGAACTACGTGTGCCACTACCACCTCGAACGGACCTTGCAGAACGGGCGCATGACCTCGCGCGACGACGTCGGCAACCTGCGCGAGATCTCGCGCTTCATCAAGATGACCAATTCGGGCGACAAGGCCGAGCTGGCCAAGGTGCCCGAGAACGCCCTGATCTGGAACCTGGTCACCTCGACGCGCGACACCTGCATGGGCTCGGAGTGCCAGTACTACCAGGATTGCTTCGTCATGAAGGCGCGCCGCGAGGCCCAGCAGGCCGACGTGGTCGTGGTCAACCACCACCTGTTCTTCGCCGACGTCGCGCTCAAGGACACGGGCGTGGCCGAACTGCTGCCCTCGGCCAACACCATCATCTTCGACGAGGCGCACCAGCTGCCCGACACGGCCACGCTGTTCTTCGGCCAGACGGTGTCGACCTCGCAGGTGCTCGAACTGTGCCGCGACGTGCTGGCCGAGGGCCTCGCGCACGCGCGCGGCGGCACCGACTGGGCCAAGGCCGTGACCGCGGTCGAGAAGGCCGCGCGCGACCTGCGCCTGTCGTTCGGCCAGGACACGATGCGGCTCGCGCTCGCGCAGGTGCCGGCCTCGTCCGATTTTTTCCCGGCGCTGGCCACGCTCAAGGAGCAGCTCGGCGGCCTCGTCGACGTGCTCGAGGAGAACGCGGCGCGCGCCGAGACGATCGAGCAGTGCCGCGTGCGCGCGGTCGAGCTGGCCGCGGCGCTCGCGGCCTGGAAGGCCGACCCCAAGGGCAAGCTGGTCGAGGGCGACCAGGCCGTGCTCTGGGTCGAGGCGTTCTCGTCCTCGCTGCAGCTGCACAAGACGCCGCTGTCGATCGCGCCGATCTTCACCAACCAGCGCGAGGGCACGCCGCGCAGCTGGATCTTCACCTCGGCCACGCTGGCCGTCAAGAACGACTTCAAGCATTTCTCGAACCAGATGGGGCTCGCCGGCGAGGCCGCCCACAGCTGGCCGAGCCCGTTCGACTACGAGCGCCAGGGCCTGCTGTACGTGCCGGCCGGCCTGCCCGAGCCGAACTCGATGGGCTACACCGACGCCGTGGTCGACTGCGCGCTGCCCGTGATCGAGGCCGCCGGCGGGCGCACCTTTTTCTTGTGCACCACGATTCGCGCGGTCAACAAGGTGGCCGAGCGCCTGCGCGCCGAGTTCGCCGAGCGCGGACTCGACTACCCGCTGTTCGTGCAGGGCGAGCGCGGGCGCACCGAGCTGCTGGACGCCTTCCGCCACGCGGGCAACGCCGTGCTCGTGGGCAGCCAGAGTTTTTGGGAGGGCGTCGACGTGCGCGGCGACGCGCTGTCGCTGGTGATCATCGACAAGCTGCCGTTCTCGCCGCCCGACGACCCGGTGCTCGCGGCCCGCATCGAGGTCATGGAGAAGCAGGGCATGAACGGCTTCATGCACCACCAACTGCCCGAGGCGATCATCAACCTCAAGCAGGGCGCCGGACGCCTGATCCGCGACGAGACCGACCGCGGCGTGCTCATGATCTGCGACCCGCGCCTGATCTCCAAGCCGTACGGCAAGCGCATCTGGCAAAGCCTGCCGCCGTTCAAGC
>JAZKIN010000051.1:0-13160 GCA_040384885.1 Pseudomonadota bacterium | reverse complement strand
AGCGCGCGCCCGAGCGCAGCACGCCGAGCGAATCGGCGCGGTAGACCTGGGCCACCGTCATGTTCTCCCAGACGTCGAGCAGCTTTTGCACGCCCTCGCCGAAATTGTCGGCGCGGCAGGCCAGCGCGGTGGCGTTGATCGCGCCGGCCGAGGTGCCGCAGATGATGTCGAACGGGTTGCGCGAGGGCGGCCAGCCGGCCTCCCACAGAATCTGGGAGATCGCCTGCAGCACCCCGACCTGGTAGGCGGCGCGCGCGCCTCCGCCGGTCAATATCAAGCCGGTTTTTTTAGGTAATGCCTGATGTAATCCCATACGGCAAGATTAGCAGGGTCCGGGCATTTTGAGGGGGAAAGTTGCAGCTAATGCATTTTCTGTTGCCACGGCGCGTACATCCATTTCTGTATAACGCGGGCATGTGTTATACAAAAATGCATGGAGCGACTGGCCTGCTCGGGCGCCCGGCGGAACGCCAGGAATCGTTCTCGATTCGGTTCCGACCACGAACGGCAGACAGCCCTTCCCCGATGCGACATATACTGTACATAATCACAGTTGATTGGCATTGTGGGCGGCGGCAACAATCGGCGTCCGTCACACTAGGTGATATACTATGAACGGTTCAACTCCGAGTCATGTGCGGCCCATGGGCACCAATAAGCCGCGCGTTTTCACCTTAAAGCGGTTCTTAAAAGATGCTGGAAAGGAAGGGATTAAAGACGACGAACTCTGTCAGGCGATCGCAGAGCTTGAGGAGGGCAAGGGGGAAAATCTAGGCGGCAACGTTTGGAAAAAAAGGCTCAAGCAAAATCGAAGTCGTTCGATAGTGCTGACCAAGCCGAAAGATTTTTGGGTTTTCGCCTACTTGTTCGCCAAAGGCGACAAGGACAACTTGGAAGCTGACGAGTTGGCGGGGTTTAAAAATCTGTCGACCAACTATGGAGCCGCGGGCTTGGCCGGGATGGAAAAGTTAGTCGCAGCAAAAGCGGCAATGGAGATATGCAATGAATGTGAAGATGAAGAGTCCGGCAACAACAAGGAAACCTAAAAGCCGCGCCATGGCGGCGGTGCTCGAGGCGGCGCAAGACATGGTCGATGCCGGCTTGATCGATAAAAAGACAATGCGCGACTATGAGGGGCTTTGCGCCGTCCCGCAGATGACTGCCGAGGATGTCGTGCGCATTCGAAGCGCGGCCCAGGCAAGCCAGAATTATTTTGCCCGGGCGCTCAACGTCAGCGCCTCGACCGTCCAAAAGTGGGAGTCGGGCGCGAAGAAACCAAGCGGCCTCGCGGCGAAAATGTTGACCATCGTTGAAAAACACGGTCTAAAAATTCTGTCGTGAAAGCAAGGCATGTGTGCTTTCACGACCATCGCACCGGCTAATCGCCCTTGGCCTCGCCCTCGCGCCGAGGGTCGGCGCCGCCGAACCAGATCGGGATGCCGTGCACCTGGCCGCGCTGGATCCCGTGCAGGCCCGAATTCTGGTCCGAAAAGCGCAGCGTGTGGCCGCGCGCGCGCAGCGGCTCGGTCACGGCCGGGCCGAAACGCCCCTCCTCGAGCTCGGTCGGGCCGTTGCGGCTGCCGAAGTTCGGCATCGAGATCGCCTGCTGCACGTTCATGCCCCAGTCCATGGTCCCGACCAGCACCTTGGCCACATAGTTGATGATCGCCGGCCCGCCCGGCGAGCCGACCGCGAGCACCAGCTTGCCGCTGGCGCGCTCGAACACGATGGTCGGGCTCATCGCGCTGCGCGGGCGCTTTCCGGGCTGGACCCGGTTGGCGATCGGGCCCTCGGCGTCAAAGGCGTCGAACGAGAAGTCGGTCAGCTGGTTGTTGAGCATGAAGCCGCCCACCATCTGGCGCGAACCGAACGCGTCTTCGACCGTGGTCGTCATCGACAGGCCCGCGCCGTTGGCGTCGACCACCACCAGGTGCGAGGTCGAGGCGGTCTCGATCGCGTTGTCGCGGCCCCAGGCGACGTCGAAGCCGGGCGGCTTGCCCGGCGGCGCCACGCCCATGCTGCGCTCGCCGATCAGGGCAGCGCGCGTGCGCAAATAGGTTTTATCGATCAGGCTCGGCACGCCGCCCCCGGGCAGCGGCACGAAATCGGTGTCGGCCGCGTAGCGGTTGCGGTCGGCGTAGGCGAGCCGCCCCGCCTCGGTGAACAGGTGCACCGCCTCGGCCGAGGGCACGCCGTCGAGCGGCGCCAGTTTGGCCATGTCGCGCGTCTCGAGCATGCCGAGCATCTGCGCGACCGCGATCCCGCCCGAGGACGGCGGCGGCATGCCGCACACGGTCCAGCGCCGGTAGTCGCTGCACACGGGGGTGCGCAGTTTGGGTTGGTAGCCGGCGATGTCGGCCACGCTCAAGGTGCCCGGGTTGCTCGGATGGTTGGCCACCTTGGCCGCGATCGCGCGCGCGATCGGGCCCAAGTGCAGCGAGTCGGCGCCGCCGGCGGCGATCGCGCGCATGGTGCGCCCGAGCTCGGGGTTCTTGAGCAAGGTGCCGACCGGCCAGGGCTTGAGGTTTTTATCGTAGAAGTAGGCCGCCGCCACCGGGTCTTGTTTGAGGTAGGGGTCGCGCAGCAGCAGGCCGTGCAGCCGCTCGCTGATCGAAAAACCGTCGTCCGAGAGCGCGATGGCCGGCCCGAACAGGGTCTTCCAGGGCAGCTTGCCGTGCTGTTTGTGCGCCAGTTCGAGCATGCGCAGCACGCCCGGGGCGCCGACCGAACGGCCGCCGACCACGCCGACCACGCGCGAGACCGGCCCGCCGCCGCTCTTTTGGAACAGCCGCTCGGTGGCCGCGGCGGGCGCCGTCTCGCGGCCGTCGAAGGCCTGCACCTGCTTGCCGTCGTAGTGCATGAGGAAGGCGCCGCCGCCGATGCCCGACGACTGCGGCTCGACCAGCGTGAGCACCATCTGCGCGGCGATGGCGGCGTCGATCGCGCTGCCGCCCTGCTTGAGCATCGCGTAGCCGGCGGCCACGGCGTGCGGATTGGCGGCCGCGATCATGTATTTCTTGGCGGCCCAACCGGGCTTGGTCGTGACCGCGATCGTGCTTTCGGGCGCGGCCTGCTGGGCGTCCTGGGCGAACGCGGGCGCGGGGTTGAACGCGGCGGCCAACACGGCGGCGCCGGCGAGCAGGGACAAAAACGGGTGCGGCTTGGTCATCGGATCTCCAACGGGTCTCCCCAAAAAAAAAGCGCGCGACCGAGGCCGCGCGCCCTGATGGGGCATCCTACAACAAATTGCCTTCCGGAGTCCCGCTCCGCTTCGCGCGTATTTACTTCGGCTGCATGCGGATCGCGCCGTCGAGGCGGATCGTTTCACCGTTGAGCATGGTGTTTTCGATGATGGTCTTGGCCAGGTGCGCGTACTCGGAGGGACGGCCGAGGCGCGATGGGAACGGCACCATCTTGCCGAGCGCGTCGCGCACTTCTTCGGGCATGCCCATCAGCATCGGGGTTTCGAAGATGCCCGGCGCGATCGTCATCACGCGGATGCCGCTGCGCGACAGGTCGCGCGCCATCGGCAGGGTCAGCCCGACCACGGCGGCCTTCGAGGCGCCGTAGGCGGCCTGCCCGATCTGGCCGTCGTAGGCCGCGACCGAGGCGGTGTTGATGATCACGCCGCGCTCGCCCGACTCGCCCGCTTCGGTCTTGCCCATCGCCTCGGCCGCGAGGCGCGACATGTTGAAGGTGCCCACGAGGTTGATGTTGACGGTGCGCTGGAACACGTCGAGCGGGTGCGGGCCGTCCTTGCCGACGGTTTTGATGGCCGGCGCGACGCCCGCGCAATTGATCAGGCCACGCAGGGTGCCCAGCGCCACGGCCGCGGCGACCACGGCCATGCCGTCGGCCTCCGAGCTCACGTCGCACTTGACGAAGATGCCGTTCAGTTCGGCCGCGAGCAGCGTGCCCGCCTCGACCTGCACGTCGGCCAGCACGACCTTGCCGCCGCCCTCGGTGAGCATGCGCGCGGTGGCCGCGCCCAGGCCCGAGGCCCCGCCGGTGATGATGAAAACATTGTCTTGGATCTGCATGGCTTGTCCTCTTAAAGTTCTTGGTTGGCGGTTGACGTTGACGTAAACGTCAAGTACCCGCGATTGTAGCGAACTTTTGGCAGGAAAAACCGGCGCGGACGCATTTCCGCTGCATTAAAAGCACTGGACCGTGGCGCCGTTGGTCGTGCACAGGCGGCCTTGCGGGTTGAGCGCGGCGTTGCCGGCGCCGCCGTTGTAGCGCACGCCGTTGGTGTCGGTGCAGCCGCCGGCGTCGCAACTGTTGATTTGCACGGGTCCGGACGGCGCGGCGTGCGCCGGTGGCAGCACGGACGGACGGAACGGCGCGCCGACGATCGGCGCGGCCGGCGGCATCGTGATGATGTCCTGGCGCGTGGGGCGGCGCCGCGGCGGCGCCTTTTTGGGCGGCGCCGCTTTGTACGGCGCGGACGTGCCCGGCGGCTGCTGCGCGGGCTGCGCCTCGGCCTTGGGCGCAGGCACCGCGTATTTGGGCGACAGGACCGGCGCGTAGACGTCGGGCTCGGCCGCGCCGGCCGCGAGGGCGGTCAGCGCCAGCGTCAGTGCAAGGAGTTGCGTGCTCGATTTCATGGGGGCCCTTCAAGGCAAGGAGGTACGAGGCCATTATCGGCCAGGCGCGGCGCCGCACGCTTGGCGCGTGAGAAACAGTTTGTAACACGCAGCTTGTCACACACATGGGCTAGCGTAAGGCCCGGGTCAGCCCGCGCGGCTACCATGGCGGCCACGATAAAGGAAACCACCATGCAGACCGCCCAGCGCGCGTACCAGGAAAAATGCATCGGCGCCGACGGCGCGCTCGATCTCTTGCGCGACGGCGACATGATCATCGTCCCGACCGGGGTCGGCGAACCGCCCACGCTGCTCACGGCGTTGTCGGCGCAGCGCCAGCGCTTCCGCGGCATCCGGGTCGCGCAGATCCTCGCGCTGCGCAAATACGATTATTTCGACCAGCAAACGGCCGCCCACGTGCGCCACGCGGCGCTGTTTTGCGGGCCGGCCTCGCGCGCGGCCGGACAGCAGGGCTGGTCCGATTTCATCCCCAACAATTTTTCCGAGATCCCGCTGCTGATCGAACGCGGCCAGATGGCGGCCGACGTGGTGTTCGCGATGGCCTCGCCGATGGACGAGCATGGCAACTTCGCGCTGAGCCTGGGCACCGACTACACCATGGCGGCGCTGGCCCGCGCGCGCGCGGTGGTGCTCGAGGTCAATCCTAACGTGCCGTTCACGCACGGCCAGTGCCATGTGCACGTCTCGCGCGTGGACGCGGTCGTCGAGAGCGAGGCGCCGTTGTTCGAGGTGGGCATGCCGGCGATCGGCCCGGTGCAGGAGGCGATCGGGCGCTACGTGGCCGAGATGATCGACGACGGCGCGACCTTGCAGATCGGCTACGGCGGCATCCCCGACGCCGTCGTGATGCAGTTGAGCAGCAAGCACGAGCTCGGGATCCACACCGAGATGTTCGGCGACGGCATCCGCGCGCTGGTCGAGTGCGGCGCGGTGACCAACCGCCGCAAGAATATTTTCCCGGGCAAGATGGTCGCCACCTTCGCGCTCGGTTCGCGCAAGCTGTACCAGTTCATGGAGCGCAACCCGATGCTCGAGATGCACCCGGCGAACATCACGAACGATCCCTACCTGGCCGGGCAGAACGACAACCTGATGTCGATCAACGCCAGCCTGCAGGTCGACCTGCTGGGCCAATGCGGCTCCGAGAGCCTGGGCCACCTGCCCTATTCCGGCACCGGCGGCCAGAGCGACTTCGTGCGCGCGGCCAACCGCTCGCGCGGCGGCAAGTCGTTCATCGTGCTGCCGTCGACCTGCAAGGACGACACGGTCTCGCGCATCGTGCCCACGCTCACGGCCGGCACCCATGTGAGCACCAGCAAGAACGATGTGAACTACGTGGTCACCGAGTACGGCGTGGCGCAACTGCGCGGCAAATCGGCGCGCGAGCGGGCCGCCGCATTGATCGCGATCGCGCACCCGCACTTCAGGGCGGAGTTGCGGGCGCAGGCGAACCGGCTTTGCGTGTTCTGAGCGCGTGAAATCGAAGCGTTCCGGTCAGACGCTGCCCTCGCGCTCGACCACCAGGATCCGCGCCTCTCCGCGCGGATGCGCGACATGCTCGCATCCGACGCCGGCGAAAAACACGTCCCCGACCGCCAAGGTCACGACGTGCTCGACCCCGGACTCGCGGTAATGCATATCGACCGTGCCGTCGAGGACCGCGAACACCTCTTCCCCATCGTTGACATGCCATTTGTATGGCTGGTCGGTCCAGTGCAGGCGCGTCGTGGTGCCGCCCATATTGGCGATGTCATCGGCACCCCAGGCGCGCGTGGCGGTGAAATCCTTGCTTCGAATAATTCTCATTGATTGCCGCCCTTTAACACTTAGTGAATTTCGGCCAGTGTAGCGGAAGCGCGGGACGGGCGCTGCCGGCGGCCGCCTAAGTCCATTCCAGCGGCGCTGCGGCGCTGCAAACGTGATGGGTCCACCGCTATGGCGAGTCCGCTCTGACGAGTACGCCATTGGGTCGCCGCCGTTATCGCAGCGGCGCCACCAGCGGCAGCACCAGCCGCACCGTGGTGCCCGCGCCCGGCGCGCTGGCGACGTCGATGCGTCCGCCGAGCACCCCGGTGACGATGTTGTAGACGATGTTCATGCCCAGCCCGGTGCCGCCGCTGCCCATGCGCGTGGTGAAGAACGGATCGAACACATGGCGCAGCACATGCTCGGGCATGCCCGCGCCGTCGTCGGCGAAACCGATCTCGACCCAGCCTTCGTCGTCGCCCGCGCGGGCGCGGATCGTGATGCTTCCGCCGCCTTCGCCGAAGGCATGCGTGGTCGCATTGTTGAGCAGGTTGCTGAGCACCTGGCACAGGCTGCCCGGATACGCGTCGAACGCGAACGCGCCGTCGACCTCGAGGCGCACCTCGCAATTGGCGCGGCGCAGGCCCTGCGCGAACGTGGCCACGGTGTCGGCGAGCACCTCGCGCAGATCGAAGGGGCGGCGCTGGTCGCTGGTCTGGTCGACCGCGACCTGCTTGAACGAGGCGATCAGATGCGCCGAGCGGTGCAGCGACTTGACGATCAACTCGCAGGCCTGCAGCGTCTCCTGTAAAAACTGCGCCATCGCCGAGCGCTTCATCTGGCCGGCGTCGACGTCGCGCACGAACTGGCGCACGCCGTCGGCGAGCGAGGTCGCCGCCAGCAGGCTGTTGCCGATCGGCGTGTTCAATTCGTGCGCGACCCCGGCCACGAGGGAGCCGAGCGAGGCCATTTTCTCGGCCGCGACGAGGTCCTTCTGGGCGTGCTCGAGCGTGGCGAGCGCGTGGGTCAGGCTGGCGTTGGCCGCCTCCAGCTCGGCCGAGCGCCGCGCCACCCGGTCCTCGAGCGAGGCGTTCAATTCCTTGAGGTCGCGCTTGGCCTCGAGTTCGTCGGTCAGGTCCATCAGCACCCAGATGATGGCCGCGCGCCCGCCCAGCGACAACTCGGCCGACCAGATCGCCACCTGCCCCGGCCGCCCGTTGGCCAGGCGCGCCTGCGCCACCTCGCCGCGCACGGCGCCGTCGCGCCGGTGGATCGCGTAGATGCGGGCGCGCTCGTCCGGGCCGCGCCAGAAGTCGATGTCGTTGCTGCGCTTGCCCAGCAGGTCGGCGCGCGCGTGCCCGAACACCGCGCTCAGCGCGCGGTTGGTGTCGACCAGCGTGCCGTCGTCGAGCGTGACCACGAGCGGCACCGGCGCGGTCTCGAACAGGGTGCGGAAGCGCGCCTCCGATTCGGCCAGCCGCTGCCCGCCCTTGAGCACCTCGGCGATCCGTTCGCGCAGCGCCACGCTCATCGCGTTGAGCGCGCGCGCGAACACCTCGAGCTCGTCGCCGCCGCGCTCGGGCAGCAGTTGTTCGAAGTCGCCCTGCGCGAGCCGGCGCGACTGCGCCGTCAGCGCCGACAGGCGCCGTCCCATGCCGCGCGTGAACGCGAACAGCAACAGCAGCCCGATCAGGAAGCCGGCCCCCGCGATCACGCTGCCCTGGCGCAGCACCGCGCCGCGCGCGAGGTTCAGCTCGTCGGTCGAGATGCCGAAGTTGAGCATGCCGATGCGGTTGTCGCGCAGCAGCAGCGGCGCGCGCGCGTTGAGCAGCGGGCCGCCGAGCCGGGTTTGCAGTTTGCGCACGTCGGCGGCGCGCTGCCCGGCGAACACGGCGCCCATGTCGGCCGGCGCGGCGCCGACCCGCAACAGCGTGCCGCCGTCGGCGTCCGTGATGACCACATAGCGCACGAAGCTGTCCTGCTGGTCGGCCAGCATCTCGGCCATGTAGCCGCGCAGCTCGGGCAGGCGGCCGCTGCTCGCGTACGGCCCCAGCGTGAGGTTGAGCATGACCCCGTATTCGTGCGCGACGCGTCCGGCGTTGTTGATGACGGCCGCGTCCATCAGGCGCACGCTGTTGGCGATCAGCAAACCGACCAGCAGCGCCTGCACCAGGGCGCTCAGGAGCAGGAATTTGACGCGCAGTGAAAATTTCAATCCCCGCCCCCCCAAAGCACTATCTCATCGACGCGGCGTCACGGCAGCGACAGGATCGCCTTGACGCTGTCGTCGAGCTCGGCCTTGTCGATATAAGCGATCGCGTTGACGTCGGCCGCGACCGCCTTTTTGACCTCGGCGGCGGAGGCGTACACCTTGGGCGGCCGGCCTTTGCCGGTGAACACGATCTTGGACCAGATCGCGTTGACCTCGGCCGCCTCCTTGCCCGCGCACTTCTTGTAGAACTCGGCGCGGATCGGCGAACCCTCGGACTGGTCGACGGGCGTGAACATGGTCGACTTGCCCAGGAAAAACTGGGACGCCTGGGTCGCGAACATCCGTGTGGCGGGGTTTTTCGGGTTGACCACGACCACGATCTCGGCCAGGGCAGGCGCCCCCGCGAGCGACAACACGAGCGCCAGCGGCGCAAGCATGATGAGTTTCATTTGCGCCCCCTTAGAAAACGTAGTCGACAGATACTCCGATCGCGGTGACCGGTTTGGTCCACCCGGCCGCCGGCCCGAAGATCAGGCTGCCGGTCTTCTTCAAGGGCTTGAGGCGGTCGATCTGGACCTTCATGGCCGCCTTGGCGGCAAAATCCCAGCGCAGCCCGATCTGGTCCGAGGTTTGCTCCGGCGCCGTCATGAAACTGACCGCGACCGCGTTGTACAGCGGACCCGAGCTCGGGAAGCCGGCCGGCAGCACGACCGAGCGGCCGGTCTGCTTGATCGACGAATGGGCGTAGTAGGGCAGGAATTTTCCGGCGCGGTAGCCGAACATGGCATACCAAGAGTCGAGCTCGGGCAGGTAGGACGGCTCGAGGTCGCGCCGCATGCCGTACTCGGCCTGCACCACCAACTTGCCCTGGTTGAGCGAGAGCCCGATCTCCGAGAACGACACGCGCTTGCCGCCGGCCAGCGTCAGGTCGCGCCCCAGCTGGGGGAAGCCGGCCGCCGTCACGCCCGCCACCACGGCGTTGAGCGGGGTCACGTTGTCGGCCCCGAAGTCGGTGCGCAGATGGCTCACGCGCACGGTCAGGGGCCCGCGTTCGGCGCTCAGGCTGAGCCCGACCAGCGGGGCCCGGTATTTGCCCACCGAGCCGCCGCCGGCGGGCACGAACAACTTGCCCTGGCTCACGCCCACGGTCAACTGGCCCGAGACCGTGGTGTCGCCGAACGAGTGCTGGTACAGCAGGTCGGCACCGTCCGAGTTCTCGATCGGCGCGGCGGCGTACAGTTCGACGGGCGGGCGCATCATGGTGTTGGCGTAGCCGACGTTCTGGTAGTCCGAGATCATGAAGATGGGCAGGGCCGTGCGGCCCACGCGCACGCTGAAGTCGTCGTTCAGCTTGGCCTTGATGAAACCCCAGGTCAGCTCGGTGGTGAAACTGGTGCTCGTGGTGCGCCGCGTGAGCACCTGGACGGTGCCCGAGAGGCGCTCGCTGAAGCGGTAGTCGGCCTGCACGCCGAGGTTGGTGTCGGTGCCGATGCCCCACCCCTTTTTGACGCCCTTGGCCTGGTTGTAGCGCACGAACTGGACCTCGTCGGTGTCGGTGCGCACCGCGCCGACGGTGCCGAAGCCGCTGATCAAAAGGGCGTCGTCGGCGCTCGCGCCCGACATGCCCATCGAAGCGCACACGAGCGCGCACCACATCGTTTTCCGCATCGGATCTCCCCGTTTTTTTATGGTTGGCTTGCAGTGCCCCGCTCCGCGCGCGCGGCGCTGGGCCGTTCTAGAACGATAGTCGAACATTCGTCGACTCCCCTAGTTATATCGGACGATTAGTTGGTTTTATGGCTTCCGGAGATACATTAAAACAACAGCCGCGAGGTTTGTTCAGGCCGTCTGGCATCCGCGCAAATGCTCACTTGCCGTGCCCCGGCCCATCGCTCGGCGGGCCCAGGAAAAAGCGCAGGACCAGCCGCTGCACCGCGTTGCCGTACGGCGGATGGAACAGCGAGATCGGGAACCAGCGGTGCCGCTTAAACACCCACATTAGCGGATGCGGCCAGCGCGCCAGCGCGGCCAGCACTGCCGCGACCGCGGACCAAGTGAACAACAGGGCGGACCAGCCCATCACGTCGGAGCGCGCGGTCAATAGCGCGATCTTGGCGTTCGAGAGAAGCTCGCTGTTGTTCATTTATTCCACTGTCACGAAATGACAATCGTTTGTCGGCGAATGGCAAGGTCGATCACTGTTTTCGCGTGACATAATTTCCTTGTGGAAAATTACAGGGGATAAAATGAAAGCAACAATGTGGAGTGCGCTCATCTGCGCATCCGTCGGGATGTCGGGGGCAGCCGCCGCCGACGACCTATCGATCAACGGTTTCGGCACGCTCGGGGCGGTGCGCACCGACAGCGACGACGCCCAGTTCGTGCGCTACAACCAGGCCAAGGGCGTCACCACCCGGGCCGGCATCGGCACCGACACCAACCTCGGCCTGCAGGCCGACTACCGGATCGGCGCGCGCCTGTCGGGCACGGTCCAGCTGCTCACGCGCAGGTCCACCGGCACCAGCTTCACGACCGAGCTGAGCTGGGCCTTCCTCAAGTACAGGCTGAGCGACGACTTCAACCTGCGGGTCGGCCGCGTGGCCCTGCCCATTTTCATGGTCTCGGACTTCCAGAACGTGGGCTACGCCAACACCATGATGCGCCCGCCGATCGAACTGTACAGCCAGGCGCCGATCGAGAACGCGGACGGCGTCGATCTGCTGTACCAGCATTCGTTCGGCGACACCACGCTGTCGGGTCAGTTGAGCTCCGGCGTGAGCAGGGGCAAGTTGTTCACGCCCGTCGGCGGCGGTGCGGTGGTCAACTACCGCGCCCCCGTGGCCGCGCTCAGCGTGAGCGCCGAACACGGCCCGCTGACGCTGCGTCTGTCGCACACGCGCATCCGCATGGGCAGCGACAACTTCGGCGCGCTCAACAACACGGTGGCCGGCGTCACGGCGGCCGGCTTCGCCCAGCTCGGGCGCGACCTGACGATCGTCGGCGGCAAGCGCGTGGCGTTCTCGGCGCTCGGGATGACGTTCAACCACAACATGCTGGTGTTGCAGGCCGAGTACGGTTGGCGGCGCGGCCTCGAGTCCAGCTTTTTCTCGGAAACGAACGCCTGGTATGCGATGGCCGGCTACCGCGTCGGCAAACTGCTGCCCTACTACGCGCACGCCTCTCTGACCCAGTCCGGCAGTTCGGTGGTGTTGCCGGCGGGCTTTCCCGGCGCGGGCCCGCTCCACAACGCGGTCGCGGTCGGTTTTTTGACGGCTGCCGAGCAGCGCTCCGACCTGGTCGGACTGCGCTGGGATTTCGCCGCCAAGGCCTCCCTCAAAGTCCAGCTCGACCGCGTCAAGCCCCTTAAAAAGAGCGGTTCGCTGATCTTCGGGCCGGCCGCAGGTTTGAGCAAGCCGGTCACGGCGGTTGGCGTTTCCATCGATTACGTTTTCTAAGGAGCCGGGATGAAACCAACCCTATTCATTCTTGCCGCGGTTTCGCTTGCGCTCGCGGGCGCGCCCGCCCACGCCGAAATCGTGGTGGTGGTCAACCTGAAAAACCCCGCCACGCGCATGTTCTCGGCGCAGGCGGCCCAGTTTTTCCTCGGCAAATCGGCGATGTTCACGCCGGTCGACCAGGCCGACGATTCAGGCATCCGCAACGAGTTTTATAAAAAGTGTGCCGGCAAGGACGCGGCCGAGGTGACCGCGATCTGGTCCAAGATCGTGTTCACCGGCAAAGGCCGGCCGCCCAAGGTGCATGCCTCGGGCGCCGACGTCAAGAAGGCCGTGGCGGCCGACGTGAACGCGATCGGCTATATCGACAAGGCCGAACTCGACGACACGGTCAAGGCGGTCCTGTCGCTGCCGTGAGCGGGCGCGTTTGACCTGGAGCAGGACGTAAAAAAACCGGCCCCGACGGGCCGGTTTTTTGTGGGACGCCGATTTATTGCGGCTGCGGCGCCGCCACCGGCGCCTGCAACACCGGCGCGGCCGCGGCCTGGTCCATGATGACCGCCTCGTGCGCCGGGGCCGGCGCGCTGACCGCGATCCAGCCCGTGGCCGGCAGCAGCGGCACCAGCAACAGCGCGACGATGTTGATAATCTTGATCAAGGGGTTGACGGCCGGGCCGGCCGTGTCCTTGTACGGGTCGCCCACGGTGTCGCCGGTCACGGCGGCCTTGTGCGCCTCCGAACCCTTGCCGCCGAAGTTGCCGTCCTCGATGTATTTCTTGGCGTTGTCCCAGGCGCCGCCGCCGGTCGTCATCGAAATGGCGACGAACAGGCCGGTGACGATGGTGCCCATCAAGAGGCCGCCGAGCGCGGCCGGTCCGAGCAGCATGCCGACCACGATCGGCACCACCACCGGCAGCAGCGACGGGATGATCATTTCGCGGATCGCCGAGGCGGTCAGCATGTCGACCGCCTTGTCGTACTCGGGTTTGCCGGTGCCGTCCATGATGCCCTTGATGTCGCGGAACTGGCGGCGCACCTCGACCACCACGGCGCCGGCGGCGCGTCCGACCGCCTCCATCGCCATCGCGCCGAACAGGTAGGGGATCAGGCCGCCGATGAACAGGCCGACGATCACCATCG
>JAZKIN010000050.1:0-27216 GCA_040384885.1 Pseudomonadota bacterium | reverse complement strand
CGGCGGGCGCGGGCGCCCCGGCCAGCCGGGCCGAGGCGAGCCGCCTGCTGTGCCAGGCGTGCGACATGCTCGAGCACTCCGAGCCGGCCCACCCGGCGCCGCTGCTGGTGCGGCGCGCGATCCGCCTGCTCGACATGAATTTCCTCGACCTGGTGCGCGAACTGACCCCGGACGCGCTGGCGGAAGTCGAGCGGCTGTCCGGCATCAAGCGCGAATGAGCCCGGCGCATCCCGAATTACCCGTGCATACCGTAGTCCCACCCCACTTTGGAGGTCAAGATGGCATCTAGCAGTCAAAAATTTATCGCCCGCAACCGCGCGCCGCGGGTCCAGATCGAATACGACCTGGAGAGCTACGGCTCGAAGAAGAAGGTGCAACTGCCGTTCGTCATGGGGGTGCTGGCCGACCTGTCGGGCAAGCCGAAGGAGCCGCTGGCGCCGGTGGCCGACCGCAAATTCCAGGATATCGACGTCGACAATTTCGACAGCCTGCTCAAGGGCATGAAGCCGCGCGTGGCCTTCTCGGTGCCCAACACCCTGACCGGCGAGGGCAACATGGCGATCGACATGACGTTCGAGAGCATGGAGCAGTTCTCCCCGGCCACGATCGCGCGCAAGGTCGACGCGCTCAACCGGCTGCTCACGGCGCGCACCGAGCTGTCCAACCTGCTCACCTACATGGACGGCAAGTCGGGCGCCGAGGACCTGATCGCCAAGGTGCTGGGCGACCCGGCGCTGCTGGCCGCGCTGGCCGCCGCGCCGGCGCCGGCCGCCCCGGCCGAGCCCAAGTAGCCACCAGGGCTCCGGCCCGCCCCCCAACCCACCGAGGAAGCACCATGGCAGAATTAGAACAGCAAGCCGCAGCAAACCAGGGCGCCGCCGCCGAGACCGACGACTTCGCCGCGCTGCTGCAGCGCGAATTCAAACCCAAGTCCGAGGCCGCCAGCAGCGCGGTGCAGTCGGCCGTGCGCACGCTCGCGGCCCAGGCGCTGGCCGACACCGCGCTGGTGTCGGACGACGCGCTCAAGTCGATCCAGTCGATCATCGCCGCGATCGACCACAAGCTCACCGAGCAGATCAACCTGATCCTGCACCACCCCGACTACCAGCAGCTCGAATCGGGCTGGCGCGGCCTGCACTACCTGGTCAACAACACCGAGACCGAGGAGAACCTCAAGATCCGCGTGATCAACGTGTCCAAGGCCGAGCTGTCCAAGTCGCTCGGCAAGTTCAAGGGCACCAACTGGGACCAGAGCCCGCTGTTCCGCAACATCTACGAGGCCGAGTACGGCCAGCTCGGCGGCAAACCGTACGGCTGCCTGGTGGGCGACTATTATTTCGACCACTCGCCGGTCGACGTCGCCCTGCTCGGCGAACTGTCGAAGAACGCGGCGGCCGCGCACTGCCCGTTCATCACGGGCGCGAGCCCGGCCACGCTGCAGATGGAGTCGTGGCAGGAGCTGTCGAACCCGCGCGACCTGAGCAAGATCTTCGAAACCCCCGGCTACGCGGCCTGGCGCTCGCTGCGCGAGTCCGACGACGCGCGCTACGTGGGCCTGGCGATGCCGCGCTTCCTCGCGCGCCAGCCCTACGGCGCGGCCACCAACCCGGTCGACGCCTTCGACTTCGAGGAGTCGACCGACGGCGGCACGCACGCCAAATACGCCTGGGCCAACGCGGCCTACGCGATGGCGGTCAACATCAACCGCTCGTTCAAGAGCTACGGCTGGTGCTCCTCGATCCGCGGCGTGACCTCGGGCGGGCTGGTCGAGAACCTGCCGACCCACACCTTCCCGTCCGACGACGGCGGGGTCGACATGAAGTGCCCGACCGAGATCGCCATCAGCGACCGGCGCGAGGCCGAACTGGCCAAGAACGGCTTCATGCCGCTGCTGCACCGCAAGCACTCGGACCAGGCCGTGTTCATCGGCGCCCAGTCGCTGCACAAGCCGCCCGTGTTCGACGACCCCGACGCCACCGCCAACGCCAACATCGGCGCGCGCCTGCCCTACCTGTTCGCGGTCTCGCGCTTCGCCCATTACCTCAAGTGCATGGTGCGCGACAAGGTCGGCAGCTTCAAGAGCGCCGACGCGATGCAGAAGGACCTGCAGGAATGGATCCTGAACTACGTCGACGGCGACCCGGCCAGCTCGTCCGAGCAGACCAAGGCCGAGCGCCCGCTGTCGGCGGCCGAGGTGGTCGTGTCCGAGGTCGAGGGCAACCCCGGCTACTACAGCTCGAAGTTCTTCCTGCGGCCGCACTACCAGCTCGAGGGCATGTCGGTGTCGCTGCGGCTGGTGTCGCGGCTGCCGTCCGAAAAGGCGGCGTGAGTGCGCCCGCAATGAATCTTCCCAGTTTTTCCCACGGTAGTCACTTTGAAAGCGAGTAAATCATGGCACAAGACATTTTCCTCAAGATCGACGGCATCGAAGGCGAGTCGACCGACGCCAAGCACGCCAAGGAAATCGACCTGCTCGAGTGGAGCTTCGGTGTGAGCCAGACCGGCACTTTTTCGGGCGGCGGCGGCGGCGGCGCGGGCAAGGCCAACTTCCAGGACTTCCGCTTCGTCCACCGGATCGACAAGGCCAGCCCGAAGCTGATGCTGGCCTGCGCCAGCGGCGAGCATATCAAGTCGGCGGTGCTGCTGGTGCGCAAGGCCGGCAAGGAGCAGCAGGAATACCTCAAGATCACCTTCTCCGACCTGCTCGTGTCGAGCGTGCAGGACGGCGGCGCCGGCGGCAGCGGCGAGCTGCCCAACGAGTCGGTGTCGATCAACTTCGCCAAGGTCGAGATCGAGTACCGGCCGCAAAAGGGCGACGGCACGCTCGACGCGGCCATCAAGACCGGCTGGGACCTGAAGAAAAATGTCAAGGTCTGAGCCGCACGCGGGCCGGGGCGCGCCGCGCGCGCGCCCCGCGGCGGGGGCGCCGCATGGCTGAGCCGCTGCGCGAACGCCTGCAGCCGAACCTGCTCGAGCGGCTCACCGACGACGAGCCCGGCAACGCGCGCGAGGCGCGCGAGTCGCGCGCCGGGGCGGCGCTGGTGCGCGCGAGCGTGGTCGACAACCTGGGCGCCCTGTTCAACGCCGTCTGCCTCGAGGCCGACACCGATTTGTCGGCCTATCCGGAGGTGCGCCGCTCGGTGCTCAACTACGGACTGCCGGCGCTGACCGGATGCAGCGCCGCCGGCCTGCAGCTGCGCGAGCTCGAGCGCGAACTGCGCATCGCCGTGCTCGACTTCGAGCCGCGCCTGCTGGCCGACACCGTGCGCGTGCGCGCGCTCACCGAGGGGACCGACATGAAGCGCCACAATGTGATCGTATTCCAGATCGAGGCCCAGCTCTGGGCCCAGCCCGACCCGGTCGCCCTGAGCCTGCGCACCACGCTCGACCTCGGCAGCCGGCAATGCGTGGTGGCCGAGGTGCGCGGCGCGCGGGGCGCGCCGTGAACCCGGGTCTCCGGCACCAGCGGGGCGCGCCGTGAACCCGCGCTTCTACGACTACTACAACCAGGAGCTCGCGCACGTGCGCGAGAGCGCCGCCGAGTTCGCGCGCGAATTCCCCAAGATCGCCGGCCGCCTCGCGCTCGACGGCACCGAGTGCGCCGACCCCTATGTCGAGCGCCTGCTCGAGGGCTTCGCCTTTTTGGCCGCGCGCGTCCAGCTCAAGCTCGACGCCGAGTTCCCCAGCTTCACCCAGAACCTGACCGAGGTGGTGTTCTCGGACTACCTCGCGCCCGTGCCGTCGATGGCGGTGGTGCGCTTCGAGCCGGACCTGAACGAGGCGGCGCTGCTGGCCGGGGTCAAGGTGCCGCGCCAGACGGTGCTGCGCGCCGAGCTGGCCGAGGGCGCCCAGACCCGGGTCGAGTTCCGCACCGCGCACGAGCTGACCCTGTGGCCGCTCGAACTGGTCGAGGCCAAGCTGAGCGCCTACCCGCCCGAATTGCCGCGCCAGCTCGCGGCGCCGTCCGGGATCAAGGGCGCGCTGCGGCTGCGCCTGCGCCTGCACGGCGGCGCCCTGTTGAGCCAACTGCCGCTCGACGAGCTGGTGTTCCACCTGGCCGACGAGGAGGGCGTGGCCACGCGCCTGTACGAGCACCTGTTCTCGGGCTGCGTCGGGATGGCGCTGGGCGCGGCCGGCAAGCCGGCGCACGCGCTGCTCGGCCCCGAAACGCTGGGGCGGGTCGGCTTCGGCGACGACGAGGCGCTGCTGCCGCCGCCGCAACGCTCGCAGCGCGGCTACCGCCTGCTGCGCGAGTACGCCGCGTTCCCGGCGCGCTTCCTGTTCTTCCGCCTCGGCGGCCTGCGCGCGGCGCTCGCGGCCTGCCCCAACCGCGAGATCGACCTGGTGCTGCTGCTGGCGCGGGTCGACCCGCAGCTCGAGGCGCTGGTCGACGCCAGGCACTTCAGCCTGCACGCGACGCCGGCCATCAACCTGTTCCCCAAGCGGCTCGACCGGATCCACCTCGACGCGCGCCAGGTCGACTACCACGTGGTGCCGGACCGCACCCGCCCGCTCGACTTCGAGGTGTTCTCGCTCACGCAGGTGCGCGGCTACGCCAACGGGGTCGAGGGCGAGCGCGTGTTCCGCCCGCTGTACGCGAGCGTGGACCGGGCCGGCGACGACGGCGACGCCTTCTACGCGCTGCGGCGCGAGGCGCGCGTCAAATCGAACGCCCAGAAGCGGCTGGCGCCGCAGCGCTACAGCGGCACCGAGCTGTTCGTGAGCCTGGTCGACACCGCCGAGGCCCCGTTCGCGGGCGAGCTCAAGCAGCTCTCGCTCGAGGCCCTGTGCAGCAACCGCGACCTGGCCGGGCAGATCCCGTCGGGGCAGGCGCGCGGCGATTTCTCGGCCGAGATCTCGCTGCCCGTCAAGGCCATCCGCTGCCTGCGCCGGCCGTCGGCGGCGGTGCCGCCGGCGCTCGACGGCGAGGCCGCGTGGCGCCTGATCAGCCACCTGTCGCTCAATTTCCTGTCGCTCACCGACACCTCGCCGGCCGAGGGCGCCGCGGCGCTGCGCCAGATCCTCGAGCTGTACGGCATGGGGCCGCAGTCGCCGATGCGCAAGCAGCTCGAAGGCATCCGCTCGGTCAAGGTGGCGCCGATCGTGCGCCGCATGCCCGGGCGCGGGCCGGTGACGATGGGGCGCGGGCTCGAGATCGAGCTCACCTGCGACGAGCGCTCGTTCGAGGGCGTCTCGCCGTTCCTGCTCGCCAGCGTGCTCGAGGAGTTCTTCACGCGCCACGCCTCGCTCAACGCCTTTACCGAAACCGTGCTGTGCGTCCCCGGACGCGGGGAGATCATGCGATGGAAGCCGAAATTCGGCCTGCGCCCGGTGCTCTAGCGCCGGCGCGCCCCGGCGGCGCCGAGCTGCTCGCGCAGATCGGCGCCGACCCCAGCGGCTACCAGCTGTTCGCCCTGCTGCGCCTGCTCGAATGCCACTTCCCCGAGCTGCCATTGCTGGGCCAGGCCAAGCGCCCGCGCGACGAGCCGGTGCGCATCGGCGCCGACCCGTCGCTGGTGTTCGCGCCGTCGGCCGTGACGGCGCTCGCGCTGGGCGCGCCCGGGGCCCCGGCGCGCCTGGTGCAGCGCGTGCTCGGCCTGTTCGGCGCCAACGGCCCGATGCCGACCCACCTGAGCGAATACGCGTTCGAGCGCGCCCACCACGCGCAGGACCAGACCATGGTGCGCTTCGCCGACATCTTCCACCACCGCATGGTCAGCCTGTTCTACCGCGCGTGGGCCGTGAACCAGCCGGCGGTGAGCCTGGACCGGCCCGGACACGACCGCTTCGGCGCCTACCTCGGCGCGCTGTGCGGGCTCGGCATGCCCTCGCTGCGCGGGCGCGACGCGGTGCACGACTTCGTCAAGCTCGGCCACGCCGGCATCTTCGGCAGCCAGGTCAAGAACGCCGAGGGCCTGCAGACGGTGCTCGAAAACCATTTCGGGGTCGCCGTGCGGGTCGCGCAATGGCAGGGCCACTGGCTCGACATTCCGCGCTCCGAGCGCAGCCGGCTCGGCGCGCGCGCGGGCTTTTCGGTGCTGGGCCAGGATGTGGTGATCGGTGAACGCCTGTGGGACCGCCAGAGCAAGTTCAGGATCGTGCTCGGGCCGCTCACCGTGGACCAATACCAGGGCTTCCTGCCGGGCGCGCGCGGGCACGCGCGGCTGGCCGACCTGGTGCGCCTGTACATCGGGGTCGAGCTGGCGTGGGACTTGCAACTGCGCCTGCTGCGCGAGCAGGTGCCGCTGTCGTGGCTGGGCAACTCCGTGCTGCTGGGCTGGACCTCCTGGCTCGGGGTGCGCCTGGCCGAGCGCGACGCCGACGACCTGGTGCTGGCCGACCACGCCCTGCCGGGCCTGGGCCGGGCCGGGCCCACAACACCAACCGCTACAACAACGACGGGAATGCCATGAGCGAAATCAGCCGCACCAAACTGTTCGGGAAACTCAATCCGCTGGCCTACAAGGCGATCGAGGGTGCCACCGTGTTTTGTAAGCTGCGCGGCAACCCCTATGTCGAGCTGGCGCATTGGCTGCACCAGATCCTGCAGACCCAGGACAGCGACCTGCACCGCATCGTGCGCCACTTCGAACTCGACGCCTCGCGCCTGGCGGCCGACTTCACGGCCGCGCTCGACCAACTGCCGCGCGGGCACAGTTCGATCTCGGACTTGTCGTCGCAGATCGACGACGCGGTCGAGCGCGGCTGGGTCTACGGCACCCTGATGTGCGGCGAGGGCGCGGTGCGCAGCGGCCACCTGGTGCTCGGCGCGCTGCGCACCACGCACCTGCGCAACACCCTGCTCGGCATCTCCAAGGAATTCCTCAAGTGCAAGGCCGAGGCGCTCGGCGACGACTTCGCCGCGATCGTGGCCGGCTCGCCCGAGGACGGCCAGGGCGCCAAGGACGGCGGGCTGGCGGTCGGCGGCTCGTTCGCGCCGGGCGAGGCCAGCGGCGCGATGGCCCCGGCCGCGCTGGGCAAGCAGGAGGCGCTCAAGCGCTTCGCGGTGGACCTGACGGCCAAGGCGCGCGAGGGCGGCATGGACCCGGTGCTCGGGCGCGACGAGGAGATCCGGCAGGTGGTCGACATCCTGATGCGGCGGCGCCAGAACAACCCGATCCTGACCGGCGAGGCCGGGGTCGGCAAGACCGCCGTGGTCGAGGGCTTCGCCCAGCGCATCGCCAAGGGCGACGTGCCGCCGCAGTTGCGCGAGGTGAGCCTGTACGCGCTCGACATCGGCCTGCTGCAGGCCGGCGCGAGCATGAAGGGCGAATTCGAGAACCGGCTGCGCCAGGTGATCGACGAGGTGCAGGGCTCGGCCAAGCCGATCATCCTGTTCATCGACGAGGCGCACACCCTGATCGGCGCCGGCGGCGCGGCCGGCACCGGCGACGCGGCCAACCTGCTGAAACCGGCGCTGGCGCGCGGCAAGCTGCGCACCATCGGCGCGACCACCTTCGCCGAATACAAAAAATACTTCGAGAAGGACCCGGCCCTGACGCGCCGCTTCCAGGTGGTGCAGGTCGACGAGCCGTCCGAGCACAAGGCGATTCTGATGCTGCGCGCGGTCGCCGCCGTGCTCGAGGAGCACCACAAGATCCAGGTGCTCGACGCCGCGATCGAGGCGGCGGTGCGGCTGTCGCACCGCTACATCCCGGCGCGCCAGCTGCCCGACAAGGCGGTCAGCCTGCTCGACACGGCCTGCGCGCGCGCGGCCGTGAGCCAGTACGCGACCCCGGCCGCGGTCGAGGACGCCGAGCACGAGATCGAGGCGCTGGGCACCGAGCTGGCCATCATCGGGCGCGAGCGGGCGGTCGGGATCGACACCGGCCGGCGCGGCGCGCAAGCCGAAGCCAAACTGGCCGAGGCGACGGCGCGGCTGGGCGTGTTGAAAACGCGTTGGGACGACGAGAAGCTGCTGGTGGGCGAGGTGCTGGCACTGCGCGCGCGCTTGCGCGGCGCCGCGCCCGGGGCCGCGGCCGTGCCGGTGGGCGAAGGCGCCGCGCCCGGGGCCGCGGCCGTGCCGGTGGGCGAAGGCGCTGCGCCCGACCTGGAAGCCGGCGCCGCCGCGCCCGATTCAGAAGGCGGCGCGGATGCGCGCGCCGCGCTGCTGGCCGAACTCGGCGCCCTGCAGGAGCGGCTGGCGCTGCTGCAGGGCGACAGCCCCCTGATCCTGCCCGGCGTCGACGAGCAGGCGGTGGCGGCGGTGGTGCAGGACTGGACCGGGATCCCGGTCGGGCGCATGGTCAAGAACGAGGTCGAGTCGATCCTGCAGCTCGGCGCGACCCTGAACCAGCGCGTGATCGGCCAGCGCCACGGGCTCGACATGATCGCGCGCCGGATCCAGACCGCGCGCGCCAAGCTCGACAATCCGAACAAGCCGGTCGGCGTGTTCATGCTGTGCGGGCCGTCCGGGGTCGGCAAGACCGAGACCGCGCTGACGCTGGCCGAGTCGCTCTACGGCGGCGAGCACAACGTCATCACCATCAACATGAGCGAGTTCCAGGAGGCGCACACGGTGTCGACCCTCAAGGGCGCGCCGCCCGGCTACGTCGGCTACGGCGAGGGCGGGGTGCTGACCGAGGCGGTGCGGCGCAAGCCGTACAGCGTGGTGCTGCTCGACGAGGTCGAGAAGGCCCACCCGGACGTGCACGAGATGTTCTTCCAGGTGTTCGACAAGGGCACGATGGAGGACGGCGAGGGGCGCCACATCGACTTCCGCAACACCGTCATCATCCTGACCTCGAACGTCGGCTCGGACGAGATCATGGGCATGTGCGCCGACGCCCGGCGCCTGCCCGATCCCGAGGTGGTGGCCGGCGCGCTGCGCGCCCCGCTGCTCGGGGTGTTCCCGGCCGCGCTGCTCGGGCGCGTGGTGGTGATCCCCTACTACCCGTTGAGCGACGAGATGCTCGGCAACATCGTGCGCCTCCAGTTGGACCGCATCGCGCGCCGGGTGCGCGACAACCACGGCGTGCCGTTCAGCTACGACGACGCCGCGGTGCGCCTGATCATCGCGCGCTGCACCGAGCTCGAGTCGGGCGGGCGCATGATCGACGCCCTGCTGACCAACACGGTGCTGCCCGAGATGAGCGCGCATTTCCTCGGCCGCATGCTCGAGGGGCGCGCCGTCGGCGCGGTCGCGCTGGGCGCGGCCGACGGGCAATTCACCTACCTTTACGACTAAGCGCGCCGGGAGCGAACCATGGGCAGGATCCTGAATGTCAACACCCCGCTGGGCGAAACCGAAACGGTGCTGATGACCCTGAGCGGCAGCGAGGCGCTCGGGCGCCTGCCGCGCTACCAGCTCAGGCTCGCGAGCAAGCGCGGCAAGATCAAGCCGGCCGAGCTTTTGGGCAAGAACATCACGGCGGGCGTGGAGCTGCCGGGCGGCGGGCCGCCGCGCTATTTGAACGGCTACGTGACCAGTTTCGCCGACGCCGGCACGGGACCGGCCAGCTGGTTCGAGGATGCCGGCGTGGGACGGGTGCACCACTACGAGTTGACGGTGCATCCATGGTTGTGGTTCCTCACGCGCAGCGCCAACTTCCGCATGTTCCAGAGCATGACGGTGCCGCAGGTGGTCAAGGCGGTCTGCGACACCTACCCGTTCGCGCAACTGAGCACAAAACTGCTCAGGCCCGACTACCCGGTGCGCGAATACCAATGCCAGTATCGCGAGACCGATTTCAATTTCGTGCTGCGGCTGCTCGAGCAGGAGGGCATCTACTTCCGCTTCGCGCACGAAAACGGCAAACACACCATGGAGTTGTTCGATTCGCACAGCGCGCACACGGCGCGGCCCGGCTACGCGAGCGTCGATTTCATCGACCTCGAGACCGGGCCGGACGAGGAGCGCGAACACATCTCCGACTGGCATACGACGCACGAGGTGCAGGCGGGCTCGTATTCGCTGACCGACTTCGACTTCGAGAATCCGCGCGTGAGCCTGCTCGGCACGGCCAACAAGCGGGCCGGACACGACCTCGACGGCTTCGCGTTTTTCGACTTCCCGGGCGAGTACGCCAGCGTCGCCGCCGGCGCCGGCTACTCCCGCATCCGGCTCGAGGAACTGCAGGCCCAGCACGAGGTGATCAACGCGGCCGGCTCGGTGCGCGGGATCGAGCCGGGCGCCGTGTTCAAGCTGGCCAACCACCCGCACAAGGAGCAGAACCGCGACTACCTGGTGACCGCGGCCAACTACAACATCACCAACAACCAGCCCGGCTCGGACGGGGCGGGCGGCGAATTCCATTGCAGATTCCAGCTCATCGACAGCCGCACCCAGTTCCGCCCGGCCCGCCTGACCCCGAAGCCGGTGGTGCAAGGGCCGCAGACGGCGATGGTGGTCGGGCCGGAGGGCGAGGAAATCCATGTGGACAAGCTCGGGCGCGTCAAGCTGATGTTCCACTGGGACCGCTACGGCAAGGCCGACGAGAACAGCTCGTGCTGGGTGCGCGTGTCGCAGCCGTGGTCCGGCAAGGGGTGGGGCGCGCTGTTCATACCGCGCATCGGGCACGAGGTGATCGTCGAATTCCTCGAGGGCGATCCGGACCGGCCGATCGTCGTCGGCAGGGTCAGCAACGGCGAGGCGCAAACGCCGTGGGCGCTGCCCCAGGAAAAGACGCGCTCGGGCTTCCGCACGCGCACCTACAAGGGCGGCGCGGGCAACTTCAACGAACTGAGCTTTGACGACAAGCAGGGCGCCGAGGAGGTCTTCCTGCAGGCCGAGCGCGACCAGGTGGCGCGCGTCAAGCACGACCGCATCGAGGACATCGGCAACCAGAGCCACACGACGGTGCGCAAGGATGTTTTCATGGAGATCCTCGGCGACGCCCACCGCAAGGTCACGGGCGACCATAACAGCAGCGCCGGCGGCTCGGTCTCGCTCAAGGCCGGCCAGGACTGGCAGGCCAAGGCCGGCGCCAGGGTGGCGGTCGACGCGGCCGGCGAGATCCACCTCAAGGCCGGCACCAAGGTGGTGATCGAGGCCGGGGTCTCGCTCTCGCTGAAGGTGGGCGGCAATTTCATCACGATCGATGCGAGCGGCGTCTACATCAAGGGCACGATGGTGATGATCAACTCGGGCGGCGCGGCCGGGTCCGGCGCGGGATCGGCGCCGATCGCGCCCAAGCCGCCCAAGGCGGCGCGCACCGAACAGGGGGGCAAAGTGGACAAGCCGGAGCGGCCGAAAGCGCCCGAGAAATATTCGCCGCAGGCGAAGGCGATGCACCTGGCGGCCGCGTGCGGCACGCCGCTGGTGCGGCCCGATTGCGAAAAGCCCAAGGCGGGGAGTTGCTGCTCATAGGCCGGTAGAACCATGAGCGCCGGCAAATTGACGGCCGCCTTGTATTCCGTTCAAACACAAAGGCCCGATTCCCCTTCAGCCACAAAAGACAATAGATATGTTAACCATACGACAAGAACAAATAGATACGATGCTTGAGGTAAAGCTCAAAAATTTCGAGATTGCGACGGCCGAAAAAATCCGTTTGGCATTCCCCGAGCAGACCGCGAAACTGGACGCCGCCGTTTTGGCGGGATTTATAAGGCAGGGTGTCGATTTGGCGGAAAATTACGCCATCGAACGGGCCGAGGACGTGCAATCGTTTCTATTGTTCGCGGTCCAGTACGGCCTCGATGTCAGGCGTTACCCGCAGTGGGCCGGACTCATATTGCTGAACGCGGAGCTGACCGGTTCGGAAAAAGTCGAACAGATCAACTCGACCCAATTGGATGCCAATAAAGGCGAGTTGTCGCGCGCCGTTTGATCGACGGTTGATGTTTAAGTGGCGAGTGATCGCTAATCCGCGTTGTCTTGATGGGTGGAACTTGAAATGAAATTAAAAAGCGTCGTGCAATCATGTCCCTGCGAAATCAAAGATTTCATTGTCAAGTGTTCCCACGGGCGCCAGGCGAGCAAAGAGGGGATCTTGGAGGTAGTCGCCGACACGACGCGCCGCATAGAAGCGGAAGCGCGGTTCGGCTCCGACAAAGCGAATATCGCAATTGTGCGGACGATTGAACATAGCGGAACGGACAGTGTTTCCGCCACCCTTGTATGCGACGGCGGATGTGAGCCCGGAATCGCTTATTCGGGTGGTCATATGGTGGCCTGCAAGAAAACGCCCGGCAAGCAAGCCAGCGAGGTGCTGGAGGTGGCGCCCTATGTGCCACACAAAGGTTCTCTGGGAAAAGTTGCGCCGCTTTCCTACGCGGTGCAAGGGTGCACGTCCGGCGGCGCCAGATCGGTTGCCGTGCACCAGTACCCAAGCGAACAACATGAATTCAAAATCAAAGCCGATACGCTCGGTTTTATCGTGGGTGAACTCAACGATGCGATGAAAGCATGGGGCAAGGCGTGTCTTGGCTGGAGCCCGGTTGAAGTGGTGCCGGAATTCACCGCACCTGTCGGTTCGGTCAGCGCGTCGAATGGATGGAAGGAAGACGAGGATAGTTGGCGCGTCTATTATGAAGTTTCACTGATGGCGGCGCTGGATCCGCTGTTCGGGTTCAAAATAGCGATCAATGTCAGTCTTGTCCAATGCGCGGCAGCGTCGGTCGGAATTCCGCCATGCCTGACGAAGTTCATCGACGATTACGCACTTGAAATATTGATAATCGCCGAGCTTGATATCGAATGCAGATTGCAAGGCAGTGTCGCTGTTAAGAGATTTACGGACGGGAAAAGAAAAGTCAGCGGGAAGCTTGCATTCGTCGTTGAAGGGACCTTCTCCCTCGGCTTGGCGGCGAAAGTGGGCAGCGATTACATCTGCTCGGTGGGCGTTATCGGCAAGGGATCGATCGCGATTGAAAATGAGAATGAACTCACTGTTACCGAAGAAAAAATAGCTTTCACGCCGGGTCTAAAACTCAAGCCTTTGGAGTTCATCGTGGAAGTAAAAACTGTGGGTTTTCTAGTCAAAGACACCACCATGAGCAACTCTTGGAAGATATGGGAGAAAGAAAAAAATGAATGGAAAGGCGACGAGCGGGTGCTTCTCGATTTATCAGAAGTCGAATCCTCGCACTAGTGGGGCGAAAAATCATGATAGATAGATATTTTCTGGAAGTTAGTGTCAATGTTAGAAACGTGGCCATCGCGGTCACTTTAAACGGGGTCCTGCTCGTCGAGGAGCGTGAAGGACGTGGATATCGTGAGACATTGCCGGTCAATCATTGGCTGAAACGCAGCAACAACCTTTTGCAAGTGACGCTGACCAGCGCCAGGTCCGTCGGATCAAGCCCGGCTGCGCAAGACAGCGCGCCCGCGAAAAAAAATCAGGTAGAAGTGACCCTTTTCCTGCATGACACTAAAGCGGAAACACCGAAGAGCGCGTTAAACCTGGCGCAATTCGTCCGGCCGTCGAACGGCGCGCCGATCTCGGCTCCGCACGCGTGGTCCCAATCGATCGCGACCACGCTTCAGAATTTGCCGGCGACGCGTTTGTGGCAGTATGCGACGCCACTCGATGGTCTTAGCCAGCAGGACCGGCAAGAAATGAGCGCGGTAGTGCATTTGCTGGGGCGGTCGCTTAGCCAAAAGAGGCTCGAAGAGGCTTTTCAATTGATGCAAATCAGATATCTCGACGAGGCGACCGCACAAGATAAAGACCCGCTTCGGCTCAAAAACGCCGTTCTCAAACTGTGGCGGGATATGCTGGCCGCCGATGGAATCCAGTATCGGGAGGCGCCCGCCGATCAGCTAAAGTTTCAAATAATGGGCGAGCAGAATTTGGTCCAGGTATGCCGTGCCGACGGATCTTCGGCGCTTAAGTTCGAACTCCCCGCTGAGGGATTGTCGTATGAAATCCCGACTTATTTCGCGCTGATAAGTAAGCGGTGGATGATTGTTCGATGATATGGCGATGCGTCGGATACCTGCGCAGCAGCGGGGATTGTGAGCGATGCGCGAGGGCCTCCCGCGGGATTTCCCGTAGCAAGTACCGGTCCGACCAGAGCGATCCGAATTTCAGCAGTCTTAATCGTTAAAAGGCTCATCAGATGGCAAACTACCGGCTCCCCGGCCCATTAGGTGTTCTTCACAGCGCGGTAATGATCGACAGTGGCACCATCGCGCGCTCGGCCACGCCAAGCCCGGGAATATTGCGCCGCACGTCCGTTAAAGCGGTGTACAAGGCGGCATCGCCGATTGCCTGCGCTATTGCGCCGAGTAAATATTTCTCCCACCCGCAAGCCGGCGACGTTCTGATCACTTATGGAAAACAAGCGAAGAGACTGAACGCCGATGCGGAACATTTGTTAAGAAGCATTTTGGCCTCCGCGGGAATGACTGAGGGCTATGTATCGAGCACGCTTCGTACCTACGGTGACCAAGCCAGGATAAATTATGAGCAAAACAGCGCAGACCAGATATTGAAATGGTATGGCAAAGATGTGTCCGCAGTTTGGCATAAATACAAAGCAGAGAAGAAGACCACTGCGGACTATGCTGAATATTTGGCGGAAAGGGATTTAAAAAGGGGCAGTCCGATCAGTAATCACATTCCTGGGTTTGCCTTGGACGTAGCGCCATACGATGAACGATTCGCCATGGCCGCCAAAAAATTGGTGAATGAAAAAGGCTCAGGGGTAAGAAAAATATTAATTGAAAAAGGCTGCACGCATACAGAATTCATGTTTAAAGTTACTTCGTAAGCGGTGGCGATGCAAATAGGCTGTTTAAAATCTAAATTCTAAAGATCGCAATGAAATCCATATTTTGCCTTTTGCTCTTGTTGGCTACATCTTGTGCCTGTGACTCCCCTCTTGCACGGGATGTAGCCGCCGCGACCAGTAGCACCCCAAAAAAAAATTCGAAAGCGGATACATTTGCCCAAGGCTCTTCCAAGGCGAAATCAAGCTATGCCGCCGAAATAACGAGAATTGACGAAGAAGTTAAAAAAATCGATGAACAGCTGGCTGCATATAGGAAGATAAGCAAAGAAAAGACTGGTTGCAAAATTGAACAATTTTTAGACGAGAATAATTTGAAACGTAAGATATACAGGAAGTGCAGAAATGGTGCTTCGTGGTATTTCTATACCTATGCCTTGGATAGTAGAACAAATCGAATAATGTACGTGCGCTATGAGAAATCCGGCAGAAGTCGAGAGTCCTATGGGATCGGTTCGATCGTGGAAGGGCCGGAAGTTTTTGATTTGGTATTGGACGAAAATGGTAACAAGATAGAAGGTGCGGAATACGCCGAGTTCTTTCGGCTGCAGGAAGAAGCCTTCGTCGGAACGATGTAGGGCTTGCCACGAACATGCGGCCAACGTGGAAGTGCACTATTTGCGCCGGAGCCGTAAGGCGCCGTGTTGGTATCCGTCGACAAATCGCAGCGAATGGGGCGGGCGCGCGTTAGCCCGCCATTTTGCAGTGTCAGGTACGGCGCAAGCGGGCGGCGTAAAAATATAGTGGGATCATCTTTTTTAAAAATTGCCATTATTCCCACTAAGATATAAGATTTGCATTCAGGCCGCGCGGTTTGCGCAGCAAAAATCTACCGGTTTTTTGTTTTGCTCAGGAGCCCGCCCGCCAATGAACCAGCGTACGCCACTCGACATCGCCAGCCTGTCCGACCCGGGCATGCTGCGTTCGCACAACGAAGACATGCTCGCCACCGACGCCGGCGGCGCCTTCGTGATCCTGGCCGACGGCATGGGCGGCTACAACGCCGGCGAGGTCGCCAGCGAGATGGCCGTCACGGAACTGTCGGCCGCGCTCGCGGCGGGCGCGGGCGGCGCATCCCACAAGGGCGATCTGCTGCGCGACGCGGTCGAACGCATCAACGCGGCGATCCACGACGCCGCGGTGTCGCGGCCCGGCTGCGCCGGCATGGGATCGACCCTGGTGGCGGCCATGTTCCACAACGGCAAGGTCAGCGTGGCGCATGTCGGCGATTCGCGTATGTACCGGTGGCGCGAGGGGCGCCTCGAACAAATCACGCGCGACCATTCGCTGTTGCAGGAGCAGCTCGACGGCGGCTTGATCACGCCCGAGGAGGCGCACCTGTCGCGCCACAAGAACCTGGTCACACGCGCGCTCGGGGTCGAGCCGTCGGTGGTGGCGGAGGTCAATGAATATACGGCGGCGGTCGGCGACCTTTACCTGTTGTGTTCGGACGGTTTGAGCGACATGGTCGGCGACGACATCATTGCCGCATTGTTGCTGGCGCACGGCGCCGACCTGACGGCGGCGTGCGCCGCGCTGGTGGCGGCAGCCAACCAAAATGGCGGGCGCGACAATGTGAGCGTGGTGCTGGCGCGCGTGCTCGCGCCTGCGCGCGCGCGCAGCCGCCTGGCGCGCCTGTTCGCATGGCCGCGCTTGAAGCGCGGCGCCAAGGCAGCGACATGAGGCGGCCGCTTTCCGGCGCCGCGGCAACAGGGAGCGCGCGCGCATGGCACTGACTGCACAGCAACTGGCCAAATTGTCCCCGCGGGTCTGGGCCGGCGAGGGCACCGCCACCTTCGCCTTGCTCGACGGCGCCGCCAGCCCGACCCTGCTCGACCAGTTGTACGACGCGCCCGGGCTCGAATTCGAGTGCCTCTACAGCGGCGAGCTCGAACCCGACATCGCCGAGGTTGCGCCGTATATCGCGCGCGTCGAGGCCGGTAGCGCATTCGCCGACTGGGTGCTCGGCCTATGGGGCGAGCGGCGCGCGATCCTGGTCCAGGTCGACGTGCGGGTCGAACTACCGGTGCTGCGGCGCCATTTCCGCAAGCTCAATCTGGTCTACGGGCCCGACGCCGCGCCTTTGTTGTTGCGCTACTACGATCCGCGCGTGCTGCCGCTGTTCCTGTCGACTTGCGACCGGGCCCAGGTGCGGGAGATGTTCGGCCCGGTCATCCGGTTCGTGCTCGAGGGCGCAAGCGGCGGGCAGGGCCTCGCGCTGTCCGCGCCCGCTGGCGAACTGGTGCAGGAAGCGTTTTCGGTCGCCTGAGCGGCCGTCCACTCGACGCCACAATAGGGAGGCATATGGCCTTGCATGTATGTCACGGCGCACTGTTGCGCTGTACGTTCGGGATGGCGCCGAGCGCGATGGCGGTGCTGCCCTTGAACCGCGTGATGAGCAATAACGTGCCGGCGGCGAACATCAAGGACCATGTGCCGATGCTCAACATTTTGCCCTTCGGCCTGTGCCAATGCCTCGGCAACCCGGTCGTCGCAGCCGCCACCTCTGCGGCCTTGGGCGTGTTGACACCGATGCCTTGCGTGCCGGCCACGCCCGCGCCCTGGGCGCCGGGCGCACCGACTGTGATGCTGTCGAACGCGCCGGCGCTCAACGACTCAAGCAAGCTGACCTGTGTCTGGGGCGGCGTGATCGCCGTCGCCACGCCGGGCCAGGCCACTGAACTGGTGCCCTGAAGGCGCCGCAGCGAACCAGGAAAAACGAGATGCCCGTCATTGTCACTGTCAGAAACCTGGAGTCAGGCGGCCCCAGCTCGCAAGTCACGCTGCCCGAACCGGTCGCCACCATCGGACGCAACGCCAACTGCGATGTCGTTTTGCTGGACCCTGAAAAACACATCTCGCGCCTGCACGCGACGGTCGAGTCGCGCCCCGACGGGCACATCCTGACGGTCAACTCCCAGGTCAACCCGATCGTCGTCGACGGCGCCGCGTACGCGCTGGGCGAGCGCGTCGCGCTGCGCGACGGCGCCCGCGTGGTCATGCACCCGTTCGAGGTCGGCATCCGCATCACCGCTGCGCCGGCGCGCGCGGTGGGGGGCGGCGCCCGCGGCGGGCATGGGGCGGGGGCGGGGGCGGCCGCGGCCGCAAGTCCGTTCTCATGGCTCGACGACGTCGGGGGCGCGCCGCCCGCGCAGGTCGACCCGTTCGGTCTGAACCTGGCACCGGCGCGTGCGGCGCCGGTTGCCGGCGCGCCCGACATATTCTACCTACCACCGCCGGGCGCGCAGTCGCAGGCGCTGGTGCCCGACCTGTTCGCGTCGGTCGGCGCCGGCCTGAACGCGCCGGCCAGCCTCGATCCGATGGCGCTGCTCGGCGGTGCCCCCGGGCGGGCCGGCGGCTCGGGCCACGCGGGCTCCTTGTCGTTGTTCGGTGAAGGCCCGGGCGGAGGGTCGCCGCTGGTCGACTTCGGCGGCCACCTGCGACAAACTGGATCGGCCGCGCCGGACCATGTGCACGACCACCAACTCCCGTTCCAGCCCGCCCAGCTCGGGCAGTTGGCGCAAGCCGCGGCTTTCGCGCAGCCTGTGCAACCGGTCCAGCCCGCTCAACCGGCGCCGGCGGCGGCCGACGCGAGTCTCGGCCTCGATTGGCTGGCCGCCTATGCGCCGGCGGCGCCGGTGCCCGCCAGCGCGCCTGAGGCAGCAGAGCCCTGGGACGCTGCGCCGGCGCAGGCGGCGCAGCTGCGCAATCTTGCGCCGGCCGAAGTGGCGCAGCCATGGCCCGCCGCGCCGGCAGCGGCCGCCGTCACTGTCCCGGCGGCCGTTCCCGCACATGGTGCAAGCGCCGGCGCGACCGCGGCCTTCCTGCGCGGCCTGGGCGAGTCCGGTTTCACGGTGGCGCCGGAGCACGAGGCCGAGTTCTTCGAAAAGGCCGGCACGGTGGTGCAGGTGGCGGTCCAGGGCCTGGTCACCTTGCTGCTCGCGCGCGCCGAGATCAAAAAGGAACTGCGGGCCGACGAGCGCACCATGCTGGCCTCGCGCGCGAACAATCCGCTCAAGTTCATGGGCTCGTCGCAGGAGGCGGTGCGTTTTTTGTTCGACCCGGACCCGCCCAACGCCGCCGCCTTCCTGGCGCCGGCGCTGGCGATCGAGGAGGCCTGCGACGAGCTCGTGGCGCACGAGCTGGCGCTGGTGGCCGGCATGCGGGCGGCCGTGATCGGCGCCATCAAGCGCTTCGACCCCGACGTGTTCGAGGCGAAGGCGGGCAAGCTCGGCGGCCTGATACCCGGCGGGCGCAAGGCCAAGCTGTGGGACCTGCATGTCGAGCAGTACGCCAAAATGCGGCACGAGATGAGCGATAACCTGGACCGATTGTTCGAGCGTGAATTCCTCGGCGCGTACACCGAACAGTTGCGGCGCATGAGCAAGAAATGATCACAGGCATGCACCGCCGGCATGGCATAATCATACTGAAAGTACTTTCTCCTCGCTATTCGCTTCGCACCCAAAATCGTAGCTTCTTCGCAGAGTAATCAAACCGGATGGAACTGTTAGGGAATTCTCTCGGCCGGTACCAGGTGACGGGCGTGCTCGGGCGCGGGGCCATGGGCGTCGTCTACGATGCCCACGATCCCTCCATGGACCGGCGGGTCGCGATCAAGACGATTCTGGCCGATAAGCTGCTCGACCCCCAGGTCGCGGCCGAATATTCGGCCCGTTTCATGGGCGAAGTCCGGACCGTCGCCGGCATGAACCATCCCAACATCGTCAAGGTGTACGACATGGGACAGGGCGACGACGGCGCCTACCTCGTCATGGAGTTCATCGAAGGCAAGGAGCTCAAGAACTTCCTCGACTCCAAGCACGTGTTCGGTATCGTCGAGACGGTCGGCATCGTCTGCGAGCTGCTCGAGGCGCTCGACTATGCGCACAGGAAGGGCGTGATCCACCGCGACATCAAGCCCGCCAACGTCATGATCGACCAGCACGGCAAGGTGAAGCTCACCGACTTCGGCGTCGCGCGCGTATCGGCCTCCGGCGCCCACGAGGCAACCAAGGCCGGCACCATGGTCGGCACGCCGAGCTACATGTCGCCCGAGCAGGTCAAGGGGCTGGCGGCCGGCGCCGGCGCCGACCTGTTCGCCACGGGGGTGTTGCTGTACCAGTGCCTGAGCCTGCACAAGCCCTTCGTCGGCAACAGCGAATGGGAGATCTGGCAGAAAATCGTCAATGATGCGCCGCCGCCGCTGTCGACCTACCGCGAACAAATCCCGGAGGCGCTCGAGCGCGCCGTACTCCACGCGCTGGCCAAGGACCCGCGCCAGCGTCCGGCCTCGGCGCGCGTCATGATCGAAGAGCTCAAGGCCGCCATCGCGGGCGGCAGCTTCGATGCCGACGCGACCCGCATGGTCGGCGTGGCGGGCCCCGGGGGCGGCGCCGACGATTCGATGGCGCACGCGCTGACCCGGGTCGGATCCGGCGGCACCCAGACCGTCTTGCAGCAGACGACCATCTCCGCCACCCAGATCCACGAGGCCGACGTCGAATTTTGGCGCAGCATCAAAGATAGCGGCGATGCGGACGAGTTCGAGCTGTACCTGGCACGTTTCCCGAACGGCACTTATGCCGACTTGGCGCGCATGAAAATGGCCAAGATGCTGTCCGCGACCAAGGGACCGCCGACCGTCGTGCGGTCCATCCAGGCCGACCAAAGTTCAACGAGCCTGACGCGCGATTCGCAGGCCGAACGCATCGCCGCGGTCAAGGCCGACCGGGTCGCGACGCAGGCGCGGGTGGCCGCCCTCGAGCAGGCCGAGCGCCAACTCGAGCTCGAGCACGAGCAAGAGAAACTGCGCGCGTTGGCCGAGCAACAGGCGGCCGCCGAGCTGGAAGCGGCGCGTCAAAAGGCGGCGCAGGAGGCCAGGCTCAAGGCCGAGGTCGAGGCCAAACGCCTGGCCCAGCTCGCAGCCGAGAAAGCCGCCCTCGAGGCGGTGCGGGAGGCGCAGCGAAAAGAGGAGGAAGCGCGCAGCCTGGAGGCCGAACGCGTCGCCCGGGAGGCGGCCCGGATCGAAGCCGAACGCGTGGCGCTGGCGGCGGCCAAGGTCGAGGCCGAGCGCGCCGCGCGCGAAGCGGCCAGACTCGAAACCGAGCGCTTGGCGGCCTTGGAGGCGGCGGCCGCCAAGGCGCAAGCGGAGCAGTTGGCCGCAGAAGCTGCGCGCGCCGAAGCGGAGCGGACGGCATTGCTGCTGGCGCGCCAGGAGGCCGAGCGTCACGCCTCCGAACAAGCCAGGAAAGAGGCCGAAAGGATCGCGGCAGAGCGGCTTGCGGCCGACGACGCCAAGACGCGGGCTGAACGCGCTGTCGCCGAAGCGGCCCGCCGCGACGCCGAGCAAGCCGCCGAGCAAGCGGAGGCGGACGCCCTGCGGGCACAGCGCGAGGCGGCCGAGTTGGCGCGGCAGGACGCCGAGCGCGCCGCGGTCGAGGAGGCGCGGCGGCAAACTGTGCAGCGGCTCGAGGCCGAGCGCATCGCCGCCGAAGCGGCCGCGCGCGACGCGCAGCGCGTGGTGGCGGAGAAGCAGGCCGCCGACCGTGCCGCGGCAGAAGCGCAAATGCTGGACGCACAGCGTCAGGCGGCCGTGGTAGCGCGCCGGGAAACCGAGCGTCAGGAAACCGAGCGTCAGGAAAACGCGCGTCGGGAAACCGAGCGCCGCGCGGCCGAGGCGGCCGGGCAGGCTGCGCAACTGCAGGCAGCGCAGATGCGGGCGTCTTTGCAGCAGCAGGTGGACCCGCAGGCGACGGTGCGCATTGCGCCGCGAACGGACCCCGCGCCCTTCCACGCGGACCGGACCGACCCGCCTTATGGGCCGCCTGCCGCAGGCTCGCGCAAAACCGCGCTACTGGTCGGCGGCGGCGTGGCCGCCGTGCTCGGCGTCGGGATCGTCGTGTGGCTGCTCTCGGGCGACGCGGCGCCGCCGCAGCCCGGCGGCGAGGTCGTCGCGCCCGCGACGCAGGCGCAGCCGGCAGACCAGGGATCGGTCGCACCCGAACCGGCGCGCGTCGCCGAGCCTCCAGTGGCAAGCCAATCCGAGCCCGCTGTGACCAAACCCGATCCTAAGGTTGACCGGATCAAGGAGCCGCCGCTGGTTGACGGTCGTGAGGGAAAAACCGCCGCGGACGACAAGAAGAAGCCTATTCCAGATAAAAAAGCAGACGAATCCGTGCGACCCGGCCCTGCCAAGGGGGGCGAGCAAGCCAAGCCTCCAGTGGAGGCACCGGTGGTCAAGCCCGCTGATCCGAAACCTCCCGAGCCCAAGCCTGCCGAGCCCAAGCCCGCTGAGCCCAAGCCCGTTGAGCCCAAGCCCGCCGAGCCTAAACTCCCCGAGCCCAAGCCTGCCGAGCCCAAGCCTGCCGAGCCGAAACCGGCCGAGCCGCCACCCAAGGCCGCCGAGGCCAAAGCCGACCCGCAAGCGCTGTTCAACCAAGCCCAAAGCGCCCAGGGGGAAGGTCGCATGCGCGAGGCGGTCAAGTTGTACAAGCAGGCCTACAACGCCGGCAATGGCAACGCGGCGCGGGTATTGGGCGATATTTATGGCCGCGGAGTGGGTGATGTCGGGCGCGACATGGCCGAACAAGTCCAGTGGTACAAAAAGGCCGCAGCCAAGGGCGTGGCGGTACCGCAACTGGAAAAAACGAAAATCCAATAGCCCGGGCCGCAGCTGACCCAAGTATTGCAGCGGGGCAGGGGGCCAGACGGCTCGCCCTGCCGCCCCCGTCAGTAGGTGTAGAACATGCGCTGGATTTCCTTGGTGCTGGCGGTCTTGGTCAGCGCGAGCATGAGCAGGATGCGCGCCTTCTGCGCGTTGAGCGTGTCCGACACCACGAAGTCGAGTTCGTCGTCGTTGGCCTCGCCGTTGCGCGCGAGGATGCCCTGGCCGACGCGGCTGGCGCGCACGATGATCACGCCCTTGGCGCGCGCCGCCTTCAGCGCCGGCACCACCTTGCTCGCGAGGCTGCCGTCGCCGACGCCGGCGTGGATCAGGCCCTTGCTGCCGGCCGCCACGAAGGCGTTGACCGCGACCGGTCCCATGTTGGCGTGGCCGAGCACGACCTCGACCTCGGGCAGCGAGTGCAATGCGCCGATGTCGAATTCGGTGTCGACCGTGTGCTTGCGGATGGTCTGGCGATAGAAGAACGGCTTGCTGCCCTGGATATAGCCGAGCATGCCCAGCTCGCCCGAACGGAACGCGTCGAGCGTCGAGGTGTTGGCCTTGGTGACGTCGCGCGCGCCCTGGATCTGGTCGTTCATCGCCACCAGCACGCCGCGCCCGGCGGCGTCCGGGGTCGCCGCCAGCATCACCGAGTTATACAGGTTCATCGTGCCGTCGGCCGACAGCGCGGTCGAAGGCCGCATCGCGCCGACCAGCACCACCGGCTTTTTGCTCTTGACGACGAGGTTCAGGAAGTACGCGGTTTCCTCGAGCGTGTCGGTGCCGTGGGTGATGACGATGCCGTCGACGTCGGCCTGCGCCAGCAGCACGTTGACGCGCTTGGCCAAGGTGAGCCAGTGCTCGTTGCCCATGTTCTCGCTGGCGATCTGGAACACCTGCTCGCCCTTGACGTTGGCGACCTTGGCCAGTTCCGGCACCGCCGCGATCAGGCGCTCGACGCCGACCGTGGCCGCGGTGTAGCCGACCGTGGTGGTGCTGGTGCTGCCGGTGCCGGCGATCGTGCCGCCGGTGGCGAGGATCGTCACGTTGGCCAGCTTGGGCGCGTTCTGGGCGACACTGGCCGCGGCGACGCAATACAGTAATCCGAACAGCGCAAGCATCGATTGCGCGGGTTTTTTGTGCAGCATGTGTTCTCCTGGTATGGGGGGCGCTTACGGCTTCTTGTAGACGACGCCGTCCTTCATGACGAATGCGACCTTCTGCAGCACGGCGATGTCGGTCAGCGGGTCGCCGCTGACGGCGACCAGGTCGGCGGCAAAGCCGGCTTCGAGCGAGCCGAGGCGGTTCGATTGGTCGAGCAAGCTCGCCGCGCTCAGCGTGGCCGCGCGGATCGCCTCGAGCGCCGGCATGCCCGCTTCGACCATGTAGGCGAACTCCTTGGCGTTGTCACCGTGCGGGAACACGCCGGCATCGGTGCCGAACGCGATCTTGACCCCCGACTTGTAGGCGCGTGCGAACGTGGCCGCCAGTTGCGGCCCGATCGCGCTCGCCTTTGGGCGCACCAGCGGCGAATAGTAGTCGGCCTGCTTGGCCATCTCGGCCACGTAGCGCCCGGCCGACAGCGTCGGCACGTACCAGGCGCCGGTCTTTTTGAACAGGGCGATGACCTCGTCGTCCATGAAGGTGCCATGCTCGACCGAGTCGATGCCGGCGCGCAGCGCGCGCTTGATGCCCTCGGCGCCGTGCGCGTGCGCGGCCACGCGGAAGCCGTAGTCCTTGGCCGTCTTCACGATGGCGACCAGCTCGTCGTCGGTGAACTGGGCGTTGGCGCCGTTGCGCGCCTGGCTCAGCACGCCGCCGGTGGCGGTCACCTTGATGACGTCGGCGCCTTCCTTGTAGCGCTCGCGCACGGCCCGGCGCGCCTCCTCCGGGCTGTTGACGACGCCTTCGGCCGGACCGGGGACGCCGAGCCCCTTGCCGAAGCGCTGCGACAGCTGGTTGGTGGGGTCGGCGTGGCCGCCCGTGGTCGCGATCGATTTACCCGAGGTGAACATGCGCGGCCCCCTCACGGAGCCGGCGGCGATCGCGTTCTTGAGCGCGACATTGACGCCGGCCTCGGCGCCGAGGTCGCGCACCGTGGTGAAGCCGGCCATCAGCGTGCGTTCGGCCAACGGGACCGCGCCGAGGGCCTGGTCGGCCGGATTGCGCGTGAGGGCGTCGCGCATCGCGTCGACCTGTTTCTGCGTCTCGCCGCTCAGGTGCACGTGCATGTCGATCAGGCCGGGCAGGCAGGCGTGCGCGGACAGGTCGATCTGGCCCTTGGCGGCGCCGGTCGGCGCGACCGACTTGATGGTGTTGTTTTCGACCACCACGGTGACGCGTTCGCGCCAGACGCCGGCCTTGACGTCGAGCAGGCGCCCGCAGTCGACCGACACTTCGGCGGCGTAGGCGCCTTGAACGACCAGCAAAAGTCCTAGTACAGGGATTACTTTCATGTCTGCTCCAGATGAGGGGTACCGTGATTGTTTTCGCAGTCGAGGATACACGATTGAATGAAAAAAGCTTTCCACTAGGGAAAGCTTTTTGGGAGGAGGCTTAGACCAGCGGTGCCGTGGCCGGATCCTTCTCAGGGGGGAGCGGGTGGGTCAGCTCGCCCTCCCACTTGGCCACGACCGCCGTCGCGATGCCGTTGCCGATCACGTTCGTGGCCGAGCGCGCCATGTCGAGGAAGTGGTCGATCGCGAACAGTGCGACCAGGCCGGCCTCCGGAATGCCGAACTGGTTCAGGGTGGCGGCGATGATGACCAGCGAGGCACGCGGTACGCCGGCCATGCCCTTCGAGGCGACCATCAGGTACAGCAACATCATGACCTGGGCGCCCGCCGACATTTCGATGCCGTAGCCCTGGGCGATGAAGATCGCCGCGAAGGTGCAATACATCATCGAGCCGTCGAGATTGAACGAGTAGCCGATCGGCAGCACGAAGGAGGCGATGCGGTTCTTGACGCCGAAGCGCTCGAGGCCTTCGAGTGTTTTTGGATAGGCCGCCTCGGACGACGCGGTCGAGAAGGCCAGCATGGTCGGCTCGCGCAATTCGCGCAGCAGGGCGAAGATGCGCGGGCCAAGGAACACGAAGCCGGCGAAGATCAGCACCAGCCAAAGCAAAATGATCGCCAGGTAGAATTCCGCCATGAACGCGCCGAACTTTCCGATGACGGTCAGGCCACTGCTGGCGACGACGCCCGAGACGGCCGCGAACACGGCCACCGGGGCAAAATTCATGACATAGCCGGTGACCTTTAGCATCACGTGCGCGACGCCGTCGATCGCATCGACCATCGGATGGGCGCGCGGTCCCACGGCGGCGGCGGCCGTCCCGAAGAACACCGAAAACACGACGATCTGCAAGATCTCGTTCTTGGCCATGCCGTCGACGATCGAAGCCGGCACGAGGTGCGTGACGAACTCCTTGAGCGACATGCCGGTCGTGACCAGGCCGGTAGGGGTGCCGGCGGCAGGCATCAGGCCGAGCATCACGTCGCCGGGCCGGAACAGGTTGACGAGGACCAGGCCAAGCGACAGCGATATGAGCGACGCGACGATGAACCAGGCCAGCGCCTTGGCGCCGATCCGGCCCACTTCCTTGGCGTCGCCCATCCTTGCGATGCCGACCACAAGGGTGGAGAACACCAATGGCGCGATGATCATCTTGATCAGGCGCAGGAACAAGGTCGTCAGCAAGGACATGTAGTCGGCAAAGGACTTCGGGTCGGCCATGCTGATGTTGATGATGTAGCCAACAATGATGCCGAGCACCAGGCTGATCAGAATGTAGACGGTCAGGGGGTTGCGTTTATTCATCTTAATCTGACTCCAGTTGAAGCCCCGCGGGTTCGGGTTTCGGGCAATATAGGGTTCCAGCCATGAGGCTAGCGGCGGGTGAGGCAGTATCCTAGGCGGGCATAATGCTGTCAAGCACGCTCGAAGCTGCCTCAAAAACCACAAAAACCGGTGAATCATGATCGAACTGAACAATGTCAGCAAATGGTATGGCACTTTCCCGGTGCTCAGCGAGTGCAGCGCGCGTGTCGGCAAGGGCGACGTCGTGGTGATCTGCGGCCCGTCCGGCTCGGGCAAGTCGACCCTGGTCAAGACCGTCAACGGGCTCGAGCCGTTCCAGCAGGGCGAATTGCTGGTCGACGGGATCTCGGTGGGCGACCCGAAGACCGATCTGCCGGCGTTGCGGGCGCGCATCGGCATGGTGTTCCAGAATTTCGAACTGTTTCCGCATTTGTCGGTGCGCCAGAACTTGACGCTCGGGCAGACCAAGGTGCTCGGGCGCAGCCTCGACGAGGCCACAAGCAAGGGACTCGGCTACCTCGAGCGCGTCGGCCTGCTGGCCCAGCAAGACAAATTCCCGAACCAGCTGTCGGGTGGACAGCAACAGCGCGTGGCGATCGCGCGCGCGCTCGCGATGGACCCGATCGCGATGTTGTTCGACGAGCCGACTTCGGCGCTCGACCCGGAGATGACGAGCGAGGTGCTCGACGTCATGGTCGCGCTGGCGCAGGACGGGATGACGATGATGGTGGTCACCCACGAGATGGGTTTCGCGCGCAAGGTGGCCGACCGGGTGCTGTTCATGGATCACGGAAAAATCATCGAGGACAGCCCGACCGCCGCCTTCTTCAGCGCACCCCAGGCCGAGCGCGCGCGCCAGTTCATGGGCAAGATCCTGCACTGAGATTTGCGATGGTGCCGAAATCAAACAAGGTCTTCCCGTCCTTCAGACCGCTACGCACGGAATCGGTCATCGAGTCGCTTCAGAAACCGTGTCGACAAAAACTTAAATATCAAGAACCAACATCGTCCTCGCGCATGCGGGGACCCATAGAACAGTTGCTTTGAGCCGC
>JAZKIN010000049.1:0-6539 GCA_040384885.1 Pseudomonadota bacterium | reverse complement strand
GTTGCGAACGGGGAATCCGTAACGAGTGACGCAAATTTCGTTTTGCAACACCGTGCTTCGCGAGGACGATGTTGGTTTTTGCTATTTAAGTTTTTCTCGGCACGATTTCTGAAGCAGCCTAGGCGTCAATTTCACTGCGGTGTGCGTCTTCAAGACCCAGCGAGATAGGCCGACAAGGCCGTGATTTGATCATCGCTCAAACCCGCGCTGACCTGCTCCATGGCGCCACCATTGGCGCGCTGGCCGTTGCGGAAATTGCGCAGCTGGCGCGCGAGGTACTGCGGATTTTGCCCTTGCAAGCGCGGCGCCCCGGCCAGCGGCACGGCGCCGCCGGCGCCATGGCAGGCGGCGCAGCTGGCCGCATACAGTGCGGCGCCGCCCTGGCCGCCGCCATCGCCCGCCACCCGCGGCTGGGCAGAGAAATGCGCCGCGATGTCGGCCAGGTCGGCGTCGTCGACGCTCCTGGCCATGATGGTCATCAGGTCGTTCTTGCGCGCCCCGCTCTTGAAGTCGCGCAGCTGCTTGATCAGGTAGGCGAGGTCCTGCCCCGCCAGCCGCGGCGGATGCGCGCCCGCGTCAGTGCCCTGCCCCTGCTCGCCATGGCATTCCTGGCAGCGTTCGCTGGCCGATTTCTCGCGCCCGGCCTGTGCATCGGGCGCGCCAGCGGCGCGCGCGATGAGCGCGCCGCACAGACCCACATACAGCAAGGCGCCGGCCAGCCGCATCGCCTAGCGCCGCCCCGCCGCCAGCGTTTGCGCCAGCGCCAGCGCCTGTCCCACGTTCGCCTCCGGATCGACGCCCGCGATCACGCCGGCGATCCTGCCGTCGCGGCCGACCACGAATGTGGCGCGCTCGGCCAACCCATGTTCGATCGCCGCGCCGCGCGTGTCGGTCTTGCCGGCGACGGCCTGGCGCACATTGAGCGCGTAGGCTGCGGCGATGGCGCCATCCACGTCGGATGCGACCACCACCTTGCCCCCGCAGTAGGCCGGATCGGCCGAAAACTCGGCCAGGCGGCCGATTGTGTCGAGCGAGACGCCGACCACCGTGGCGCCGGCCGCGGCGAACTGCGCCTGGCGCTGCGCGAAGCCGTGGGCCTGGATATTGCAGCCGTTGGTGAACGCGGCCGGGAAGAAGTACACGACCACCGGCCCTTTGCGCAGGCTTTGCTTGAGCGAGAAATCAAACGCCTTGCCGGCCAGCGCGGCGCGCGCCGAGAACGGCGGCGCGCTGTCGCCCACCTTGAGTGCGGCGCTGGCGGGCAGCGCGAACGCGCACGCCGCGGCGCCCGCGAACAACCATCGTTTCATACTGACTCCTTCAGGATTTTTTATAGAATGTGTGGCACGTGCGGCAGGTGCGCGAGAGCGTGGTGGCGGCGTCGGTGGCGCCGGCGAAATCGTTGCCGTTGACCGATTCGACGATGCCGAGCGCCAGGTCGTGGCTCTTGCGCGCCAGCGTGGTGGCGTCGACCGCGTCGGCCTTGGCGGCGAAATGGGCCTCGACCTGCGTGAACATCTGGGCCAGGTCGCGCGCGTCGCCGGTGCTGGCCTTGACATCCTTGAGCGCGATGTTCGAGGCCAGGCTCTTGTTGCTGTCCTCGATCGCGCGCATCACATCCGCATCAAGTTCGACGGGTGCGGCCAGGGCGGCGCCGCACACGGCCATCAGCACGCCGAGCAGGCGCGCGCGGCCGGATCGGCGGGTCGGGTGCGCGTCCATCGTGCTACGCCAGCAGTTCTTTGACGACCCTGCCATACACCACCGTCGGACGCTCCGAGCGGCCCAGGTTCAAGTAGGTCGTCTGCAGGTGGTCGAGCCCGAGCTGGTGCAGCACCGTCGCGTGCAGGTCGTAGGTGTCGACCGCCGTGTCCTTGTCGGCCACCTGCAGGCCGATCGCGTCGGTGGCGCCGTAAGTGGTGCCGGCCTTGACCCCGCCGCCTGCCATCCACTGCGTATAGCCCCAGGGATTGTGGTCGCGCCCGTTGCCCGACTCGCCGAACGAGGTGCGCCCGAACTCCGAGGTCCACACCACCAGCGTGGTGTCGAGCAGGCCGCGCGCCTTGAGGTCCGCGAGCAGCGCCGCCACCGGCTTGTCGACCATGCGCGCCATTTTGGTATGGTTGGTCTCGAGGTCATTGTGCGCGTCCCAGTCGTCGATCTCGTCGTCGGCCGGGCCCGAGACCACCTGCACGAAACGTACCCCGCGTTCGACCAGGCGGCGCGCGCGCAGCAGGTTGGTCGCGTAGTCGTTGGTGTGCGGCTCGCCGACGCCGTACAGGGCCTTGGTGGCGGCCGTCTCGCGGCCCAGGTCGACCGCCTCGGGTGCCGCCGTCTGCATGCGGTAGGCCAGTTCGTACGAGGCGATGCGCGCCTTCAGTTCGGTGTCGGCCGGGTAGCGCGCCGCGCCATGCCCGTTGAGTTTTTTGAGCAGGTCGAGGTTGCCGCGCTGGGCCGCCTCGCTGACCAGGTCGGGCCGGGTCAGGTTCAGGATCGGCGATGCGCCCTGGCGGAAGGTCGTGCCTTGGTACACCGCCGGCAAAAAGCCCGAACTCCAGTTGACCGAGCCGCCCTCGGGCTCGGACTTGCCGTTGTAGAGCACCACGTAGGCCGGCAGGTCGGGATTGGCGCTGCCTAGCGCGTACTGGATCCAGGCCCCAAGCGAGGGACGACCCGGCACCAGGTCGCCCGTGTTGAGCTTGAGGACCGAGATGTTATGCGTCGCGCCGACCGTCACGCTCGACTTGATGAAGGCGATGTCGTCGGCGCGCTTGGCCAGGTGCGGCAGCAGGTCGGAGAACCAGGCGCCGCTCTCGCCATGCTGCTTCCAGGTCCGGTTCGACATGAACAGCTTGTTCGAGTCGCCGCCGCGGGTGGCGATCTTGATGCCCTTGGCGAAAGACTCGGGCATCGGCTGGCCGGCCAGCCTGGCCAGCTCGGGCTTATAGTCGAACAGTTCGAGCGTGCTAGGCGCGCCGGTCATGTGGATCCAGATCACCGACTTGGCCTTGGCCTTGAAGTGGGGCGACTTGGGCGCGAGCGGATTGACGACCGGGCTGTCGGGCAGTGACGCGGCGCCGGCCAATCCAACGTTTCCGAGCAGGCCGCCCAGCGAGGCTGCGCCCAGACCGGCGCCGTAGCGCAGCAAAAAATCGCGGCGTGATGTGTTGTTACTCATGTTGTAAATCCTCGGTCAATGTGCTTAGTTTCGGTAGGTGAATTCGTTGGCGTTGGCGAGCGAGTGGGCCAGGTCGACCATCGCGGCGAGCCGCACCGGATTTCCGGCCGCCTCCACACCTGTCGGTTTTGCCAGCTTGCGTTTGCCGTTGGCCGCCTGCTTCGCGATCGATTTCTGCTGGCTGTCGAGGTAGGCGGCCAGCGTGGCCTTCTCGAACTTGTCGGGCTTGCGCGCATACAGGATCTGGTACAGGCGCTCGATCTGCGCCGTCTCGCCGGGGCCCGCTTCGCGCACGGCGCGCCCGGCCAGCTCCTGCGACAGCTTGTAGACCACGTCGCTGTTGATGAGCTGTAGGGCCTGCAGCGGCGAGGTGGTCACGGCGCGCTTGCTGTGCACCGTCTGCGGCGAGGCCATGTCGAAGCTCTCGAGCAGCGGATAGGGCACGCTGCGGCGCGTGAACACATACACGCTGCGCCGGTTCTGGTCCTGCGCGTCCGGGTCGACCGTCCAGAGTTTGCCGGCGTCGAGGTTGGACGGCACCGGCGGGAACACGCTCGGGCCGCCGACCTTGTCGACCAGCTTGCCCGAGGCGGCCAGCAGCGAGTCGCGGATCTGCTCGGCGTCGAGGCGCTGGCGCGGGAACACCGCCAGCAGGTGGTTGTTCGGATCGGCCTTGAAGGCGTCGTCGCGGTGCGCCGACGACTGGCGGTAGACGCTCGAGAGCAGGATCTGCCGCTGCAGTTTTTTCACGCTCCAGCCGTCGCTGATGAAGCGCCCGGCCAGGTAGTCGAGCAGTTCCGGGTTGACCGGCTTGGTGCCGGCGCGGCCGAAATCGGACACCGTCTCGACGATGCCGCGCCCGAAGTACTGGGCCCACACCCGGTTGACGAACACGCGCGCCGTCAACGGGTTGTTGGGGCTCGCGATCCAGTTGGCCAATGCGCTGCGCCGTCCCGACGAGGTCGCGGTGGGCACGATGTTGATCGATTCGCCGGCGGCGTTGAACAGCGCGGGCACGCCGGGCTGGACCTCCTCGAGCGGACGGTCGTCGATGCCGTTGGCCAGCACGAAGGTAGGCGGCGCGTCGGGACGGCCCCACTCCGTCATCGCCGAAATCGTGGTGGAGCCCTTGCTCGGCTTGATCTTGTCGAACTGTTTGAGTTCGTCGCCGAGCTTCTTGTACTGTTGGCCGAGTTCCTTGTAGTCGGCCAGCCGGGTGCGCAGGTCGCTCGTGATGACCTCGTCGCTGTGGCGCATCAGGTAGCGGTGGTTCACCCAGCGGTCCTGCGCGGTCCAGCTCGACGGGTCGTCGAGCTTTTTGAGCGAGGCCTGGGTCGCCGGCGTGAAGCGGCCCTGGTAGTACTGCTCGGCGAACTTGATCACCGGCGCGAGCAGGGCCTTCTGGCGCGCGCGCACGTCGCGCGTGGCCTCGGACCATTTGGCGTACTGGCGCTCGTACTCGATTTCGGCCGGTCCCTTGACCGCCGGGATCTTGTCGGTCGCGCTGACGTTGGCGAAAAACGCCTGCAACGCGAAGTACTCCTTCTGCGAGACCTTGTCGAGTTTGTGGTTGTGGCAGCGCGCGCAACCGATCGACTGCGCGAGGAACACGGTGCCCACGGTATCGGTCATGTCGGTCGTGTTCTGGTATTTTTTCTGGACCAGGTTGCGCGAGTTGGTGTCGTCGGCGTAGCCGCGCAGGAAGCCGGTGGCCACCAGCGCGTCCTGGCGCTCGGGCCACAGCTCGTCGCCGGCCACCTGCTCCTGGATGAAGCGCGAATACGGCTTGTCGTCGTTGAACGACTTGATCACGTAGTCGCGGTAGCGCCACATGTTCGAACGCGTCTCGTCGTTGGTGAAGCCGGCGCTGTCGGCGTAACGCGCCAGATCGAGCCAGCGGCGGCCCTGGCGTTCGCCGTATTTGGGTGACGCCAGCAGGCGGTCGACCAGTTTTTCGTAGGCGTCGGGCGCGCGGTCGCCCACAAAAGCCTGCACCTCCTCGGGCGTCGGGATGATGCCCCAGGCGTCGAGCGTGGCGCGGCGCACAAAGGCGGCGCGGTCGGCCTCGGGCGAGGGTTTGATTTTTTTGGCCTCGAGCTTGGCGAGCACGAAATTGTCGATCGGGGTGCGTGCCCACGCAGCCTGGCTGACGGCCGGCACCGGGACCGCCTTGACCGGCTGGTAGGCCCAAGGCAGTGCCTTGGAGACGGCGGCCGGGCTGCTGGCGGCCGCGCTGCTGGCTGCCGCTGCCGCAGGCGCTTCGGCGGCCACGGCATGCAGCGCCATCACGGACGCCAGGCCCAAGATGACAACACTGTTTGCGTTCTTTCTATTCATCACATACTCCACGGGTGAACGGTTTAAAAATCCAGGATTGAGTCACAATTAGCAGAATCCGTGCCATCCCTGATTCTCGCTGTAAGTGATTGTTTTGATTGGCGAAATTATCGGAGCCCTAGCTTGCCGCGCTGCTGCCGTGCGGGCAGGGCTGGTGCTGTGCCAACAGCACCGTGACCGCATTGCGACATCACCAAGCCGGCACCGCCACAGGCGCGGCAACCGGGGCCGGCGCCGCACGCCAGCCGCCACCCGCCGCGAGCACGGCAGCGAGCGCGACGGCGGCGGCAATCACCAATGCCAGCGGGCGGTGGCGCGGCGGCGCCGGTGGCGGGGTGGCGGCCTCGATCGTCTTCCAACCCGTCAGCATCGGCTTGACCAGGTTGTCGCGCTTGACCGCGAGGTAGTAGACGATGGCCGCCACATGCAGCAGCACCAGCCCGATCAGCACGTACTGCAATTGCAGGTGGATCGCCCCGAGGCGCGCCGACCAGGCTTCGTCGAGGGCGCCGGCCAGCGGCCCCTGGAACGCGATGTCATCGTTTGAAAAGAGCCCCGTGCCGACTTGGGCGCCGACAAACGCGAGCAGGCCGATGACCGACAGCGCGCCGAGAGGATTGTGGCCGGTGCCGCGCCAGCGTCCTTGCAGGTAGGCACGGATCGCCGCCGGCCCGCGCACGAAGCTGGCAAAACGCGCATGGGGCGAACCGATGCAGCCCCACACCACGCGGAACACAAGGAGGCCGAGCACGAACAGTCCCGCGCGGCCGTGCCAGACCATCATCGCGCCGCCGATTTTGGCGGTCACGAAAGCGACCGCTATGCCGGCCGTGAGCAGCCAGTGGAACAGGCGCACCGGTAAATCCCAAACGCGCACAGCGTGCATAATCACTCCTCCCAAAAATATATACGCACAGCGTACGAATTCACTCTTCTCTATAACAGACGTACATCGTCCTCGCGGAGGCGGCGGCGCATGCGCCGCCCCCATAGAACGCTGGCGCATAGCAACTGTTCTATGGGG
>JAZKIN010000048.1:0-49084 GCA_040384885.1 Pseudomonadota bacterium | reverse complement strand
GAACGATATCGCCAAGACGCTGGGCGGCTTCACCAAGCACGATGAGTACTTCGAATCGGACCAGTACGTACTGTCGTCGGCGGTCGGCCACCTGCTCGAGATCGCGGTGCCCGAAGAGCACGACGTCAAGCGCGGCAAGTGGAGCTTCGCCAACCTGCCGATGATCCCGCCGTACTTCGCGCTCAACCCGATCGCCAAGACCGAGGCGCGCCTGAAGGTGCTCAACCGCCTGATCAAGCGCAAGGACGTCTCGGCCCTGATCAACGCCTGCGACGCGGGCCGCGAGGGTGAGCTGATCTTCCGCCTGATCGCGCAGAACGCCAAGGCCAAGCAGCCGGTCCAGCGCCTGTGGCTGCAGTCGATGACGCCGGGCGCGATCCGCGACGGCTTCAAGAACCTGCGCTCGGACGAGGAGATGCTGCCGCTGGCCGACGCCGCGCGCTGCCGCTCCGAGGCCGACTGGCTGATCGGCATCAACGGCACCCGCGCCATGACCGCGTTCAACTCGAAAGAGGGCGGCTTCTACCTGACCACCGTCGGCCGGGTGCAGACCCCGACGCTGTCGATCGTGGTCGAGCGCGAAGAAAAAATCAAAAAATTCGTCTCGCGCGACTTCTGGGAGGTGCGCGCCGACTTCGTCTGCGCGGCCGGCGTCTACGAGGGGCGCTGGCTCGACCAAAAGCATAAAAAAGACGAGAACGACCCCGAAAAACGCGCCGAGCGCCTGTGGAGCCGCACCGCCGCCGAATCGATCGTCACGGCCTGCCGCGGCAAGCAGGGCACCGTCACCGAGGAGAGCAAGCCGACCACCTCGATGGCGCCGGCATTGTTCGACCTGACCAGCCTGCAGCGCGAGGCCAACGGCCGCTTCGGTTTTTCGGCCAAGAACACGCTCGGCCTGGCGCAGGCGCTGTACGAGAAGCACAAGGTGCTGACCTACCCGCGTACCGATTCGCGCCACCTGCCCGAAGACTACATCGACACCGTCAAGGAGACCATGGTCTCCCTGGCCGGCAGCAACAACTACCACCAGTTCGCCAAGCAGGTCACGGCCAAGGGCTGGGTCAAGCCGAACAAGCGCATCTTCGACAACACCAAGATCTCGGACCACTTCGCGATCATCCCGACCACGGTGGCGCCGAAGAACCTGTCCGAGCCCGAGCAAAAACTGTACGACCTGGTCACGCGCCGCTTCCTGGCCGTGTTCTTCCCGGCCGCCGAGTTCCAGGTCACGACCCGCTTCACCGAGGTCTCGGGCCACCAGTTCAAGACCGAGGGCAAGGTCATGACGAACCCGGGCTGGCTGGCGATCTACGGCAAGGAGGCCGCCGCCGCCGGCGACGACAAGGAGGACAGCGGCATGCTGGTCGCCGTGGCCAAGGGCGAGAAGGTCCAGACCGATAAAATCACCGCCAACGGCCTGGTCACCAAGCCGCCGGCGCGCTACTCCGAGGCGACGCTGCTGTCGGCGATGGAGGGCGCGGGCAAGCTGATCGACGACGACGAGCTGCGCGACGCGATGGCGGGCAAGGGCCTCGGCACGCCGGCCACGCGCGCGGCCATCATCGAGGGCCTGCTGACCGAGCGCTACCTGCTGCGCGAGGGGCGCGAACTGATCCCGACCGCGAAGGCGGCGCAGCTGATGACGCTGCTGCGCGGCCTCGGCGTCAACGAGCTGACCGCGCCGGAGCTGACCGGCGAATGGGAATACAAGCTGCGCGAGATGGAAAAAGGCAAAATCTCGCGCGAGGAATTCATGCGCGAGATCGCCCAGATGACCCAGATCATCGTCAAGCGCGCCAAGGAATACAACAACGACACCATTCCCGGCGACTACGCGACCTTGAGCACGCCGTGCCCGAACTGCGGTGGCGTGGTCAAGGAGAACTACCGCCGCTTCGCCTGCACCAAGTGCGAATTCAACATGAGCAAGACGCCGGGCAGCCGCCAGTTCGAGATCGCCGAGGTCGAGGAGCTGCTCAAGAACCGCACCATCGGGCCGATGCAGGGTTTCCGCTCGAAGATGGGGCGTCCGTTCGCGGCCATCCTGCGCATCGTGCACGACGAAGAGCTCAAGAACTGCAAGCTCGAATTCGATTTCGGCCAGAACGACGGCGAGGGCGAGGGCGGCGAGGGCGTCGACTTCACCGGCCAGACCGCGCTCGGCGCATGTCCGAAATGCGCCGCCGGCGTGTTCGAGATGGGCCTGGCCTACGTCTGCGAGAACAGCGTCGCCAAGCCCAAGACCTGCGACTTCCGCAGCGGCCGCATCATCTTGCAGCAGGAGATTTTGCCCGAGCAGATGGTCAAGCTGCTCAGCGTCGGCAAGACCGACCTGTTGCCCGGCTTTGTATCGCCGCGCACGCGCCGGCCGTTCAAGGCCTTCCTGGTCAAGGCCGACAAGCCCGACAAGCTGGGCAAGATCATCAGCTTCGAGTTCGAGGAGCGCAAGGCGAAAGCGCCGGCCAAGGGCAAGGCGGCCGCGGTGGCCGACGACGGCGCCGAGGCGGCCGAGGGTGCGCCGCTGAAGGCCGCGGCCAAGAAGCCGGCAGCCAAGAAGCCGGCGGCCAAAAAGCCAGCAGCCAAAAAGCCCGCCGCCAAAAAAGCGCCTGCCAAGAAAGCCGCCGCAGCCGCCAAATAAGCTCGGACTCACGTAAAAAAACCGCGTTCCCGTCAGGGGCCGCGGTTTTTTTTCGCCTCGACGAACCTACTTCAGGTCCGCGGTGTAGAAATAGACCGTGCCGGCGACGCTGGCGCCGGGCAGGGCGCGCTCGAGCGCCGCCGCCGGGGTCTCCCGCAGCGCCAGCTTGGGCACGCTGGCAGGGCCCGTGGGCGCGCCGGCGGCGGACCTGATCGCCACGATATGGTCGAAGTCCGGGCGGCTGTCGATCTCCTTGACCAGGAAACGGCGCGCGCCGCCGCCGAGCTGCACATAGCGCGCGCGCGTGGCCACCCTTTGCTGCGGGTCCAGACGGCGGTACATAAGCACCCGCTCGACGACCACGGTGGCTTCCTTGAACTCGGTGCTGCCGTCCTGCTCGAAGTGGCCCAGCACCAGGTCGGCCTTGAAGCTGGCGAGCGGCTTGCCTGCCCCCGGCGCCAGGCGGTCGAGTTCGAATTTTTCGGGCGCGACGGTCCACAGCGTGGTCCTGGCGGCCAGGCGACGGCGCAGCGCCGCGTCCTGCGCCGGGTCGGCCAGGCGCACCCGCAGCACCACCTGGGCGTCGTGCGGCGCATGGAACATCGGCAGGTGCGACACGTACAGCGCGTCGGGGCCGCCGAACAGCGCCATGCCGTGCTGGCCGAAGCTGGGGTTGGGTGCGGCGGCGGTGGCCGCGGACGTGCAGGCGAAGGCAGAGGTGCAGGCGAAGGCGAAGGCGCCCGCGCCGGCCATCGATGCGAGGCGCCTCATGCGCGCACCAGCAGCTTGCCGCGGTGCTCGCCCGTGAACAGCGCGTTGAGCGCGGCCGGCAGTTGCTCGAAGCCGTCGACGATGGTCTCCTCGAACACGATCTCGTTCGCCTTGACCCACGGCGCCACGACGCGCTCCATTTCGTCCATCCGGTGCAGGTAGTCGCGCGCGAGGATGCCCTGCATGGTGGCGCGCTGGTACAGCAGGTGCTGCAGCAGGCGCGGGCCCATCTCGGCGGTCTCGAGGCCGCCGCTGTACTGGCTGATCTGGCCGCAGATGACGATGCGCGCGCGCCGCTTGATCAGGGGGAGCACGGCGTCCGTGACCATGCCGCCGACGTTGTCGAAATACACGTCGACGCCGCCGCACAGGGCCTTGACCTGGGCGCCGAGCGCGTCGGCGTCGCCGAAGGCCTGGTAGTCGAGCGCCCAGTCGGCGCCGAGCGTCTCGTGCAGCCAGGCGCATTTGGCGGCGCCGCCGGCGATGCCGAGCACGCGCGCGCCGTGCCGTTTGGCGAACTGCACCACCAGCGAGCCGACTGCGCCGGCCGCGCCCGAGACCACCACCACGTCGCCGGCGCGCGGGCGGCCGGCCTCGGTCAGGCCGAACCAGGCGGTGCGTCCGGGCATGCCGAGCACGCCGAGCGCGGTGCTCGGCGGCGCCACTGCGGGGTCGAGGCGCAGCAGCGCGCTGGCGTGCACCCAGGCGTGGGTCTGCCAGCCGCTGTAGCTGCGCACCCAGTCGCCGGGCGCGAACGACGCGTCGCCCGACGCGAGCACCTGCGCCACCACGCCGCCCTGCTGCACGGTGTCCAGCGGATGCGGCTCGGGGTCGTAGCTCGGGCGGCTCGACTGGCCGATCCGCATATACGGATCGACGCTGAAAAAGCGCGCCTCGACCAGCACGTGGCCGGCGCCGGGCGAGGGTGCGAGCGTTTGTTCGGTCAGCGCGTAGTGTTCGGCGCTGACGGCGCCGGTCGGCTGCCGGCGGTAAATCCATTGGCGTTGGGTGATGTTCATGCAGGAATGGTACGTCGGCCGCTGTGTCGCGTAAAGCAACTTATAATCATGTTTTGTGTCCCAAATGGAAACAGCATGAACCTCAGCGACCTGCGCATTTTTGTCAGCGCCGCCCGGCGCCCGACGCTGGGCGCGGCCGCGCTCGAGCTGCACCTGAGCCCGTCGGCGGTGTCGAAGGCGCTCAGGCGGCTCGAGGACAGCCTCGGCACCGCGCTGTTCGACCGCAGCGCCAAGCAGCTCGTGCTCAACCAGAGCGGCCAGCGCCTGCTCGCGCGCGCTCAGGGCCTGCTGGCGCTGGCCGAGCAGGCGCGCGACGACATCATGGGCGAGCGCGCCGCGCTCGACTGCCGCATCGGCGGCCCCGCGGTGCTGCTGTGGCGCCACGGGCGCATGGCGGCGCAGGCCTTGCGCGGCTGGCCGCGGGCGAGCCTGACGATGGAGGCGATGTTCGAGGACGACGCGCTGGCGGCGTTGGCGCGCGGCGACGTCAGCGCCGCCATCGTGACCGGCGCCGTCACCGACGGCCGCGGCGCCCACTGGTCGCCGCAGTGGGAGGCCACCGACCTGGGCAGCCTGAACCTGCATCTGGTCGCGGGGCGCACGCATGCGCTGGCGCGCGGCGCGCACGGCGCGGCGAGCGTGGCGGCCAGCAGCGCCGAGGTGCTCGAACACGATTTCGCCTGTCCGGTGCGCTCGCCGTTTTGCGGCGTGCGGCGCGGCGCGCGCTCGGACGGCTGGCGCGACGACGCGCTGCCGCGCAAGATACGCTACTGGACCGACGACCTGCAGTTGCTGCTCGACTTCGTGCGCGGCGGCGACGCGTTGGCCTACCTGCCCGACTTCGCGCTGGCCGACCCGGCACTGGTGCGCATCGAGGTCAGCGACTGCGCCTTCGAATGTGCCGAGCGCGCCTGGCTGGTCTGGCACAAGGGGCGCGCCGGCGACTGGCAACAGCGCCTGGCCGAGGCGCTGGCAAGGCGCTAGGCGGGCCTTCCGCGCAAGCGGAAAAGGCTTAAGGCGCGCATTCGCACAAACCGAAATCGAATCTGAAGATTGCGCCGCGGCCGCGCCGGCGGCGTGCGGCGCTATGGCGACATTTTTTAACGTCGCGCCCCGGTTTCGTCCGACAAGCGCCCGCGGATCTGAACAATATTCGGCGGCGGCGCGCTTGGGCTGGCGTAAACACTTATTTGGCGGCGCGGCCGGCCGCCGGCCCCGATTGATTGCAAAATGCGGCGCCGGCGCGCGGTACACTTGGCCGATGAAAATATTCCTTATCGAGGACGACCTGCCGATCGGGCGCGCCCTGCTCTCGGTGTTGCAGGACGAAGGCCACAGCGTGCTGTGGCACCGCCTGTGCGCCGACGTCATCGAGCGCATCGCGTCCGAACATTTCGACCTGGTGCTGCTCGACCTCGGCCTGCCCGACGGCGACGGCAACGACATCCTGCACGCGCTGCGCGCCGCCGGCCACCACCTGCCGGTGCTCGTGATCACCGCGCGCGACGGCCTTCAGGACCGGCTAGACGCCTTCAACGTCGGCGCCGACGACTACCTGATCAAGCCGTTCGCGATCCCCGAATTGCTGGTGCGCCTGCGCGCCATCGTGCGCCGCGCGGGCGGGCTGCACGACGGGCGCGAGCCGCAACTGCAGCTCGGCGCGCTGGTGCTCGACGAACGCCTGATGCAGGTGACGCTCGGCGGCGAGGCGGTGGCCTTGTCCAAGACCGAGTTCGCCTTGCTGCTGACCCTGTTGCAACAGTCGGGCCGCGTGCTGACCCGCGAGGAGATCGAGAAACGCGTGCTGCCCAACAGCGACGGCAAGACGCTCGATGTGCACATCTTCAACCTGCGCAAGAAGATCGGCGGCGGCTTCATCCGCACCGTGCGCGGCGTGGGCTACATGGTGCAGCGCGATGCGGTATAACCAACCCTCGCTGTTCCGGCGCCTGATGACGGGCTTTGCCGGCGTGCTGCTAAGCGTCACATTCCTCGCGCTGGCGTATGTCGTGATCGAGGCCAAGGCGAACCAGCGCTGGCGCACCGGCATCGAAAACACGGCCCACACGCGCGAGCTCTTGTTGCACCTTGCCGCGTTCGGCGACCAGCCCGAAAAACTGCAGGGCGCGGTGCTCGCGCTCGAGACGGTGCGCCTCGAGATGTTCAAACATCTCGGCTATGGCTCGCGCGTCAGGCTGCGGATCTGGAAAGACAGGGCGCTGATCTACAATTCGTCCCCCGAGCTGCCGGCGCTGCTGCCCGCCTACGGCACGCCCGAAGCGGTGCAGCAGAACTCGTGGGCCAGCTGGACCGAAAGCGACGCCGCCTCCGGCATAACGGTCGAGCGCAGCCACGAGGTCGACGACGAATGGATGCTGTCGCTGTCGGGGATCAACGTGCTGATGTCGTCGACGACCTTCAGCCTGCCGCTGTTGCTGCTGCCGGCCTGGTTCATCGTCGGCTTCGGCCTGCGTCCGCTGCGCTCGATCGCCGCGCTGATCGAACAGCGCGACGAGTTCGACCTGACCGCGCTGCCGGAGTCGCAATACCGGGAGTTGGCGCCGCTGGTGGACGCCATCAACCGCCTGCTGGCTCGCCTCAAGCAGAGGATCGAACGCGAGCACGAGTTCATCACCGACGCCGCGCACGAACTCAAAACGCCGCTGGCGGCGATCCAGATCAACGCCCACGTGATCCTGAGTCGTTGCGACCCGGCCGCCAAACTGCGCTGCGCCGAGGCGGCCGAAGGACTCGACGCGGCGATCGGGCGCGCCTCGCACATGGTGCACCAATTGCTCGCGCTCGAACGCGCCAACACCGAGTCCAACAAGGATCCGCTGGTGCCGATGGAGTTGGGCGGCTTCATCCGCGACCGCATGGCCGCGCTGGCGCCGCTGGCGGTGGCGCGCGGCATTGAAATCGCGCTCGAGGCGGAGCAGGTGGCGATACGGCCGCTGCACGTCGAAAGCATGGCCGCCTTGTTCGACAACCTGCTTGGCAATGCGATCAAATATTCGCCCGACGACAGTTGCGTCACGGTGCGCCTGGACGCGGCCGGGGGCGGGCAGAGGCTGGCGATCAGCGACGAGGGGCCGGGCATCAATCCCAAATTCCGCCGCAAGGTGTTCGAGCGTTTCTACCGGATTCCCGGGCAGCTCGAATCGGGCAGCGGGCTCGGTCTCGCGATCGCCGAGAGCGCGGCGTTCAGGAACAACGCGCGCATCAGTTTGTGCGAGGGCGACGCCGGCAAGGGGCTGCGCGTGGTCGTCGATTTCGCCGCCCACGAGTGACAGGCCGCGCGCGGCCCGGCGCCGCGCGCCCTGTTTTTTCCGCGTCCCTTCGCGCCCCGCACGCGCGCCGCGTTGGCGAATCACAACGCGATTTCCGCGCCAGTCTTCAGGTTCACTTTCCGATTGTTCGATAGCCGGAAAACAGGCTCCCGCGCGCACCACATCCCCGTAATATTGATCGGACCAACGCGCTGTCGGCGCTTGGCCCAACGATAAAAATGGAGATGTTAATTGAAGAAATCGACTACCCTGGAGGCGTCCATGTCGCGCGCCAGTCGATTCAAACCAGGCCAGGCCGCAGCTGCCCGTGGGCCCGCCACGTGCATGTGCGCCAGGCGCGGGGGCAAGCGGTGAGCGGGCAGCAGCAGATGGTGCGCCAGGTCGTGATCGTCGGCGGCGGCACCGCCGGCTGGATGAGCGCGGCCGCGCTGTCGAAGGTGCTCGGCGAGCGGGTCGCGATCACGCTGGTCGAGTCGGAGGAGATCGGCTCGGTCGGGGTCGGCGAATCGACGATTCCGATGATCCGCCGCTTCAACCAGGTGCTCGGCATCGACGAAGACGAATTCATGCGCGAAACGCGCGCCACCTTCAAGCTCGGCATCGAGTTCCGCGACTGGGGCCGGATCGGCGATCGCTACATGCACGCGTTCGGACGCCTCGGCCAGGACCTGGCCACGGTCGAATTCCACCAATACTGGCTGCGCATGCACCTTGCGGGCCGGGCGCCGCTGCTCGAGCCGTATTCGATCAGCAGCATGGCGGCGCAGGCGGGCAGGTTCACGCGCGCCGATCCGCGGGCGGGCAATTCGCCGCTGGCCGAGGTGACCCACGGCTTCCACCTCGACGCCGGCCTGTACGCGGCCTACCTGCGCCGCTACAGCGAAGCGCGCGGCGTGCGCCGGGTCGAAGGCAAGGTGCGCGAGACGGTGCTGCGCGGGGACGACGGCCATGTGGAGGCGGTGCGCATGGAGAGCGGGGAGCTGGTCGCAGGCGACTTGTTCCTCGACTGTTCGGGCTTTCGCGCGCTGCTGATCGGGCAGGCGCTGCAAACCGGCTTCGAGGACTGGTCGCACTGGCTGCCGTGCGACCGCGCCTACGCCTTGCCGTGCGCGCCCGGCCCGGCGCTGCTGCCGTACACGGTCGCCAGCGCGCGCAGCGCCGGCTGGCAATGGCGCATCGGCCTGCAGCACCGCACCGGCAACGGCCACGTGTACGCCAGCGCTTTCATGGGCGACGACGAGGCCGCATCGATCCTGCTGGCGGGCCTCGACGGCGCGCCGCTGGCCGATCCGCGGCTGCTGCACTTCCGCGCCGGGCGCCGGCAGCAGGTGTGGAACAGGAACGTGGTGGCGGTCGGTTTGTCGTCGGGCTTTCTGGAGCCGCTCGAGTCGACCAGCATCCACCTGATCCAGTCGACCATCGCGCGCCTGATCGCGTTTTTCCCGGCGCGGCGCGCGCATCCAGCCGACGTCGACGAGTTCAACCGCCAGTGCGCCTTCGAGACCGAACGGATCCGCGATTTTTTGATCCTGCACTACCACGCCACGGCGCGCGCCGATTCGCCGTTCTGGGACTACTGCCGCAACATGGCGATTCCGGCCAGCCTGCAGGCCAAGCTCGATTTGTACCGGGCCAGCGGACGCCTGGTGCGCCACGACAAGGAGCTGTTCGCCGAAGTGGGCTGGCTGCAGGTGCTGCACGGGCAGGGCGTGCGTCCGCAGGGCTACCACGCGCTGGCCGACCTGCTCGAAGCGTCCGACGTGGCCGACTACCTCGGCGACATCGCCGCCGTGGTCAAGCAGTGCGTGGCGACCATGCCAAGCCATGCCGACTACATCGCCCGCCACTGCGCCTGGGACGCGGGCGGGCGCTAGCGGGCGGCGACAGACAAACAAACCAAAAAACCGAAAGCAAGGAGACAAGCATGAACACGATACCGATTCTGACCACACTGGCCCTGGCCGCCGCCACGCTGGCGGCGGGCGCGCCGGCGCGCGCCGCCGCGGCGCCTGCGCAATGCGTGCAGTCGCCGGACAAGGCGCTCGAGCTGTGCGCCTTCGCGCGCGCCGGCAAGGCCTACTACCAATTGAACCGGGGCGGCGCGCCCTTGCTGGCGCCGTCCGAGCTGGGACTCGATTTCGCCGGCGAGGCGCGCGCGCAGGTGAGCGCCATGGGCGCCGCGCAGCGCCGCTCCAACGACAGCGAATGGGAGCAGCCCTGGGGCGAGCAGCGCCTGGTCCGCGACCGCCACAACGAGCTGCGCGTGGCCTTTGCCAGCGCCGACCCGGCGCGCGCCTTCGACGTGGTGTTCCGCCTGTTCGACGACGGCCTCGGCCTGCGTTACGACTACCGCCATATCGCCCCCGGCGCTGCGGTGGCGGTCAGCGACGAGCGCACCGAGTTCAATTTCGCGCACGACTACAAGGCCTGGTGGTTCGAGGCGCACGACCGCGCCAACCTCGAGGCGGTGTACAAGCACGCCGGTTTCAACAGCGTCAAGACGGCCGAGCTGCCGTTCACGCTCGAGCGCCCCGGCGTTTTCGTCAGCGTGCACCAGGCCGCGCTGGTCGACTTTGCCACCATGTATGTCGAGCGCCGCGGGCCGGGGCGCTTCAAGGCGGCGCTGTACCCATGGTCCGACGGCGTCGCCGTGCGCAAGAGCGGCCCGTTCACCACGCCGTGGCGCACGGTGCAGGTGGGCGCGACGCCGGGCCGGCTGGCCGACTCGCGCATCGCGCTCAACCTGAACGAGCCGAGCAAAATCGCCGACACCAGCTGGATCAAGCCGATGAAGTACGTCGGCGTGTGGTGGGAGATCCACCTCGGCCACGGCACCTGGAGCAGCGGCGCCGGGCACGCGGCCAACACCGGCAACGTCAAGCGCTACATCGATTTCGCCGCGCGCCACGGCTTTGGCGGGGTGCTGGTCGAAGGCTGGAACCTCGGCTGGGACGGCGACTGGGGCAAGGGCACCGCGTTCCGCTTCGACCAGCCGTACGCCGATTTCGACATCGACGCCATCACCGCCTATGGCGCGGCGAAGGGGGTGCAGCTGATCGGCCACCACGAAACCGCCGGCGCGACCGAAAACTACGGCGCCCAGCTCGACGCGGGCATGGACTACTACCGCCGGCACGGGGTCGGCTCGGTCAAGACCGGCTATGTGGCCGACGCCGGCCGCTACCCGCGCACCGGCGCCGACGGCAAGCCCACGCACGAGAACTACGGCGGCCAGTACATGGTCAACTTCCACCAGCGCGTCAACGAGGCGGCCGCCGCGCGCAAGATCTCGGTGGTGGCGCACGAACCGGTGATGGACACGGGATTGCGCCGCACCTGGCCCAATATGCTGAGCCGCGAAGGCGCGCGCGGCCAGGAATGGAACGCCTGGGGCAAACCGACCAACGCCCCGGAGCACGTGACGGTGCTGCCGTTCACGCGCATGCTGGCCGGCCCGATGGACTTCACGCCGGGCATTTTCGATGTGCGTTTCGGTAAAAAGAAGGTCGAGCAGCGCGTGCAATCGACCCTGGCCAACCAACTGGGGCTGTACGTGGTGCTGTACAGCCCGGTGCAGATGGCGGCCGACCTGCCGCAGAACTACGAGAAGCACCTCGACGCCTTCCAGTTCATCCGCGACGTGCCGGTCGACTGGGAGACCAGCCGCACGCTGCAAAGCGTGATCGGCGACTACGCAATCGTGGCGCGCCAGCAGCGCGGGGGGCGCGACTGGTTCCTCGGCGCGGTCAACGACGAGCGGCGCCGTGCGGTGAAGCTCAAGCTCGATTTCCTGGCGCCGGCCACGCGCTACGAGGCGACCATCTACCGCGACGCCGCCGACGCCGATTACCGCAGCAAGCCCGAGGCCTACCGCATCGAGCGCCGCACCGTGGGCGCGGGCGACAGCCTGGCGCTGGCGATGGCGCCCGGCGGCGGCGCCGCGGTGCGCTTCCGCGCGCTCGACTAGCACGGGGCGCAGCCGCACCGCACACCACTGTCTCGACCGCAAGGGCCGGCGCGCCCTTGCCCATCAAGGAAAACAATTTTATGAACAAGCACTTCAACAAGGTCGTGCCTGGCCTTGCCATGCTCGCGTTGCTGGCCGCGTGCGGCGGCGGCGCCTCCGGTCCGGCCCCCGTGCCGCCCACGCCCACGCCCACGCCCACGCCCACGCCGGCGCCGGCCGACCCGGTACCCGCTCCGGTCTCGGTCGAGTCCCCCGGACAGCAGTACCGCGCGTCCGAGGCGTTCGCGTCCGGCGGGGTGGTCAATGACGGCCAGATCCTGAGCGGCTTCACGGGCAACGGCGCGCGCGGCGTGTTCACGGTGCGCGCCGGCGCGGCCGGGGCCCACCGGCTCAACCTGAATTATTCCAACGCCAACGGCGCCGAGCGCACCCTGACGCTGTACGTCAACGGCCTGCGGGTGGGACCGGTCGCGCTGCCGGCCACCGGCGGCGCCGCCGTGTGGGGCAGCAAGGGCGAGGCCGTGGCGCTGCGCGCTGGGCTCAACACCATCACCTACCGCTACGACAGCGGCGACAGCGGCGCCGTCGCGCTGCGCTACGTGGCGCTCGAAAACGGCCTGGCCATGGCCGCGCGCGGCGCCACCCTGCCCTACCAGGAGTACGAGGCCGAGGACGGCGCCACCAACGCCAGCGTGAGCGCCCGCAGCACCGACCACCGCACGGTCGAGGCGCAGTCGTCGGGGCGCCGCTTCGTCGCGCTCGAGCACGGCGGCGCGTATGTCGAATGGACCGCGCGCGAGGCCGCCAACAGCCTCGTGGTGCGCTACAACATGCCCGACGCGCCGGGCGGCGGCGGCACCGAGGCCACCCTGAGCCTGTATGTGAACGGGGTCAAGGCCAGGAGCCTCGCGCTCAGTTCGCGCTATGGCTGGAATTACGGCGGCTTCCCGTACGCGGACACGCCAGCCAGCGGCCAGGCCACCCACTACTACGACGAGAGCCGCTTCGCCGGCCTCGAGATCCCGGCCGGCGCGCTGGTGCGCCTGCAAAAGGACGCCGGCGACGCCGCCGCCTACTACCGGATCGACCTGGTCGACCTCGAGCAGGTCGAGCCGCCGTACCCGATGCCGGCCAACTTCATCGACGTCACGGGCCACGGCGCGGTCGCCGGCGACCAGCTCGACGACATGGCGGCGCTGGTCAACGCGATCGCCGCGGCGAAGGCGGCCGGCAAGGGCGTCTGGATCCCCGCCGGCAGGTTCATCCTCAGCGGACGGCCCAACCTTGGCGAGGTGCAGCTGCGCGGCGCCGGCATGTGGCACACCGAACTGCACGGCATCAACGGCAAGGGCGGCTTCCGCGGCAACGGCAACAACGTCACCGTGGCCGACATGATGCTCACCAGCGACGCGCTGGTGCGCAAGGACGCGCTCGACAATCCCGGCTTCGAGGGCGATTTCGGGACCGGCTCGCTGATCCAGAACGTCTGGATCGAGCACATGAAGGTGGGCCTGTGGCTCGGCGCCGTCAACGACGGGCTGTACATCGTCAACGGCCGCGTGCGCAACACCTGGGCCGACGGCGTCAATTTCTCGGGCGGCGTGCGCAACAGCGTGGTCAGCCACTTCCACTTCCGCAACACGGGCGACGACGCGATGGCGATGTGGTCGAACGGCGCGGCCAACGTCAACAACAGCTTCCGCTTCAACACGGCGCAGGTGCCGACCCTGGCCAACGCCTTCGCCCTGTACGGCGGGCAGGACAACAAGATCCTCGACAACATCGGCGCCGACACGGTCGTGTCGGCCTCGGGCATCGCGGTCAGCACGCGTTTCAGCCCGACCCCGTTCGCCGGCACCACCGAGATCCGGCGCAACACCATGCACCGCACGGGCGGCTTCGACCCGGGCTGGAACACCACCTTCGGCGCCTTGTGGATCTACGCCGAAGGCCAGCCGATCAACGCGCCGATCGTCGTCGACACGCTCGATCTGAACGACAGCACCTACGACGGCGTGCTGCTCAGCTACAACCAGAGCATCACCAAGCTCTCGCTCAACAAGGTGAATGTCAACGGCGCCGGCCTGTACGGCCTCAATTTCGCGGTGACCGGGCAGGGCGACTTCAGCAACGTGACGGTGGCTAACGCGCTCGCCGGCGCGCTCAACAACCCGACCCAGTACGCGATCGTGCGCGGCAGCGGCAACAGCGGCTGGTAAGCGGCCCGTGCGCGACACCAGCGCGCGCCATTTTGTGAACCCGGCCGCCGCGTCCGCAGCGGCCGAACCCAGTCCTCCAGGAGCATCGTGGCAACTGTAACCTCAACCATCCACCCGCATCAGACGCATGCGGACCAAGGCCAGCGCGGCGCGTTGGCGATCGTGACCATGCTGTTTTTCATGTGGGGCATGCTGACCGCCCTCAACGACGTCTTGATCCCTCACCTCAAAGAGGTGTACACCCTGAGCTACCTGCAGGCGATGCTGGTGCAGTCGTGCTTTTTCGGCGCCTACTTCCTGGTCTCGCTGCCGGCCGGCGCGCTGATCCGCCGCATCGGCTACCAGAACGGCGTGGTGCTCGGGCTCGCGCTGGCCGCGCTCGGCTGCGCCTTGTTCTACCCGGCCGCGCGCGCCGGCTACGGCCTGTTCCTGTTCGCCTTGTTCGTGCTGGCCAGCGGCATCACCGTGCTGCAGGTGGCCGCCAACCCGTACGTGACGATCCTCGGCCCGGCCGCCAGCGCGGCCAGCCGGCTGACCCTGACGCAGGCCTTCAACGCGCTGGGCACCACGGTGGCGCCGGTGCTTGGCGGGCTGCTGATCCTGTCGGCGGCGCCCTCCAAGGACGCCTCGGCGGTCCAGGGGCCGTACCTGGTGCTGGCGGCGGTGCTGCTCGCGCTGAGCGTGTTTTTCGCGCTGGCGCGGCTGCCGCGCGTCGAGCATGCCGATGCCGGCGCGGCGCCGGCGCTGGCCCTGCGCCGGCATCCGCGCCTGCTGCTGGGCGTGCTCGGGATATTTCTGTATGTGGGCGGCGAGGTGGCGATCGGCAGCTTCCTCGTCAATTTCCTGGCCGAGCGCAACATCGCCGGCCTCGGCACCGCCAGCGCCTCGCTGTATGTCGGCTACTACTGGGGCGGGGCGATGGTGGGGCGCTTCATCGGCTTCGCGCTGATGCGCCGGGTCAGCCCCGGCAAGGCGCTCGCCTTCAACGCGGCGTGCTCGGTCGGCCTGATCCTGGTCGCCGTCTGCGCTGACGGGCCGCTGGCGATGTGGGCGATCCTCGCGGTCGGCCTGTGCAATTCGATCATGTTCCCGACGATTTTCAGCATGTCGCTGCACGGGCTTGGCGCGGCGACCGGCCAGGCCTCGGGCCTGCTGTGCATGGCGATCGTCGGCGGCGCGGTGGTGCCGTTCGCCCAGGGATTGCTGGCCGACCTCGTCGGTGTGCAACTGTCGTTCCTGCTGCCGGCGGCCTGCTATGTGTACATCCTGTACTTCGGCGCCAGGTATGCGGCGATGTACCGCACGCCCGCCGCGGCGGCCTGAGCGGCGAGCCCGGTCCGGGATGGAGCGGCCATGCTGTCATTGAATATCCGCTGGGTCGGCGAGGGCCGCATGATGGGTGGAATGCACGCGAGCACCAGCGGCGCGGTGGCCGACGAGGTGCTGGCGAGCATCGCGTCACCGGGGCGGGTACTGACCGTGACGGTCCGGCGCGCGCTCGACGGCAGGCTCGCGTACGCGGTGCAGCGCCACTGCCAGACGCTGATAGCGCCGTCGCGCCTTGGCATTGTCCTGCGCGACGCGGCGCCGCTCGATGCCGGTTTGAGCCTCGCGCGCCAAGCGGCGGGCGAGCACCGCGGCACCGTGGCGAAGCCGGGCGGGGCGCGCCGCAGCGTGCGCTACGCGTATCGGCAATTGCGGCTCGACCTGCTGCAGCCGGCGCAGGCGGGGCGGCGGCTCGCGATCGTGTTCCGGGTCTTCGACGACGGCCTCGGCTTCCGTTACGAGTTCGCGGGGCAGGCGGTCGGGATTGCGGCCGAGTTGAGCGAATTCGTGGTCGCGCCGCCGGCCGACGCCTGGTGGCAGCCGGCGGCTCCGCTCGGCGCTTGCCCGCCGTCGGTGCGCAAGAGCCGGCTCGCCGATGTCGACCTCGCCAGTTTGCCGCTGACCGTGCGCACCGGCGACGGGATTCGGATCGCGTTTGACGAGGTGGCGCCGGCCGGCCACCCGGCCATGTGCCTGCGCAAAATCGTCGGGCAGAAATTGCGCGTGCAATTGGCGGGCGCGGCATGCGGGGAGTTCGCCGGTCACGCGGGGGCGTTCACGACGCCGTGGCGGACCTTGCACATTGTCGACGGCGGCGCGCGCTCGTATTTTCCCGAGATCATGCGCCAGCTTGGGGATGGCGACGGGGGCGCGCCCGAAGAACTCTCAGCCTCTCAGGCGACGGGCGCGGACAGCACGATGCCGCGGTAGCGCCGGCGCAGGAGCACGATCGAGGCGGTGGCGGCCAGCACCAGGGCGGCAGTCAGGCCCAGTTTCCTCAAGCCCTGCGGCGCCACCGCGGCGACCGCGTTCGAGCGCATCGTCGCCGCCTCCAGTTTGCTGTGGTAGGTCGCGCCGATGACCTGCTCGGCGTCGTTGATGCCATTGATCAGTTGCAGGCCCTTGCCGCCGCGGTGCAGCGTGACCTTGCCGTCGCGCCAGACGAACGACAGGCGCTCGTCGCCGGAGACGATCGAGCCGACCACGTGGCCGGCGTTGTTGATGTCGGTGGCAACGCTCGCGCCGCGGCCGACCAGCGCGCCGAGGTCGATCATGCGCTTGCCGTCGTGGACGAACGCGTGCCACCGGCGGTCGGCGGTCTCGGACGCGCCGACCACGACGCCGGCGTCGTTGATCGCCGCCGCGCTGCTCGAGCGCCCGCCGAGCGTGCCCAGGTCGACCATGCCGCGCGCGCCATCGTGCACGAAGGCGTGGCGGTGGCCGTCGGGCAGGGCGGCGGTGCCGGCGACCTGGCCGTGCCGGTTGATGCCGCTGGCGTAGCTGATTTTGCCGCCGAGCGTGCCGAGGTCGACCAGCGGGCCCGCTCCCCGGTACACGAACGCGTGGTAGTCGCCGGCGGCGGTGTCGGCGAAACCGACCGCGTGCCCGGCGCCGTTGATGGCCAGGCCGACGCTGCCCGGCCCGCCGAGCGTGCCGAGGTCGCGCATGCCGCCGGCGCGCTGGTACAGGTAGGCGCGCCAGTGCTGGTGTTTGTCCTGCGCCGAGCCGACGATCTGGCCGCGCGCGTTGATCGCCCGGGTGTCGCTGAACTGGCCGCCGAGCGAGCCGAGTTCGATCAATTTGCCCTTTTCGAACAGGACGCCGCGCTGCCTGCCGTTTGCGTCCTCGAGCACGGCGGCGACCTGGCCGGCGGCGTTGATGTCGTAGGCGATCGACTGGACGCCTTTGGCCGCGGCGATGCCGAGCGGTTGCGGCTCGGCGAAGGCGGGGGCGCTAGCGAGCGCGAGCAGGAGCGAGAGGGAGCGCAGAGCGGTTTGCATGGAGGGATTCCGATAGTGGCGATTCATCGGATATGCAAGCGTCATGCCATCGTAAAACCCACCACCACATCGTCCTCGCGAAGGCGGGGACCCATAGATCGTCAACGTTCTATGGGTCCCCGCCTTCGCGAGGACGATGTGGTGGGTGATTTTGGTGCCCGCCTTGCGCGGCCGGCGGGCCAATCTGTGCGGAAGCGGACAGCTCCCGCTGTGCGGATCCGCACACCCGGCTACTTGATCTCGACCTCGATCATATTGTCCGTCGGCCTGCGGTCGATCAGCTTGTTGTCCGGGTCGATCCCGGCCTTGCCCGGGCGCCCGCGCACCGTCAGCGTCAGCGTCACGGCCTTGGCGTCGACCAGCCGGCGTTCGCGCAGCAGCGGATTGCCGGCCCTGTCGTCGACCCCGAACTCGATGAAGTCGCGCAGCGGCACCTCCTTCTCGTCGCCCAGTTCGCCCGCGCTGAGCTTGGACGCGCTGGCGCTGATCGTCACGTCGTAGCGGCCGTCGGCGCGCTTGACCGCCGTCGCCGCCGTCGCGCGCGTCTCGTGCAGGATGATCGCTTCGAACAGGTCGTCGACGAGGTAGGCATGCTCGGGCGGGGTGGCCGCCCGCAGCGCCTCGGTCAGCACCGTCGCGCTCGGATACGGCGCGCCGCGCCCGGCGTGGCGCTCGAGCAGGCCGCGCAGCACCGCGTTGACCTTGTCCTCGCCCAGCAGGTCCTGCAACTGGTACATCGCCATCCCGCCCTTGTGGTAGTGGATATAGGGTTGGTTCTCGTTTTGCGCCAGCGGCAGCTCCTTGCGGCTCTCGGTCGCGCGGCCCATCATATAGCGGTCGAGGCTGTAGCGCATGAAGCGCCGCATCTTGTCGGCACCAAAGGCCTGCTTCATCACCATCAGGGCCGAATACTCGGCCAGCGTCTCGCTCAGCACCGTGCTGCCGCGCGTGTTGGCGCCAACCAGCTGGTGGCCCCACCACTGGTGCGCCACTTCGTGCGCCGTGATGAAGAACGGGTAGTCGATGTCCTTCGGGTTGTCGTCGTCGACCTTGGCGATGAAGCCGATGCTCTCCGAGTAAGGCACCGTGTTCGGGAACGACGACGCCTTGCGCACGTAGCGCGGAAATTCGACGATGCGCAGCAGCTTGTGCTGGTAGGGCCCGAAATGGCGCGTGTTGTAGGCCAGCGCCGACTTGACCCCGCGCACCATCCGGTCGAGGTTGAAATCGTGCCCCGGATGGTAGTAAATGTCGATCGAAACGTCCTGCCAGCGCTCGTGCATGACCTCGTAGCGTGCCGATTGGATCGAATAGAAATTGAGGATCGGCTTATCCATCTTGTAATGGAAATAACGGCGCCCCTTGTCGCTCCAGTCGCGCTCGAGCGTCCCCGGCGCGACCGCGATCTGGTCGGCGGCGGTGCTGACGACGGCGTCGAAATTGATCCAGTCGGCGTCGTGCGAGATGTAACTGTTGGCCAGCCCGCGCGGGTCGTCGCGCATGCGCATGCGTTCGCGCGGCGCCAGGCCGTGGCGCTTGCGGTCGCGCTCGTCCGAGAGCTCGCCGCGCTCGTCGTAGCCGATGCGCGGCAGCGCGTCGTTGCTGAAAAAGGTGCCGTTGCCGAGCACGGGCGTGTCCATGCCCAGCCCGAGCACGCCCTTGGGCGAATACGCGACGCCGAACGCGAGCGTGATGCGCTGGCCCGGCTGCAGCGCGGTGTTGAGCGCGTAGGCGTAGAAGCCGCGCTCGCGGTCGGCCAGCAGCACGCGCGTCGGCACGCTGAAGCGCAGCGCGAGGCTGGCAGCGCGGTCTTGCTGGATGAACACCTCGCTGATCGCTTGCGTCCCCTTGTTCTCGAGCACGTAGCTGCCGCGCGCCGTCAGGCTGCGCCGCTCGGGCGCGAGGTCGATCGCGAGCGTGACGTCGGTGATGCGCGGCTGCGGCATGGCCGCGTACTTGCGGTAGCGGCGCTCGTATTCGGCGCGCTGGACGTCGGCGCTCCAGCTCGTCAGGTGGCTGTTGGCCACGTGCAGGTTGTAGTACAGCAGGGCGCCGCTGCCGGCGAACACGGCCAGGCCGAGCGCGAACGTGGCCAGCACGGGCAGGCTCAGGGTGCGGCGCGCCAGTTGCAGCCGGCTGCCGAGCTCGGCGTTGCAGCCGCGCGGCCAGAACACCAGCGACAGCACCATCAGCATCAGCGCCAGCCCGCCCCAGTACAACATGAACCAGCGCTCGCGCGGCAGGTAGTGGCCGTAGCCGTTCATGGCCGAATAGACGAACTCGGGCGAGGTGCCGTACAGCAGCATCGGATGGTCGAGGCCGAGCGTGTCGAAGGTGATCGTGGCCGCGTAGTACAGGATCATGACGAAGTAGGCCATGAACTTGTTGTTGACCAGCACCTGCACCGCGAGCGCGAGCACGGCCAGCAGCGCGTAGCGCGGCAGCTCGATCAGGTACAGCGTTTGCAGGTAGAGCCCGGGGTCGAGGTTGAAGTTGCCGTGGAATAGCTGGATGAGCATGCCGCACAGCATGACCACGCCCAGCAGCGCGGCCTGCAGTCCGACCAGCGCGAGCAGCTTCGACAGCAGCGGCAGCCAGCCCGGCACCGGCAGCGCGTCGAACATCTGGTCGGTGCGGGCCTCGCGCTCGCGCCAGACCAGCTCGCCCGCGTAGAAGGTCGTGATGATGAGCAGGAACAGGGCGAAGGTGCCGTTGACCTCTTCGAGCACGATGTAGCTCATCGCATGGGTGTTGGTGCCGTACATCGAGCCCATGTTGAGCGCGCCGGCCCCGATGGTCAGTACGCCGGCCAGCACGATGGCGACGAAATAGATGTTTTTGACCGATTCGCGCAGGTTCAGCCAGCTCGAGCGCAGCAGCAGCAGCGCCAGGTTGCGGCGCGCAAAGTCGGGCTGCTCGCGGGTGGCGGCGGCCGCGTGCGAGAGGTGCTTGACGGCGTCCTCGCCCTCGTTGCCGCGCACGGCGCGCAGGTCGGCCGCGCCGATGTAATGGAAGCGCCAGTAGCCGAGCCCGAGCACGACGAGCGCGAAGCCGGACCAGAGCAACCGGTTGACCAGCAGCACGCCCTCGAACGGCACGGCGCGCGTGTTGCGCTCGGCGATGGACCAGTATTCGGTGAGCCGGATCACCGCCGTCGTGCCGAACGGGTCCATGAGGGCGGCGACCGTCTTGTAGTCGAGGTCGCGCGCCAGCCGCGGCGCCACGAGGTAGCCGATCATCATGACCACGCTGGCCACGTAGACCGGCACCATGCGGCGCGTGAGCGCGGCGAGCACGAAGAAGATGGCGCCGAAGATGAACAGGTTCGGCAGCACGATGTGCACGAACGGGCGCAGGTAGGTCAGCGGGCCGGCCGGGCCCACGCGTTCCGGGTCGACGCCCGGGATCAGGGTGCCGAGCCAGAGCCCGAGCACGATGCTCGCGAAGATCGCGGCCAGTGCGCAGTAGGCCCCGAGGAAGCGGCCGAACACATAGTCGTGCTTGCCGATCGGGGCGCTGAAGAAGAACGGGTGCATGCCGTGCTCGAAGTCCTGCTGCACCGAGCGCCCCATCATGGCGGCGACGATCACCACGCCGAAGCAGCCGAGCAGCGCGACCGCCATCTCGATCGAGCGCGGCGCGTTGATGAACACGCGCCCGCCGAAGGTCACGGTGGCGCCCTTGAACACGCCGCCGGCGGTGGCCATCCACAGCATCGCGAGCGCGAGGAAGATCGCGAAGTAGACCCAGGTCGAGACCAGGCGCAGGCGCTGCCAGGCCTCGAAGCGGGCGATCGTGAGCATGGCCGGCATCAGCAGGCGCCCGCGGCGGCCACGTGGCGCCCGGCGATGGTGGCGAAATACACGTCCTCGAGGTCGTGCCGGGCCGGCGCGAAGCCGTCGCCCGGATCGCGCTCGGCGTACACGTGGATCAGGGTGCGGCCCGTGAGCAGGCGGGTCGAGATCACCGCGTGCGCGTGCTGGAACGCGGCCAGTTCGTGCTTGGCGACGAAGCGCGCCCAGATCTTGCCGTCGAGCGCGTCGATGAGCTTTTGCGGCTCGCCGCACAGCAGCACGTTGCCCTTGTTGATGATCGCCATGTTGGCGCACAGGTCGGCCACGTCGGACACGATGTGGGTCGACAGCAGCACCGTCTTGTCCTGGCCGAGGTCCGACAGCAAGTTGTGGAAGCGCACGCGCTCCTGCGGGTCGAGGCCGGCGGTGGGCTCGTCGACGATGATCAGCTGCGGGTCGCCGAGCAGGGCCTGGGCGATGCCGAAGCGCTGGCGCATGCCGCCCGAAAAGCCGCCGAGGCGCTGGTTGCGCACCTCGAACAGATTGGTTTGCTGGAGCAGGCCGTCGACCACCTCGCGCCGGCGCCCTTTATGGGCGAGGCCCTTGAGCTGGGCGAAATGGTCGAGCATCTCGTGCGCGGTGACCTTCGGATACAGGCCGAAGTCCTGCGGCAGGTAGCCGAGCAGGCGGCGCACCGCGTCTTTTTCGTCGAGCACGTCGATGTCGTCCAGGAACACCGAGCCGGAATCGCATTCCTGCAAGGTGGCCAGGGTGCGCATCAGGGTCGACTTGCCGGCGCCGTTGGGCCCGAGCAGCCCGAACATCCCTTTCGGGATGGTCAGGGTGACCTTGTCCAGGGCCACCACGCCGTTGGCGTAGGTCTTTGACAAGTTTCGGATGCGTAATTCCATGCGGTACTCCTGATTCTGTGGCTAAGCCAAGCGGCGGCGCGCAGGCGCCGGCCGGCTTGATCGACACTTGCATTGTATTAAATTCGTGGCATGCGCCGCGGCGCCTTGCGACGCACGGCATTTTGGCCGCCCCAGAGTGCCAAAACGGGGGAACAGGGCGCGCCGGATGCGCGCGCCAGTGCGATCCTACGCGAGGGGCGGGGTTTCCGTCCAGTAAGGTTGTGCGGGGAGGGGTTGGGGGGAGGGCAGGGTTTAACGCCGCAACTATGCAGAAGCCCACAAACCACCACATCGTCCTCGCGCAGGCGGGGACCCATAGAACTGTGGCTCATAGCAACTGTTCTATGGGTCCCCGCCTCCGCGAGGACGATGTTGGTTTAGGGTGTTGATGTTCTTTCTACATGATTTCAAAGACACTCCTCGGGCCGCTCAAGCACCGGCCTTATCCGGATCCTGCCCAATCAGCAACCTGGTCTCGCCAACCCACGCGTGCGGCGGCACCTCCATATTGCGCGGCGCGGGCACGTTGCGGAACACCCTCCCGGCCAGGTCGAAGCGCGAGCCGTGGCACGGGCAATAAAAGCCGCCGGGCCAATCGTCACCGAGCTCGGCGCCGGGCTCGGGCCGGAAGCTCGGGATGCATCCGAGATGCGTGCAAATGGCGGTCAGCACGAGGAACGGCGGCCGGATCGCGCGCCCCGGGTTTTTGACGTACGCGGGCTGCTCCGACGCGCTTGACGTCGGGTCGGCCAGTTCGGCGTCGTGGCCCGCGAGCGCGGCGAGCATGCTCGCGCTACGGTGCAGCACCCAGACCGGGCGCCCGCGCCACTCGAGCGTGACGAGCGCGCCCGGCGCCATGCCGCTGACGTCGAGCTCGGCCGGGGCGCCCGCCGCGCGCGCCCGTTCGCTCGGCGTCATGCTCGCCACGAACGGGATCGCCGCCGCGACCAGCCCGATGCCGCCCACGCCGGCCGTGGTGATGCTCAGGAACTTCCTGCGCTTGATAAGGGTCGTCTGGTCCATCGTGGGGCCTCCCCGGTGTTGGCTGCCTCCCCCTTTGACCGGGAAACCGCGCGCGCGTTGCGGACTATGCAAGAATGTATGGCAGAGGCCCCCGCCATGCAATTTTGAATAGGCTGCGCGGTTTGGCATGGGACGCCGGAAATGTGGATAATGGTCGCCATGGACAGTGTCATCAAAGAAAACGTGCTCGCCGTCGCGCGCCGCGGGCGCACCAGCGCCGAGGCGCTCGGCTATTTCCGGCTCGCGCTCGGCCTGCATTACCTGGCCGGGCTGGTGACGCCCGAGACGCTCGACTTCAAGCGGATCGACCGCGGCTACAACCGCTTCATCTACCAGTCGATCGGCGGCGGACACAGCATCACGAGCGTGCTCCAGTTCATGAGCGGCGAGAAGGTCGTGCCCGTGCTCGGGTGCGCGCGCTTCCACGCCGCGTTCGCCGAACTGTGCCCCGGCGTGCCGGCCGCGAGCATCCCGTTCCTGCTGTCGCTCAACCTCGGCGTGGCCAAGAACATTTCGCGCATCGATATCGGCGGGCCCGTGCTCGACTGGATCGAGCGCCACACCCCGCCCCCCGCAGAAACGGGCGCGGAAACCGCCCCGCAAGCAGCCCGATAAACCGCCACCCCACCACCACACGAGAGCCGCCATGTCCGAGATCCGCAACTTCAACCCGCTCGACCGCCTCATTTCCGGCGTGGACCAGGCGCTGCGCGTGATCGCCGGCGTCGCCTCGGCCTCGCGCCCGAACCCGGCCGCGCACGCCGACGACGCCAAGCTCGACCCGGCCGAGCTGCGCCACAGCGCCGGCCTGATGCGCATCAACCACGTCGGCGAGGTGTGCGCCCAGGCGCTCTACAGCGCGCAGGCGCGGTACGCGGGCAGCTTTGAGCTGCGCACCCAGTTCCAGCAGGCCGGGCGCGAGGAGGAGGACCACCTGGCCTGGACCGCGCAGCGCCTGCGCGAGCTCGGCTCGCAGCCGAGCCTGCTCAATCCGCTCTGGTACGCGGGCGCGTATGCGATGGGGACGGTGGCCGCGCACCTCGGCGACGCGCGCAGCCTCGGCTTCGTGATGGAGACCGAGCGCCAGGTCGAGGCGCACCTCGAGAGCCATATGTCGCTGCTGCCGGCGCAGGACGCGAAGTCGCGCGCGATCGTGTCGCAGATGCGCGCCGACGAGGCCGCGCACGGCGCGGCCGCCAAGGACATGGGCGGGCTCGAGGCGCCGCAGCCGGTCAGGATGGCGATGACGGCGATGGCGCGCGTGATGACTGGCGCGGCGTATTACATCTGAGCCGCGCCGATCGAGGGTTTAGCCCTCGACGATCTCGAACGAGTGCGTGATCTCGGCCGTCTTGGCGAGCATGATCGAGGCCGAGCAGTATTTGTCGTGCGACAGGCTCACCGCGCGCTCGACCGTCGTTTGCTTGAGGCTCTTGCCGGTCACCGTGAAGTGGAAGTGGATCTTGGTGAACACCTTCGGATCGGTCTCGGCGCGTTCGGCCTTGAGCGTGACGTCGCAGCCGCGCACGTCCTCGCGCCCGCGCTTTAAAATCAGCACGACATCGTAGGCGGTGCAGCCGCCCGTGCCGAGCAACACCATTTCCATCGGCCGCGGCGCGAGGTTGTGGCCGCCGCCCTCGGGCGCGCCATCCATGTTGACCATGTGGCCCGACCCGGTCTGGGCCCGGAAACTCATGCCCGTCGGGCCGTTCCAGCTGACTTTGACTTCCATCGCTACTCCGTAATTAGGTGTTGGGTACGGGGCCATTGTAAGCGAGCCGGCCGCGCCTTGCCGGGCGCGGCCGCAAGCAGCCGCGGGCGGGGCTGCGCGGTCGGCCGATGCTACACCGTCAACACATAGCGTTCGCTCTTCATGCGCCAGCTGGCCCAGCCGATGCAGGCGAGCGCGATCAGCAGCGACGAGCCGAAGGTCAGGATGAACGGCATGGCGCCGATCTCCTGGCCCTTGGCGAGTTCGCGCAGCAAGGTCTGGTTCGACAACACCGGCACCATGTACATCCAGGCCGCGGTCTTGAGTTCGAGCATCGGCACCACGATCATCGGCACCATCGGCAGCATGATCGCGAAACTGACCGTGCTTTGCGCCTCCTTGAACGACTTGGCGTTCATCGCGAGCGCGATCTCGAACGCGGCGGCGAACAGCGACAGCGGGATCGAGGCGACGCAGACCAGCATCAGGTCGACCGAAGACAGGCGCCACGACATGCCGATCTCCTCGAGCGGCAGCCATTTGAGCACCGCGTGCGCCATGCCCAGCTCGAGCGTGATGCCGACCACCGACAGCGCCCCGGCGGCGAGCCATTTGCCGACGATCAGGTCGCTTGGCCGCGCGGGCTGGGCCAGCAGCACCTCGAGCGAGCGGCGCTCGCGTTCGCCGGCGGTGCTGTCGACCGCGCTGCTCAGGCAAAAGATGAAGGCGGGGATGAAAAAGCTGCCCAGCATGGCGCCGATGAAGGTCGCCGAGCGCGAGGCGTTGGTGCCGGTGTCGTAGCGCTGCACCTGCACCGGCGCCAGCGTGGCCGGCGAGACCCCGTGCGCGAGCAGGCGCGCGCCGGCGATGTTGTTGCTGTAGTTGCGCAGCACGTCCTCGATGTCGCGCGTCTTGCGTCCGCTGTCGCTGGCCGAGTCGAACCAGAGGTCGATCCGGGCCGGACGCATGGCCGCGTAGCTGTCGCCGAACTTGTCGCCGAGCTTGAGCACGGCGACCACCTTTTTATCGCGCAGCACGTTCGCGATCGCCTCGTCGGTCATCGGACCGCTCTGGCTCACGTTGACGTTGCGTTGCTTGAGCAGCGCCATCAGCGTGGGCGCCTGCTGGCCGCCGATGACCATGACCTCGATGCCCTCGCGCTCGGGGGTCGTGGTGCGGTCGATCAGCTTGCCCAGGCCCAGGCCCACCATGGCCGGGTACATCACGACGAACAGGGCGAGCAGGCCGAGCGCGCGCTTGTCGCGCAGCGTCTCGCGCAACTCTTTGATAAAGACGACCAGGAAATTTGGTTTCATCAAGCGATTCCTTCTTCGGTGCCGACCAGGCTGACAAATGCATCTTCGAGGCTGGCGATGCCGGTGCGCTCGCACAGTTGCTGGGGCGAACCCTGGGCCACGGTGTGCCCCTTGGCGATCACGATCACGTCGTCGCACAGGTGGGTCACCTCCTGCATCACGTGGGTCGCCATGATCACGCAGCAACCCTCCTCGCGCAGCAGGTTGAGCGCGCGCCGCACGGCGCGCGTGGCCATCACGTCGAGCCCGCGGCTCGGTTCGTCGAGCAGCAGGTGGCGCGGCCGGTGCAGCAGCGTGCGCGCGAGCGCGACCTTGATGCGCTGGCCCTGCGAAAAGCCCTTCGAGCGGCGGTCGATGATGTCCTCGAGCGCGAGCAGTTCGGTGACCTCCTTGGTGCGCTGCACGATGTCGGCGCGCTTCATGCCGTTCAGTTCACCGAAATAGGCGAGGTATTCGCGCGTCGACAGGCGCTCGTACAGGCCGAACTGGTCGGTCAGGAAGCCGATGTTCTTGCGCACCGCCATCGGGTCGACGGCCGGGTCGACGCCGTCGATCGCGATGCTGCCGCGGTCGCGTTTGAGCAGGCCCACGAGCAGGCGCAGCAGGGTGGTCTTGCCGGCCCCGTTGGGCCCGAGCAGGGCGGTGATGTGGCCGTCGCGGGCCGAAAAGCTGACCCCGCCGAGCGCCTGCACCTTGCCGAATTGTTTGCTTACGTCATTGACTATGATCATATTGACTCCTCGGGCTTAGGGTTGCGGTCCGGCGCTACCGAGCTGGAAGGACGGCGCGGGGATTTCTTTGAGGCACTTGCCGTCGACCTTGTTCTGCGGCTGGTCGAGGAATTCGCGCATCAGGCGCGGCGCGCAGCCGAGGTGCGAGACGCCGTGGCCGGCGTTGGCGACGACCAGGTGCTGGGCGTTCGACATGCGTTTTCCGGCGGCCTCGGCGCGCCGCGGCGGCGTCACCGGGTCGAGCGCGCCCGACAGCATCAGGGACGGCGCGGCGATCATGGCCGGGGTGCGGTGGGCCACGGCAGGCATCTTGACGGCCGGGCACAGGCCGGCCAGGCGCGCGAGCGCGGGCGCGCCCATGAACGAGCCGCGCGCGTCCTCGGCCGCGAATGCGGGCGTCAGGCGCGGGATGTCCTCGCCGCACACGACCGCCAGGTGCAGCAGGATCGCGACCGCGCCGTCGGCCGAGAAGTCGCTCGCGACGTTGCGGCGCGCCACGAACGGGGCCCAGCGCCCGAGGTAGGCGCTGTGGATCAGGAACGGCAGGCGCCGGCTGTCGACGGGCGAATACAGGATGTTGTGCACGGTCGACTGGAAGCGCTCGCTGGTCATGGTCAGCTTGAGCGGGGCGGCCGTGCGCGGGTCCGACAATTCGAGCACGAGCTGGTCGGCGGCGACGCGCTCGACCAACGCGGCGAATTCGGCGCGCAAGGCCGGGAACGCCTTGTTGCAGGCCGCGTCGGCCTTGCATTGGGCGAACAGGGTGTCGAGCGCGGCCTGGGCGTCGCGCCCGCCGGCCGGCACGATCTGGTCGGGCGCGGCGACGCCGTCGAGGATCATCGAGCGCACGCTGGCCGGGAAGCTGCGCGCGTAGTGTTGCGCCAGGCGGGTGCCGTAGGAGCCGCCCCAGAGGTTGACCTGGCCGTAGCCGAGCGCGCGCCGGACTTGCTCGATATCGCGCGCGGCGCTGTCGGTGCCGTACGGCGCGAACGACTTGCCGATTTTGGCGATGCACAGGCGCGCCTCGCTGTCGAGTTCGGCCTCGGTCATGGCTTCGTAGCCGGGCTTGGCTTCGCAGTCGAGCTTGCCCGAGAGGCCGGTGCCGCGCTGGTCGATGAACACGATGTCGCGCGTGGCGCGCACCTTGCGAAACGCCGGCAGCAGCGGCAGCACGTCGGAGCCGGCCTGGCCGGGGCCGCCGGCGAGCACGAACAGCGGGTCGGGCCTGGCCGATTCGCGGAACGCGGGCGCGACCGTGACGTGCAGCTTGAGTTGCCCGGCGCCGCCCTTGGCGTAGTCGAGCGTGACGGGCACGCTGATGCAGCGCAGGGTTTCTTCGGAGCCCGACAGGTGGCAGCTTTTTCCCTGTTCCGAGACGGGGCGGGCGTGGCTTGGCGGCGCGGCCAGCGCCAGCCCGAGCGAGGCGGCGATGCCGGCGGCAATGCCGGTGGCGATGCGAAAACGGTTAATCACGAGGTCTCCCCACAGTGGATGCGGGGGCAATGGTAATTTCTTAGTGTTTCACACGTCAATCAATAGTTGAGTTATACATACGAAGTTCTCCTTCCCGGAGAACTTCGTACCCGTGCGGCAACTACCGCGGCAACGACGGTGCCGACTAGCGCAGCACGTACACGACGGCCGCGCCGCCGACCGTGTCGCCCTGCGTGTTTTGCTGCGACAGCGCGATCATCAACTGCGCGTCGCGCTCGGTGCCCGCCGGCACCGTCGTCTGCAGCGACATCGCGTACAGGGTGTTGGCCGCCTTTTCCATGTGCACGGTCGCGCGCGAGCCGGTGACCTGGACATAGCGTTTGTCGCCGCGCAGCACCACGTCGCCGCCCTCGACCGTGACCCGGCCCAGTTTGCGCACGGGGTTGCAATCGAAGCGCGAGCCTTTTTCGAGCGTCATGACGCCCGGGCAGCAGCCGAGCTTGGTCGTGATGCGGGTGCGTTCGAGGAACACCAGCGCGTTGTCGCCGCAGCCGTCGGCGACCGGTTCGACATCGTCCGGCTTGGCGCCGAAGTCGACCTGCGGAAAGGCGCCGCCGTCGTCGTCGAGCGAGAGCAGCAGCGGCATGCCGGCCGGCAGGCGGCTGCGGTCGACCACCAGCGTCATGCGCCGCTCGGCGTTGTACAGGTTGCCGGCGATGAAGGGGAAGCTCGCGCTCGCGCCGCCGAGCACGTCGATGACCGACAGGTTGCGCTGGGCCAGGTTGTTGCGGCGCACGCTGCCCTGCGCGAGGGCGACCGGGGTGCTCGAGAACGCGTAGTCGTTGTCGGCCGTCACCGAGGCGAGCAGGCAGGGATGCCAGCCGGCGCCGCTGACCCAGCCGTACAGCGCCTCGGTCTGGGCCGCCTCGATGCGGAACTTGGCCAGCACCGAGGCGCCGGCGGCGATGCTGGCGAAGCTGGCCGTGACCACGGCCGGCGCCACGTGCATGGGGTTGGTCTGGGTCCAGTCCTGCGGCCAGACGAACTCGAGCCCGACATACGGCGTGATGCGGGTGCCCACGGTCACGTTGCGCGCCGCGCGCGGGCCCTTGTTGGTCACGCGCACATAGATGTAATTGGCCTGGCCGCGCTCCACGTTCTTCGAGCGCAGCGGGTCGTTCGGCACGAACACGCCGTCGTCGTTGATGCGCACCACGATGTCGGAGAAATCCCAGAAATTGCCGCCCGTAAATGGCTCGGCGCCGCTGTCGGACGGCGCGTCCTTGATCATGACGTCGGCCGCGTCGAGCGCGCGCAGCACATTGATGCGCCCGTAGCCCATCTCCTGGTTCCAGCTGCCGTTCGGGTAGCCGGCCGTCTCGGCGTAGGCGACGCTGCCGGCCTTTTGCGCCGAACGCTCGATCAGCGCGCGGATCTGCACGTTCGTCAGGGCCGGGTACAGGCTGCGCACCAGCGCGGCGAGCCCGGCCACGTGGGGCGTGGCCGCGGAGGTGCCGTTGAAGGTCATCGCGTAGTCGCCCGCCGTGCCCGAGGCCGTGTTGTAGCCGGGCGCGCCCTGGCGGTCGGTGGTCGGGATCAGCACGCCGGGCGCGACGACCGACATGCGCGCGCCGAAATTCGAGCCCCAGCCCTCGCCGTCCGGGCTCATCGGGTTCTTGCGGTTGTCGGCCTGGTCCGAGGCGCCGACCGCCATCACGAGCGCGTTGGTGGCCGGGTAGGTGATCGCGCCGTTGTAATTGTGGGTCGCCACGCACATCACGACGTCGTTGTTGAACGCGTTCTGGATCGCCGGGTCGATGATCGCCGCGCTCCAGCCGTTGTTGCCGAAGCTCATGCTGATGACTTCGGCGCCGTTGGCCGTGGCCCAGTTGATGCCGGCCGCGACCTCGGTGTCGGACCAGTTCTGGAACGCGAGCGGCATGATGCGCGCGTTGCCGGCCACGCCCGCGACCCCGAGCGCGTTGTTGAAGGTGGCCGCGGCGATGCCGGCGCAGGCGGTGCCGTGGTTGCCGGTGGGCCCGCCGTTCGGCAGCATGGTGCCGAGGTTGATGCCGGGGGTCGAGTAGCGCAGGTCGGGGTGGCTCAGGTCGCAGCCGGCGTCGAGCACGCAGATGACGACCGCGGCGGCGCCGCTGCCGAGGTCCCAGCCGGTGCTGCCGGGGCCGCCGGCCTGGATCCGCGTCATGTCCCATTGCTGGGCGAACAGGGTGTCGCTGGGCACGATCGCGGTCGGGGTGATCAGGGGCATGGTCTCGAACTGGACGTCGGCCACGCCCTGGTTGCCGCTTTGTTCGAGGCGGGCCTTGAGCTCGTAGGCGTTCACTTGCGCCACGTTGACGATTTCGAAGTAGCGCAAGCCGTTCAGGTAGCGCGATTTCTCGGCCACCTCGCGCAGCACCGGCTCGGCCCCGTTGTCGGCCGCGGCCGCGTCCGCCACGGTGACAGCGACGTTGTGCTCTCCCCCGGTGTGCTCGACGCCGACGCGCTCGCGCAGGCGCACCACGAGCACGTCGGGCAGCGGGGCCACCAGGGCGCGCCGGCCTTGCTCGCCGGACAGGCGGTAGACCGGGCCGAGCCAGGCCAGGCCGGACTGGGTGGCCAGTTTCTCGATCGTCTCGAAGCGCTCCTGGTTGATCGCGCGGCGCGCCTGCACCCAGAAGCGCTCGGACGTGTGGTTCACGGTCTCGCCCGGCACGCTGGACGCCTCGTCGCCGTTCTCGAGCTGCAAGTCGAGCGCGATCAGGATCTTTTCGAGCTCCGGGCGTGGGGGCGCCTGGCGGAACGACATCAGCAGGCGGGTCGGGTCGAGCAGCAGGGGGACGCCCGAGGCGTGTTGCATTTCGCGGGGAAAATTTTTCATGATCGTTGTCTCCGGTGTGGGTAGACAACGAGTCTATTTCGGCAACCGAACCCGGCAATTGCGAATTGTCCAAGCGGGCGACCGCGGCCGTCCTTGACGCGGGCGGCCGAAGTGCGCTATAGTTGCCGGCTTTCCGTTTGCTCAGGAAAAGTAAATAAGGCAGAGTCCGCAGGTAGCAAGGGCGGAACCACCATTTGAGCGATTTAACTATTAGGAAGTCAACATGAAAACATTTTCCGCTAAAGGACATGAAGTCCAGCGCGATTGGTTCGTGGTTGACGCGACGGACAAAGTCCTCGGACGTGTTGCCAGCGAAGTGGCACTCCGACTGCGCGGCAAACACAAACCGGAATTTACCCCTCACGTCGATACGGGCGATTTCATCGTCGTTATCAATGCAGGCAAACTGCGCGTAACCGGTACCAAAGCCACCGAGAAGACGTACTACCGTCACTCGGGCTACCCGGGCGGTATCTACGAAACCAACTTCAAGAAAATGCAAGAGCGTTTTCCAGGTCGTGCGCTTGAAAAAGCGGTCAAGGGCATGCTGCCTAAGGGCCCGCTTGGCTACGCCATGATCAAGAAGCTCAAAGTGTACGCGGAAGGTTCCCACCCGCACGCTGCCCAGCAACCTCAAGCACTCGTGCTGTTCAAGTAAGGAACTGACATGATCGGTAACTACAATTACGGCACCGGCCGTCGCAAGAGTGCAGTCGCTCGCGTCTTCATCAAAGTTGGCTCCGGCCAAATCATCGTTAATGGCAAGCCAGCCTCCGAGTACTTCTCGCGCGAAACCGGTCTGATGGTCATCCGTCAACCGCTGGAACTGACCGGCAACGTCGAGCGTTTCGACATCAAGATCAACGTGCACGGCGGCGGCGAGTCCGGCCAAGCTGGCGCGGTACGCCACGGTATCACCCGTGCCCTGATCGACTACGATGCAGCGCTCAAGCCAGACCTGGCCAAAGCCGGTTTCGTTACCCGCGATGCACGTGAAGTCGAGCGTAAAAAAGTCGGCCTGCGCAAAGCACGTCGCGCAAAGCAATTCTCGAAGCGTTAATTCGTTTCACTGCGGCGCTTCGGCGCCGTGTCGAAAAAGCCGCCGACGTTTGTCTGGCGGCTTTTTTTTGGCCTTGGGTTAGGGACGGGCAAGCATTGAGAATCGCACCAGCAGCACACCCCCACATCGTCCTCTGCGGAGGCGGGGACCCATAGAACTTTAGCTCATAGCAACCGTTCTATAGGCCCCCGCCTCCGCGAGGGCGATGTTGGTTTAGGGTTTTGAATTATCGAACTACTCGACTTATGCCCCATCATCAATTCTCGTACGCGCGGGCACGAACGACGCCCCCCGCCCGACGCTGTTAAAATTCGGGATTCGTTTTATTTACCTTTAAGGAAACACACAATGATCAAAGTTGGCATCGTCGGCGGCACCGGATACACCGGCGTGGAACTGTTGCGCTTGTTGGCCGTCCATCCCGACGTGCAACTGACCGCGATCACCTCGCGCAAGGAAGACGGCCTGCCCGTGGCCGATATGTTTCCCTCGCTGCGCGGGCGCGTCGATCTGGCGTTCTCGGCGCCCGACAAGGTCGACCTGAGCAAATGCGACGTCGTGTTTTTCGCGACCCCGCACGGCGTGGCGATGGCCCAGGCGCCCGCGCTGCTGGCCGCCGGCGTCAAGGTGATCGACCTTGCGGCCGACTTCCGCCTCAAAGACCAGGCTGTTTTCGAGCAGTGGTACAAGATCCCCCACACCTGCCCCGAGTTGCTCGCCGAGGCCGTCTACGGCTTGCCCGAGCTCAACCGCGAGGCGGTCGCCGGCGCGCGCCTGATCGCCAACCCGGGTTGCTACCCGACCACGATGCAACTTGGCCTGTTCCCGCTGCTCAAGGCCGGCGTGATCGACGCCGGTTCGCTGATCGTCGACGCCAAGTCGGGCGTCTCGGGTGCCGGCCGCAAGGCCGAGATCGGCACGCTGTTCTCGGAGTCGAGCGACAACTTCAAGGCCTACGGCGTGTCCGGCCACCGCCACACGCCCGAAACCGTGGCCCAGTTGCAGCGTTTTACGGACCAGAAGGTGCGGCTCGTGTTCACGCCGCACCTCGTGCCGATGATCCGCGGCATGCATTCGACGATCTATGCGCGCCTGACCAAGGACATCGACAACGCGGCCCTGCAGGCCCTGTTCGAAGAGCAATACAAGGATGCGCCCTTCGTCGACGTGATGCCCTTCGGCGCGCACCCCGAAACGCGCTCGACGCGCGGCGCCAACGTGCTGCGCCTGGCGCTGCACCGGCCCGAGCACGACGGCGCGCCGGGCGACATGCTGGTCATCCTCGTGGTCCAGGACAACCTCGTCAAGGGCGCGTCGGGCCAGGCCGTGCAGTGTATGAACCTCATGTTTGGCCTGCCGGAAAGCACCGGTTTGCAGCAAATCGCCTTGCTGCCTTAACTTTTAGGCATTACTCCGCACGGGCGATCCACATCAAGGCGGGTCGGGGTGGGACGGCTAAATTGGTTTTTAGAGATAGCTGTTTCACAAGATGCCGGCGTCCCCGGGCGCCGCGTCCCTGCCTATAAATGGGGAGCAATCATGTTCGGTAGAAATGCTAAAAGCGAGATAGACACCCTGGTCGGCTTCTCGGCCCGGATCGAGGGCAACCTCCATTTCACGGGCGGCCTGCGCATCGACGGCGAGGTGCACGGCAACGTCAGCGGCGGCGAAGGCCCCGACAACCTGCTCATCGTGTCCGAGCATGCGCGCATCGAAGGCGAGGTGCGCTGCGCCAATATCGTCGTCAACGGCACGATCGCCGGTCCGGTTTATTCGACCCATCTGCTTGAATTGCAACCGAAAGGCCGCATTGTAGGAGATGTCCACTACAAACTGCTCGAGATGCATGGCGGTTCGATGGTGACCGGGCGCCTGACCTACATCCACGCGGCCGAGCCGGTGCTGCATTTGGCGATCGCCCCGGCGGTATCCGAAGCGTGACGCGCTCCAACAGTCTATAATGCGTCTAATAGTTTCCCCAAGTAGGAGTCAGACATGAATGCAGTAGCAGAAATGCAAGACGTCATCCCGGCGCCGATCGTCTTCACCGACAGCGCCGCTGCCAAAGTGGCGCAACTGATCGAAGAAGAAGGCAATCCCGACCTCAAACTGCGCGTGTTTGTGCAGGGCGGCGGCTGCTCCGGCTTCCAGTATGGTTTCACGTTCGACGAAATCGTCAACGAAGACGACACCACGATGGTCAAAAACGGCGTGCAGTTGCTGATCGATTCGATGAGCTACCAGTACCTCGTCGGCGCCGAGATCGACTACAAAGACGACCTCGAAGGCGCGCAGTTCGTGATCAAGAACCCGACGGCCACCTCGACCTGCGGCTGCGGTTCCTCGTTCTCGGCTTAAGTAGGGTTTAGGCTGGGTGGTGCAGTGCGTAGGCGCGCTGCAGGTGGATTCGCCAAAAACCTAAACCAACATCGTCCTCGCGAATGCGGGGACCCATAGAACGGTTGCTATAAGCTAACGTTCTATGGGTCCCCGCATTCGCGAGGACGATGTTGTTTTGATTTGGGGTGTGATTTCCTCTAAGATTTCTGACGCTACTTTGAGTCCCAGCCACCAGCGAGCTCGCTTAGGCCCGGCAGTGTGAGATAAGCGCGCACCGCCGCATTTCAAGCCGGGTAGAGCGCCCCCAGAATCCTTGGCCCTTTCGCCCCCGTCACGGCGGGCAGGTTGCCCGAGGCGCGCTCGGTGAAGCGATAACCGAGCCAGGCAAATGCGAGCGCCTCCATCCGGTTCGGTGCCACGCCCAGCAATCCGGTCGATTCCACGTTCGTCTTTCCGCCCAGCGCAGTCGCGATCTCGCGCATCAGCGTGACGTTGTACGCCCCTCCGCCGCACACATACACGGTTTCCGGCACCTCGGTGTTGGCCGCGATCGCGCGCGCGATCGTGATGGCCGTGAGCATGGTCAGCGTCGCTTGCACGTCGGCCGGCACCAGCGTGCCCCATTGCACCAGGCGGGTGTCGAGCCACTGCGCGTGGAACAGGTCGCGCCCCGTGCTCTTCGGCGCCGGCGCGTTGAAATAGGGTTCGTCGAGCAACATCGCAAGCAGGCCCGGCACGACCGTGCCGGTGGCCGCCCAGCGCCCGTCCTCGTCGTATTCGACGCCGAGGTTGCGCCCGATCCAGCCGTCGAGCAGCACATTGCCGGGGCCGGTGTCAAAGCCCGTCACGCTGCCGTCCGGATGCAGCACGCTGATATTGGCGATGCCGCCGATGTTGACCAGCACCCGCGTATGGCCGGGCACCCCGAACATGGCCTGGTGGAAGGCCGGCACCAGCGGCGCGCCCTGGCCGCCCGCGGCGATGTCGCGGCTGCGGAAGTCCGCGATCACATCGATGCCCGACAGTTCGGCCAGCAGCGCCGGGTTGTTGGTCTGGCGCGTGTAACCGAGTTCGGGGCGGTGGCGGATGGTCTGGCCGTGTACGGCGATCGCGCGCACCGGGCCGGGCGCGGCGTGCAGCAACTCGGCCACGCAGACGGCGTAGCTGGCCGCGAGCGCGTTGGCGGCGATGGACTCGCGCTCGATCTCGTTGTCGCCGCGCAACTGCAGCGCCATGAGCTCGGCGCGCAGCGGCGCCGGGAACGGAATGAAGGTCGCGGCCAGCGAGGTGATGGTGCCGCCGGCAAAGTCTGCGAGCACGCCGTCGACGCCGTCCATGCTGGTGCCGGACATCAGGCCGATGTGCAGGGTGGAGGTGGGGGACATGCTCATCGGGGGCCTCGTGTCGGAAAAACGCTGGTTTAAAATGACAACACCCGCACGCGGCGGGTGTTGTGAAGAACTATATCAGGACGGGAAGATCAGCGCGCTGCCATCGGTGCGCCTGCCGGACGCAGCAGTGCGAAGCGGTGGCTCATGTCGGCCGCCGCCATGCGGAAGCGCGCCATTTCGCCCGAATTGAGGGGCGCTTGCGCGAGCACCTTGATCGTCATCGGGTCGCGCGCGTCGTTGTTGACGCGGAACTCGTAATGCAGGTGGGCGCCGGTCGACCAGCCGGTCGAGCCGACGTAGCCGATCACTTCGCCCTGCATGACCTTGGCGCCCTTGCGCTTGTTCGGCACGAAACGGCTCAGGTGGGCATAGGCGGTCGTGTAGCCGGCCCAGTGCTTGATGACCACGGTGTTGCCGTAGCCGCCTTGCACGCCTGCGAAGTCGATCACGCCGTCGCCCGTGGCGCGGATCGGCGTGCCTTGCGCCGCGGCGAAGTCGACGCCCTTGTGCGCCTTCCATTTGCCCGAGATCGGGTGGGTGCGCATCGAGAAGCCCGACGAGATACGCGAGAATTCGAGCGGCGACTTGAGGAAGGCCTTTTTGAGGGCCTTGCCGTCGAGGCTGTAATAGCCGCCCTGCTTGGTGACCGGGTCTTCGAACCACACCGACTGATAGGTGGTGCCGCGGTTGGTGAATTCGCCAGCGAGGATGCGGCCGACGCGCACCATCTCGCCGCCCGACCAGAATGTTTCGTAGACGACGTTGAAGCGGTCGCCGCGTTTCAGGTCGGAACGGAAGTCGATGTTGGTGGAAAACATTTCGATGATCTGCGCGACGATGCCGTCGGGCAGCCTGCCGCCGTCGGAGGTCGAGTCGGTCGCCGAGTAGAGCGAGTTGGTGATTTCGCGGGCGCGCATTTCGACGCGGCGCTCGAGCTTGGCCGGGGTTTGCTTGGAGACGAAGCGGTCGCCTTCGCGCGTGACGACGATATTGTTGATAGGCGTGTCTTTGCCGTCGACGAGCGTCGCTTGCAGCCACTGCAGCTCGCCCGTGGCGCTGACCTTGGCCTGCACGTGCTTGCCGCTCTTGAGCTGGAGCACGCCTTTGGCGACCTTGTCGGTCTTGATGAATTTGACGACGGCGGGATCGTCCACGCCGAGTCGATTGAGCAGCGCCGACAGGGTGTCGCCGTTGCGGATCTTTTCTTCGTGGATGAATTGCTGGTCGTCCTGCTGGAGCGCGGTGATCTGGTCCGCCAGGTTCGGCAGTTCGAGGTCTTGCGCGATGGACTTGACTGGCAGATCAGACGCATCGGGGGCCAGCGGTGCTACACCGGCGGCGCCGAACGCGCAGACTGCGAGGAAGATTGCCGAGACGCTGATGATGCGCGCCTTGCGGGTCGTTCCTAGCAGGCTGGGCCAGCTAGTCGTCTTGATTTTGTTTGTAGGGTTCATGCAATCAGTTAAAATTTGGCACTTGAACATCCGTACAGCGCTGGCTTTTTCTTGTTATTGTTTTGGATAGTTTTCGTGCGGCAAGATTGATGGGAATCGCGAATTATATCAGCGTCTTGACTTGCATCGAATTTTTTTCCTCTTTTTTTCGTTAGATTTCGTTAGATTTGCCTATATGACCACTCCAGTAACACCGTCCAAAAACGCCGCCCCCGCCCCTGGTTTACCCCCTTTGCCCCTGACCGATGCGGTGCGGGAGGCGCTCGCGATCACCAGGCGCGGCGTCGATGAATTGTTGATCGAAAGCGAGTTCGCGCAAAAGCTCGCGCGTTCGGAACAAAGCGGCCGGCCCCTGCGCATCAAGCTCGGGCTCGACCCGACCGCGCCCGACTTGCACCTCGGGCATACGGTGGTGCTCAATAAGATGCGCCAGCTGCAAAACCTTGGACATCAGGTCATTTTTTTGATCGGCGACTTCACGTCGATGATCGGTGATCCGTCGGGCCGCAACATCACGCGCCCGCCGCTGACCAAAGAACAGATTGAACTCAACGCGATGACGTATTTCAAGCAAGCCTCGCTGGTGCTTGACCCGGCGCGCACCGAGATCAGGTACAACTCGGAATGGTCCGACCCGCTGGGCGCGCGCGGCATGATCGAACTGGCTTCGCGCTACACGGTGGCGCGGATGATGGAACGGGACGACTTCACCAAGCGCTACAAGAGTGGGACCCCCATTTCGGTCCATGAGTTCCTGTATCCGCTCATGCAAGGCTACGATTCTGTCGCTTTAAAGGCTGATCTTGAGCTGGGTGGAACAGACCAGAAATTTAACTTGCTTGTTGGCCGCGAACTGCAGAAGGATTATGGGCAGGAGCAGCAATGCATTTTGACGATGCCTTTGCTCGAGGGACTCGACGGTGTCGACAAAATGTCCAAGTCCAAGAATAATTATATCGGCATCACCGAGCCCGCGAATATGATGTTTGGCAAACTGATGAGCATTTCGGACACGATGATGTGGCGTTATTACGAATTGCTATCGTTCCGATCGATCGGCGAATTGGCCTCGCTCAAGGCCGAGGTCGAAGCCGGCCTCAACCCGCGCGAGGCCAAAGTGGCCTTGGCACAAGAAATCGTCACGCGTTTCCATTCGGCCCAGGCCGCCACCGACGCGCTGGCCGACTTTGTCAACCGCTCCAAAGGCGGGGTCCCCGACGACGTGCCCGAGCTCACGTTCGCCGGCGCGCCGCTGGGCGTGGCCGTGCTGCTGCGCCAGGCCGGCCTGTGCGCGTCGGCATCGGAGGCGATGCGCATGGTGGAGCAGGGCGGCGTCAAGATCGACGGCGCGGCGGTCAGCGACAAGGCGCTCAAGGTCGAGGCCGGGACGTTCGTGCTGCAGGTGGGCAAGCGCAAGTTTGCGCGCGTGACCCTGACCGCATGATCGGCTTGTTGCAGCGCGTGAGCCAGGCCGGCGTGCTGGTCGACGGCGCGAGCGTGGGCGCGATCGGCGCGGGCCTGATGGTGCTGCTGTGCGCGGAGCGCGGCGACACCGAGAAGGAGGCCGACGCGCTGCTGGGCAAGATGCTGGGCTACCGCGTGTTTTCGGACGCGGCCGGCAAGATGAACCTGAGCGTGATGGACGTGGCGGGCGCGCTGCTGCTGGTGCCCCAGTTCACGCTCGCGGCCGACACGCGCTCTGGCACGCGGCCGTCGTTCACGCCGGCGGCCAAGCCGCAGGATGGCTTGCGGCTGTTCGATTATTTTGTGCGCCAGGCTCGCCTCAGGCATGGCATTGTTGAAACAGGTCAATTCGGCGCCGACATGAAGGTGTCGCTGACCAACGACGGGCCGGTCACGTTCTGGCTCCAGGTTAAGCCGCAGCCGGCAAATCCGCAGCCCATGCTGCAAGCCAAGCCTGATGCCGCCGGCGAGTGAACCGGCGCGCCGGGCGACTGTCAATAACATCAGTGGGGGAGGAAACAGCCATGAAGCTTTGGAGTGAGTCTTTTAGCGACGGCGGGATCATTCCGCCTGAATGCGCGTTCGCCGTCATCGATCCGCTGCAACACCTGCGACTGTCGACCAACCGCAATCCGCACCTGGCCTGGGACGACGTGCCGCCCGGCACCGAGTCGCTGATCCTGTTCTGCCACGACAACGATGCGCCGACGGTCGGCACCGACGTCAACCGTGAGGGCCGGCAGGTCGCGGCCGATCTGCCCCGCGCCGAGTTTTTCCACTGGACGCTGGTCGACATTCCCGTCGCGATCGATTCGATCAAGGCCGGCATGTTCTCCGAGCTCGTCACGCCGCACGGCAAGCCGGGGCCGGAGCTGCCGTTCACCATTAAAAACGGGACCGAGCACCAACTGCGCCAGGGCATCAACGACTACACGGGCTGGTTCGCGACCGACCCCGACATGGCCGGCGAGTACTATGGCTACGACGGCCCGTGCCCCCCGTGGAACGACTTGCGGGTGCACACTTATGTATTCACGCTGTATGCGCTCGACGTGCGCGTGTTCCCGCTCGAAGGCCGTTTTACCGGCCCCGAGGCGCGCCTCGCGATTCGTGGCCACATCCTCGACGAGGCGCGCATCTTCGGCGTCTATTCGCTCAATCCCGACATCGCTTCGGCCCTGTCCGTCTAGGCCCCGAACGTTCAATCACCGCTGGCCCCGCCCCGTGCGGGCGGCCGGCCACAGCCAATGCCTATAATTAATAGCAACAACAGCGCACGCCCGACCACGATCTTGCTGATCCGCCATGGCGAAACCGCCTGGAACGCGGAGCGCCGCCTGCAGGGCCATATCGACATCGCCCTCAACCGCGAAGGCGAGCGCCAGGCCGCCGCCCTCGCGGCCGCGCTCGCCGCAGAGCGGATCGATGCGGTCGTCGCCAGCGATTTGCAACGCGCCTGGCAGACCGCCGAGGCCATCGCGGCCCACCACGGCCTGCCGGTGCCGCGCGACCCCAGCCTGCGCGAGCGCTGCTTCGGCGGCTTCGAGGGCTTGCTCTACGCCGAAATCGAGCAACGCTTTCCGCGCGAATTTCGCGCCTGGCAGGCGCGCAAGGTCGACGCGGCGATGCCCGCCGGCCAGCGCGAGGCCGAAACCTTCCGCCAGTTCTACACGCGCGCGGTCGGCGCGATCACCGCGCTCGGGGCCGCCAATCGAGGGCGCACGCTGGCGCTGGTCGCCCACGGCGGGGTGCTCGAGTGCGCCTACCGCGCCGCGCTCGGCCTGTCGCTCGACACGCCGCGCGACTTCCCCGTGATGAACGCCAGCATCAACCGCTTCACGCTCGCCGACGGCAGACTCAGCCTGACCAGCTGGGGCGAGGTAGGCCACCTCAGGGCCGACGCCCTCGACGAACTCGGCTGAACCGCCCGGGCGCCGCCGCCGGTGTTTTTGCGCGCGTTGACGCTTACTCAAGCGCAAAAATAGTGCTTATTAATTGAGCAGCGGTGAGGTAAAATAGCGGGTTCCCGCCCACTCTTCATCGCCCTCCTGTGCAAATCGGACCCTATACGCTGCGCAATAACGTGTTCGTCGCGCCGATGGCCGGCGTCACCGACCGCCCGTTCCGCCAGTTGTGTAAACAACTCGGCGCCGGCTACGCCGTGTCCGAGATGGCCGCGTCCAATCCGCGCCTGTGGGCCACCGAAAAAAGCACGCGCCGCACCGACCACGCGGGTGAAATGGAGCCCAAGGCGGTGCAGATCGCCGGCGCCGACCCGCAGGACCTCGCCGATTGCGCACGCTTCAATGTCGACCGCGGCGCCCAGATCATCGACATCAACATGGGTTGCCCCGTGAAAAAGGTGTGCAACAGCTGGTGCGGCTCGGCCCTGTTGCAGCACGAGGACCTCGTCGAAAAAATCCTCAATGCCGTCGTCGCGGCCGTCGACGTGCCCGTCACGCTCAAGTTCCGCACGGGCTGGAACCGCGAAAACAAAAACGCGCTGCGCATCGCCCGCATCGCCGAGCAGGCCGGCATCCAGATGCTGACCTTGCACGGTCGCACCCGCGCCGACGGCTACAGCGGCGAGGCCGAGTACGACACGATCGCCGCCGTCAAGGCCGCCGTCGGCATCCCCGTGGTCGCTAACGGCGACATCACGACCCCCGAAAAAGCGCGCATGGTGCTTGCCGCGACCGGCGCCGACGCCATCATGGTCGGCCGCGCGGCGCAGGGCCGGCCGTGGATCTGCCGCGAGATCGACCATTTCCTGCGCACCGGCGAGCACCTGCCGGCGCCGCTGGTCGAAGAGGTACGCGCCCTGATGCACGAACACCTCGAGGCGCATTACGCGTTTTACGGCGAGTTCCTCGGGGTGCGCACCGCGCGCAAGCACATCGGCTGGTATGTGCGCGAGCTCGCGGGCGGCGAACAGTTCCGCCAGCAAATGAACCTGCTCGAATCGACGGGCGCCCAACTGGCCGCGGTTGATAATTTTTTTCAAACACAACATCGTTTCGGGGAGCGGTTACAATATCGGCCCGGCGCGCCAGAAGCACTGGCCGCGTAGCAGCACACAGGCAACACCGCACGCACAAACAAGAACAGCACCATGGATCGGCGGCCGCCACAAGCGCGCCGTGCAAAACATCAATCAGCCGGATCAAGCACGCAAAATGAGCAAAGAAAGTATCCAGGAAGTCGTCCAAAAGAGTCTTGAAGAATATTTCAACGACCTGGGCGAGCAACAACCGTCGAACATCTACGACATGGTCGTCCTGACGGTCGAAAAACCGATTCTCGAGGTGGTCATGATGCGCGCGGAGGGCAACCAGTCGCACGCGGCCCAGATGCTCGGAATCAACCGCAACACCCTGCGCAAGAAGCTGCAGGAGCACGGACTGCTGTAAAGCACTGCACACCGAGTGGCCGTGCACCCTGTATTGCGCGAGCCGGCCTCGCTCATCGTGTGCAAACACCAAACACACCACAACCTAGGCCACTCCCATGATCCAACAAGCCCTCATTTCCGTTTCCGACAAGACCGGCGTGCTCGACTTTGCGCGCGCGCTGTCCGCGCTCGGCGTCAAGATCCTGTCCACCGGCGGCACCGCCAAACTGCTCGCCGACAACGGCGTGGCGGTGACGGAAGTGGCCGACTACACGGGCTTTCCCGAAATGTTGGACGGGCGCGTCAAGACGCTGCACCCGAAGGTGCACGGCGGCATTCTCGCGCGGCGCGATTTTCCGGACCATGTTGCCAAGCTGAGCGAGCACGACATCCCGACCATCGACATGGTCGTGGTCAACCTGTACCCGTTCCAGCAAGCCGTGGCCAAGGACAGCTGCACGCTCGAGGACGCGATCGAGAACATCGACATCGGCGGCCCGACCATGCTGCGCTCGGCCGCCAAGAACCACAAGGATGTGGTCGTCGTGTGCGACCCGGCCGACTACGGCCGCGTGCTGGCCGAGATGAAGGGCACGGGCGCCGCCGCCGGCACGGTCGGCTACGACACCAAGTTCATGCTCGCCAAGAAAGTGTTCGCGCACACGGCGCAATACGACGGCGCGATCACCAACTACCTGACCAGCCTCGGCGAAGACAAGGCGCACGCGACCCGCGCGGCCTATCCGCAAACCCTGAACATGAGCTTTGAAAAAGTGCAGGACATGCGCTACGGCGAGAACCCGCACCAGACGGCCGCGTTCTACCGCGACCTCGCGCCGGCCGCCGGCGCGCTGGCCAACTACCGCCAGCTGCAGGGCAAGGAACTGTCGTACAACAACATCGCCGATGCCGACGCGGCCTGGGAATGCGTCAAGTCGCTCGGCGGCCTCGGCCAGCCGGCCGGCTGCGTGATCGTCAAGCACGCAAATCCGTGCGGCGTGGCGATCGGCGCCGATTCCTTTGACGCCTACAGCCGCGCGCTGCAGACCGATCCGACCTCGGCCTTCGGCGGCATCATCGCGTTCAACACCGAAGTCGACGCCAGGACGGCCGAGGCGATCGCCAAGCTGTTCGTCGAAGTGCTGATCGCGCCCGCGTTCACCGACGAGGCGCGCCAGCTCATGGCCGCCAAGCAAAACGTGCGCGTGCTCGAAATCGCGCTCGGCGCCGGCCAGAACCCGTTCGACGTCAAGCGCGTCGGCGGCGGCCTGCTGGTGCAGTCGCCCGACGCCAAGAATGTCGGCCTCGGCGACTTGCGCGTGGTGACCAAGCTGCAACCTTCGCAGCAACAATTGCAGGACCTGATGTTCGCCTGGCGCGTCGCCAAGTACGTCAAGTCGAACGCGATCGTGTTTTGTGGCAATGGCATGACGCTCGGTGTGGGCGCGGGGCAGATGAGCCGTATCGATTCGGCGCGGATTGCCTCGATCAAGGCGCAAAACGCCGGGCTCGTGCTGACTGGTTCGGCCGTCGCCTCGGATGCGTTCTTCCCGTTCCGCGACGGTCTCGATGTGGTGGTGGACGCCGGCGCGAGCTGCGTGATCCAGCCGGGCGGATCGATGCGCGACCAGGAGGTGATCGACGCCGCCGACGAGCGCGGCGTGGTCATGCTGTACACCGGCGCGCGCCATTTCCGTCATTAATTGTTGCATGGGCGCCGCAAGTTAAATAGAACCAACATCGTCCTCGCGAATGCGGTGGCGCATGCGCCACCCCCATAGAACAGTTGCACATAGCCAGCGTTCTATGGGTCCCCGCCTGCGCGAGGACGATGTTGGTTTTTCGTCGTATCAGCCGTTGCCGTTTTCACTTCGCTGGATGACCTCTCCCTTGCCCAGCAGTATATGATTCACACATGATTATTCTGGGCATCGACCCCGGCCTGCGTACGACAGGCTTCGGCGTCATCGAAAAACAAGGCAACAAGCTGCGCTACATCGCCTCGGGCACCATCAAGACGGTGGCCGAGGGTGAGTTGCCCGGCCGCCTGAAGATCATCCTGCGCGGCATCGTCGAGGTCGTCGCGACCTACCGCCCCGACTGCGCCGCCATCGAAAAAGTGTTCGTCAACGTCAACCCGCAATCGACCCTGTTGCTCGGGCAGGCGCGCGGCGCGGCGATCACGGCGCTCGTGTCGGCCGACCTCGAGGTGGCCGAGTACACCGCCTTGCAGGTCAAACAGGCCGTGACCGGCCACGGCAAGGCGGCCAAGGAGCAGGTGCAGGACATGGTCGCGCGCCTGCTGGTGTTGCCCGGCCTGCCAGGCAGCGACGCCGCCGACGCGCTCGGGGTTGCCATATGCCACGCCAACAGCCATGATGCGCTGGCGCTGATCGGCGCGCTTGCGCCCGGCCTCAAGGGCTTGCGCATGAAGCGCGGCCGTCTCGTTTAAACCTCCACAAGGCATCAGATGATTGGTCGCATTTCCGGAATCCTGCTCGAAAAAAATCCGCCGCAGCTGCTGGTCGACTGCAACGGCGTCGGCTACGAGGTCGATGTGCCGATGAGCACCTATTACAACCTGCCGCAGCTCGGCGAAAAAGTCACGCTGTTCACGCACCAGGCGATCCGCGAGGACGCGCACCTGCTGTTCGGTTTCGGCAACGCGGCCGAGCGCACCGTGTTCCGCCAGCTGATCAAGATCACCGGCGTCGGCGCGCGCACCGCGCTGTCTATCCTGTCGGGCATGACGATTGCCGACCTGGCCCAGGCCGTCACCTTGCAGGAGGCGGGCAGGCTGGTCAAGGTGCCCGGCATCGGCAAGAAGACCGCCGAGCGGTTGCTGCTCGAGCTCAAGGGCAAGCTCGGCGCCGACCTCGGCAGCGTCGGCGGTGTGGTCCACAACGACGCACAGTCCGATATTCTCAACGCGCTGCTGGCGCTGGGGTATTCTGACAAGGAGGCGCTGGCCGCGATCAAGAACATGCCGGCCGGAAGCACCGTATCGGACGGCATCAAGTACGCGCTCAAGGCCTTGTCCAAGGGCTGAGCGCCGGCGGGCCGAATCAATCACCAGCAGGGTTAAGCAATGAGCATCCAGACCGACGATTTCAGCGAGCAACGGGTCATCGCCGCCACGCCCGCCTCACCGAACGAGGAGGCGATCGAACGCGCCTTGCGCCCGAAGCACCTCGACGAATACATCGGGCAGGAAAAAATCCGCGGCAAGTTCGAGATATTCATCGCCGCCGCGCGCAAGCGGCGCGAGGCGCTCGACCATACCTTGCTGTTCGGTCCGCCTGGCCTGGGCAAGACCACGCTGGCGCACATTATCGCGCGCGAGATGGGCGTCAACCTGCGCCAGACCTCGGGGCCGGTGCTCGAGCGGCCGGGCGACCTGGCCGCCATCCTGACCAATCTCGAAGCCAACGACGTGCTCTTCATCGACGAGATCCACCGGCTCTCGCCGGTGGTCGAAGAAATCCTGTATCCGGCGCTCGAGGACTACCAGATCGACATCATGATCGGCGAGGGCCCGGCCGCGCGCTCGGTCAAGCTGGACCTCCAGCCGTTCACGCTGGTCGGCGCGACCACGCGCGCGGGCATGCTGACCAATCCCTTGCGCGACCGCTTCGGCATCGTCGAGCGGCTCGAGTTTTACAACGCGTCGGAGCTCACGCGCATCGTCACGCGCAGCGCGGCCTTGCTCAACGCCCCGATCGTCGAAGACGGCGCGCACGAAATCGCCATGCGCGCACGCGGCACCCCGCGCATTGCCAACCGGCTGCTGCGGCGCGTGCGCGATTACGCCGACGTCAAGGGCACCGGCGAGATCACGAAGGCGATGGCCGACGCCGCGCTCGTCATGCTCGACGTCGACACGGTCGGCTTCGACGTAATGGACCGCAAGCTGCTCGAGGCCGTGTTGTTCAAGTTCGGCGGCGGCCCTGTCGGCATCGGCAACCTTGCCGCGGCGATCGGCGAGGCGGCCGACACCATCGAGGACGTGCTCGAACCCTACCTGATCCAGCAAGGCTATCTGCAGCGCACCCCGCGCGGCCGGGTCGCCACGCCGCTGGCTTACACGCACTTCGGCGTTGCCGCGCCGCGCACGGGCCCGAATGGGGAGCTGTGGGACAACTTATAGAGTCGATGCGAAGAGGTCGGCGAAAACTTGCAGGCGTTACGCAGCGCGCAGCATGAATTCAACCTTTACCGCGTCGTAAGGAAAGATGATCGCATCACCCTCAGAAGGATCAAGGACACCGACGTTTAATAGGGCACAGATATCGGCGTCGACTTCCTTGACGTCACGGTCGACACGGCGCGCGGCATCGTAAATAGAAATTGGACCGGCGCCGCATAGTGCTTTCAAAAGTTCCCAACGATTTGGCGTCAAAACTTCCCATAACAATTCCGGACTGCTAAAGGCGATATGTGCGGATTCGTCAGGTGTGTTTGCACGCCAAGTCTGAACGAAATTTCCCATCGCTTCTTCTGGCGATTGCAGCTCAAGTGTGACGGTTTTCATTGTTCCACCTCGCAATATCTGTCTGGAAATCCTTGATAAGTTGCTCTGGCGTGCTGAAGCTATAAGCGGTTTCAGCCGACCCGAAGTGGCGGTGATCGCCCTTGCCAACCTCATTGTCGTAACGCAGAACGCATTTTCCATTGACGACATACGCCAAGCGGTATTTGAATTCGTGCGAGGAGCCTAAAACCGGATCAGGAAGGCGCCAAAGCACCAATTCGGCAAACGCGGAGTTTGAAAAGGTAATACGCCTCCGAGCCAGCAAAGTCGCTTTCATAACGATGATCGTGATCCCATCACTATCAGCTGTCAAGCGCTCCAGCAGTGCGCGCGTCGCCGCCTTGCACCGCGCTTCGCCCCCCATTGTTGCGTTCCAATCCCGCAAATGTGCAGCCTGTCGCTTCGCGCGCCCTGACCGTGGCCGCGTCGCCTATAGTGCAACATCCCCGGTGCTTCGCCAAAAACGACCCGGCCGGGCAAATGACACTGGCGCACAGGCCAGAACCAGGAGCAACTTTTGAGGAATTCCATGAAACCCTTCCGTTCGATCGGCGCGTCCGCGCTGCTGTTTTCCCTGATCCTCGGCGTGGCCCACGCCGCCGGCGCCGACGCGCCCGACCTCGACAGCCGGCGCAAGGCGCTCGACAGCCTGATCAAGGAGCAGTGGGAATACACGATGCGCAACAATCCCGAATGGGCGTCGATCATCGGCGACAAGCGCTACAACGACCGCCTGAGCGATTTCTCGCAGGCGGCGATCGAGGCCGACATCGAGGCCAGCGGCGTCTGGCTCAAGCGTTTCGAGGCGATCGACACGGCCGGTTTTCCGGTGCAGGAACAACTGAACAAGGACCTCATGGTGCGCTCGCTGCGCCAGGGCCTCGAAAGTGCCCGTTTCAAGGACTGGCAGATGCCGGTCGCGCAAAACTCGGGCATCCATATCGACGCGCCGCAACTGGCGGCATCGCTCGCCTTCGACACCGTCAAGGATTACGAGGACTACATCGCGCGCCTGCGCCAACTGCCGCGCCTGTTCAACGAGACGACGATCCAGATGCAGAAGGGCATCAAGGACCGCATGATGCCGCCCGACTTCCTGATCCCGAAGATCGCCAAGCAGAGCGAAACGATCGCCGCGATGAAGCCCGCCGCCTCCCCCTTCGCCGAGCCGCTCACGCGCTTCCCGGCCACCTTCACGGCCGCCGACAAGGCGCGCCTGAGCAAGGACATGCTGGCCGCGGTCAGCAATGACGTTATGCCCGCATACAAGAAATTTTCGACCTTCGTCAAGACCAAGTACCAGCCGCACGGCCGCAAACACGTCGGCCTGTGGTCGCTGCCGGACGGCGAGGCGCGCTATACATTCCGCGCCAAGACCTCGACCACGACCGACAAGACGCCCGAGGAAATCCACCAGATCGGCCTGGCCGAAGTCGCGCGTATCGAAGGCCAGATGCTGGCCACGGCCAACAAGCTCGGCTTCAAGGACTTGAAGACTTTTAACGCCAGCATCGCCGCCAACCCGGAGCTGCATCCAAAATCGCGCCAGCACATCATCGACCTCTACAACAAGTACACGGACCAGATGTACGCGAAGCTGCCCGAGCTGTTCACCCTGATGCCTAAGGGGAAGATGAAGGTCGTGCAGATCGAGGAGTTCCGCGAGAAGGGCGCGTCCGGCGCGCAATACAACCAGGGCACGCCGGACGGTTCCCGCGTCGGCCGCGTGATGGTCAACACGGGCGACTTCGCCAAGCGCTCGACGATTGGCATCGAGACCACGGCGCTGCACGAAGGCGTGCCGGGCCACCACATGCAGATCGCGATCGGGCAGGAATTGCCGGCGCTGCCGCAGTTCCGCACGCAGGGCAACTACACCGCCTACGCCGAGGGCTGGGCGCTGTACTCCGAGCGGCTGGGACTCGAGACCGGTTTCTTCAGCGATCCGTACAGCTATTACGGCCACCTGCAGGACGAAATGCTGCGCGCCATCCGCCTCGTGGTCGACACCGGCCTGCACTACAAGAAGTGGAACCGCCAGCAAGTCGTCGATTACTTCCACGCCCATTCGGGCATCGAGGAAGTCGAAGTCCAGAGCGAGACCGACCGCTACATCGTGTGGCCGGGACAGGCGCTGGGCTACAAGATCGGGCAGCTCAAGATCCTCGAACTGCGCGCCTATGCCAAGGAGCAACTGGGCAGCAAGTTCGACATCCGCGCCTTCCACGACCAGATCCTCGGCGCGGGCGCCTTGCCGATGGACGTGCTTGAAGCGCGCATCAAGACCTGGGTCGCGGGACAGAAGAGCGCCTAATCTACTTTCCCTAAATGGTTAGAAATCGTGTGGATTGAACTTAGATAGCAAAAACCAACATCGTCCTCGCGTAGGCGGGGACCCATAGAACAGTTGCTTTGAGCC
>JAZKIN010000047.1:0-14574 GCA_040384885.1 Pseudomonadota bacterium | reverse complement strand
AACTGTTCTATGGGTCCCCGCATGCGCGAGGACGATGTTGGTTTTTGATATTTATTTTTCTCCGACGCGATTTCTGAAGCGTCTAAGGCGCCAATTTCAGCGCATTGCCCCCTTTCGCGACAGCCTCGCATGCGGGGACCCATAGAACAGCAGCTCCAAGCAACTGTTCTATGGGGGGGAGGCATGCCTCCCCGCATGCGCGAGGACGATGTTGTTTTAGGCCTTCTAAAGCGTTGCAGCCGCATTTAACTGGTAACTAAAACGGATATCGATAGTCAACTAAAGATATCGATTATGATATGATCGCTCGATGGATACCGTTAACCCCAATTGGTTTTTAAAAGCCCGCCTGAAGACGCGCCAGCTGCTCTTGCTCATCGCGCTCGACGACCACCGCAACATCCACCGCGCCGCCGACGAGCTGCACATGACGCAGCCGGCCGCGTCCAAGCAGATCAAGGACCTCGAGGACATGCTCGACGTGCGCCTGTTCGACCGGCTGCCGCGCGGCATGGAGCCGACCATCTACGGCGAAACGATGATACGCCACGCGCGCATGGCCTTGACCAGCCTGTCGCTGGCGCACGACGACATCGTCGCCCTCAAGGCCGGGCTGGTCGGGCAGGTCGAGGTCGGCGTGATCATGACGCCGGCCATGGCGCTGCTGCCGCGCGCGATCGCGCGCGTCAAGCAACAGGCGCCGCTGCTGCGCATCGGCGTGCAGCTCGAGCACAGCAGCCTGCTGATCGACCGTCTGCGCCGCGGCACGCTCGACTTCATGATCGGACGCATCCTCGAACGCGACGACAGCGGCGGCCTCGTGTACGAGGAGCTCAGCGAGGAGGGCGTGTGCGCCGTGGTGCGCGTTGGCCATCCGCTGCTCGAGGCGGACAAGCTGACGCTGGCCGAGATCGCACCGCTGCCATGGATCCTTCCGCCACGCGGCAGCATCCTGCGCCACCGCTTCGACATGATGCTGCGCAAGGCCGGCGTCGCGCCGCCGGTGGACGTGGTCGACACCACGGCGCTGCTGCTGATCACCTCGCTGCTGGCACAGACCGATTCGCTGCATGCGATGCCGGTCGAGGTGGCCCGCTATTACGCCTCGCTCAATGTGCTGCGCATCCTGCCGATCGACCTGCCCTGCAAGATGGACCCCTTCGGCATCATCCGCCAGGAAAACCACCTGCTTTCACCCGGCGCCGATCTGTTGCTGTCCGCGGTGCGCCGGGTGGCGCGCGAGATGGCATAAGGGGCCGCGCGCACCCCGTCAAATTTCTTGATGCGCCGCCCCGGCGCCCCCTGCAAGGGGCGCCGGCCGCGCGCGCAAAAATCAGCTCCCTGATTATTTTGGTTTCGGTCCGGTCATCGGCAATCAACGGTTGTACGATGACTGCCATGCATCGGCCCGCGAGGTCGTTGGCATCCGCTTCACGCCGAATCGATCCAAGACAATCATGAACCCGCCAATCAACAACACACCGCTTTGCATCCGCATGCACGCCGACGACAACGTCGCCATCGTCGTCAACGATGGCGGTCTGCCGGCCGGGGCGCGCTTCGCCGACGGGCTCACGCTGGTCGAGCACGTCCCGCAGGGCCACAAGGTCGCATTGCGCGACTTGGCCGAGGGCGAGCCGGTGACGCGCTACAACGTGACCATCGGCCACGCCGCGCGCGCGATCGCGCAGGGCGCCTGGGTGTCGGAGGCGGTGCTGCGCATGCCGCCCGCGCGCGGGCTCGACGACCTGCCGATCGCGACCAGGCCGGGCCCCGCCTTCGGCGCGCTCGAGGGCTATACCTTCGAGGGCTTCCGCAATGCCGACGGCAGCGTCGGCACCCGCAACATCCTCGCGATCACGACCACGGTGCAGTGTGTGGCCGGGGTGGTCGAGCATGCGGTCAGGCGCATCAAGGCCGAGCTGCTGCCGCTTTATCCGAACGTCGACGACGTCGTCGCGCTCGAACACAGCTACGGTTGCGGCGTCGCGATCGAGGCGCCCGGCGCCGAAATCCCGATCCGCACGCTGCGCAACATCAGCCAGAATCCGAACTTTGGCGGGCAGGCGATGGTGGTCAGCCTGGGCTGCGAAAAACTGCAGCCGGCGCGCCTGTTCCCCGCGTCGATCCCGATCCACAACGGCGCGGCGCCCGCGCAAGTGTGCCTGCAGGACGCCGCGCACGTGGGCTTCGAATCGATGATCGCCTCGATCGTCGCGACCGCCGATGCGCAATTGCGGCGGCTCGACCTGCGCCGTCGCGAGACCTGTCCCGCGTCCGAACTGGTGGTCGGTGTGCAGTGCGGCGGCAGCGACGCGTTTTCGGGCGTGACGGCCAACCCGGCGGTCGGCTATGCGACCGACTTGCTGGTGCGCGCCGGCGCCAGCGTGATGTTTTCGGAGACGACCGAGGTGCGCGACGGAATCGACCAGCTCACCGCGCGCGCGGCCAACCCGGAGGTGGCGGCCGCGATGATCCGCGAGATGGCCTGGTACGACGCCTACCTGACGCGCGGCGGGGTTGACCGCAGCGCCAACACCACGCCCGGCAACAAGAAGGGGGGCTTGTCTAACATCGCCGAAAAGGCCATGGGATCGATCGTCAAATCGGGCAGCATGCCGATCACGGGCGTGCTCGCGCCGGGCGAGAAACTGCGCCGCAAGGGCTTGACCTTCGCCGCCACGCCGGCCAGCGATTTTGTGTGCGGCACGCTGCAACTGGCGGCCGGCATGAACATCCATGTGTTCACCACGGGTCGCGGCACGCCGTACGGCCTGGCGGCGGTCCCGGTGATCAAGGTGGCCACGCGCGACGACCTGGCGCGCCGCTGGCACGACCTGATGGACGTCAACGCGGGCAGCATCGCGACCGGCGCAGCCACCATCGAAGAGGTCGGCATGGAGTTGTTCGAGCTGATGCTCGACGTCGCCAGCGGGCGCAAGACCTGGGCCGAACACTGGAAACTTCACAATTCGCTGGCGCTGTTCAATCCGGCGCCGATCACCTAAAGGAAAGCAAACCATGACAAAACCATTCAAACGCATTCTGCTGACCGGCGCCGCCGGCGGCCTGGGCAAGGTACTGCGCGAGCGCATCAAACCGTGGGCCGACATCGTGCGCCTGTCCGACCTGGCCGATATGGGGCCGGCGGGCGAGGGCGAGGAGGTCGTCCAGTGCGACCTGGCCGACAAGGCAGGCGTGCTGGCCATGATGGAGGGCGTGGACGCGGTGCTGCACTTCGGCGGCATCTCGGTCGAGGCGCCGTTCGACGCCATCTTGCAGGCCAATATTCTCGGGACCGCGAACTTGTACGAGGCGGTGCACAAGGCCGGTGTGCGGCGCGTCGTGTTCGCCAGTTCGAACCACGCGATCGGTTTTTACAAGACCACCGACATGATCGACGCCGACGACCCGACCCGGCCCGACACGATGTACGGCGTCTCGAAGTGTTTCGGCGAATCGCTGTCGCGCTATTACTACGACCGCTTCGGCATCGAGACGGTCTGCCTGCGCATCGGCTCCTCGTTTCCCGAGCCGCTCAGCGCGCGCATGCTGGTGACCTATTTCAGTTACGACGACTTGATCGAGGCGCTGCGCTGCTCGCTGATGGCGGGGCGGGTGGGACACACGATCCTGTTCGGCATGTCGGACAATCCGGGCAAATGGTGGGACAACCGCAAGGCGGCGCACCTGGGTTTTGTGGCAAAGGACAGCTCGACCAAATTCAATGGCAAATTCCCGCCGGACGGCAACTACCCGGCGGCGGACGATATTGGATCGATGTTCCAGGGCGGACCGTTTTTGCTCAACGGTCCCCAGTACACCTGAGGCGCCGTCCAATAATGGCTGTCGTGCCAGGCATACCAATTTGGAATGTCTCTTGGTAGAAATTGCTTACATACCTATAGGGCGGCGCTGGTATCCTGAATCGCGTTTTGGATTGCAACAGTTGGAGCCAAGTCTCCCGCAATCCAAACTCTAGGAGGCTGTCGGACTTAGGGAGTCGAAGCGAAAAAAGTGCCGGGCGAGGACAGATTTTGACGATTTCGCAGTGCCAATAGCGAGCTATTGGCCGAGAAAGCGGCGAAATATGTACCGTCCGACACTTTTTGCAGCCGACGATCCTAAGTCCGACAGCCTCCTGGATAACCAGAAAACAAGAGACAGGATCATCCGCCATGCCTTCCCTATCCCGGCACATCTTGCGTGCCTGCATATTCCTTTCTTGCTTAACCAGCCAGGCGATCGCCGCCACTGTCAACCTTAACGGCGATTGGCATTTCCATCGGGACGACAAAAAAGCGATTGCGACCAGCGGCGACGTGCCGGCCGCCGGGTGGACGCGCGTCAATCTGCCGCACACCGCAAGGATCGAGGCGCGCGAGCCGGTCGACACGTGGCAGGGCCAGGCTTTTTACAAGAAAATTTTCGAGGTAAAACTGCACGCGGGCGAGCGCGCCGTCTTGCGCTTCGAGGGTGCGATGAACGTCGCCGACGTCTGGGTGAACGGCAAGCACCTTGGTCAGCATCTGGGCGGCTACCTGCCGTTCAGTTTCGATGTGAGCGACGTGTTGACCGCCTCCGGCCAGAACGAGCTGACGGTGCGCATCAACAACGAAGACAACAAAATCACCGGTCCCAAGCCCTTAAAGGATCTGGACTACATCCAGTACGGCGGGCTGTATCGGGGCGTCAGTCTGACCATCAAGCCTCCCGTGCACATCACCGACGAAATGCTGTCTGCCACGCCGGCGGGCGGCGGCATATTCGTCACCTATCCGACCGCGGACAAGGCAGCGGCGGTCGTGCGCGTCAAGACCGAAGTGCATAACACCGAGGCGGTCAAACGCGACATCGTGCTCCGCCACGCCATTTTCAAAAAAGGCGGGCGCGTGGGCATGGTTGTTGAACGCGTCGCACTGGCTGCCGGCGAGCGCCGCCACGTCGAGCTCGACCTGAAGCTGGCGCGTCCGTCCCTGTGGTCGCCCGCCGCCCCCAATTTGTACGAGCTGAAAACCAGCGTCGAGAGCGCGGGCCGGCGTGACGAGGTCAGCACGCAGATCGGCATACGCCGTATCGCCTTCGATGCCCGGCAGCGGCTCTTGCTCAACGGCGAACCCCTGTTCCTGCGCGGGGTGAACCGCCACCAGGAGTATCCGTATGTCGGCTACGCGACCTCGCCGCAGGCGGACTACCGCGATGCGCTCCTGATCAAGAAGGCGGGCTACGACTATGTGCGCCTGTCGCACTATCCGCACTCGCCCGCGTTCATGCGCGCCGCCGACGAATTGGGCCTGCTGCTGCTTGACGCCATTCCTGGCTGGCAGTACTTCAATGCCGATCCCGCGTTCGCGCGTCAAACCGTTCAAACCTGCGCCGACATGATCCGGCGCGACCGCAACCACCCGAGCGTGCTGGCGTGGGAGTGTTCGCTCAACGAGACCGACATGCCGCAGCCGCTGATCGACCAACTGCACCGCACGGTGCACCTGGAATATCCTGGCGACCAGGCGTTCTCCGCGGGATGGGTGCCCCAGACCTATGACATCTACCTGCAGGCACGCCAGCATCGGATCGGATCCAAGCACAAACTGCCCGTCAAGCCGCTGATCGTCTCCGAGTACGGCGACTGGGAATATTTTGCCATGAACGCCGGTTTCAACCAGACCGCATGGGCCGACCTGAAGGAGGCCGACCGCTCCAGCCGCCAGTTCCTCGGCGACGGCGAGAAGCGCTTGCAGCAGCAGGCCAAGAACGTGGCCGAAGCGCACGACGACAACTTCACGACGCCGGCCTTCGCCGACGGCTACTGGGTCATGTTCGATTATGCCCGCGGCTATGCGAAGGAACTGGAATCGTCGGGGATCATGAGTATCGACCGCCTGCCGAAGTTCGCCTACGATTTCGCGCGCTCTCAGCGCAGCGCGCGCGAAACCTCGCCGCTGTGGGGCGGCGGCCCGATGGTGGCCATCGCCAGCCATTGGAACAGCGATTCCTCGCCGCTGGTGCGGGTGTTCACCAATGCCGACGAGCTTGAGTTTTTCGTCAATGGGAAGAGCATCGGGCGCCAAAAAAGTGCGGCATCGCCTGCGCATCCAAACCTCAAGCATCCGCCGCTGGAATTCGATACGGGCCGATTCGCGCCGGGCGAGCTGAAGGCGGTCGCTTATCTGGACGGCAAGCAGGTTGCAACGCATAGCGTGCACACTGCTTCGGCGCCGGCGAGCTTGCATGTCTGGCTTGACGACATGGGTGTGAAACCGGTTGCTGGCGACCTCGTCTTCGTGCGGGCGCAACTGCGCGATGCGAGCGGCAATCCGGTGGCGGCGAGCGGTAAAAAAGTCGAGTTTGCAGCAAGCGGCGGCTTTGAAATCGTGGGTGCGATGGCTTCGTCGACCGAGTCCGGAGTGGCAAGCGTCCTTGTGCGCGTTGGCGCAGCGGGTGGCGCGGTGAAGGCCCAGGCTGCCGGTCTGAAGGGCGAGTTTGTTGAGCGCCTGGCACCAACGCGACGCCTTGGAAAATAATCATTGGAGCGCAATCACGCATGAACATCATCGTGCCCGCGTACGAGGTTGTCGCAAAACTGCGGCAGAAATCGTGCGACTTGAGAACTTCAATAGAGACCTAAACCTACATCGTCCTCGCGAACGCGGGGACCCATAGAACGTTAGCTCTGAGTCGACGTTCTATGGGTCCCCGCGTTCGCGAGGACGATGTTGGTTTTTGATGTTTAATTTTCTCCGACGCGATTTCTGAAGCATTTCAAGGGTCCGCCCCCCACAAGGCAGTAGCATCGCTCAATTCGCTGGCGGACGTCCACCACCACCGGGGCCGCCGCCTGGCACACCACCAGCACCACCCGGCCCACCCGGTCCGCGCCGCCCCATACCCTGGCCGCCGCCCACGCCGCCAAACCTGTACATCAAGCCCACATACACAACGCGCCCGTTCTGCCGGGTCACCGTGCTGTCCTTGATCGTATCGGTGTCGGTAATCGTCTCGATTTTTCCCGAGTCGAAAATATCGGTCACATTGGCCACCAGGCTCAGTACCGGCGACAAGGGCAGCCGGTAGCTGAAGTTGCCCGTCGTGGTCGGTTGGCGGTAGCCCTGGCGCGCGAGCGTCTTGCCTTGCGCGTTCAGCGCAAACTGCATCTGCCCGATCTTCGGATCCGTGTAGTTCACGCGCAGCCGTCCGCTCAGCGAAGGGGTGCTGCGCTTGGCGTCCGAGTTCACGGTCGTGTTAAAGATGCGCTGCTCGGTGTAGGCCAGGTTGCCCGACGCGTTGAGCGTCAGTTTCGGTGTCAGCTTGCCGCGCACATTGAATTCGAGTCCGCCCGACTGGTTGCTGCCGGCGTTGTCGCGCGTGGTCAACAGCACCGTATCGCTGATGAACACCTTGCGCTCGGAGATGATCCCGCTGTCCTTGCGGTAGTAGCCGCGCAGGTTGGTGTCGATCGCGCCGAATTTGCTCTCGAAGGCCAGCTCGAACGAATCGGTGCGGGTCGGCTTCAGGTTCGGATTGCCCGACGAGACATTGAACTCGTCGCGGTACACGATGAAGGGATTGAGGTCGTTCGCTCCCGGGCGCCGGATCCGGTGCGCATAGGTGAAGCGGATATCGGTATCCTCGGACGCCACGTAGGAGACGAACATGCTCGGGATGAAGTTGAGGTAATTGTTGCTCGCGTTGATTCCACTGGTGAGCTGCTTGACATCCATCGTGGTGTGCTCGGCGCGCAGGCCGCCCTGTACGCCCCATTTCGGATTCAAGCGCAGCTCGTACGAGCCATACAAGGCCAGGTTGGTCTCGTGCAGCGCAAAGCTGTTGCTGCGCAGCGCGTTGGGAAGCTCGACACCGGTCACCGGATCGATGTCCGACAGGCGCGTGTCGATCGTGTTGCGGTCGCTGCCGGCCTTGTAGCCGGTCTTGAAGATGCCGCGCTCGCCGGGCAGCTCGTAATCGCCGGTGAGGTCGACGACGCGCGTTTCCGACGCGTTGGCCTGGCGGCTTTTAAGGGCTCCGCTGCCGCTTCCGATCGTGTACAGATTGGCGAACGCGTTGTTGTTCTCGTTGTTGGCCGACGAGATGCGGAGGTCCATCTTGCCCACTTCGCCGCGCGAGTCGCCCTTGTGCTCGAGGCGCGCGCTCAGCCCCACGTTGTCGCTTTCGCCGTCGCGGCGGGTGCTGCGCACATAGTCGCGGTATGCCGCGCCGTTGGCGCCGTAGCTGACGTAACGGTCGGTCGCGTCGCGCTCGCTGCTGTTGCGCGAGTAGGTCAAGCCGGCGCCCAGTGTGTCCTTGTCGCCGAGGTTGTAAGTGAGCGAGGTGTTGAAGCCCGCCGTATCGTTCGCCTCGTCGGACACGCTCTGCTGGGTACTGCGGGTCGAGGTGCCGGTCACCGGGTCGATGCGCAGGCGGTCGGCATAGGTCTCGGGATTGCGCACCTCGTGGCGCAGATAGGCGCCGCCCTGCATGCCGAAGCGTCCAGTGTTGTAACTGCCCGACAAGAACGAATTGTAGCGGCCATTGGTGCCGGCATTGGCGCTGATTGAACCGAACCCGCCCGCCCTGCGGGTGCGCCGCATCACGAGGTTGAGGATCGGGCCGCCGCCGCCGTCGTTACCGAATTGGGCGCCCGGATTGTTGATCACTTCGACCGATTCGATGTCCTCGGCCGGCATCGAAGTCAGCGTCGCGGCGCGGTTATCGCCCTGCATCATGGCCGACCGTTTGCCGTCGACGTACACCTGCACATTGGTGCTGCCGCGCAGGGTGACCGTGCCGTCCGGGTCGACCGCGACCGAGGGCACGTTGTTGAGCGCGTCCGCGGCCGAGCCGTTGCTGGCGCCGACGTCGGTCTTTACATCGTAGACCTGGCGGTCGATGCGGTTGCTCGGGCGGTTAGCCGACACCGTGACGGTCGCATCGGCACCCACTTCGACGGCGCTCGCCGCGGCCGGTGCTTCGGCTTTTGCGTCGGCTTTTGCGTCGGCCTCTTTTTTGACGGGCTTCTTCACGACCAGCGGCGCCGGCGCCACGCCGGTTTGCGCCACCGCGGTTTGCGCCGCGGCGGGCATGGCCAGGCAGGCCAGCGCGCCGGCGACGGCGAGGGTCAAGCCGGCACGCGAGAAGGGAAAGGGGGAGAGTGGGTCGATCAGGTCGGGGTTCATCGATGGAGGATAAAACAGATCACCCCGCCATGTAAGGCCGGCGCTGCGACTAACAGGTGAAATCGTTAAATAATCAGCTAAATGAGTACCGTAAATACCGGAAAACACACGCCCGCGCCTTTGGTCACGTCGCTGATTCTTTGGTGGCGGGCGCGTGATCAGCGGCGTTCCATGCGTAGAATATCGCGGGAGTTAAAGCGATAAGCACAGACCGAAAAATCGGTCGACACGCACGGGAGCCTGATCGATGAAAGCATTGCTGCGCTGGCTCGCCTGCGCGCTCATATTGGTGGCCGGTGCATCCGCTGCCGCAACCGAGTTCGCCAATCCGCTCGTGCGCCAGCGTGCCGATCCCCATGTCGTGCTGCATACCGACGGCTACTACTACTTCACCGCCACGGTCCCCGAATACGACCGTATCGAATTGCGCCGCGCCCGTTCGCTCGACGACCTGTCCAAGGCCGAGTCGCGTGTGGTCTGGCGCAAGCACGCCGCCGGCCCGATGAGCGCCCACATCTGGGCGCCCGAGCTGCATTTCATCGACGGCAAATGGCGCATCTATTTCACCGCCGGGCGCGCCGACGCGATCTGGGAGATCCGCCTCTACACGCTCGAAACCAGCGCCGCCAACCCGCTCGAGGGCGAATGGACCGAGCGCGGCCAGCTCAAGACCGGCTGGGAGAGCTTCGCGCTCGACGCCACCACCTTCGCGCACGAGGGCCAACGCTACCTGGTCTGGACCCAGCGTGCGGCCGGCAAGGACCAAAAGGCCACCAACATCTACATCGCCAAAATGGACACGCCGACCTCTATCGTGGGCGTGCCGGTGCTGCTGTCGACGCCGCAGTACGCGTGGGAGAAGGTCAAGTACCTGGTCAACGAGGCGCCCGCCGTACTGCTCAAAAACGGCAGGGTGTTCCTGAGCTATTCGGCCAGCGCGACCGACGCCAGCTACAGCATGGGACTGCTCACGGCCAGCGCCGGGGCCGACCTGCTCGACCCCGCTTCGTGGCACAAGTCAGCCGAGCCGGTGTTCCGCTCGAGCGAGGCCAACGGCCAGTACGGGCCGGGTCACAACGCCTTCACCACCACCCCTGACGGCAAAACCGACGTGCTGCTCTACCACGCGCGCAATTACCGCGACATCAAAGGCGACTCCCTGCGCGACCCAAACCGCCACACCCGCGCACAGGTGATCAACTGGCGCGCCGACGGCAGCCCCGATTTCGGCACGCCGGTCGCCGACCGCGGCCACGTCGTCGCCAAACCCTTGTTCCGCGACCCGGTGTTCGACGGCGCGGCCGACCCGGTCGTGGTGCGCAACGTCGAGCGCGGCAACTGGTGGATGTTCTATACCAACCGCCGCGCCACGGCCACCGAGCTGCCCGGGGTGGCATGGGTGCACGGCACGCGCATCGGCATCGCCGAGTCGAACGACGAGGGCGCGAGCTGGCAGTATCTCGGCACCGCCGACATCGCGCTGCCGCCCGAACTGGGCGGGCCGGACGCGACCCACTGGGCGCCCGACATCGTGCGCGCCGACGACGGGACCTACCACATGTTCCTGACCGTGGTGCCCGGCGTATTCACCGACTGGCAGCACCCGCGCCACATGGTGCACCTGACCAGCACCGACCTGCGCGCGTGGCGCAACGCCGAAACGCTCAAGCTGGCGGCCGACCGGGTGATCGATGCGGGCGTCGCCCGCCTGCCCGACGGACGCTGGCGCATGTGGTACAACAACGAGCGCGACCACAAGTCGATCTACTACGCCGACAGCACCGACCTGACGCACTGGGCCGACCAGGGCCGCGCCGTCGCCGACCAGAGCGGCGAGGGCCCGAAGGTGTTCCAGTGGCGCGGCGCGTGGTGGATGATCAGCGACGTGTGGCGCGGCCTCGCGGTGTACCGCTCGGCCGATGCGCGCAACTGGACGCGCCAGCCCGACAACCTGCTGCAGCTGCCGGGGCAGGGCCCCGACGACCAGGTCATCGGCGGCCACGCCGACGTGGTGGTCAGCGGCGGGCGCGCCTTCCTGTTCTACTTCACCCATCCCGGCCGGCGCGGAACCGATGCCAAAAAAGACGGCGTCGAGCAGCGCCGCAGTTCGATCCAGGTGACCGAGCTGCTGCCCGCGGGCGAATGGCTGCGCGTTGAGCGCGACCAACCGACCAATGTGCTTTTGCGCGGCAACTAAGGTTTTCACCATCGCATAACAAAATTTTTCCCGTGCATCATATGCTAATATATTAGCAATCGAAGGCCGGGCCCCGAGTCAGACATTTAATAGAGACCACGATGAAAATCCACCGCAAGCGCGCCACCACACTCGCCGTCATTGCCTTGTTTGCGCAGGCGATCAGCATGCCGGCCCACGCCGAGCGCACCGTCTACAACTTCAATCCGGCCTGGCGGCTGGCGGTGGCCGATCCGACCGACGCGGCCGATGCCGGCTTCGACGACGCCGCCTGGAAGCGCGTGACGCTGCCGCGCGCCTGGAACGAGGACGATGCGTTCGCCAAAGACATCGTCGACCATTCGACCGGCGTGGCGTGGTACCGCAAGCGCTTCGCGCATCCGGCCTCGGCCAAGGGGCAAAAGGTGTTCCTCGAATTCGAGGGCGCGCGCCAGGCCGCCGAGGTGTTCGTCAACGGCAAACGCATCGGCCTGCACGAGAACGGCATCAACGCCTTCGGCTTCGACATCGGCGACGCGCTGGTGGCCGGCGAGAACGTGGTCGCGGTGCGCACCGACAACCGCTGGGACTACCGCGAAAAGGCGACCAACCAGAAATATCAATGGTCGGACAAGAACTTCAACGCCAATTACGGCGGCCTGCCCAAGAACGTGCGCCTGCATGTGACCGACAAGCTGTACCAGACCTTGCCGCTGTATTCGACGCTCGGCACCACCGGCGTCTACGTGTACGCGCGCGACTTCGACATCCCCGGCCGGCGCGCCACCATCTGGGCCGAATCCGAAGTGCGCAACGAGTACCCGGACGCGCGCAGCTTCACCTACGAGGTGCGCATCCGCGACCGCGACGGCAAGCAGGTGGCGCGATTCAGCGCGCCGGCGCAAAAACTCGCCCCCGGCGCGACCGCGGTGGTCAAGGCCAGCGCCGCGGTCAAGGGCCTCAACTTCTGGAGCTGGGGCTACGGCTACCTGTACCACGTGACCACCACGCTCAAGGTCAACGGCAAGGCCGTCGACAGCGTCAGCACGCGCACCGGTTTCCGCAAGACCGAATTCGGCCAGGGCATGGTCAAGCTGAACGACCGCGTGCTCCAGATGAAGGGCTACGCCCAGCGCACCTCGAACGAGTGGCCGGCGGTCGGCATGTCGGTGCCGGCGTGGCTAAGCGACTACAGCAACGGCCTCGCGCTCGAGAGCAACGCCAACCTGATCCGCTGGATGCACACCACGCCGTGGAAGCAGGATGTCGAGTCGCTCGACCGGATCGGCATGCTGCACGCGATGCCGGCGGGCGACTCCGAGGCCGACGTCACGGGCCGGCGCTGGGAGCAGCGCCTCGACGCGATGCGCGACGCCATCGTCTACAACCGCAACAGCCCGAGCATCGTGTTTTACGAGAGCGGCAACGCCGGGATCAGCGAGGAGCATATGCGCGAGATGAAGGCGCTGCGCGACCAGTTCGATCCGTACGGCGGGCGCGCCGCGGGCAGCCGCAGCATGCTCAGCGCCAAGCTGCAGCAGGTCGCGCAGTATGGTGGCGAGATGCTGTACATCAATAAGAGCGCCGGCATTCCGCTGTGGGCGATGGAATACTCGCGCGACGAGGGCGCGCGCAAATTCTGGGACGATCTGACGGCGCCGTACCACAAGAATGGCGACGGGCCGCTGCACAAGGGGCAGGACGCGGGCATCTACAACCGCAATATGGATACGCACGCGATCGAGAATGTGAAGCGCTGGTACGACTATTGGCGCGAGCGCCCGGGCACCGGGACGCGCGTGTCGGGCGGCGGCGTCAACATCGTTTTCTCGGACTCCAACACGCACCACCGCGGCGCCGAAAACTATCGCCGCAGCGGCGAGGTCGACGCCATGCGCATTCCAAAGGACGGCTTTTACGCGCACCAGGTCATGTGGGACGGCTGGGTCGATGTCGAAAAACCGCGCGCCCATATCATCGGCCACTGGAACTACGCGGCGGGCGCGGTCAAGACGGTCACGGTGATCTCGAGCGCCGACAAGGTTGCGCTTTACCTGAATGGCAAACTGCTCGGCGAAGGGCGCCAGAGCGAGCGCTTTTTGTTCAGCTTCGAGGCCGTAGCGTGGCAGCCGGGTGAACTCAAGGCGGTCGGCTACGACGCCAAGGGCAAGCAGATTTGCGAGGCGAAGCTGGACACCGCCGGCGCCCCGGTCGCGCTGCGCCTGAGCGCGACGACGTCGCCGACGGGACTGCAGGCCGACGGCGCCGATCTGGCGCTGGTGCAGGTCGAGGTGGTCGATGCGCAAGGGCGGCGCAATCCGGTCGCCCTCAATTCCATCAGCTTCGACATCCAAGGGCCGGCCGAATGGCGCGGCGGCATCGCGCAAGGGCCCAACAACCATGTCCTGGCACGCAGCCTGCCGGTCGAGGGTGGCGTCAACCGCGTGCTGGTGCGCAGCGCCACCGAGGCCGGCAAGATCGTCGTGCGCGCCGTGGCCGAGGGATTGGCTCCGGCGACGCTGGAGCTGCAGTCCAAGCCGGTGCTGCTGCAGGGCGGCCTGTCCAAGGTGCTGCCCGGGGCGGCGCAGCCATCGAGCCTGAGCCGGGGTCCGACGCCGTCGACGCCTTCGTTCAAGGTCTCGCGCGTGGCGGTGAAGGTGATCGGCGTCGAAGCGGGCAGCAATGGAGGCGACGCCGACAAGTCGTTCGACGACGACGAGACCACCACCTGGACCAGCAAATCGGGCGGCGGCCAGGCCGCCATCACGTATCAACTGGCGCAGCCGACCACGCTCAGTGAGATTTCATTGAGGTTGTCGGGCTGGCGCGAGCGCAGCTATCCGCTGCGCGTGCTGGTCGACGGCGAGGCGGTGTACGAGGGCGTGACGCCGAAAAGCCTTGGCTATGTCACGCTGCCGCTCAGGGCGCGCAAAGGCAGTGCGGTGCGGATCGAGTTGAACGGCATTGCTGACGAGAGCAATGCCATTAAACTGACCGAGGTGGCCAACCAGGCCAACGCAGATACCGGGGCGAACCGGATGTCGAAAGGTGTCTTGCCCATCGTCGAGGTGGATTTTTTCAAAATGCCCGACTAAGCTTGTCAGACAACGTGTGTAGTTTTCACGACATTACTAGCCTCCAATACCTCAAACCAACATCGTCCCCGCATGCGAGGGTGTCGCAAAACTTGAAATGAGCTGCGTGATTTGGCAGAAATCGCGAAAT
>JAZKIN010000046.1:0-58472 GCA_040384885.1 Pseudomonadota bacterium | reverse complement strand
CGCAGACCAGCGACACGGCTTCGCCGGTGGCGCCGGCGCGGCCGGTGCGGCCGATCCGGTGCACATAGTCCTCGGGGATGTTCGGCAGGTCGTAGTTGACCACGTGCGGCAACTGGTCGATGTCGATGCCGCGCGCGGCGATATCGGTCGCGACCAGCACCTGCAGCGTGCCGTCCTTGAATTCGGAGAGCGCGCGCGTGCGCGCGGTCTGGCTCTTGTTGCCGTGGATCGCGAGCGCGCCGATGCCGTCGGCGCCGAGTTGCTCGACGAGCTTGTTGGCGCCGTGCTTGGTGCGCGTGAACACGAGCACCTGGGTCCATTTGTTCGACTTGATCAGGTACGACAGCATCGGGTGCTTCTTGTCGCGGTCGACCGGATGGATCTTCTGGGCGATCACTTCGACCGTCGAATTGCGGCGCGCGACCTCGATCATCGCCGGCTTGTTGAGCAAGCCGTCGGCCAGGGCCTTGATTTCTTCCGAGAAAGTGGCCGAAAACAGCAGGTTCTGCCGTTTTTTCGGCAATACCGCGAGGACCTTCTTGATGTCGTGGATGAAGCCCATGTCGAGCATGCGGTCGGCCTCGTCGAGGATCAGGATCTCGACCTTCGACAGGTCGACCGTGCGCTGGCCCATGTGGTCGAGCAGGCGGCCCGGGGTGGCGACCAGGATGTCGACCCCGTGCTTGAGCTGCTTGATCTGCGGGTTGATGCCGACCCCGCCGAAGATCACGGCCGAGTTCAAATTGGTGTACTTGCCGTACACGCGCACGCTTTCCTCGACCTGGGCGGCCAGTTCGCGCGTGGGCGTGAGGATCAGGCAGCGCACCGCGCGCGGCGAGCTCTTGTTGGCCTGGGCGGCGCCGACGGCGTCGGTCGAGAGGCGGTTCAGGATCGGCAGCGTGAAGCCGGCCGTTTTGCCGGTGCCGGTCTGGGCGCCGGCGAGCAGGTCGCCGCCGTTCATGACGGCCGGGATGGCCTGGGTCTGGATCGGGGTGGGGACGGTGTAGCCGTGTTCAGTGACGGCGCGGACGATGGCGTCGGACAGGCCGAGTGCGGAAAATGACATGATAACTTTATGGTGGAGATCGGCCCGTCGCCAAATGAGGGCGCCAGTCGCAGGCAATCAGAGTGAGAAAACGGGGCGGCAAGACACTGGAGGCAAGGCCGCCCGGGGCTGAGTATAACAGCCCGGGGGAAATGATGAGGAAACGCCCGCGCTTTGCCGCGGGCGCCGCGCCAGGCAAGCTTAGGCGAACGGCCCGAGCAGCGTGACCATCTGGCCGAACACCTTCGGACTCGCGGCCAGGATGTCGCCCTTTTGCATGTAGCCCGACTCGCCCGAGAACTCGCCGCAGATGCCGCCGGCCTCGGTCACGAGCAGCGAGCCGGCCGCGAGGTCCCACGGTTTCAGGCCTTTTTCGAAGAAGCCGTCGCTGCGCCCCGACGCCACGTTGGCCAGCTCGAGCGCGGCCGAGCCGGCGCTGCGGATCGCCTGGCAGCGTTCGGCCACCAGCGCGTACATGCGCAGGTATTCGTCGAGCGCCTTGGGGCCGGCGCCGTGGCCGGAGGCGAGCAGCGCGTTGGCGACGCGGTCGAGCTTGGTCACGCGGATGCGCTTGTCGTTGAGGAAGGCGCCGCCGCCCTTGCTGGCCGTGTACAGGTCGTTGCGCACCGGGTCGTACACGACCGCCTGCGTGATGATGCCGCGCTGCTGCAGCGCGATCGAGACGCAATAGTTGGGGTAGCCGTGCATGAAGTTGGTGGTGCCGTCGAGCGGATCGATGATCCACGCAAATTCGCTCTCGTCGTTCATGTTGGCGGAAGCGCCCGACTCCTCGGCGAGGATCGCGTGGTCGGGATAGGCCTTGAGCAAGGTCTCGATGATCGCCTGCTCGGCCGCCTGGTCCACATCGGTGACGAAGTCGTTGTGTTGTTTTTCAGTAATAGTGACGCGGTCGATGTCGAACGACGCGCGTTGGATCACGGTGGCGGCGCGGCGGGCGGCTTTGATCGCCGTGTTGAGCATTGGGTGCATGTGGAGCTTCCGTTAAAAGAACGCTATCGCCCACGGCGTCCCCACGGACACAGCAAACGGTAATGAACAAGAGTGAATTAAAGAGCGGTGCGGCGGCGAAATGGTTAAAATCCCGGGCTGGATCCGACGGCCTTGCCATCGATTCTGCCCGAAACGCCACCTTCGACACCGCGCGATAGCGCTATTTTAAATGAACCTGCCCGAAATCAACACTTCTGTTTTCAAACGCCTGCGCTTCGTGCTCGTCGAAACTAGCCGGGCCGGCAACATTGGCGCGGCCGCAAGGGCGCTCAAGACGATGGGTTTTTCCGAGCTGGTGCTGGTCAATCCGCGCTTTCCCGACGCCTGCCGCGACCCCGAGGCGGTCGCCTTCGCGAGCGGCGCCCAGGACGTGCTCGACGGCGCGCGCATCGTCGGCAGCATGGCCGAGGCGCTCGAGGGCTGCAATTTCGCCGCCGCCGTGTCGGCGCGGCTGCGCGCGTTCTCGCCGCCGGTGTGGTCGCCGCGCCAGTTCGCCGGCCACATGGCGGGGCCGGGCGGCCTGCATGGCGCGCTCATTTTCGGCAACGAGCGCTTCGGCCTGCCCAACGAGCTCGTCGAGCAGTGCAATGTGCTCATCAACATCCCGGCCAACCCCGACTACTCCTCCCTCAACCTGGCCCAGGCGCTGATGGTGCTGGCCTACGAATGCCGGGTCGCGACCGAGGAGGGGGCCGCGCCCGCGCCCGGATTCGGGTTTTCGGGCGAGGCGGCCGGCATGGAGCAGATCGAGGGCATGTACGGCCACCTCGAGCAGGCGCTGGTGGCGATCGACTTCCTCGACGCCGACAATCCGAAAAAACTGATGCCGCGCCTGCGCCGCCTGTTTTCGCGCACCCAGCTCGAAACCGAGGAGGTCAACATCCTGCGCGGCATCGCGCGCCAGATATTGAAGACGCGCGCTTAGAGCGCCACGGGGGCGGGTACATCAAGCGGCTTGCGCCTTGCGCGGTTTGCAGGCGTTGGCGCTTGAATTGAGCTCGTCACAGCGTGAACGGATCGGCCCGGCCCTCGAACAGGTTGTCCATGGCTTGCCGCTCGCGCGTGCAGATCGTGGTCACGAAGCGGTTCGGCTCGCGCATCTTCTTGAACGTCGTGAAGCCGCGCTCGAGGAACTCGTGCAGGTCGCCCAGGCGCGCGAGCCGGGCCGGCCCGCGCATCACGGTCAGCGTCATCGACAGCAGCGGGATGCGCACCAGCTCGCACAGCGACTCGCCGAGCTGCTGCACCAGGTCGAGCTGGCGCGCGCGTTCGTGCGGCTCGCCCACGCTGCGGTAGGCGCGCGCGTAGTCGTCCTCGTCGAAATCGACCCCGAGCTCGCGCGCCATCGCCGTGTCGAGCCGCTCCGACAACGCGTCGAGCACGATCGCGTCGGTGATCGCGCTCAGCGCCTCGAACGAGAGCAGCCGCTGCAAGGTCGGGATGATGCGCTCGAGGTCGACGTCGCGCTGGCTCAGGTCGTGCGCGCCGTACAACTCCTCGAGGAAATACACGGCCGCGTCGTGGGTGTCGCGCCCGGCCAGCAGGTCGGCGTGGGTGGCCGCCAGCCGCGCCGACTGGAACCGTTTGAGCGCGCTGCGCGCGGCCAGCAGCGCCGGTTCGCGCCTGGCGTCGAGGCGCTCGGCCTTGACCGCCCTGAGTTGTTGTTCGAGCGTATAGACGAGTTTTTCTTTTCTCATAGGTTGTTGTTTACCAGAAAGACGTAGATTGTTCACTCTATTTTGCTTGGCCAACTCGCAATCCGTTCGGCGTACACTACGAAAAAACAACAACCCTCAACCAAGGACACGATGGCGACGACTCGCAGGGGCTTTTTGAAAGTTGGCGCGCTCGCCGCGCTGGCGCTGGCGGCCGGCGGCGGCATCTACCGCCTGACGCGCGCGCCCGCGGTGCCGGGCCCGTTCGTGCTCGACGGCGAGGCCCGCAGCGCGCTCGAGGCGATGGTGCCGGCCATGCTCGGCGCGGCGCTGCCGCTCGAAGCGGGCGCGCGCGCGGCCGCCATCAAGACCACCACCTTGCATGTGCACCAGGCCATCCTGGGCCTGCCGCGCGCGACCCAGAAGGAGCTCCAAGACCTGTTCGGCCTGCTCGCGCTGGGGCCGGCGCGGCGCTTCCTGGCCGGCGTGCCCGAGGGCTGGGGCAGCGCCAGCGCCGAGCAGGTCGGCGCGTTTTTGCAAAGCTGGCGCACGCACCGGCTGGCGATGCTGCAAACGGCCTACCACGGCCTGCACGACCTGATCATCGGCTCCTGGTACGCCGACCCGGCCAGCTGGAACGCGATCGGCTACCCCGGCCCGATGCCGCAACTGAGCTGACGTCCCGCGCCCCTTTTTTTGACTGAACCGTCCATGATCCCTGCACACCCCGCCGCGCCCGGCGCGCCACCCCTCATCGCCGACCCGATCAAGGCCGGCCTCGCCGCGGGCTGGAAGGTCACCGACTGCGCCACGCTGAGCGCGGCGCGCGTGCTCGAGGCCGACGTCGTCATCGTCGGCAGCGGCGCCGGCGGCGGCGTCACCGCCGAAATCCTCACGCTGGCCGGGCTCAAGGTCGTCATCGTCGAGGAGGGCGCGCTCAAGTCGTCAAGCGACTTCAAGATGCGCGAGGCCGAGGCCTACCCCGCGCTGTACCAGGAGTCGGCCGCGCGCAAGACCGCCGACAAGGCGATCAACATCTTGCAGGGTCGCACCGTGGGCGGTTCGACCACCGTCAACTGGACCTCGAGCTTCCGCACCCCGGCCGACACGCTCGCGTTCTGGGGCCGCGAGTACGGCCTGTCCGGCTACACGCCCGAGGCGCTGGCGCCGTGGTTCCTGATGATGGAGGAGCGCCTCAACGTCAGCACCTGGCTCACGCCCCCGAACGAGAACAACGACCTGCTCAAGCGCGGCGCGGCCAAGCTCGGGATCCCGGCCGCCGCCATCATGCGCAACGTCAAGGGCTGCTGGAACCTCGGCTACTGCGGCATGGGCTGCCCGACCAACGCCAAGCAGTCGATGCTGGTGACGACCATCCCGGCGGCGCTGGCCGGCGGCGCCACGCTGCTCACGCACGCGCGCGCCGAACGCTTCGTGTTCAAGGGCGACCGCGTCGACCATCTGGTCTGCCACGCGCTCGACGCGAGCGGACTGGCCGCGACCGGCCACACGGTCACGCTGCGCGCCAAGCACTTCGTGCTGGCCGGCGGCGCGATCAATTCGCCGGCCCTGCTGCTGCGCTCGAACGCGCCCGATCCGCACAAGCTGCTCGGCAGGCGCACCTTTTTGCACCCGACCGTGATCTCGGCCGCGATCTTCGAGCAGCGCGTCGACGGCTACGCGGGCGCGCCGCAAACGATTTATTCCGACCACTTCCTCGACGTCGACCCGGTCGCCGGCCCGATCGGCTACAAGCTCGAGGCGCCGCCGCTGCACCCGCTGCTGCTGTCGACCACGATGGCCGGCTTCGGCCAGGCCCACGCCGAGACCATGCGCCAGTTCCCGCACGTGCACGCGCTGCTGGCGCTGCTGCGCGACGGCTTCCACGCGGAGTCGCCGGGCGGGCGCGTCAAGCTGCGCGAGGACGGCGCGCCGGTGCTCGACTATCCGATCTCCGACTTCGTCTGGGACGGCGTGCGCCGCGCGCTGCTGTCGATGGCCGAGATCCAGTTCGCCGCCGGCGCCAAGTCGGTGCAGCCGGTGCACGAGCTGGCCGAGCGCTACACGACCTGGGCCGCGGCCAAAAAAGGCATCGAGGCGCTGCCGTACAAACCGCTGCTCACGCGCGTGGTCTCGGCCCACGTGATGGGCGGCTGCCCGATGTCGGGCGACGAACGGCGCGGGCTGGTCGCGTCGGACGGCCACTACCGCGGCGTCGCCAACCTGTCGGTGCACGACGGCTCGCTGTTCCCGACCTCGATCGGCGCCAATCCGCAGTTGTCGATCTACGGCATCACGGCGCGCCTGGCCAGTGGGCTCGCGCAGCAGCTCACCGGCAAGCCGGCGCCGCGGGTGCGCGCCTAGGTGCGGGCGAGCACGGGCGCGGCCGGGGGCCGGCACATCGGGCGGGCCGGCACAGCGAGGGGGGCGCTACCATGAGCGCGCGCCGCATCATGCAGTTGCTGTTGTTGGCGCAGGTCGTCCTGGCCTGCGTGCTGGGCTGGCTGTACCAGCGTTTCGGCGGCGTCGCCGCGGCGCCGCTGGCGCTGCTGCTGGGGGCGGCCACGGTCTTGTTGGCGCGCCTGCTCATCACGGCGAACAACTTCCTGGTCAGCCGGCGTTACAGCAGTCCGACCCCGGCCGCGTACGCGCTCGGCCCCAAAGAGCGCCTGCGCATGGTCGGCGAGGAGTTCGTCGCCAGCATGTTCCAATCCTCATGGTTCATGGCGCGTGCGCGCGCGTGCGAGCGCATCTACCAGGACGCGCCGGCGCCGCCCGTGCTGCTGTTGCACGGCTACGGCTGCAACAGCGGTTACTGGGCCCAGCTGATCGCGCGGCTCGACCTGGCCCATATCAGCCACGCCGCGCTCGACCTCGAGCCGGTGCTCGGCGATATCGACCACTACGTGCCGCTGGCGGCGAGCGCGATCGAGCTGTTGTGCGCGCGCGCCGGCGCCACGCAGGTGGTGATCGTCGCGCACAGCATGGGCGGCCTGGTCGCGCGCGCCTACCTGGCCGCGCACGGGGCCGGCCGGATCGCGCGCATCATCACGCTCGGCACCCCGCACCAGGGCACGCGGCTGGCGCGTTTCGCGCCGGGCCCGAACGCGGCCCAGATGCGCTGCGGCGCGCCGGCCGAGGGCGGCGCGATCGGCGCGAGCGCCTGGCTGCACGCGCTCGACGCCGGCGAAACGCCCGCCTCGCGCGCGCTGCTCACCTGCCTGTTCACCCACCACGACAACATCGTCGCGCCCCAGCTGTCGGGCCAACTGCCGGGCGCGCGCAACGTCGCCTTCGGCGGCGTCGGCCACGTCGCGCTCGGGCGCAATCCGCGCGTGCTCGATTTCCTCATGCAGGAAATAATCCGCGCCCGCGCGCCGGCCACGGTGAATAGTCAAAAGCACGCGCTGTAGGCGGCGCCCGCCGCCGCCCGGGTTCTTCAATCCCCGTCGTTTCACTCCCCATTGTCATAAATACACGGCGCCGGCGTTGTTTTAGCCCCTCCGGGTGCTATGCATGAGGGTTGCCCGCGTGATACATTTCATTCCAAACATGAAGATTGCGATGGAGTTGTCCGCGTGCGAGCGTCAAATGGATCGCGCTGGCGATCTGACCTTTTGCCGCGCGCCGCGTCTTGGCTGTCATGTTCACCCTTTTATCCCGCCCACGGCGGACTAACCCGGAGCCATCCATGACATTTCCCATCCAAACAATGCTGGCAGCTGCCATGCTCGCACTGGCCGCGAACGCCTCGGCCGCCGACAGCACCAAGGACATCGTGCTCGACCGCGTGAATGTGCCCGCCGCTGCCGGCGCGCCGCTTGGCGACGCGATGGCCGTCAGCGTCCTGCTCGAGACGCCGTCGGGCACGCTGATCCCGAAAAGCACCAACAGCCTGTTCCGCACGGGCGACCGCTTCCGCGTCAAGCTGCTGGCCTCGCGCGACGCCACGGTCTCGCTCTACAACACCAATCCGCGCGGCGAGACCGGCGCGGCCCCGGTGTGGCAGGGCCAGGTCAAATTCGGCATGGAGACGATCACGCCGCGCCTCGCGCTGACGGGCAACTCCGGGGTCGACCAGCTGCATATCGTGATGGCGCCGCGCCAGCAGCAGCAACAGCAGGGCGGCGTGCTGGCCTGGCTGACCGACTGGCGCAATGCCTTCAAGGGCGCCGACGCGAGCAAGGATATCCGGCTCGATGTGCAAAACACGCCGACCACCACCTACCTCGTCAACGCCAGCGGCCAGGGCCTGGTCAGCACGGTCAAGATCGTCCATGCGGCGCACTGAATTTTCCCCTTTTGAATCGTCCCTTTCGTCGGAGCTTCGCATGAACAACACACCATTCAAGATGCTGGCCGTCGCCGCCACGCTGGCACTCGGCGCGCACGCCCACGCGCAGGACAAGACGATCGTGGCCGAACCGGTCCCGGCGTTCCCCGCCTTTAACCAATGGGTCACGGCCTACGTCCTGACGCCGGTCGCCGCGCCCGTCGCGCGGATCGAGACGGTGCGCTTCGCACCGCCGGTCCAGACCGAGGAAACCTACCAGCCGCTGCCGGTCATCGCCGGCCTGCCCGAGCTGCCGCTGGCGGGCGCCGCGCTCGACGGGCGCGCCTGGGCGCCCGAGTTCAACTACCAGGGCCTGCACATGACGCTCATGGTGCTGGGCGGCCAGGGTCGGCGCCCGACCTACCGCAGCATGGACAAGGGCGTGCGCCCGGGCGAGCATTTCAAGATCCGCGTCACGGCCACCTATGCGGCCGTCGCCGGCATCGACCAGGTGCTCGGCGATGTCTGGTACGGCAAGCGCAGCGGCCAGGTCTATCCGGCGCCGGGCATGTCGGTCCAGATGAAGGCGGGCGAGTCGGTCTACCTGCCGCTCGGCGCGCAGGAGTATTTCGTGATGAACCGGCCGCAGGAGCAGCGCCTCGTGGTGACGGTGCGCCATGCGAAGGCGGTGGGCGCGGCGCGCAGCACCCAGCCGGCCTACCGGCAAGATGGCGGCAACGGTTCGCAATACCTGCAGCTGGTGCCCGAAGGCAGCTTCCCGGCGATCGAGCAACTGATTGCGCAAGCCAATTGATTTTCGAGGAGAACGACGCATGAACACAGCATTTTTTGCGCGCACTTGCCGGCGCCTGGGCGGCCTGTGCCTGGTCGGCGCCGTGCTCGGCCTGGCCGGCGCCCCCGCCACCGCGCAGGACGGCGAGGCGGCGGTCGTGTCGGCCCCCAAGATCCTCGAGGCGCTGAGCAAGGACATCGTGCTCGACACCCCGGGCAAGCCGCGCCGCGCGGCCAACCACGGCGCCAAGATCGACCTGCAGGTGCAGTTCGGCTTCGACTCGGCCCAGTTGATGGGACAGGGCAAGCGCCAGCTCGACGCGCTGGCCATGGCCTTGCAGGACAAGGCCCTGCGCGTGTCCGGCTTCGAGCTGGCCGGCCACACCGACCGGGTCGGCGATGCCGACTACAACATCAAGCTGAGCCTGGCGCGCGCGAACGCGGTGCGCGCCTACCTGGCCGAAGTGCACGGGGTGTCGGCGGCGCGCCTGCAAACCATCGGCTACGGCTTCGCGCGGCTGGCCGATCCGTTCAACCCGACCGCGGCCTCGAACCGGCGTGTCGAAGTGCGGCGCATCGGCGCGCCCGCGCGGGCCGATGCGCCCCCGGCGCAGGGCGGGCAACTGGTGCCGACCCCAAACTGAGAGGCTCAGAGTCTTTCGACCACGCCACGTGCGCCGGGGACGCCCGGGCCGTTTTATCCGACAATGACAGGAGTAGTCCCATGCATCCACTTACTTTTGGCCCGCGCCGGGCCGCCGCGTGCGCGCTCGCGTTGCTGGCGTTCGCGGCCGGCGCGGCCGGCGCCGCCGAGCCGCTGAGCAAGGCCGATCTGATCAATGCGCTCAAGCTCGACCCCGACGCCGACTTCGCCGGCAACCGCAACAACAAGGCGCTCAACGTGCGCCAGCCCGACCGCAACGGCGCCTGCCTGCCCGAGGGGCGCAAGGCGACCGAGGCGCGCGCGCTCGGCATCATCGCGCTCGCGCCGCAAGGGGCGCCGCAGGCGAGCCTGCCGCTGCAGTTCGAGTTCAACTCGTACCGGCTCAGCGACTCCGACCGGCGCCAACTCGACACGCTGGCCGCGGCGATGAACGACGCCCAGTTGCGCGAGGCCCGCTTCACGCTGTCGGGCCACACCGACTCGGTAGGCACCGAGCTGATCAATAACGCCATGTCGTGCGCCCGCGCGCTGGCCGCGCGCACGTATCTGCAGGAGCGCGGCGTGAACCCGGCGCGCATGAGCGCCTACGGCTTCGGCAGCAGCCGCCCGGTCGGCAGCGTGGCGGCGCAAAACCGGCGCGTCGAGATCCGCCGCGCCGAAGACTGAGACGTTTGCGCATTTGTAATTAAGACAGGGGACACCGTGGCGGATTATCTTGAGCCGGCGACAACAGAGGGCGACATCGCCGCCGAGGCGGCGGCGCTGGTGCGCGCCGGCCGCCGCGAGGAGGCCGGACGGCTGCTGTACCGCAAGCTCGGCAACCGGGTGTTGCGCTACCTGGCGCGGCGCCGGGTGCCCGATGCCGACGCCGAGGAACTGCTGGCGACCACGTTTTGCAATTTCCTCATGAGCGATATGCGCGGCGACGGCCAGCATTCGGCGATCGCCCTGCTGTGGACCATCGCCGAGCGCGCCGTGATCGATTTCGTGCGCCATAAAAACGCCCAGTGCCGCGGCGGCCAGGTCGAAGGCGGCGCGCTCGAGATCTCGCTCGACGACGACAGCTGGCTCGCCCTGCTCGACACCAGCCACGGCGCGTTCTCGGTGCCCGACTGGGTGCGCGACTGCGTGCACCGCGCCGCCGCCCTGTTCCAGCACGACAAACCGCGCCAGGCCGAAATCCTGATGCTGCACGCCGAGGGCCATTCGCACCAGGAACTGGCCCTGCTGCTAGGCGCCGACCCCGGCGACACCTCGGGCAAGCCCGAAAAAGCGGCCAAGAGCCGGGTCCACCACGCCTGCAAGCTCGCGCGTGAGTATTTCGAAGAATGCAAGGAGGCCTAGCATGGCAAGTGAAAACAATGAAGCATGGCTCGAGGTGCTTGCTGGCAGGGCGGAGCCGCGCGACCGCGCGACCCGCCAGGCCGCCTCGCTGCGCCACTATTTCGCCTTGCAGGCGGCGGCCGACATGGCCGGCGCGAGCGACCCCGAAGGCGAGAAGCGCGTGATGAACATGCTGCGCCTGCGCGGCGCCTTCGACGCCCCGCCGGCGCCGGCCCCGGTCGCGCGCACCGGCCTGGCCGGCTGGCTCGCATGGCTGCTGCCGCCGGGGCAGGGCAATGGCGGGCGCTTTGCGATGGCCGCCGCCTGCGCCTTCGCCCTGGTGCTGAGCCCGGCGCTGTTCAATCAAGGCCAGGCACCGCGGATCGACGACGGCAGCAAGGGCTTCGTGGCGCCGCCGGCGGACCTGGTCCAGTCGGCCCAGCCCGCGGCCGACGCCGCGCAACTGGTGGCCCAACTGGCGGCGGCCGGCATAGCGGCGCAGGCGCGCCCCGAAGGCGCCGAACACGTGGTGCGCGCCCAGGTGGCGCCCGCACAGCGCGCGGCGGCCGCGCGCCAACTCGACGGCATCGGCATCGCGCTGCCGGCGACGGGCGCGCTGGTGGTCCGTTTCCAAGCCGTCCAACCATAGGGACATTACAGATGACATCACTTCGCAAGCGATTGCGCCACGCCGGCGCCTTTCTTTGCGCCGGCACGCTGGCGCTGGCCTGCGCGCACGCCGCGGCGGCCGAGCCGCGCCGGGTCGCGCTGCTGGTAGGTGTCGGCGCCTACGACAAGCTCGCGCGCGACAAGTGGCTCGAGGGCCCGCCGCACGACGTGGCGGCGCTGCGCGAGGTGCTGGTGCGGCGCTGGGGCTACAAGGCGCAGGACATCAAGACCCTGGTCGACGGCCAGGCCAGCCGCGCCAACATCCTGGCCGAGCTGGCCGCGCTGGGCCGGCGCAGCGGCGCCGGCGACGAGGTGCTCGTGTATTTTTCGGGGCACGGCACCAGCGCGCTGGCGGCCAATTCGGGCCTGCCGGTGCCGTTCGGCAGCGGCGCCTTCATTCCGGCCGATTTCGACCCGGCCGCGGCCCGCGGCGCGGCCGGCCTGATCATCGGCAGCACCGACCTGGTGCCCGCGATCAGCGCGCTCGAGGCGGGCGGGCGCCGCATCTGGGGCATCTCCGACTCCTGCTACGCGGGACAGCAATTTCGCTCCTTGCAGCTGGTCGATGTCAAGCAACTGCCCTCGCGCATGATCTCGATGTCGGTCGGCGCCGACGCGCGTGCCCAGCGCGCCGACCTCGAACTCGCGCGCAACGCGCCGCCGTTGCCGCCTTACCCCTACCGCGCGACCGCCTACCTGTCGTCCTCGTCCGAAGGCGAGCGCGCCAAGGACATCCCGAGCAGCATGCTCGGCGACATGCCCACGATCGACGGCAAGCCGCACGGCGCCATGACGGACGCCTTGTTGCGCGTGCTCGAAGGCAAACTGCAGGCCGATCTGAACAACGACGGCTTGCTCAGCCTCGACGAGGTGCACCGCGCGACCAGCGATTTCATGGCCTCGCGCGCCTACGGCCACAGCCCGCAACGGCTGCCGGCCGTGGCCGAGGACCAGCACGGCCTCGGCGCGCGCGCGGTGCTCGGCGCGCGCGGCATGGCGGCCTCGGCGCACGTGCCCGAGCGCGCGCCGCTGCGCGTGCACCTGACCGGCGTGCCCGAGCTCAACCGGGCCTTGTCCGGGCTGCCGGGCATCGCGATCGCGGCCGGCGTCGGCCAGGCCGACCTGATCGTGCGGCTCGAAAACCAGCGCCTGCGCGTCATCACGCCGGGCGGCGACCTGCTCGCCGCGATGCCGCCGGCCGACAGCGCGCGCGCCGTCGCCGTGGTGCGCCAGCTGGCCTGGGCCCAGGACATGCGCCGCGCGGCCGAGCAGCACCGGCGCGCCGTGCTCGCCGCCGAGCTGACCCCGGCCGCGTTCGGCGGCAATTTCGTCATCGGCAGCAAGGTCAGCTTCGTGGTGCGCCCGGACCGGGCCGCCACGCTGGTGTTGCTCAACATCGATGCCGACGGCAAGGTCAGCGTGCTTTACCCGTATCGCCGCTCCGAGACCGCGCCGCTGGCGGCGGGCCAGGCCAGGCAACTGCCGGGCACCTCGCCGAGCGACCTGATCGAGGTGCGCGAACCGGTCGGCATGGATTTGCAATTCATTTTCGCGTTCGACGCGCCGCCGCCCGGCCTCGACCAACTGGTCGGCATGCAGGGCGCCGACCCGGGCGACCCGCGCCTGCAGGCGTTCACCCGCTCGCTGGCGGCGATGAACGGCAAGTTCAGCTTCGCCAGCACCAGCATGCGCGCCCTGAAACCATGACGGCGAAGGCCGCAGGGCGCCGATCTGACCATTTTCCCCGGCTTGCGTCTTGGCCAATAGAAGCCGCGAAGCAGTATCCGCACCTCCCCGATTCGAACGAAAGGAAACGTCGTACATGAAAACCCAGACCCCACGCGCCCCGCGCCGCCTGCCCGCCGCACTCGCCCTCGTCGGCGCCCTCGGCATGGCCGGCAGCGCGCAGGCCGAAAACCACGCCCTGATCATGACGATCGACTATGCCGGCACCAATAGCGCCTTGGTCGGGATCGACCTCGACGCCAAAATGGCGCACCAGATCGCGCTCGGCCTCGGTGTTCCGGCGGCCAACATCCGCGACCTGCGCAACGGCGCGCTCAAGCTTGCGGGCATGACGGGCGCGATCGAAGAGTTCACCAACAACCGGGTCAAGGAGGGCGACAAGGTGTTCCTGTACTACTCAGGCCACGGCATGCAGATCAACAACACCGGCGGCGGCACCAAGTGCACCGAGGCGATGGTCTCGGCCGACCTGCGCCCGTACAGCGACGCCAAGCTCGAGGGCGCGCTCGACGCGCTGGCCGTCAAGGCGAGCCAGGTGGTGATGATGAACGACTCGTGCTTCTCCGGTGGCCAGTCCTCGAGCAAGAGCGCGGACCTCAACGACAACGGCGCGATCGCCAAGTTCTACGATGCCGCCAAGGCCGGCTCGGCCAGCGACGCGGGCTACGTCTGCAGCGACGCGGTCAACAAGTCGCCGCTCACGCGCACGCTCGGCGTGATCAAGTCGCGCCCGGCCTCGCGCATCCTGTACATCGCGGCCTCGGCCGACAACGAAGTGTCGTGGGCGCAGCCGGGCGGCAGCACGGGCACGATCGCCTGGACCCGCTGCCTGTCCGGCGGCGCCGGCGCCGACCGCGACGCCAACGGCATGATCGACGGCGACGAATTGCGCGTCTGCGCCCAGGCCTTGCTCGACAAAAACAACAAGCGCCAGACCATGACGCTGCGTGGCGCGACCGGCTTGCCGTTGAGCTTTACGGCCTCGTCGAGCGGCGGCGGCTCGGCCGTGACGAACCCGAGCCAGTCGCTCGAAACATTGCGCCAGGCGGCCGATGTCAGCATTCCGGTCGAGCTCTCGATCAGCAATCCGCGCCTCAAGATCAACAGCGGCGTGCCGCTCGATTTTTCGGTGCGCACCGACCGCGCCGGCTACGTCTACCTGCTGCATGTCGACACCGCCGGCAAGTTCTACCAATTGTTCCCGCACGCGGGCGACAAGGACAACTACCTGGCCGCCGGCACCCACCGCTTCCCGCGCGGCAGCTCCGGGATCGGCGCGATGGGGCCGGCCGGCAAGGGCTACCTGATGGCCTATGTGTCGACCCAGCCGCGCAACTTCGGCAAGGACATGGCGACCGAGGGCGGCTATGCGACGGCCGCCTCGACCGACGGCAATGTCCAGAAGCTGGCCATCATCGCACTCGGCGGGCGCTACGGCGCGAGCCGCGTGGCGACGATCGAGGAATTCAATTGAGCGAGCACCCACCGCGCGAGGCAAGCCTATGAACCGAACCCGAATGCTCAACCGCGCCGCCGCGCTGCTCGCGCTGGCCGGCGCCGCCGCGCTGGCACATGCCCAGACCGAGGCTGCCCCTGCGCCCGCCGCCGCGCCTGCCACCGCCGCACCCGCCGTTGCGCCGACCGCCGCCGCGCCGGACCAGCCCGGCGCCAAGCCGGCATTGGAACCGGGCGTCACGCCAGCACCCGTCGCCAAAGCGAAGCCTGTCGCCAAGCCGAAGCCGGGCGCCAAACCGAAGCCGGACACCATGCCGTCTCCGCAGCCGGCCCGGAAAGACATCGTGCTCGACGCTGCGCCGGCCGCCACGCAGGCGCCCGAAGCTGCGCGCACCCATGCCGGCGCCGCCCAGGCCATCGCCGCCCACGATCTCGACACCAGCGGCGCGCTGGCCGAACTGGGGCTCGGCCTGCTGCGCCAGCGCAGCGCCGGCTCCGGCGATGCGCAAGCCAATGCGGTCGTGTCACCGTTCTCGCTGGCGTCGGCGCTGGGCATGCTGCATGCCGGCACCGAGGGCGCGGGCGCGCGCGAATTGGCGCTGCTGCTAGGCAGCCAGGGCGCGCGCCTCTACACGACGCGCCTGCCCGACTTGTCGGGCCGGATCGCCGCGCCGGGCAAGGACGGCCTGCCGTTCGTGATGGCCAACCGGGTCTGGATCGACGCCGGGGTGGTTGGCGCGGTCCCACGCAGCTACTCGGCCGCCGTGGCGCGGCGCTACAAGGCCGACGGCGCGCTGGTAACCTTCGCCAAGGCCAACGAGGCGCGCGCCGCGATCAATGGCTGGGTGGCCCGGCAAACCGCGAACCGCATCGAGGAACTCATGCCCGAAGGGTCGGTCGGCCCGAACACCAAGGTCGTGCTCACCAACGCCATCCATTTCAAGAGCCCCTGGGAGGACCAGTTCGATCCGGCCAAAACGGTCGCCAAACCGTTCCATCTCGCCGGTGGGGCGCCGAAAGACGTGCCCACAATGGTCGACGAGCGTGAGGTCTTGATGGGTACGGTCGACAATGTGTCGATCATGCAGCTGCCGTTCGCCGGCAACGCCTTTGCGCTGCTGGTGGGCATGCCGCCGCAAGGACATACGCTCAACGCCTTCGAAACCGACCTCAAAGGGCGCGATTTCGCCACGTGGAGCGCGGCGCTAAAACCGTCGCGCTGCCGGCTCGAGTTGCCCAAGTTTACGATCGCGCCCGCCGCGCATCCGCTCAAGGCCAGTTTGCAGGCGCTGGGCGTGAACACGGTGTTCGGCCAAAACGCCAACCTGGGCCCGATGTTGGGCAAGTCGGCCAAGGGCGTATACCTGGACAATGTGTTCCAGAGCGCGACCGTGATCATCGACGAGCAGGGCGGCGAAGCGGCGGCCGCGACCGGCGCGGCGACCACCGCCAAGTCGTTCTCGATGCCGGCGCCCGTCTGTGCGCTCAACCGGCCGTTCATCTTCGCGCTGGTGCACCGCGCCAGCGGCACGCCCATATTCATGGGCAAGGTGGCCGACCCCTGCCTGCGTTGACCAACATCGTGTTCTGACGAATTGAACCGGACTGCGTCCTTGGAGGCATGGTCCGGTTCTTTTCGATTCATAACAGAGGAGTTTTTATGTTTAACAGTAACGCTTCCCAGGCCGTCAAACTGCTGCTCGTGATTGTGCTGGCCGCCGGCGCCGGACTGGCGGTCAAGGCGATGCTCGCGCCGGCCACGCCGGCCAAGCCCGCGGCCGCATCGACTGGCGACGCGGCGCTCGCGCAGCAGGCGGCCGCGCGCAACGCGTCCGCCGGCGCCAGCCTCGACACCGCGGTGCTGGTGGCCGGCGCCCGCCACGACGCGCGCGACGGCCGCATCGCGCTGCCGAGCGGCACGCGCTTCCAGTTGCGCGTGATCAGCAGCCGCGAAGGGCAGCTCGAGATGTACGCGGTTACCCCCGACGGCCGGTCCGACAGCCAGCCCGTGTGGTCGGGCAAGGTCGGCGCAGGCGTCGCGGTGATCACGCCGGCGCTGCGGCTCGAAGGCGCGCGCGGGCTCGAAACGATGAACCTGGTGTTGCGCGCGCCGGGCCAGGAGGTGGCGGCGCACAGCACCGTCGAGATCTGGCACCTGTGACCGGCAATTTTTAACCCGAGCGTCCATGACATTGTATAAAACGGCCCGCGCGCACTTGGTGCGCCACGCCATCGTCGCCTGCGCGATCTTGTGCGCGCTGGTCGCGCAGCCGGCGCGTGCCGAGCGCCGCGTCGCGCTCATCATCGGCAACAGCGCCTACGACCAGGGCGCGCTTAAGAATCCGGTCAACGACGCCCGCGACATGCGGGCGCGCCTGCAGCAGCTCGGCTTCGCCGCGGGCGACATCGTGTACCGCGAAAACCTCAAGGCGCGCGAGATCGGCGCCACCTTGCGTGAATTTCGCGGCAAGCTCGGCGCCGGCGATGTCGCGCTGGTGTTCTACGCCGGCCACGGCGTGCAATTCAAAGGCGAGAACTTCCTGACCACGGTGGACGCGCAAATCGAAGGCGTCGACGACCTGCCGTCGAACTCGCTGAGCCTGTCGGCCTTGATGGACGTACTGGCCGAGTCGAATTCGCGCGTCAAGCTGGTGTTCCTCGACGCCTGCCGCAACAATCCGTACAAGAGTTTCTCGCGCAGCGGCAGCCGCGGCCTTGCCCGCGCCGGGCCCGAGACCCCGGCCGGCACGCTCATCGCGTACGCGACGCGCGCGAATGATGTTGCCGCCGACGGCAACGGCAACAACGGCGTGTTCACGCGCGCCTTGCTTGCCCATATGGGCGTGCCCGGGCAGCCGATCGAACAGATGTTCAAAAAAGTGATCCGCAGCGTACGCGACGAGACCGACGGCAAGCAGGCACCGTGGCAGGAGGGCGCGCTCGAGGGCGATTTCTATTTTGTGCCGGCCGCCGCCGCCCCCTCGGCCGCACCCCTGGCCCGCGGAACCGTGTTCGCCGATTGCGCCGCCTGCCCCGAGATGGTCGTGGTTCCGGCCGGGAGCGTGATGATCGGTTCGCCCGAATCGGAAGCGGGGCGCAGCCCGTCGGAGTCGCAGCACCTGGTGACGATAGCCAAGCAATTTGCGGTTGGCAAATACACGGTGACGTTCGAACAGTGGGACGCCTGCCTTGCCGATGGCGGCTGCGGCGCTCATCGGCCCGCCGACGAAGGCTGGGGCCGCGCCAGGCGGCCGGTCGTCAACGTCAGTTGGAACGATGCGCAACTGTACGTGAAGTGGCTCAGTGCGAAAACCGGGCAACGGTATCGCCTGTTGTACGGGGCCGAATGGGAATATGCGGCAAGGGCGGGAACGACGACGGCGCGCCACTGGGGTGCGGAGATCGGCAAGGGCATGGCCAACTGTGTCGGCTGCGGCAGCCAATGGGAGGGCACGCAGACGGCGCCGGTGGGCAGTTTTGCGCCTAATCAGTTCGGACTGTATGACATGCTTGGCAATGTCTGGCAGTTGACCGAGGATTGCTATGACGAGCGCGATGGCGCGACGATCGATGGCAGCGTCCCCCGTGGTGGGGAATGCGGCGAGGATCGTTTGGTGCGCGGCGGTGAATGGGGCCAACCGGCCCAGCACGCGCGCGCGGCGGGCCGCATCGCCGCCATCGCCAGCTGGCGCATCCGCTCCATCGGTTTCCGCGTCGCGCGGGCGCTGCCATAGCGGCGGCGGGATGGCACTCGCGGGTGTTAATTGTTATGATGAAATATTGGATTCCCATGCGTTATAAAAGCGACAAACAAGGCAGCTCGTCCCTGTTCGAGCACGCCATGTTCGTCTTTGCCCTGCTGCTCGCGTTCGCGGCGGCGCCGGCGCATGCCGAACGTCGCGTGGCGCTGGTGATCGGCAACAGCGCCTACGAAGAGGGGGCGCTCAAGAACCCGGTCAACGACGCCAGGGAGATGCGCACGCGCCTCGCCCAGCTCGGTTTTGCGCCCGCCGACATCGTCTACCGCGAAAACCTCAAGGTGCGCGAGATCGGCCCCACCTTGCGCGAATTCAAAGCCAAGCTCGGTCCCGAAAGCGTCGCGCTCATTTTCTACGCGGGCCACGGCCTGCAGGTCAAGGGCGAAAATTTCCTGCCCGCGGTCGACGCGCGCATCGACGGCGAGGAGGATGTTTCCCAATACTCGCTGCGGCTGTCGCAGTTGATGACCGTGCTGGCCGAATCGAATTCGCGCCTGAACCTCGTGTTCCTCGACGCCTGCCGCAACAACCCGTACAAGCGCGCCTTCCGCGACGGCAGCCGCGGGCTCGCGCGGGCCGGGTCCGGCACCCCGTCGGGCACCTTGATCGCGTACGCGACGCGCGCCGACGACGTGGCGGCCGACGGCAAGGGCAACAACGGCGTGTTCACGCGCGCCCTGCTGGCCCACATGAGCGTGCCAGGGCAGGCGATCGAGCAGATGTTCAAAAAGGTGATCCGCAGCGTCAAGGAGGAGACCGGCGGCAAGCAGGCCCCGTGGCAAGAGGGCTCGCTCGAGGGCGAGTTTTATTTCGTGCCCGCGGGCGCGGCGGCGCAGGTCGCGGTCACGCCGCCGGCGGCCGTCGGCGGCAGGATTTTCAAGGATTGCGACGCTTGTCCCGAGATGGTCGTGGTCCCCGCCGGCAGCTTCGTCATGGGTTCGCCCGCGGCCGAGCGGGACCGCGATGCCGACGAAAGCCCGCAGCACCGGGTAAGCATCGCCAACGAACTGGCGGTCGGCCGATACGCAATCACGTTCGAACAATGGGACGCGTGCGTCGCCGGCGGCGGCTGCGGCGGCTACCGGCCGTCCGACGAAGGCTGGGGCCGCCAACGGCGGCCGGTCATCAATGTGAGCTGGGACGACGCGCAGCTCTACCTGAAGTGGCTGGGCAAAAAGACCGGCAAGGCCTACCGCCTGCTCAGCGAAGCCGAATGGGAATATGCCGCGAGGGCGGGCACGACCACGGCGCGCTATTGGGGACCGGATGTCGGTGTCGGCAATATGAACTGCACCTACTGCGACAGCAGATTGGCCGAAAAAGACAGGACCGCGCCGGTCGGCAGTTTTGCGCCGAACCGCTTCGGTTTGTACGACATGCTGGGCAATGTGGCGCAATGGACCGAGGACTGCGCGAATAAAAACTACGACGGCGCGCCCGCCAATGGCGCCGTCTGGCGTGGCGGCGACTGTGGCAGCCGGATCGAGCGCGGCGGATCGTGGGGCGCCCTCGCGCATATCGTGCGCATCGCCAACCGCTCGTCGAGCGAAACCGGACGCCGCTACCACGTCATCGGTTTTCGCGTGGCCCGGGCCTTGCCCTAAGCGCTTACATTGCACGTCCGATAACAGCATGCTACATTTCTCGCGCGCCATAAAATTCGACGAATTGCGGGCGCTTGATCTGACCATTTGCGGCGCACCGCGTCTTGATTTGCGTAGGCAGGCCAACGATCCAGGCCGCAAACGGCGAGAGCCATCCATTTATCCACAGAAAGGGACCCCTTCATGAACTCGATCCGGCGTATCGCCTGCGTCAGCCTGTTTGCCGCGTTTTTCCTCGGCGCCTGCGCCGGCCCGTCGAGCCCCGACGGCGGCTTGCTCGTCGAGCTAGACCGCACCATGCGCGCGGCGACGCCGGGCATGGCGGTGAGCCTGCGCCTGTCGTCCGAACAAGTTCGGACCGGCGGCGCGATCGGCGCCAGTGTCGGCGCCAATTCGGGCGGCTACGTCTACCTGTTCCAGCTCGGCACGGACGGGCGCAGCCTGGGCCTCGTGTTCCCGAATGCGATGGACGGCGCCAATTATGTCGCCGCCGGCACCCAACTGACGCTGCCGCGGCCGAACTGGCGCATGAGCGCGCGCGGACCGGCCGGCGTCGGCCACTTGCTGGCCGTGCTCACGCCGGCGCCGCTCGACTTGCTGGCCTTGCAGCAGGGCGTCGCCGCGGGCGACATCAAAGTTGCCGGCCCCTATGGCGCGGCGATGGCGACCGTGCGCGAAGTGGCGCCCTAAGCCGTGCCGCGCGGCGCCATGGGTTTGCTCGGCCGGGGCCGCCCGGTCCTGTCCGGCTACGCCGTGTTCGCCTGCGCGATCCTGCTCGCCTTGGCCGCCGCGCCGGCGCGCGCGGAGCGCCGCGTGGCGCTCGTTATCGGCAACAGCGCCTACGAGGAAGGGGCGCTCAAGAACCCGGTCAACGACGCGCGCGCGATCCGGGCCCGGCTCGGCCAGCTCGGGTTCGCACAGGGCGACATCGTCTACCGCGAAAACCTCAAGGTGCGCGAGATCGGTCCCACGCTGCGCGAATTCAAAGCCAGGCTCAGCGCCGACAGCGTCGCGCTGATCTTCTACGCTGGCCACGGCCTGCAGGTGAATGGCGAAAATTACCTGCCCGCGGTCGATGCGCGCATCGAGGGCGAGGAGGACGTCTCCCAATATTCGCTCAAATTGTCGCAACTGATGACCGTGCTGGCCGTGTCGCAGTCGCGCATGAACCTCGTGTTCCTCGACGCCTGCCGCAACAACCCGTACAAGCGCGCGTTCCGCGACGCCAGCCGCGGCCTGGCGCGGGCGCGCGACGAAACGCCGTCGGGCACGCTCATCTCGTATGCGACGCGCGCCAACGATGTTGCCGCCGATGGCAAGGGCGACAACGGCGTGTTCACGCGCGCCTTGCTGGCCCACATGGGCGAGCCCGGCCAGCCGATCGAGCAGATGCTCAAGAAAGTGGTGCGCAGCGTCAAGGCCGAAACCAACGGCAAACAGGAGCCGTGGCAGGAGGGTTCCTACGAAGGCGATTTCTATTTTGTGCCCGCGGGCGCGACGCCGCCGGGCCAGCTGGCCGGCCCGCGCGCCGCGCCGGCTGCGGCGGCGTTCTCCCTCGACGATTTGAACCGGCAAAACACTGCCCAAGCCGCATCCCAGGCCAATTGGGTCAAATGGCAGGCCGGAATGAACAAGGCGTATGCCGAAGTCGCGTCGTTTAGCGGCGCAGCGGCGCTGCAGACCGCCGCGTGGGAGCGCTTTTTGGGCGCCTACGCGCAGGACAACCCGTTCAGCGGCGAGGACGACGCCATGCGCGGACGCGGCCGGACCAAGCTGCTCGAGGCGCAAAAGCGCATGGCGGCTCCGACCGCGGCGAACAAGTCGTTCAAGGATTGCGACGATTGTCCCGAGATGGTCGTGATCCCTCCGGGAAGCTTTATGCTGGGATCGCCCGCAACGGAGAAGGAGCGCGATGGCAACGAGGGACCGCAGCGCCGGGTCACGATCGGCGCCGCCTTCGCGGTCGGAAAATACACGGTGACGTTCGACCAATGGGAAGCCTGCACCGGCGTGGGAAGCTGCCGCGCGCACCGGCCCAATGACCGCGGATGGGGACGGGCCAACCGGCCGGTCATCAACGTCGACTGGGCCGACGCCCAACTCTATGTCGCTTGGCTCAGCCACAAGACCGGCAAACAGTACCGCTTGCTGAGCGAAGCCGAATGGGAGTACGCGGCGCGGGCCGGAACGAGCACGGCGCGCTATTGGGGCCCCGAGCCAGGCAAGGGCAAGGCCAACTGCAAAGACTGCGCAAGCCAATGGGGCGGCAATCAAACAGCGCCGGTGGGCAGTTTCGCCCCGAACGGCTTCGGGCTGTACGATATGCTCGGCAATGTCTGGCAGATGACGGAGGATTGCTGGAATGGCAGCCACGCCGGCGCGCCCGCGAACGGCAGCGTGCGCCGCAAGGGCGAATGCGGGGAGCACGCCGCGCGCGGCGGTTCGTGGACCAGCGACGCGGCCAGTTTGCGCTCGGCGCGCCGCGGCCTGAGCGAGCCAGGCCACCGTACCGGCTTCCGTGTGGCCAGGGCGCTGCCTTAGGCAGAACTGCCCCACGGCTCTGACCTTCCGCTCGCAGCTGCGTCTTGATGGGCACCACATGTGCCGGTCAAGGAGCAGTCAATGCGCATCAACGCCACCCCATTCGCGTCCCGGCTGACGGCCATGCTCGTCGCGCTGGCGGTATTTTGCCTCGGATGGACCTGGATCGCCGACCAGCAAAACCGGCTCTGGCAGCGCCTGCCCGCGAGCGCGGCCGAGCGTTTCGTGGCCGACCGGATCGCGGCGCCGCTGCCGCGACTGCCCGGCGCCGCCCGCGTGGCCGGCGCCTGCGCGCGTCCGCTGGGCTTGGGCACGCAATGGCGCGCCGCCTGGCTGCGCGCCGAACTCGCCGGCTGCCTGGCCGACCCGGACGGCCTGGTCGACGGCGCGGCCGCCGCCGCCGCCATCACCGGCTACGAAGACCTGATCGCCCAACAGCTCGACGCGGCCGGGCGCTGGCTGGCCGCCTACGATGCCGCAGCGCCCGGCCAGCGCGCCGCCCTGCGGAAGGAACTCGCCGGTCTCAAGTCCGGCCCCGGCAATTTGCTCGCGGCCGTGGCCGCGCGCCTGCCGTCCGCGCCGGAGCTGGCCGAGCGGACGCCGGTCGGCCGGCGTTACGCGCCCGACCACGCCGCCGATGCGCTGCGCGCGCAGGTGGCCGCGACCCGTGCCAGGGTGAGGGCGCTGGCGCAAGGCACGCGCAGCCCGGGCCAGCGCGCGCGCGACTTGGCGCTGGAGGCGACGGGCCTGCAACTGGTGACCGACTACGGCCATGCGCCCCCGCGTTCGCACCTGACGACGGCACGCAACACGCTCGCCGATGCGCTCGAATGGCAGCGCCGCGCGCGCGGCTACGAGGTGCGCGGCTTCTCGCTGCAACGCTTGCAGGCGCTGCCCCAGGCGCTGTTTTGCGCCGGCGCGCTGCTGATGCTGGCCGCGTTTGCGAGCCGGGGCGGCACCTTGGCCCTGTGCGCGTGGGCGCTCGTGTCCCAGCTGCTGGCGCTCGGCGCGCTGATGCTGACCGACCTGGCGCTGACGGCCGATCCGGCGCTGCGCTACCTGGCAGAACGCCAGTTTCTGAGCGCGGCCGTCGGCGACTGGTCGCTGCCCCTGACGCTCGGTGGCGGCAGCTTCGCGCTGTGGTGGCCGCTGGCGCTGGTGGCGCCGGCCTTGCTGTTGCTGCGTGGCCTGCGCGACGGCCAGGGGCGCATGCTGGCGCCGGTGCGGGCCTGGGTCGGCGCGCGCGGCGGCGCGGGCGGCGGTTTGCCCCAGTCGATCGCGCTGCTGGCCGCCGGCGCCGCGTGCGTGCTGTTGCTGGGCATGCCGGCCGCGCTCAGCGAATTGCTGATCCTGCTCGGGTGCATCGGCGTGGCCAGCTATCTGGCGCGCCAGGCGCCGCACGCGAACGGCGGCGCCGGCTTGCAGCCGTATAACCTGGCCGTGGTCGGCGTAGCGCTCGCGCTCGCGCTCGGCGGTGCATGTGCGCGCGGCGACCTGGGACACGCGCTGCTCGCGCTGGCGTTGGCCGGCTGCTTCGCATGGCTGTTCGGCGGGCGCTGGATGCGCGCGCTGGCGCTGGGCGCGGCCGCCGCCGGTTCGGCCATGCTCGCGCTGTGCCTGTTTGCGGGCAAGCCGGCCGGGCCGCTGGCCGCGCTGGTGGCGCTGCTGCCGGCGCATGCCCAGGACCGCTTCGACGCCATGTTCGCGCCGCTTGCGGCCGGCAGTTCCGACCTGGCCCGCATCGGCTGGCTGCTCGACAGTGCCGGCGCCGCCGGCTGGGGGCCGGGCTATGTGCCGTGGCAGGGCCTGGCCAGCGCGCGCGCATCGGACGGCCTGCCGCTGCAAGGGGCGAGCGACTATGTGCTCGCGTTGGCCGGCGCACTGTGGGGCCAGGCCGGCGGCATGCTGCTCATGTGCGCCGTCCTGCTCGTGTTCGGCCTGGGCGCCGTGGCCGGCATGCGCAGCGCCTTGCGCGCGGCGATGCCGCCTGCGATCCGCTGGCTGGCCGCGCTGGGCGGCTTCGGCTGCATCGTCATGGCGGCCAAGGTGCTGTTGTCGGTCGGCGGGGTGGCGCGCGTGTTGCCGCTCACGGGCCTGCCGGTCGGACTGCTCGGTTACGGCCCGGCGACCCACCTGGCCAGCCTGTTGTACCTGACGCTGGCGCTGGGCACCATGCACGTGCGGCCCATCGCGGGCGCGCGCGGCGTCGACGTGCTGGCGGCCGCCGCACCGGCCGGCGCGGTGCGCCGCCGTGGCGCCGTGCTGGCGTTGTTGGCCGTCGCCGGCCTCGGCCTGCTGCTCGGCGGCGCGGCCTGCCAACTGCGCGCCGGCGCGCCGGCCGACATCCACCTCGCCGACGCCCGCCTGCGGCTGGCCGGGCGGGTCGCCGCGGCGTTGGTGCCGCTGGCCGAGGCGCCGCGCCCGGGTCCGCTCCCTTGCGCCGAACTCGCCCACGCCGTAGCCGCTTGGAACCTGCGCCTCGCCGGGCTGGCGCGCGCGTTGCGGCTCGACCCGGCGCGCCTGCTGCATGGTGCGCCGCCGGCGCACGGGCGCGTCTGCCGCGCGCTGGCGCGCAGCCTGGGGCAGATGCTCGCCGGCGATCTGGCGCGCCTCGTTGGAAGCGAGGGCACACCAACCGGCGACGCCGGTGCCGACCGCCTGGGCGTGTTCGACAAACCGCGGGCGCCGGGCGCGCGCAAGCTTGACTACAGCACCGCCAACGCCTGGTGGGGACGGCCGGGCTGCGTTGCCGCCGCCGGCGCGCCGGTGCGCGTCTGTGCCGATCAAGCCGATGCCGATCAAACGGGTGTCGACCAAGCCGGCGCGCCGTGGGACCAGGCGGCGGTGCCGACCGATGCCTGGCTCGAACGCCAACTGGCGCCGCAACTGATGCTGGCCGTGCGCCAGCCCGCCAGCCGCCTCGTCGTCAATGGGCGCAGCGTGGCGCGCGGACCGGTGCTCGGCCTCACGCTCGCGCCGGCGCTCCAGCAGCTGGCGCAGCGCAGCGCCGACTGCTTCACGGGGCGCCTGCATGGCGCCGATTGCGACGCGGTGCTGCCGCGCGACGCCGCCGCGCGCGCACGCCACTTCGGGCCCGCATCGCTGCGCGCAGGCGCGATCGGGATCGTGCTCGCCGAAGTCGATTCCGGGCGCGTGGTGGCGCTGGCCGGCGCGGTGTCGGACTGCTCGCTGGCCAACCTGGGCCGCGCCGCCACGCCCGACGCGCAAGGGCGCGTGCCGGCCCTGCGCGGCGAGGCGCGCTGCGCACAGCTGCCCGACCGCCGCAGCGACTGGTTGGCACAACAGCATCCGGCCCAGTGGATGGTGGCGCCGGGCAGCGCGCTCAAACCGTTCAGCGTGCTCGCCGGGATCGACGCCGGCGTCGTCGGCCGCGCCAGCGACGGCTATTGGCGGGGCATCCTGGCCGAGAGCCACGAACGGCTGCCGGTCCAGCGCACGGCGTTGCTGGCGGGCCAGGGCTATCTGGACGTGCTGGCCGGGATCGGTTTCGGCCACGCCCGGCGCGAGCTGCTGTGGGGCGGCGCCGCCGTGGCTGCGCAAACGGCGCGCTGGCACAGCACCGACTACGCCGGCGCCGAGGCGCTGCGCCCGACCCGCATGCCGCTCGCGCAGGCGGAGCAAATCCGCGGCGAAAAGCAGGCCGGCGTGAATGTCGACCGCCGCTACGGCGCGGCCGTGATGACCGAGTTTTTGGCGGCGCGCCGGCTGGCCGACGCCGCCCTCGGCGGCGGCGACATCGGCATCAACGCGCTCGGCCTGGCCGACGCCTGGCGCGCGCTCGACCTGCGCGCGCGCGGCCGTGGCGCGGCGCCCGAACTGCACCTGCTCGAGCAGGCCGGCCATGCGCCCGGCGCGCGCCCGCTCGATTGGGCCAGCGCCGACGCGGCCAGGCGCGTGATGGCGATGAGCACCGGCGTCAGCGCGCGCGCGGCGAAGGGCACGGCGCAAGGCGCGTGCCGGGTCGTGTACGGGGCCTGTCCGGCGCAGGGCCTGGCCGGTTTGTCGGGCAAGACCGGCAGCGCCGATTTTTTGAGCGCCGTGGACGGGCCGTATGTCAAACCGGGGGCGCGACTTCCGGCCAAGTTGTTCGGCGCCGTGTTCGGGGCGCCCGACGGCAAGCGCTACGCGGTCGCGGTGATGGCGCTGCGCGTGCGCGAGGGCGACAGCCGCACGCTCGAACTGGACGCGTCGTCGGCCGCCGAAGCGGCCTTCACGCTCATGCGCGAAATGGGCGTGCGCGCGGACGATTGATCGCTCTTTGCAACCGTTGCGGCAAATCGATCCGACCGAACGATCTCACCGAGGGATCTGACTATTTTCGCGCCGCTGCGTCGTAAGGGGGAGGGGACGCTTGGGCGTCCAACCGAGCGTCCAGCCACCCGCATCGCACCAGGAGCCACCCATGCATACCATCGAAACCCGCCTTTGCGGCCGCCAGGCGAGCGTCGCCGGCATCACCGGCTTTATCAACCGCCACCTCGGGGACGGCCCGTTCAGCCGCGTCGAAGTGCGCTATTCGATCGCGGCGGCGGCGCCGTTTTCGGCGCAGGCGGCCAAACAGGCGATCGGCAACCTGCTGCGCGAAAACGGCATGCTCGCCACGCTGGTGTCGGTGCGCGTCCACGAGGGGCCGCTCGACGCCGTCACCGGCGAGCACGTGCTGCGGCTGGTGCCGGCGGCGGTGCCGGCGCGCGCCGCGGCCGGGGCGCCGGACGCGCCGTGGCCGCGCTGGTTAAGCCGACTGCTGCCGCGCCGCCTGGCGCCGGCCGCCCCGCCCGCCGCGCCGCCGGCGCCACTGGGCATCAGCGCCGCCAGCGCGGTCGCCCACTTGCGCCTGGCCGTAAAACTGGCGGCGGCGCACAGTGCGCCCGACGGCGGCGAAGTGGCGCAGGCCCGCATCACGGTGCGCCTGCCGCTGCTGCACGCGGCCTTGCAGCCGCTGGTCGACGAGAACGCGGTCGAGACGCACAAATCGTTGGCCGAAATGCTGCGCCGGCACGGGCTTGAGCCGGCGTCCACGTTCAAGGTGCGCTACGTGTTTGTGCCACGCGCGCACGGTGACGGCACCGGGCTGGCGACCGAGTCCGACATCGATGTGGCGCTGCGCCGGGCCGGCCCCGACGCCGCCGGCGGCACCGCCGCGCCCGAACCGACGCGCGCGCCGCCGGTATCGGCATGGCGCAAGGCGCCGCCGGCCGAAACGTCCACGGCGCTGCCCGCCGGCACCATGATGCCGGCGCCGGCGCCCTTGGTGACGATCCGCGTGTTGGGCACGGCGTGGGAGGATTTCGCGCTCCCGTTCGAACTGCACCGCATGGCGCTGCCGCTCACCTTTAACCGCCAATTGCTCGCCGATGCCGGCTTTGGCAAGCTGCACCCGCGCCTGCTGCAAGTGGCCAGCAACAGCGTCCCGCTGCTGATCGAAAGCGCCGCCGGCGGCGGCTTCACCGTGTGCCCCGCGCCGCGCCACGCCGGCGGCGCCGCGCGGACGCCGATGTACCACCAGCGCCAATCGCGGCAAGCGCTGGCCGGCGCCTTGCCGGTGCCGGCCGGCCGCGTCGAGCTGCTTGTCAACGCGCCGGGCGGGGTGCTCGACGGCGCCTCGGGCGAGGTGGTGCCGGCCCTGGTGATCGAAGTGTTGGCCGCGCGCCTCGCATAGGGCCGGGGACGGCCGAAAGCGGCACTCCCCGGGTGCCAGCGCGGGCCGACTCTGCTATCCTTTCCTTAATTTTTAACAACAATGCGGATGTATATGCTGAGCAACCGGGTGCGTAGTTTGATTGGCGTGGCAAGCGCCTGCATGCTGTTTGCGGGCGGCGCGCCGGCGCTGGCCGCCGAACCGGCCGCGACGCCGCAACTGCGCATCGAGACCGGGGCCCACTCCGTCGTGATCAACCGGATCGGCGCCGACGCCGCCGGGCGCTGGGTCCTGACCTCGAGCGACGACAAGAGCGCGCGCGTATGGGACGCGGCCAGCGGGCGCCTCGAGCGGGTATTGCGCCCGCCCATCGATGGCGGCAACGAGGGCAAATTGTATGCGGCGGCGATCTCGCCCGACGGCGCCACCGTCGCCGCCGCCGGCTGGACCGGCTTCGGCTGGAACGGCGGCGGCCAGGTCTATTTGTTCGAGCGCGCCAGCGGGCGCCTGCTGCGCCGGCTGACCGGCCTGCCGAACGTGATCCACCACCTGGTGTTCAGTCCCGACGGCCGCTGGCTGGCCGCCTCGCTCGGCGGTGGTTCGGGCCTGCGGGTCTGGGACTGGCGCGCGCAAACGCCCCCATTGGCCGACTCCGGCTATGGCGAATCGAGCTTCCACGCGGCCTGGGGCAGGGATGGCCGGCTGCTGGTGCCGAGCGATGACGGCAAGCTGCGGCTGTACCAGGTCGCCACGGGCGGCCTCGAAAAACTGCGCGAGGTGCGCGCGCCCAGCGGCAGGGAACCATACACTGTCGCGTTCGCGCCGGACGGACGCAGCGTCGCGCTCGGCTACTACGACCTGCCGCGGATCGACGTGCTCGATGGCGCGACCCTGGAGCTGCTGTTCGCGCCGGACGTGCGAGGCGTCGGCCGCCGCCTGACCACGGTGGCCTGGAGCCGCGACGGGCGCACGCTGGCCGCGGCCGGCCCCGACGGCCGGGTGCGCCGCTGGCCCGAGGCCGGGCGCGGCAAGCCGCTCGACACCACCATCACGACCACCTCGGTGCCCGCGCTGGCCGCCTTGCCGGACGGCGGCTGGCTCGCATCCACCAGCGACCCGAGTTGGGGCGTGCTCAGCGCCGACGGCCGCTGGCAGGCGCGCTCGGCCTCGCCGGTGGCCGACTTGCGCGACAGCCTGGGTGCGGCTTTTTTGCTGGCCGACGACGGCCGCAGCGTGCAGTTCGGCTACGAGGGGTCGGGCCGGCCGGCGCACCGCTTCGACTTGCGCCGCCGCAGCCTGTCGGCCGGCACGCTCGAGGGTGCGGCCGCGGCGCGCCTCACAGGGCTCGACGTGTCGGACTGGAACGATACCAAGTCGCCCAGGCTGGGCGGGCGCGCGCTCGCGCTCAAACCGAACGAGATGTCGCGCAGCCTGGCCGTGGCACCCGACAACGCCGGTTTCGTACTCGGCAGCGAGTGGACGGTGCGCGGCTTCGGCAGCGACGGCAAGGCGCGCTGGGAGTTGCCGGTGCCTGGCGTGGTATGGGGCGTCAACATCGCCGGCGGCGGCAAACTGGCGGTGGCCGCGTATGGCGACGGCACCATCCGCTGGCACCGCATGAGCGATGGGCGCGAGCTGCTCGCCTTGTTCCCGCACGCCGACCGCAAGCGCTGGGTGCTGTGGACGCCGTCGGGCTACTACGACGCCTCGCCCGGCGGCGAAGGCCTGATCGGCTGGCACGTCAACCGCGGCCAGGACCAGGGCGCCGACTTTTTCCCCGTCAGCCAGTTCCGCGAGCGTTTCAACCGCCCCGACATCATCGACCGCGTGCTCGACGCGCTCGACGAAACGGTGGCCGTGGGCGAGGCCAATGCCGCGCGCGGGAAAAGCACGTCGGCGCTGCAAAGCCTGGCCCTGGTGCTGCCGCCCGTGGTCGAACTGCCCGGCGGCACCGAGCTGCGCAGCGGCGCGCGCGAACTGCGCATCGCCGTGCGCGCGCGCAGCGGGACCGACGCGCCGGTGACGGCGTGGCGCGTGCGCGTCAATGGCCAGAGCGTGCCCGAGGTGCGCGGATTGGGGCGCCAGGACGGCGGCGAGCGCGAATTGACGGTGCCGATCCCCGCGCACGACAGCGAAGTCCAGGTCTTCGCCGAGAACCGGCACGGGGTCTCGGTGCCGGCCACGCTGCGCGTCACGTGGACGGGCGCGGCGGCCGGCGCCGACAAGGGCTTCCAGATCAAGCCCAAGTTGTACGTGCTCGCGGTCGGGGTCGGGGCCTACCAGCACAAGGACATCACGCCGCTGGCGCTGGCGGCCAAGGACGCGCGCGATTTCGCCGGCGCGCTCGGCCGGCAGCAGGGCGGGCTGTACCGCGAGGTCGAGGTCAAGCTGCTGGTCGACGCGCAGGCCACGGCCGACGCGCTCGTCGACGGCCTCGAATGGCTGCAGCGCAGCGTCACCCAGCACGACGTGGGTATGGTGTTCATCGCCGGGCACGGCGTCAACGACCCGACCCAGGGCTACACTTTTTTGCCGGTCAACGCCGACCCCGAGCGGCTGCGCCGCACCGGCGTGGCCATGGACGAGTTCAAGAAGACCCTCGCGGGCCTGCCGGGCAAGGCCGTGTTCTTCCTCGACACCTGCCACTCGGGCAATGTGCTGGGCGCGGGCCGGCGCTCGGGCGCAAACGACGTGAGCGGCGTGATCAACGAGCTCGCGAGCGCCGAGAACGGGGTCGTCGTGTTCAGCAGTTCGACCGGGCGCCAGTTCAGCCTCGAGGACCCGGCCTGGGGCAACGGCGCCTTCACCAAGGCGCTGGTCGAGGGCCTCAATGGCGCCGCCGACTACCAGAAAAACGGGCGCATCACGCACAAGATGCTCGACCTGTACGTCAGCGAGCGCGTCAAGCAGCTGACCGGCGGGCGCCAAAGCCCCGTCACGCAGGCGCCGGGCGGGGTGCCCGACTTTCCGCTGGCGTTGGCCAAATGAGGCCGTCGCTCGTGGCGGAAGGTGGCGCGGCGGGGCGGCGCTGGCGCGGCTGGGCGATCGTGGCCTGGCTGCTGTGCGCGGCCGGCGGCACGCCCGCGGGCGCGGAGGAACCGTCGGCATGGCGGCAGTTGCGCATCGAGACCGGCGCCCACGCGGGCGCGGTCAAACGCATCGACGCCGATGCCGCCGGGCGCTGGGCCGTGACGGCCGGCCACGACAAGACCGCGCGCGTGTGGGACCTCGCCAGCGGGCGCCTGGAGCGGGTGTTGCGCCCGCCGATCGAGCCCGGCATCGAGGGGCGCCTGTACGCGGCGGCGATTTCCCCCGACGGCAGCACGGTCGCCGTCGGCGGCCACACTGGACGCACCTGGATCGATGCGTCCCAGGTGTACCTGTTCGAGCGCGCCAGCGGGCGCCTGCTGCGCCGCCTGAGCCACCTGCCGTCCGTGGTCCAGCACCTGGCCTTCAGCCCGGACGGCCGCTGGCTCTCGGCCACGTTCGCCGCCGGCGGCGGCGTGCGCGTCTTTGACTGGCGCCACAAGAAGGAGATGGTCGACCTAAAGTATGGCGCGACGAGCCACAACGCCGCCTGGAGCGCCGACGGCCGGCTGCTGGTGGCGAGCGACGACGGCAAGCTGCGGCTGTACCGGGTCGCCGAAGGCGTGCTCGAGAAACTGCTCGAAGCAAGCCCGCCGGCCGGCAAGGCGGCGTACGACGTCGCGTTTTCGCCCGACGGGCGCAGCATCGCGCTCGCCTACGACGCGCTCAAGCGGGTCGATGTGCTCGACGCGGCGACGCTGGCACTGCGCTTCACGGCGCAGGACCATGGCGACGGCGACGACCTCTATTACACGGTGGCCTGGAGCGGCGACGGGCGCACGCTGGCGGCCGGCGCGTCCGACGGCCGGGTCTGGCGCTGGCCCGAGGCCGGGCGCGGCAAGCCGGTCGCGAGCGTGGTGGGGCAAAATTCGGTGAACGAGCTCGTGGCCCGGCGCGAGGGCGGCTGGCTGGCGGCGACCGCCGACCCGTCCTGGGGCGTGCTCGACGGGCAGGGCCGCTGGCAGGTGCGCATGGCGGCGACGGGGGCGGACCTGCGCGGCAGCCTGGACACGGCCTTCATGGTGGCCAAGGACGGCCGCAGCCTGCAGTTCGGCTACGAATTCGCGGGCCAGCCCGCGCACCAGTTCGACCTGCGCCGGCGCCGGCTCGCGCCCGGCGCGCTGGCCGGCGCCGTGTCCCCGCGCGTGGCCGGCCTGAACCTGTCGGACTGGCAGGACGGTCCGGCGCCGACGCTCGACGGGCGGCCGATCAAGCTGTTGCCGACCGAAACGGCGCGCAGCCTGGCGATCGCGCCCGACGCTTCCGGCTTCGTGCTGGGCAGCGATTGGACCATGCGCCACTTCGCGCGCGACGGCGCGCTGCGCTGGGAACTGCCGGCCACCGCCACCGGCTGGGGCGTGCAGATCGCCGACGGCGGCAAATTGCTGGTGGCGGCCTACGGCGACGGCACCATCCGCTGGCACCGCATGAGCGACGGACGCGAACTGCTGGCCTTTTTTCCGCACGCCGACCGCAAGCGCTGGGTGCTGTGGACGCCCGAGGGCTATTACGACGCCTCGCCCGGCGGCGAGGACCTGATCGGCTGGCACCTGAACCGCGGCCAGGACCAGGCCGCCGATTTTTTCCCGGCCAGCAAATTCCGCGAACGCTATTACCGGCCCGAGATCATCGACCGCGTGCTCGACGCGCTCGACGAGGACGTGGCGATCAACGAGGCCAACGACGCGCGCGGCGCGCGCAAGCAGGCGCCGCCGGACCTGGCCGCGGTGCTGCCGCCCGTGGTCGAGCTGCCCGGCGGCGCCGAAATGCGCAGCGGCGCGCGCGAGCTGCGCATCGCGGTGCGCGCGCGCAGCGCGCAGGACGCGCCCGTGACGGGTTGGCGCGTGCGGGTCAACGGCCAGAGCGTGCCCGAGGCGCGCGGTCTGGGACGCCAGGACGGCGGCGAGCGCGAGCTGACGGTGCCGGTCCCGGCGCACGACAGCGAAGTCCAGATCTTCGCCGAAAACCGGCACGGGCTGTCGGTGCCGGCCGTGGTGCGGGTCGCGTGGACGGGCCCGGCCGCCGCGCCCGCCGACGCCTTCCAGATCAAGCCCAAACTATACGTGCTCGCGGTCGGGGTCGGCGCCTACCAGCACAAGGACATCACGCCGCTGGCGCTGGCGGCCAAGGACGCGCGCGATTTCGCCGGCGCGCTCGGCCGGCAGCAGGGCGGGCTGTACCGCGAGGTCGAGGTCAAGCTGCTGGTCGACGCGCAGGCCACGGCCGACGCGCTCGTCGACGGCCTCGAATGGCTGCAGCGCAGCGTCACCCAGCACGACGTGGGTATGGTGTTCATCGCCGGGCACGGCGTCAACGACCCGACCCAGGGCTACACTTTTTTGCCGGTCAACGCCGACCCCGAGCGGCTGCGCCGCACCGGCGTGGCCATGGACGAGTTCAAGAAGACCCTCGCGGGCCTGCCGGGCAAGGCCGTGTTCTTCCTCGACACCTGCCACTCGGGCAATGTGCTGGGCGCGGGCCGGCGCTCGGGCGCAAACGACGTGAGCGGCGTGATCAACGAGCTCGCGAGCGCCGAGAACGGGGTCGTCGTGTTCAGCAGTTCGACCGGGCGCCAGTTCAGCCTCGAGGACGCGGCCTGGGGCAACGGCGCCTTCACCAAGGCGCTGGTCGAGGGCTTGAACGGCGCCGCCGACTACCAGAAAAAAGGCCGCATCACCCACAAGATGCTCGATCTGTATGTGAGCGAGCGGGTCAAGCAGCTGACCGGCGGGCGCCAGAGTCCCGTCACGCAGGCGCCGGGCGGGGTGCCGGATTTTCCGCTGGCCCTCGCAAAGTGAACTTTTTCGCTGCCAAAACAATGTTTAAGCTATAAACGGGAAAATCGATGGCAAACAGACTACTCGCGCAAGCCTCCACGGCGCTGTTTTCGCTGTTCTTGCTGTTCTCGCTGTTGCTGGCGGTGGGCGTGGCGCACGCGGCCGAGCCGTCCACGGCGCCGCAACTGCGCATCGAGGGCGGCATGCACACGGGCCAGATCCGCAGCATCGCCGCCGATCCGGGCGGGCGCTGGGCCGTCACGGCCGGCGACGACAAGAGCGCGCGGGTCTGGGATCTGGCCAGCGGGCGCATCGAGCAAGTGTTGCGTCCGCCGATAGGGCAGGGCCATGAAGGCAAGCTGTTTGCCGTCGCCATTTCGCCCGATGGCGCGACCGTCGCCGCAGCGGGTTCGACCGGCCCGGAGTGGAACGGCCAGGCCCAGGTCTACCTGTTCGACCGCGCCAGCGGCCGCCTGCTGCGCCGGCTTGCCGGCATGCCGGAGATAATCGTCCATCTGGCCTTCAGCCCCGACGGCCGGTGGCTGGCCGCGACGCTCGGCGACGAACACGGGATACGCGCATGGGACTTGCACCGCGATGGACCGCCTTTCGTCGACGCGTCGTACGGCGCGGCCAGCTACGGCGCCAGTTGGAGCGCTGACGGCCGGCTGGTGGTGGCGAGCCTCGACGGCAAACTGCGGCTTTACCGGAGCGGCGCCGGCGGGCTCGAAAAACTGCTCGAGGCGCGCGCGCCGGGTGGCAAAGGGCCGTTCGGCGTGGCGTTTTCGCCCGACGGCACCAGTATCGCGGTCGGCTACCAGGACGCGCCGCGGGTCGATGTGCTCGACGCGGCGACCCTCGAATTGCGCTTTTCGCCCGACATGGGGGGCGTCCACAACGGCCGCGCGACGTCGGTCGCCTGGAGCCGTGACGGGCGCACGCTGGCGGCGACCGGCATGCTGGTCATCCTCGCTCAGAACGGCGGCGGGCGGCCGGGCTGGGTGCGGCGCTGGGGCGAGGCGGGGCGCGGCGCGCCGTTCGACAGCATCGTTTCGGTCAGCCGGGTGGCGGGCCTGGTGGCCTTGCCCGACGGCGCCTGGCTGGCGGGCACGACCGAACCGAGCTGGGGCGTGCTGAGCGCGCAAGGCCAATGGCATCCGCGCGGCGTGGCCCCGATCGCCAATCTGTGGGACAGCCTGGGTCCGGCCTTCATGCTCGCCGACGGCGGGCGCAGCGTGCAATTCGGCTTCGAGGGCGGCGGCCGGGCGGCGCACCGTTTCGCCTTGCGCAGCCGGACTCTGGCGCCGGGCGCGCTCGACGGCGCAACCGCGGCGCGCGTGACGGGCCTGAACGTGTCGGGCTGGGAGGGCGGGAAGGCGCCCAAGCTCGACGGGCAAGCACTGCCGCTCGACGCGCAAGAGCAGGCCCGCAGCCTGGCCATCGCGGCCGACCATTCCGGTTTCGTGTTGGGCAGTGAATGGGCGCTGCGCCACTTCGCGCGCGACGGCAAGTTGCGCTGGAAACTGCGCATGCCGGGCGCTGCCATGGCGGTCCAGATCGCGCCGGGCGACAAGTTTTTCGCCGCCGCCTACGCCGACGGCACGATCCGCTGGCATCGCCTGAGCGACGGGCGCGAGCTGCTCGCCTTTTTTCCACACGCGGACCGCAAGCGCTGGGTGCTGTGGACCCCGTCCGGCTATTACGACGCGTCCCCGGGCGGCGAGGACCTGATCGGCTGGCACGTCAACCGCGGCCAGGACCAAGCCGCCGATTTTTTTCCGGCGAGCCAGTTCCGGGAGCGCTTCAACCGTCCCGATGTGATCGACCGCGTGCTCGATACGCTCGACGAGAGCGTGGCCGTGGCCGATGCCGACAAGGAGCGCGGCAGCATGGCGAAGGCGCCGCTCAGCGTGGCCCAGGTGCTGCCGCCGGTGGTCGAGCTGCCCGGCGGCACCGAGCTGCGCAGCGGCGCGCGCGAGCTGCGCATCGCGGTGCGCGCGCGCAGCGCCGCCGACGCGCCCGTGACGGCGTGGCGCGTGCGCGTCAACGGCCAGAGCGTGCCCGAGGTGCGCGGATTGGGGCGCCAGGACGGCGGCGAACGCGAGCTGACGGTGCCGATCCCGGCGCACGACAGCCAGGTCCAGATTTTCGCCGAGAACCGGCACGGGGTGTCGGTGCCGGCCACGCTGCGCGTCGGCTGGACCGGCGCGGCGGCGGGCGCCGACAAGGGCTTCCAGATCAAGCCCAAGCTGTACGTGCTCGCCGTCGGGGTCGGGGCCTACCAGCACAAGGACATCACGCCGCTGGCGCTGGCGGCCAAGGACGCGCGCGATTTCGCCGGCGCGCTCGGCCGGCAGCAGGGCGGGCTGTACCGCGAGGTCGAGGTCAAGCTGCTGGTCGACGCGCAGGCCACGGCCGACGCGCTCGTCGACGGCCTCGAATGGCTGCAGCGCAGCGTCACCCAGCACGACGTGGGTATGGTGTTCATCGCCGGGCACGGCGTCAACGACCCGACCCAGGGCTACACTTTTTTGCCGGTCAACGCCGACCCCGAGCGGCTGCGCCGCACCGGCGTGGCCATGGACGAGTTCAAGAAGACCCTCGCGGGCCTGCCGGGCAAGGCCGTGTTCTTCCTCGACACCTGCCACTCGGGCAATGTGCTGGGCGCGGGCCGGCGCTCGGGCGCAAACGACGTGAGCGGCGTGATCAACGAGCTCGCGAGCGCCGAGAACGGGGTCGTCGTGTTCAGCAGTTCGACCGGGCGCCAGTTCAGCCTCGAGGACCCGGCCTGGGGCAACGGCGCCTTCACCAAGGCGCTGGTCGAGGGCCTCAATGGCGCCGCCGACTACCAGAAAAACGGGCGCATCACGCACAAGATGCTCGACCTGTACGTGAGCGAGCGGGTCAAGCAGCTGACCGGCGGGCGCCAAAGCCCCGTGACGCAGGCGCCGGGCGGCGTGCCCGACTTTCCGCTGGCGTTGACGAAGTGAAGGTAGGCGGCAAAGCCGATCCAGCGGCACAAGCCAAACGAGCACCATAAACGCGGCAGGCAGCATAAGCAATTACAAGGAAATGCGATGAGAGGAAACTGGCGGCACGCGCTGCACTTGGCGGCCCTGGCGTTGTTCGTGGCCGGCGCCGGTCCGGCGCCGGCGGCCGAACCGTCGGCGGCGCCGCAGCTGCGCATCGAGACCGGTGCGCACGCGAACATCATCAAAAGGGCGGTCGCCGACAGCGCCGCGCGCTGGGCCGTGACGGTCGGCGACGACAAGAGCGCGCGCGTGTGGGACCTGGCCAGCGGGCGTCTGGAGCGGGTGTTGCGCCCGCCGATCGAGCTTGGCAATGAAGGCAAGTTGTATGCGGTCTCCATTTCGCCCGATGGCGCCACCGTCGCCGCCGCCGGCCAGACCGGCTGGGAGTGGAACGGCTCGACCCAGGTCTATCTGTTCGAACGCGCCAGCGGGCGCCTGCTGCAGCGCTTGAAAGGCCTGCCGAACGTGATAGGCGAGCTCGCTTTCAGCCCCGATGGACGCTGGCTCGCCGGCGTGCTCGGCGGCGGCGCCGGGCTGCGCGTCTGGGATTGGCGCGCGCAAACGCCGCCCTTGGCGGACGCCGCCTATGGCGACACCAGCTTCAACCTCGCCTGGAGCGCCGACGGCCGCTTGCTGGTGCCTTGCCACGACGGCATGTTGCGGCTGTATAAGGTCGGCGGCGGCGCCCTCGACAAACTGCGCGAAGTGCGCGCCGTGGGTGGAACAAAACCATTCGATGCGGCGTTTTCGCCCGACGGGCGCACCATCGCTGTGGTCCATTTCGACTCGGGGCGGGTCGACGTGCTCGATTCGGCCAGCCTCAAGCTGCTGTTCTCGCCGGATCTGCAAGGCGCCCGCAATTTGACCTCGGTGGCCTGGAGCCGCGACGGCGCCACGCTGGCGGCGGCCGGCGGCGACGGCTCGCTGCTGCGCTGGCCCGCCGCCGGTCGTGGCGCGCCGATCGGCGCCAGCATCACGGGCGGCTTTGTGACCGCGATCGCGGCCTTGCCCGACGGCGCCTGGCTGGCCGCAACGGACGAACCGTCCTGGGGCGTCCTCAGCGCCCAAGGCCGCTGGCAGGCACGTTCGCGCTCGCCTTTGGCGGACCTGGACGCCAGCGTCGGCGCCGCTTTCCTGTTGGCCGACGATGGCCGCAGCGTGCAGTTCGGATACGAAAGAGGCGGCAAGGCCGCCCACCACTTCGACGTGCGGCGCCGCAGCCTGGCGGCCGGCACGCTCGACGGCGGCGCAGCCGCGCGCGTGACGGGGCTGGGCGTGTCGGACTGGAAGCAGGGGCTCGGACCCAAGCTCGACGGGCAGCCGCTCAAGCTCAAAGCCAACGAGCGGGCCAGCAGCCTGGCCGTCGCGCCCGATAACGGCGGTTTCGTGCTTGGCAGCGCGTGGACCGTGCGCCATTTTGCCGCCGACGGCAAGACGCGTTGGGAAATCGGGGTGCCGGGCGGGGTAACCGGGGTCAACCTCGCCGAGGGCGGCAAATTGCTGGTGGCGGCGTATGGCGACGGCACCATCCGCTGGCACCGCATGCGCGACGGACGCGAACTGCTCGCCTTCTTCCCGCACGCCGACCGCAAGCGCTGGGTGCTGTGGACGCCGTCGGGTTACTACGATGCCTCGCCCGGCGGCGAGGCGCTGATCGGCTGGCACGTCAACCGCGGCCAGGACCAGGCCGCCGATTTTTTTCCGGCGAGCCAATTCCGCGCGCGCTTCCACCGGCCCGACATCATCGACCGCGTGCTCGACATGCTCGACGAAACGGTGGCTGCCAGTGCGGCCGATGCCGCACGTGGCAAGCACACCAGCGCGTTGCTGACCCTGGGACTGGGCCTGGGACTGCCGCCCGTGGTCGAGCTGCCAGGCGGCACGCAAGTGCACAGCAGCGCACGCGAAGTGCGCATCCCGGTGCGCGCGCGCAGCGCGCAGGACGCGCCGGTGAAAGGCTGGCGCGTGCGCGTCGACGGCCAGGCCGTGCCCGATGTGCGCGGGCTGGCGCGCCAGGACGGCGGCGAGCGCGAGTTGACGGTGCCGATCCCCGCGCACGACAGCGAAATCCAGATCTTCGCCGAGAACCGGCACGGGGTGTCGGTGCCGGCCACGCTGCGGGTCGCATGGACGGGCGCGGCGGCCGGCGCCGACCAGGCTTTCCGGATCAAGCCCAAGCTGTACGTGCTGGCCGTCGGCGTGGGCGCGTACCAGCACAAGGAGATCGCCGCACTCGCCTTCGCGGGCAAGGATGCGCGCGACTTCGCGGCCGCGCTCGGCAAGCAGCAGGGCGGCCTGTACCGCGAAGTCGAGCTCAAGCTGCTGACCGACAAGGAGGCCACGCGTGACGCCGTCGTCGACGGCCTCGACTGGCTGCAGCGCAGCGTCACCCAGCACGACGTGGGCATGGTGTTTGTCGCCGGCCACGGCGTCAACGACCCCGCGCAGGGCTACACCTTCCTGCCTGTCAACGCCGATCCCGACGCGCTGCGGCGCACCGGCGTCGCCATGGACGAATTCAAGAAGACCCTGGCCGGGCTGCCCGGCAAGGCCGTGTTCTTCCTCGATACCTGCCACTCGGGCAATGTGCTGGGCGCTGGCCGGCGTTCGGGCGCCAACGATGTGAGCGGCGTCGTCAACGAGCTCGCCAGCGCCGAGAACGGGGTCGTCGTGTTCAGCAGTTCGACCGGGCGCCAGTTCAGCCTCGAGGACCCGGCCTGGGGCAACGGCGCCTTCACCAAGGCGCTGGTCGAGGGCCTCAATGGCGCCGCCGACTACCAGAAAAACGGGCGCATCACGCACAAGATGCTCGACCTGTACGTGAGCGAGCGGGTCAAGCAGCTGACCGGCGGGCGCCAGAGCCCCGTGACGCAGGCGCCGGGCGGGGTGCCCGACTTTCCGCTGGTGCTGGCCAAATGAAGCGCCCGCCAAATCCAGCGGAGGCACGATTGACCCGGCACTGGCTGTGGCGGCTGCCCTTGGCGGCATGGATGCTGCTCGCCGCGGGCGCGCCGGCGCTGGCGGCCGAACCGTCCGCGGCGCCGCAGCTGCGCATCGAAGCGGGCATGCACACGGGCGTGATCAGGGGCGTCGCCACCGATGCCGCCGGGCGTTGGGCCGTGACCGCGGGCGACGACAAGAGCGTGCGCGTGTGGGAGCTCGCGAGCGGCCGCCTCGAGCGCGTGTTGCGCCCGCCGATCGGGCCTGGCAACGAAGGCAAGTTGTATGCGGTGGCGATGGCGCCCGATGGCGCGACCGTCGCCGCCGCCGGCTTCACCGGTTTTAGCTGGGAAGGCGATCTGCATGTGGCCTTGTTCGACCGCGCCAGCGGCCGCCTGCTGCGGCGCCTCGGCGGACTGCCGAACGCGGTCACGGAACTGGCCTTCAGCCCCGATGGGCGGTGGCTGGCGGCCACGCTCAAAGGCGCCAACGGGGTGCGCGTGTGGGACTGGCGCCAGCATGCGCCGCCGCTGGCAGGCGGCGCCGGTGCGGACAGTATCGGCGCCGGCTGGAGCCACGACGGCCGCTTGCTGGTGTCGAGTTACGACGGCAAGCTCAGGATTTACCGGGTCGCGCCGGGCAGGCTCGATAAACTGGCCGAGGCGCCCGCGCCGGGCGGCGAGCGGCCCTTTGGCGTGGCGTTCGCGCCGGACGGGCGCAGCGTCGCGGTCGGCTACTACGACGGACGGCGGGTCGACGTGCTGGACGCGGCCGGCCTCGAGCTGCTCCACTCGCCCGATGTGCAAGGCGGCGCGCCGGCGGCCGATCCGGGCCGTTTGAATGTGGTGGCCTGGAGCCGCGACGGCCGCACGCTGGCGGCGGCCGGCGGCAACGGCCGCGTGCTGCGCTGGGGCGCGGCGGGGCGCGGCGCTCCGGTGCTGGCGACAATCGGCGTCAATATCGTCGCGCAGCTCGTGGCCTTGCCCGACGGTGCCTGGCTCGCGGCGACCGCCGACCCGTCCTGGGGCGTGCTCGGCGCGCAAGGCCGGTGGCAGGCGCGCGGGGCCGCGCCGGTCGCCGACCTGCGCGCCAGTCCCGGTCCCGCGCTGCCTTTGTTGGCGGCCGACGCGCGCGCGCTGCAGTTCGGCTTCGAGCGCGGCGGCGCTCAGCCGCACCGCTTCGACCTGCGCAGCCGCACCTTGGCCGCCGGCACGCTCGCCGGTGCGCTCGGTGCCCGCGTGACCGGGCTCGAGCTGGCGGACTGGGCGAACGGGACGGCGCCGAAGCTCGCCGGGCGCGTCCGAGCGCGCGCGCAGCCTGGCGATCGCCGCCGACGGCAACAGTTTCCTGCTCGGCAGCGAGTGGCACGTGCGCCATTACTCAAGCGCCGGCGACGCGCTCTGGAGCATGCCGGCGCCCGGCGTGGCCTGGGGCGTCAACATCGCGCAGGGCGGCAAGCTGTTCGTGGCGGCCTATCACGACGGCACGCTGCGCTGGCACAGGATGAGCGACGGGCGCGAGCTGCTCGCATTTTTTCCGCACGCCGACCGCAAGCGCTGGGTGCTGTGGACCCCGTCCGGCTATTACGACGCGTCCGCCGGCGGCGAGGACCTGATCGGTTGGCACCTGAACCGGGGCCTCGACCAGGCCGCCGATTTTTTCCCGGCCAGCCAATTTCGCGAGCGCTTCAACCGGCCCGACATCATCGACCGCGTGCTCGACACGCTCGATGAGGACGTGGCGCGCGGCCAGGCCGACGCCGCGCGCGGGGGGCGCGCGCAAACGGTGCAGGGCGTGGGCCAAATCCTGCCGCCCGTGCTCGAGCTGCCCGGCGGCGCGCAGTTGCGCAGCGGCGCGCGCGAGCTGCGCATCGCGGTGCGTTGGCGCAGCGCGGCGGACGCGCCGGTGACGGCCTGGCGCGTGCGCGTCGACGGCCAGGGCGTGCCCGAGCTGCGCGGCCTGGCGCGCCAGGACGGCGGCGAACGCGAGCTGACGGTGCCGATCCCGGCGCGCGACAGCGAGATCCAGATCTTCGCCGAGAACCGGCACGGGGTCTCGCTGCCGGCCACGCTGCGCGTTACATGGACGGGCGCGGCGGCGGGCGCCGACAAGGGCTTCCAGATCAAGCCCAAGCTGTACGTGCTCGCCGTCGGGGTCGGCGCCTACCAGCACAAGGATATTGCGCCGCTCGCTTTTTCGGGCAAGGACGCGCGCGACTTCGCGGCCTCGTTTGGCAAACAGAAGGGCGGCCTTTACCGCGAGGTCGAGCTCAAGCTGCTGACCGACAGGGAGGCCACGCGCGACGCCGTCGTCGACGGCCTCGACTGGCTGCAGCGCAGCGTCACCCAGCATGACGTCGGCATGGTGTTCGTCGCCGGGCACGGCGTCAACGACCCGGCGCAGGGCTACACCTTCCTGCCGGTCAATGCCGATCCCGACGCGCTGCGGCGCACCGGCGTCGCCATGGACGAGTTCAAAAAAACGCTCGCGGGCCTGCCCGGCAAGGCCGTGTTCTTCCTCGACACCTGCCACTCGGGCAATGTGCTCGGCGCGGGCCGGCGCGCCGGGGCCAACGACGTCAGCGCCGTCGTCAACGAGCTCGCCAGCGCCGAGAACGGGGTCGTCGTGTTCAGCAGTTCGACCGGGCGCCAGTTCAGCCTCGAGGACGCGGCCTGGGGCAACGGCGCGTTCACCAAGGCGCTCGTCGAGGGCGTCAAGGGCGCCGCCGACTACCAGAAGAACGGGCGCATCACGCACAAGATGCTCGACCTGTATGTGAGCGAACGGGTTAAGCAACTCACGGGCGGGCGCCAAAGCCCGGTGACGCAGGCGCCGGGCGGGGTGCCCGACTTCCCGCTCGCGCTGGCCGAATGAGCGCTGTCGCCGGCGCCGCGCGCCGGGCCCGCTCAGGGTAGCGGCAGCACGGCGGCCAGCGCCGCGGCCGCGGCCGCGGCGGCGTACAGCACGCGGGCGGGAATGTCCCGGCGAACCCTGCCCGCAGGCATGGTGTACGGGGACTCGATAGGCCCGCTAGCCGCTGCCGCCGCTTGCGTGGCGCCCGATTGCAGCGCTTGCATCGCGTCCAATCGCAGGGTGCCTGATTGCAGCGTGCCCGCTTGCGGCGAGACTAAATCCACCGTGCCCGAGTGCAGTTCGGCCGCTTGCGTGGCGCCAAATTGTGCCGGGCCCGATTGCGCGTTCGATGCCGGCATCGGCGCGCCCCGGTCGGAGCGCGGCGATGCCAGCTCGTCCGGGTCCAAGGGCCGGTAGTGGTGGTGCCCCACCATCGCCAGCGTCCCGAGCACGGCCTTGAGCGCGGCGGCGGCATCGTCGAGCGTGGCGAAACGCGCGGGCGCGGCGTGCGCCGTCATGCGATCGAGCACGCGCGCGAGCGCCGGTGCGTGGCCGCCAGCGAGCGGCATCAGCTTCGCCAACTGGGTGCCGGCGGCGTACTGGATCGCATGGTCCCGGTTCAGGGCGCCCCCGTCGAGCAAGGTTTGCAGCGCCTGCTCGCGGTCGTAGTCGACCCACGCGCGCCGGTTGCGCTCGGCGTTGGCGCCGTCCGCCGCGGTGCCCGGCAACGCGGCGCCGAGCGCATGGAATGTCGCGACCAGCGCTTGCTGGTCGCGCGCGAGCACCGCGCGCAGTTCGGGCGCGATGCGCTCCATGTTGTGGTCGAGCCACACCGGACGGCGCATGTTCATGCCCGCCTGCACCGTATGGGCATGGTCGATCATGGCCGCTTCGTGCAGGCGCAGCTGGCCGCGGGTCTGTCCCGTGAGCGGCAGCACGACATTGGCGCCGTACAGGTCGAGCGGCAGCACGCCGCTGTCTGCCACCGGCTGCAGCCGGCCGAGCAGGTGGATCCATGCCGACAAACGTTCGGCGAACGGAAAGCGCGCGCCGGGTCCGCCCACGCCGCCCTGTTCGAGCCGCTGCAGGCTCAGGCCGGCGAAGCGCGTCACGAGCCAATCGGCGCGTCCCGCGTCCACCAGCGCGGGCGCGGGCGCCCCCAGCGCGGCGAGGCGGCGCAGCATGGCGCGTTCGTGCTGGAGCAGGGTGTCGGCAAAGGCCGCCAGGGCCGGCGCCAGCGCCTTGACGATGCACGGCCCGTCCGCCGTGTCGAGCCAGCCATAGCGGCTGTCCGGCTGGCCGCCGACCAGGCGCGCGCTGGCGCCGAACCAGCGCACCTCGGCCTCGTCCGGTACGCGTTGCGCGGTCTCGTGCGGCGCACCTTGCGTGCCCTCGTGCGGCGCGCCTTGCGCGGTATCGGTCATCGGCTGCTCCTTGGGTGCGCGCTGGCGCTGGTGCCCCCTTGGACGTGGCGCTCAGGATTTGGTCAGACGCGTGCGGCGCCCGCCGCGATGCGCCGCAGGCCGGCGCGCGCCCGCGCGGGGCGCGAAGTAACAAAAATGTAATGTGTGCACGATAACTAAAAAAGAATGGAATTTTCCTAACCCCCGGGTCATACTGTTGATGCAGGTTAATAGCTGTGGCGCCCTTTTCGTGTATGCGAATGCACACGTCGAGGCACCCTTGCTAAAACCGCGGCCGGCACACAGCGTGGCTGCAATACGAGGGGCGAAAAATTGACTGCACGCATCCTGATCATCGAAGATAACGCCACCAACATGGAGTTGATGGTCTATCTGCTCACGGCGTTCGGCTACACGCCGGAGATGGCGAGCGATGGCGAGAGCGGCCTCGAGCGCGCCCGCGCGACGCTGCCCGACCTCGTCGTGTGCGACGTCCACCTGCCCAAGCTCGACGGCTACGGCGTGGTCGCCGCGCTCAAGGCCGACCCGCGGCTGGCCCATGTGCCAGTGCTGGCCGTGACCGCGCTGGCGATGCTCGGCGACCGCGAGAAACTGCTCGAGGCCGGCTTCGACGGCTACCTCGCCAAGCCGCTCGAACCGGACACCTTCGTGGCCACGCTCGAGGCCTTTTTGCCGGCCCAGCATGCCGCCCCCAAGTCGGAGCAGCGCGCCACCATCCTGATCGTCGACGACCATGTGCTCAACCGCGAATTCCTGATCGCGCTGCTCGGCTACGGCGGCCACCGCCTGCTCGAGGCGGCCGACGGCGTCGAGGGCCTGGCGATGGTGCGCCGCGAGAAGCCCGACCTGATCATCTCCGACATCATGATGCCGAACATGGACGGCCACGAATTCGTCATGCAGCTGCGGCGCGAGCCGGGCCTGGCCGAGGTGCCCGTCATTTTCTACACCGCGACCTACCGCGAACGCGAGGCGCTCGACCTCGCGCGCGCCTGCGCGGTGCGCTGGGTGCTGCCCAAGCCGTCCGAGCCCGAGGTCATTTTGCGCGCCGTGCGCGAGGCGCTCGGCGGCGGCTTCGACACCGCCGTTCCGGTGTTCTACGACGCCGGCTACGGCGCCGCCGACCCGCTCGATGGCGGCGCGGCGGCGGGCCAGGTCGGCGGCGGCAACGTCGGCGCGCACGGGCAGGGCGGCGCGGCGATGACCGGGCAGCTGGCCAGTTCGCTCGCGAGCCTGCAGGCGGTGAGCCTGCGCCTGACCTCCCTGATCGAGCTCGGCATGGCGCTCGGCGCCGAACGCGACCCGCAGGCCCTGATCGCGGTCGGCTGCCGCGTCGCGCTCAACATCTGCGGCGCGCGCTACGCCTGCGTTGGCGTGCTCGAAGACGGCGCGCGCGAACTCGACCTTTTCTCGTCGTGCGGCGACAGCGGCAACGCCGCCGTGGTGGCGCAGGCGCCGCGCGCCGGCATGCTCGGCACCTTGCTCGCGCACGGCAAGCCGGTGCGCATCGGCGCCCTCGGCGGCGACGCCGGCGCGCTCGGCCTGCCGCCCGGCCACCCGTCGGTGCACGCCTTCCTCGGCGTCCCGATCGCCTCGCGCGAGCGGGTCCACGGCTGGCTGTACCTGGTCGACAAAGTGGGCGGCGGCGAGTTCTCGGAGGTCGACGAACGGGTCGCGGTCACGGTTGCCGCGCAGATCGCGGTGGCCTACGAAAACCTGCTGCTGTACGCCGAGATCCAGCGCAACCACGCCCAGCTGACCGCCGACATTGCGGCCCGCATCCAGCTCGACGAAGACCTGCGCCGCTTCCGCACCGCGATGGACGCGACCGCCGACGCGATCTTCCTGGTCGACCGCACCGGCATGCGCTTCGTCGACGTCAACGCGACCGCCTGCCACATGCTCGGCTTCGAGCGCGAGGACTTCCTCGCGCTCGAGGCCGAGGGCCCGGGCCCGTCCCACGCCGGCCTGCGCCAGCTGGTCGAGCGATTGCTCGGGGGCGACCAGTCGGGCGCGAGCAGCGAGCTGCTGCTCGAACGCAGGGACGGCTCGAGCCTGTCGGTCGAGGTGCAGCGCCGCACGCTGCGCTCGGGCCCGGGCTGGATCGTGGTCGCGGTCGCGCGCGACATCACCGAGCGCAAGGACGCCGAACTGCGCCTGCTCAAATTGTCCCATTTCGACACCCTGACCGGGCTGCCCAACCGCGCCCAGTTCTACGACGCGCTCACGCGCGCGCTGGCGCAGGCGGCCGAGCACCACTGGACCATCGGCGTGCTGTTCCTCGACATCGACCGCTTCAAGAACATCAACGACACGCTCGGCCATCCGCTCGGCGACGACCTGCTGCGCCAGTTCTCGATCCGGCTGGTCGGCTGCCTGCGCGCGCGCGACGTGGTCGGGCGCTTCGGCGGCGACGAGTTCGCGGTGATCCTGATGCTGCCCGAGGGCCCGCAAAACGTGGTCGCCGTGGTCGACAAGATCCGCGAGCTGCTGCGCCGCCCGTTCGACCTCGAAGGGCAGGAGGCCACCGTCACGGTCAGCATCGGGATCACCGTGTACCCCGACGACGGGCTCGACGCCGACACCTTGATCAAGTACGCCGACACCGCGATGTACCGCGCCAAGGACGCCGGGCGCGACGCGTTCCGCTTCTTCACGGCCGAGATGAACGCGCAGTCGCTGGCCCGGCTCGACCTCGAGAACGCGCTGCGGCGCGCGATCGACAACCACGAATTCGTGCTGTACTACCAGCCCAAGGTGCATATCGGCTCGGGCCGCGTGAGCGGGGCCGAGGCCCTGATCCGCTGGCAGCGCCCCGGCCACGGCATGGTCTCGCCGGCGCTGTTCATCCCGATCCTCGAGGAGACCGGGCTGATCGTGCGGGTCGGCACCTGGGTCATCAACGAGGCGTGCAGCCAGATCGCGCGCTGGGGCGCCGCCGGCGTGGGGCCGGTGCATGTCTCGGTCAACGTCTCGGGCATCCAGTTCTTCGTCGGCGGGCTCGAGGAGGAGGTGCTCAATGCGATCAAGCTGCACGGCATCGCGCCCGAACTGCTCGAGCTCGAACTGACCGAGAGCTCGCTGATGTCGAACGCCGAGGAGACCATCGCGGTGCTGCGCAACCTCAAGGCGCTCGGCATCTCGATCTCGATCGACGACTTCGGCACGGGTTACTCGAGCCTGGCCTACCTCAAGCGCTTCCCGATCGACAAGCTCAAGATCGACATCGCCTTCGTGCGCGAGGTCACGAGCAATCCGGACGACGCCGCGATCGTGCTGGCGATCATCAACATGGCGCACAGCCTCAAGCTGCGCGTGATCGCCGAGGGCGTCGAGAAGGACGCGCAACTGGCCTACCTGCGGCGCCACGGCTGCGACGAGATGCAGGGCTACTATTTCAGCCGTCCGCTGCCTGGCCTCGAATTCGAGCAGATGCTCAAGGGCGGCAAGATGCTGGAGCCGCCCGTGAGCGACGCCGCGGCCGAGCCGCGCACCTTGCTCATCGTCGACGACGACGCCTTCATGCTCGAGGTGCTGTCGGACTTCCTCGAACAGGACGGCTACCGGATCCTGACCGCGCAGGGCGCGGCCGACGGCTTCGACATGCTGGCCCAGCACCGGGTGCAGGTGATCCTGTGCGACCAGTGCATGCCCGTCATGAGCGGCACCGAGTTCATGGAGCGCGTCAAGGACCTGTATCCGGACACCTTCCGCATCATGCTCTCGGCCAACTCCGACCTGACCCCGATCATGGCCGCGATCAACCACGGCGCGATCGACCGCTTCTACACCAAGCCGTGGAAGGGCGCCACGCTGCGCGAGAACATCCGCGAGGGATTCCGCCTGCACGCGGTGTTGCACCGCGGCGGGCCGGCGCAGGCGGCAGCCTGAGGCTGGGTCCGGCGCAGCGGGGGTGCTGAAGGCTGGGCGCGGCGCAGGGGCCGCCTAAGGCTGAGTCCGGCGCAGGGGGGCGCCTAGGGCTGAGCCCGGCGCAGGCGGCACCCGCAGCGCGTACCCGCAAGTCCCTCTGGCATTCGTGCTCGTTCAGTGTCGCATTCCGTCTCGTTCTGTCGCATCCTGCCCTGGTTTTTTTTGGCGTTAAAAACGCGCGGCGGAATAAGACAAAACGCGCACGAACGCGACTGCGAACGAGTCAAAATGCCAGAGGGGGCGGCCGCCATGGTCCGCGGCCCTCGCACCCCGATCGCGGTTTTCCAAACGGCACGCCGCCGCGGGCCCGGCGCCGGCCCCCCCAAATCGGCAGCCCCAATCACGCTGTATTTCCCGTGCGTCATCTTGCGCAGCGCCAATTGTCAGATGTAACAAGACGTTACTACGTGCGCTAGCCCACATAACGATCGTCGCCCCGGGCGGTATAAGTGACGCCTAGCAAGCGGCCTCAGCGCCAGCGGATCCACACCAACCTGAAAAACCAGGCCTGGGATCCGCACCAAGACAAAGGAAACACAATGATCCAATTCCACGCTAAACCAAAAGCCATTCTCCTCGCGACCTTGTTGAGCGCCATGCTCGCCGCCCCGGCGATCGCCGGCGCAGCGCAGGCACAGGCGCCAGTCAAGCTCGGTTCGGCCGGAACGTTTGCTCTGCTGAGCAAAACGGGAATTACCAACGTGTATGCATCGGTCATCAAAGGCGACGTCGGCGCGAGCCCGATCACGGGCGCGGCGATCGGCCTGAGCTGCGGTGAAATCGCCGGCGGCATCCTGTACACCGTCAACGCGGCCGGCCCGTTGCCGTGCAGCGTCACCGCGGCGACGCTGCTGACCGCCGCCGTGAGCGACATGGAAGCGGCCTACCGCGATGCGGCCGGCCGCGTCCTGCCCGACCACATCAACCTCGGCTCGGGCGAAATCGGCGGCAAGACGCTGACCCCGGGCTTGTACAAATGGGGCACGGGCGTCTCGATCTCGAGCGATGTGACGCTCGCCGGCGGCCCTACCGACGTCTGGATCTTCCAGATCGCCGGCGGCATCAAGCAGGCCAGCGCGACGCGCGTGACCCTGGTTGGAGGCGCGCTGGCCAAGAACATCTTCTGGCAGGCCGCCGACGTGGTTGCGATCGGCACCACCGCCCACTTCGAGGGCGTGGTGCTGGCCAAGACCCTGGTGTCGGTGAACACGGGCGCGACGGTCAACGGACGTCTGCTGGCCCAGACCGCCGTGACGCTCCAGAAAAATAAAGTCACGCAGCCGGCGCCGTAATCTGCGGCCATTCCGCCGGACTAAACAACGCCAGCCCATGCGGCTGGCGTTTTCGTTTCCGAGGCGTGCCGGCGCCGGTCCTCAGCGATGCACAACATTCCGCTATCGGCGCTATCGGGGTCAGACCCCGAATGTTTTGCAACATTCCGCTATCGGCGCTATCGGGGTCAGACCCCGATTGTTTTGCAATATTGCGCATGCGGGTCCGGTGGTGATGCCGGCAAGCGCCATTGATCGCTCGGATCGGACTGTTCCACCGCTTCGGCGAAGCAGCGGGCGTGCTATTCGTTTATGCATAGTACGCCGGGGTGTCATACAAAAATGCATACCGGGGCGAGCGAGCATGCCTGCCCGCCGATCCAATCGAACCCATCTGAACTGCAACGATTTTCACCAATAGTTTCACGTCGAAATATCCATGCGGTTTTTGTCAAATCTTTCGCCAGGGGAGGCGGCGCGCTTGTGTGCGGCACCACACGGACGGGCTTGTTTGATGCGGCCATATTTCATACAGGAAAGAATTTTATCTGGCTTGCAAATGCGCTTATGGGTGCGAAAAAAGGGGAACACCATGACGACCGTCTCCAACCAGCAGCCACACGGACCGGCGCCTGCCAGGCCGGGCGCGAAGCAGGTGCTCGTGCTCAGCGTCGAAGACGATGCCAGCGACGCGGCCCTGATCTCCGAACTGGTGGCGCGGCGCGCCGACGTGACCTTGCTTTCGGCCACGCACGGCGGCGCCGGCGTCAAGCTCGCGCGCGCCCACCTGCCGGCCCTCATTTTGATGGACATGAACCTGCCCGGCCTAAGCGGGATGGACGCGCTCGGCTTCCTGCGCAACGACCCGAACACGGCCGCGATCCCGATCATCGGCCTGTCGTCGGACGCGCCGCGCTCGGCCAACAGCACGCGCCTGTGCGGTTTTTTCGGCTATCTGACCAAGCCGTTCAAGTTCGAGGATTTCGAGACCATGGTCGACGCCGCGCTGCTGCACTCGGCGCAACGACGCCAGCCCGCCAACTAAGGATGGGATGCGCGGGTGCGCGTACGCCAGCGCACATACCCGGCGGGCCCGGCTTGGCTATACTATTTTCAATCGCCAATAATGCAATTGAGAAATGGATAGCCATGCCGCAACGAACATCCGTCCAGCGCGACGCCTATGCCGGTCACCGGACCGCCGCGGCGCTGCGCCGCGCGATCGACTCACCGACGATGGATGAGAAGACGCGCGCGGTGCGCTGGGCCGCGGCATGGGCACTGCGCTACGGCGTGCCGGTGTTTCCGCACGAGGATGCCGCAACGGCGCACGAGGCGCAAAACTGATGGGCAACTCGGCGCCGGTCAACATCCTGCTCGTCGACGACGACCCGGCCAACCTGCTCTCCTTGCAGGTGGTGCTCGGGCCGCTCGGCGAAAACCTGGTCAGCGCCGGCTCCGGGCGCGAGGCCCTCAAACACCTGCTGCGCACCGATTTCGCGGCCGTCTTGCTCGACGTGCGCATGCCGGGCATGAGCGGCTTCGAGGTGGCCCAGCTGATCCGCGAGCGCCCGCGCTCGAACCGCACCCCGATCCTGTTCCTGACCGCCGCCGACGACGCCGACCACCTCGTCGAGCAGGCCTATGCGCTCGGCGCGGTCGATTTTTTGCGCAAGCCGCTCAACGCCGCCGTGCTCAAGTCGAAGATCGGCATCTTCGTCGACCTCTATCGCAAGACGGCCGACATCACGCGCCTCGAGCGCGAGCGCCACGAGGCGGCCATGGCGGCCAAGGACAGCCGCCTGCGCCTGATCCTCGACAACACCAAGGACTACGCCTTCATCGGCACCGACCGCGACGGCGTGATCCGCGAATGGGAGGGCGGGGCCGAGGCGATCACGGGTTGGCGCCCGTCCGAGGCGATCGGCCAGCCGCTCTCGATCATCTTCACGCCCGCCGACGTGGCCGCCGGCCAGCCCGTGCTCGAACGCCAGGCCGCGCAGGAGCTCGGCCGCACCGAGGACAAGCGCTGGCACCACGGGCGCGACGGCGTGCGGTTCTATGCCGACGGCGTCGTCGTCGCGCTCAACGACGCCGATGGCGAACTGCATGGGTTCGCCAAGATCTTCCGCAACGCCACGGCCGAGCGCAAAGCCGCCGACGCCGTCGCCGCCAGCGAGGAGCGCCTGCGCGAGAGCGAGGAGCGGGTCAGGCTGGCCACGCGCGCCGGCGGGCTCGGGGTGTGGACCTGGGTGCCGGACGTGTCCGACAACATCATCTGGGAAAACGAGCTGCCCTACGAGATCTTCGGGCGCCACCAGGCCGCGCCGCCGCCGACCAAGGCCGAATTCGCCGCCGAGTACCTCGAGGCCGACGACCTGCTCGCGTTCGAGCACGCGATCGAGGTCGCCCTGTCGACCGACAGCGCGTTCTCGTTCCAGGGCCGCTTCAAAAAACCGGGCGACCCGAAGCTGCGCTGGATCGAACTGACCGGCCGCTACCACGGCGCGACGGCCTCGAGGCCGGCCCAGCTGCTCGGCACCGTGGCCGAGATCACCGAGCGCAAGGAGTCCGAGGAGCGCCTGCGCACGCTCGCGGCCGACCTCTCTTCGGTCGACCAGCGCAAGACCGAATTCCTCGCCACGCTGGCCCACGAGCTGCGCAATCCGCTCGCGCCGCTGGTCAACGGGCTGGCGATCATGGCGCGCGAACCGGACAACCCGGGCGCGGTGTCGCGGGTGCGCGAGATCATGCAGCGGCAGGTGGGCCACATGGTGCACCTGATCGACGACCTGCTCGACGTCGCGCGCATCAACGGCGGCAAGATCGAGCTCAAGAAGCAGCGCGTGGCGCTGAGCAAGGTCATCGCCAACGCGATCGAGACCAGCCAGCCGCTGATCGACGCCGCGCGCCACCAACTGAACGTGCGCATCCCGCCCGAGCCGATCACGCTCGAGGTGGACCCGGTGCGGATCGCCCAGGTGCTCAGCAATATGCTCAACAACGCGGCCAAGTACACCCCGGCCGGCGGGCGCATCGACATCGAGGTCGAGCGCGGCGACGCCACGGTCGCGATCACGATCCGCGACAACGGCGTCGGCATTCCGCAGGAGGCGCAACACGAGGTGTTCAATATGTTCAACCAGGTCGACCGCCACCTCGAGCGCGCCCAGGGCGGGCTTGGCATCGGGCTCGCGCTCGTGCAAAGGCTGGTCAGCATGCACGAGGGCGAGGTCAGCGTGGCGAGCCCGGGCGCGGGCTTGGGCAGCGCGTTCGCTGTGCGCCTGCCGCTGGTGCCGGAGCCGCCCGCGGCGCGCGCGCCGGCGCCGGCCGCGGCTGGGGGGGCGCCGGCGCGCCTGCGCGCGCTGGTGGTCGACGACAACGACGACGCCGCCCAGACGCTGGCCACGCTGCTCGACATCCTCGGGCACGACGTCGCGACCGCGAACGATGGCCTCGGCGCGCTGTCGGAGGCGCAAAAATTCGGCCCCGATGTCATCTTCCTCGACATCGGCATGCCGCTGATGAACGGCTACGAGGCGGCCGCCGCGCTGCGCAAAATGCCGGGCCTGGCGCACGTGACGCTGGTCGCGCTGACGGGCTGGGGCTCGGAGCAGGACATGGCGCGCTCGAAGGCGGCCGGCTTCGACCGCCACCTGCTCAAGCCGGTCGCGATCGACGCCCTGGTCGAGTTGCTGGCCGCGGTGCAAAAACAAGCGTAGGGCTAAGACACCGCTGTGGACTGGCGCTCAAAACCTTAAAAATCGTATCGCGGGAAACCAATAAGAACCAAACCAACATCGTCCTCGCGAATGCGGGGACCCATAGAACAGTTGCTCAGCGCTACCGTTCTATGGATCCCCGCATGCGCGAGGACGATGTTGGTTTGAGGTATTAAAGGCTTGTGATGTCGCGATTTCTGCGAAGTCACGCGGCTCATTTTAAGGTTTGCGACAAGCTCGCGCGCGAGGACGATGAGGGTTTAATCCACCCCAACACGGCAGCCTGCCGTTCAAATTGCTTGACGCACATCAGGTGTGTTCTTGTCGATAAGCATTACCTTCGATCACGCACACACACTATGAGAGTCATCCATGGACGCCCAGCACTTCGCGCACTTTGTTGCAAACCTCCTCGAATGGACGGCCGATGCGCCCGCCTATATTCCACCAACCGTGTCGGACGAGGATAAGCCGGTGTTGTCGGCATTCAACAATCGAATCGCTGCCGTGAGGCGGCTCGAGAACCGGCTCGCCAGCGTCTGCACGGTCCACACCCGCAACGACATGCCCGACGACGAGCCCGATTTCGAACCGCTCGAAGCATCGCCGATAGCAACTGGTTTCGAAGAGGCGGTCGAGCCCGAAGTGGAGGAGGGCGACGACGGGATTGCGGTCGACAAGCGCATAGATGGAGATTAACGAGCTATGCGTCCCGGGCTTTTCTTGGGTGCTCGGCGCAGTAGATACGACCGGATACAACGCGCGTTATGCTAACGGTCCGTTCGTCTCCGGTTCGCCCCAAGTGCTAAGTTGGGTTGAGCCAGGCACAGCGATTGCTATGTTTTGCCAGCGCCGAGACCTGGCCTCGAACACCATGATTCCTTAGGTTTGTGGCAGAGCTTGGTTAGATGTTGCCGCTGGTATAATCAGGATTCATCGTCTATGGACGTCGACCCCTCTTTGTCCAGAGTCCAATGTCCTCCCACGAAACAATCCCGGCTCTCGCCCGCTCTCTTGACGAGCGCGCCGTCTCGGTCCCGCTCAATGAGCAACTACGCGAAATGTTTGACCAGGCGCCAGGCTTCATGGCGCTGCTCACTGGTCCGGAACATACGTTCACATTGGCTAACCAGGCTTATCTGGATTTGGTCGGCAATCGGGATGTGATCGGCAAATCCGTCGCCGAAATCCTGCCGGAGGCGGTAGAGCAGGGATTCGTCGAGTTATTGAACGACCTTTTCGCTACGGGCAAGCCCTACAGAGGCGCATCGCTGCCGTTTTCAACGAAGGCGACGAGCGTTGCACCGGCGAAGGATTCGTTTGTTGATTTCGTTTACCAGCCGATTCGCGGCCACGATGGGTCGATCACGGGAATTTTTGTTCAAGGCGCCGACGTCAGCGAGCGGGTCAAGGCGGAACGGGAAAATACCGCCAACCAGGCTAAATTCCAAGTGTGGGCCCAGGCGATGCCAAACCACGTCTGGTCGGCTACGCCGGACGGCCTTCTCGACTGGTTCAACGATCGCGTCTATGCATACAGCGGTGCCGGAAACGGAACCTTGGACGGTAAGGCGTGGGCTTCCATCGTTCATCCTGTCGACCTTCCATTTGCCGCCCAGTTATGGGAAAGCGCCCTGCGCGACCATGTCACCTATGAAACCGAATTCCGGCTACGACGGCATGACGGCTGCTTCCGTTGGCATTTAACGCGCGCAGTGCCAATTGTCGGCCCGGACGGCGCACTGACTGGATGGATCGGAACGAACACCGACATCGATGACCAGAAAGCGGCCGCGCTTGCGCTCGAAAATTTGAACGCGACATTGGCCGACACGGTTTCGACCAGGACCGCGCAGCGCGACCGCATGTGGCGGCTGTCGACGGACATTATGTTGGTTGCTAATTTTGCCGCAGAAATTATTTCCGTCAATCCTGCTTTCAACCGGATTTTGGGTTGGCGCGAGAACGATTCGCTTGGAAAATCGTTCTTGGACTTCGTTCACCCGGACGACAAGGCGGCGACGCTCGACCAAATCGGGGCCTTGGGGGCGGGGGCGACAACGTTTCGGTTTGAGAACCGGTTTCGACGTCAAGATGGCAGCTATTGCGTGTTGTCGTGGAGCGCTTCGCCCGATCAAGAATTCATCCATGCGGTCGGCCGCGACATCACGGCGGATCGGTTGGCCGCCGAGTCGATGCGTCAAACCGAACTCGCGCTTCAGCAATCGCAGAAGATGGAAACCATCGGAAAGTTAACGGGCGGCGTGGCCCATGACTTCAACAATCTGCTTCAGGTAATCTCGGGAAACCTGCAGTTGCTCGCTTCGGATGTGGCAGGCAACGACAAGGCAATGAGGCGCGTCAGGAACGCCATGTCGGGTGTCGAACGGGGCGCGAAATTGGCGAGTTACCTGCTTGCGTTCGGGCGCCGCCAGGCGCTCGATCCGAAGGTGGTGAAAGTGAGCCAGTACATTGTTGGCATGGAAGATATGCTACGCCGAAGCCTTGGCGAAGAAATCGAAATCGAGACCATCTGCTCCGGCGGCTTATGGAACACGCTCATTGATACAGCGCAGATCGAAAACGCCGTGCTGAACCTGGCGATCAATGCGCGCGACGCGATGGATGGCGCGGGCAAGCTCACGATAGAAGTGAGCAACGCCAAATTGGACGACATGTACGCCGCCCAGCATCCGGAAGTGTCGGCGGGCCAGTATGTCATGCTGGCAGTGAGCGATACCGGCACGGGGATGACGCCGGACGTGGTCAGCCAGGCGTTCGAACCGTTTTTCTCGACCAAGGAAGAGGGTAAGGGGACCGGACTGGGATTGTCGATGGTGTACGGTTTCGTCAAGCAGTCGGGCGGCCACGTTAAGATATACAGTGAGCCCGGTCATGGAACGACGGTGAAATTATATATCCCGCGCTCGTTCGACGATGAGGCGGCGCAACCGCTTGCCGCCGAGGTGATTTTCACGGGGGGGACCGAAACGATTCTTGTTGCCGAAGATGACGTCGAAGTGCGCAACACCGTCGTCGAACTGCTCACGGAATTGGGCTATCGGGTTCTTAAAGCCAGTGATGCGACCGCGGCCTTGGGGGTGATCGACAGCGGCATTCCAATCGATTTGCTATTTACCGATGTCGTGATGCCCGGCCCGCTCCGAAGCCCGGAATTGGCGAGAAAAGCGCGCGAGCGCATGCCCGACCTCGCCGTGCTGTTCACCTCGGGTTATACCGAAAACGCGATCGTCCATGGCGGTCGCCTCGACGCCGGCGTTGAACTATTAGGCAAGCCGTACACGAAGGAAGCGCTCGCCAAAAAAATCCGCCATGTGCTTGCGAATCAAAAGCAAAAACTCGTCAACATTTCCACGGTTGAGCTATTGCGGCAGCGCGCCCGAAGCGCGTCGACGGACGAGCGTTCAGCGCCGGCCCCTCTACGCATCCTCCTCGTCGAAGACAATGTTGACGTAGCGGAGATGACCGTCGAAATACTGAAGATCCTTGGTTACCTCGTTGAGCTTGCGGTCGACGGCCCTAAGGCGCTGTCTGCGCTGCGACGTACCCCGTTCGACATCATGATCACCGATATCGGTTTGCCCGGCATGCCGGGCGATATTTTGGCCCGTCACGCCGTTGAGTTGGCGCCGGAGCTGAAAGTCATTTTTGCCACAGGCCGGATGCCCGACCTGGCCGATTCCGACGCCTTGGTGCTTTTAAAGCCTTTCTCGCTTGATGCCATTATCGCGTGTGTCAACAAAGCGATGGACCTGAAGGTTAAATAGGCCCTGGTGCAAAGTAGATGCGGGCGCGATAACTAGCAATGAAGTAGATAGTTTCGGCTATGCACATTGACTTCGAGATCGACCTCTTAGGAAGCGACGAAGAATCGCAAGTGCCAAGCAACGCCCTCGACATCACATACCCCCTTAAAGTCCAACGACACACAATTCGCTCTTAATTCACCGCAATTTTGCGCTGGCCGTGCCCAGTTCGCCGCAACAAACTCAATCGCATATCTGGTTATCACAGTCGCCCACGGCATTGGGCGCGCACGGGAAGTTTTCGCCCGGATTAGCGAAATATGCTCAAAAATTCCCCGTTTCGCCACGCCCGGCGCGTGCCGCTTGCAAGAACAAAAATTGCCGTTCAGAATATTGTTTCATCAATCTGGAGCGGCCATGAACATCGTCCAAGCAAGCCCTGCAATGATCGACCCGAAGTTGTTGCTGGCGTCCTTGACGGCCATGCGGGCCGGCGATTTTTCGGTGCGGCTGCCCGGCGGCCTGGCCGGACCCGACGCGGCGGTCGCCGAAATGCTCAACGGCATGATGGAGGACGCCGAGCGCGAAGCGCGCGCCAAGGCGGCCGAGGAGGTGCTCGATGCCAAGCAACTCGTCGTCGCCCTGGTCGCCCTGCGCCGCGGCGATTTTTCGGTGCGCCTGCCGTCCGACCTGACGGGCATGAACGGCAAGATCGCCGACACGCTCAACGACATCATCGAGAACAGCGACAACATCGCCCAGGAGATCGTCAGCGTCAGCCGCGTGGTCGGCCACGAGGGACGCCTGCTGCAACGCGCGACCCCGCCCACCGTCGGCGGCGGCTGGGCCACGATCATCAATTCGGTCAACGCCCTCATCGACGACCTGGTGCGCCCGACCACCGAGATGGCGCGCGTGATCGGCTCGGTCGCCAAGGGCGACCTGTCGCAAAGCATGGCGCTCGAGGTCGACGGCCGGCCCCTGCGCGGCCAGTTCCTGCGCGCCGCGACCACCGCCAACACGATGGTCGACCAATTGAGCTCGTTCGCCTCCGAGGTCACGCGCGTGGCGCGCGAGGTCGGCACCGAGGGTAAACTCGGCGGCCAGGCCAACGTCCCCGGCGTGGCCGGCATCTGGAAGGACCTGACCGACTCGGTCAACTCGATGGCCGGCAACCTGACTTCGCAGGTGCGCAACATCGCCGAGGTCACGACGGCGGTCGCCAACGGCGACCTGTCCAAAAAGATCACGGTCGACGTGCGCGGCGAGATCCTCCAGCTCAAGGACACGATCAACACGATGGTCGACCAGCTGCGCTCGTTCGCCTCGGAGGTCACGCGCGTCGCGCGCGAGGTCGGCACCGAGGGCCGCCTCGGCGGCCAGGCCTATGTGCCGGGCGTGGGCGGCACCTGGAAGGATTTGACCGACAACGTCAACTTCATGGCCTCGAACCTGACCGGGCAGGTGCGCAACA
>JAZKIN010000045.1:39678-47271 GCA_040384885.1 Pseudomonadota bacterium | reverse complement strand
CCCGCATGCGCGAGGACGATGTTGGTTTTTGTTACTTAATTTTTCTCGACACGATTTCTGAAACGTCTTTAGGTGCCAATTCCGGCGCATTGCCCCCTTTCGCGACAGCCTCATACGCGAGGACGATGTTCGTTTGAGGTATTAGAAGCTAGTGATCTCACGATTTCTGCAAAATCAAGCGGCTCATTGTAAGTTTTGCGACACCCGCATCCGCGAGGACGATGTTGGTTTGGGTTTTTTAGGTTTTCACCGGTACGATTTCTGATGCGTTATGGCGCTGTTTCGGCGCAATACAATGTCCGCATTTCTGGTCCCGCAGCGCGGTGCGCGGCGCGCCAATGTTTGGGTGTACGCTGGACGTCCTGCCCAAGACGGAACCCGCCATGATCCACGAACTTTTTGCTTATTTATGTGTCGACAACGCCGATCAGGCGATCGCGTTCTACCGGGACGCCTTTGGCGCCACCGAGATCTTCCGGCTCACCGAACCGGGCGGGCGTGTCGGCCATGCCGAACTCGATTTCGGCGGCGTCACCGTGATGCTGTCGGACGAGTTTCCCGAGATGGCGATCCGCGGCCCGCGCGCCCTCGGCGGCACCCCCGTCAGCATCCATTTGCATGTCGACAATGCCGACACCGTCGTGCAGCGCGCGCTCGAGGCCGGCGCGACGCTCGAGCGGCCGGTGCAGGACGAATTCTATGGCGAGCGCGGCGGCGTGGTGCGCGACCCCTTCGGCCACCGCTGGAACATCGGCCACAGCATCGAACAAGTCACACCCGCGGAAATGCAGCGCCGCTATACCGAAATGATGGAGCTGACGCCCGACGCGCCGGCCTGAGCCGCTATACATTTTTGTATGGCGGGCAGTCGTTCTATTCATTAACGAATAGCCCCGCCGGCGCGTCCGGTGCGCGGGCGGCGCCGGGCAATTGCTATGCTACCGTTGACTTCGAACATGGAGAGACGATGCATATCCTCTGGACCTACCTGCGTCCGCACGGCGCGCTGGCCGCGCTCGCGTTATTGCTGGCCGGCGCGAGCCAGGTGCTGGCGCTGATCGACCCGATCATCTTCGGCACCATCATCGACGACTACGCGATCAATCGCGCCGGCAAAACGGACGAGGAACTCGTGCGCGGCGTGTTGCTGCTGCTAGGGCTCGCGGTGCTCGTGGCGGTGTTGTCGCGGCTGGCCAAGGCGTTCCAGGAATACGTGACGCGGCTGGTCGTGCAAAAGCTGGGCACGCAGATCTTCAACGACGGCCTGCGCCAGTTGCTGCGGCTCAAGTACCAGGAATTCGAAGACCTGCGCAGCGGCGAGACCTTGTCGCTGCTGCAAAAGGTGCGCGCCGACAGCGAGCGCTTCATCAACGCCTTCATCAACACCGTGTTCGCCGCCGTGGTCGGGATCGCCTTCCTGACCTGGTACGCGCTCAACAAGCACTGGGCGCTGGTCCCGGTGTTCCTGATCGGCGTGCTCTTGCTCGGCGGGCTGACCGGTTTGCTCAGCCGCGAAATCAAGGGCCAGCAACGGTCGATCGTGCGCGAGACGAACAAGAATTCGGGATTCATCGCCGAGTCCCTGCGCAATATCGAACTGATCAAAAGCCTCGGACTGACGTTCGCCGAGATCCGCCGCCTGCAGGCCCAGACCGTGGCGATCTTCGCGCTCGAGATGCAGAAGGTCAAGCGCATCCGCATGCTGTCGTTCTTCCAGGGCACAACGCTGAGCCTGCTGAAACTGGGCGTGCTGTTCGCCCTGTTGTGGCTCATATTCCGCGACGTGCTCAGCACGGGCGAGCTGATCGCGATGCAGTTCATCTCGGTGGCGATCTTCTCCCCGCTGCAAGAGTTGGGCAACATCATCATCGCCTGGCGCGAGGCCGAGGCCTCGCTGCTGAACTTCGAGGCGCTGATGCGCAAACCCATCGAGAAGCGGCCGGACGCGCCCGTCGACATCGGCCCGGTCACGGCCGTGCGGTTTTCGAACGTCAGCTTCCGGCACCGGGGCGCGCCCGACGACGCGCTGCAGGAGGTCTCGTTCGCCGCCGGACTCGGCGACACCATCGCCTTTGTCGGGCCGTCGGGCTCGGGCAAGTCGACGCTCGTCAAGTTGCTGGTCGGCCTGTACACGCCGGCGCGCGGCGAGGTGTTCTACAACGACATCTCGACCAAGGACCTGCGCTACAACCTCGCGCGGCGCCAGATCGGCTTCGTCACCCAGGACACCCATTTGTTCGCCGGCACGATCCGCGAAAATATCCAGTTCGTCAAACCCGATTGCACCGACGCCGAAATCCTCGCGGTCATGGAGCAGGCCTCGTGCGCCTACCTCGCGCAGCAGTCGCCGGACGGGCTCGACACCTTGATCGGTGAAATGGGCATGAAGTTGTCGGGCGGGGAGAAGCAACGTTTGTCGATCGCGCGGGCCTTGATCCGGCAGCCGCCGCTGCTTATTTTCGACGAGGCGACGTCGGCGCTCGACTCGCTGACCGAGGAGCAGATCACCGACACCGTGCGCGCGCTGTCCGAGCGCAACACGCAGATCACGATTTTGATCGCGCACCGGCTCTCCACGATCATGCACGCGCAGACCATCTACGTGCTCGAGAAGGGGCGGGTGGTTGAAAGCGGTACGCATGCGACGCTGTTGGAGGGCAAGGGCCTGTATTACGCGATGTGGCGCCAGCAGATCGGCGAGCGCCCGTCCGTGCATTTCGATGAGGTGGCACAACCGGTATCCCCCAATCAATCTTGATTGGGGGACGGGGAGGGCCGTGCGGGGCGGCGTTCAGGCGAGCAAGCGTGAATGCTTCGGCAGCTTGGCCGACAGGTAGTCGTGCTGGTCCGCCAACACGTTCCTGCCGCTCAGAATGAAGTGCTCGAAGCGGCAAGGCACGTAAGGGACGTAGAGCAGGGGCCGGAAGTCGTGCACATGCTTCGCGCCCTTGGCCTGGTTGCAGTCCTTGCAAGCTGTCACGCAATTCATCCACGAGTCGGGGCCGCCGTGGGTCCGGGGCCGCACGTGGTCGCGCGACAAATGCTGGTGCGCGAACACATTGCCGCAGTAGGCGCAAGTATGGCGATCGCGCGCGAACAGCAATTTATTGTCGTCGCCGAGGGGCAGTTCCACGCGCATCATGCGGGCCATCCGTTCGCTGCGGGCGATCGCGATGATCGGCTTGACCCGGATGATCGACAGCACGCCGGCGTTGGACACGCCGCCACGAAGCACAAATTCCCGATCGCCAAGTTCCCACGCGACCTTATCGGTAGCGTAGTAGTGGGTCGCGTCTTCCGGCGAGATCCATTTGAATGGATTGCCTGCGATGTCGAGTGTGAGAATTTGGGTAATCATGGTTCACCTAGTGTGCATTTTCGTTGAGTTTGCGTGATAGGACAAGCAGCCGTGTCCGTGCCGGCGTGGAGTGTTGGAATTTGGACAGGAGAAAAGTGGGGGAAACTGAAATCTGGACCCGCCTGCAGGGATCGAACCTGCGACCTCGACGTTCGTAACATCGCGCTCTTCCATCTGAGCTAAGGCGAGATAAATGGAGTGGAGTGTCGGATTCGAACCGACGAACAACGGCTTTGCAGGTGTAGCAGGGGATTGGCGCGGTGTACCGCGCCCCTGCGTAACGGGCCGGCCTTGCAAGGCCGGCTTCCCTCCGTGCACCCTATTGATTGGCATCCCAGGCAGGACTTGAACCTGCTGCCTTCGGTTTTGGAGACCGCTGCGCTGCCATTGCGCCACTGAGACATTGAAGTGTTGCCTGCGCCCGCAACGAAGCTGCGCCAGGCAAATTTTGGGGTGACGTACGGGGCTTGAACCCGTGACCCTCGGAATCACAATCCGATACTCTACCAACTGAGCTAACGCCACCACTGAAAACTGGCAGGGGCACAAGGACTCGAACCTTGGACCTACGGAATCAAAATCCGTTGCTCTACCAACTGAGCTATACCCCAACAAACGAACGACCGATACGGCCATTCCACAAAGACTCTCGGCGCAAACCGCCCCTGGCTACGCCATGCACTGTTCAAAAGCGCTTTGTGGAATGGCGCGGAAAGGGAGGGTCGAACTCCCGCTTCAACCTTGCCAGGTTGCGCTCTGCCGTTGAGCTATTTCCGCACCGCCCCACCCACACGGGTATTACTCGTGAGGGAGCAATACCGATACAGGCGGAGCCTTTACTACCTGTCCAAATTGTGAAAGAACTGCGTCCGGTCCGGCTTGTCCGGGGACGGCCTCAAACTGAAAGGGCTTGACTGCGTTTGCTGCTGTTGCGATACCCGAAATGCAAAAAGGGCTCGGTGTCCTTGCGGAACATCCGAGCCCTTGAGCTTGGCCTTGCGGCCGGTCGTCGAGGAGTGATCCTGTTCGACTAGGGGTTTCCCCCTCGGATGGTGTGTGCATGTTTCCAATTCGCGGCATCAAAATACGCCTGGCGGGAATCATGAAGGTGATTGGGCTTGCCGCAGCAGCGCGATGCGGCTTCGATCGCTTGCGCAAGCGCCGGCTGGAATAGGCTGATCAGGGACGCGGGCAACCGGCACGCAAGCAGCGACAGGCTGGACGCTTGGCGTCCTGTCGTCGTCTGTAGTTGCGTCGTTGTATTCACGGTCAATCCCTGTATTCGGTGTTTCGGTCGTGCTCATTGGTGAGCGAGTGAATGCATTCTCACATGGCGAAAATGGAAAGGCAAGCAATTCTTGAAAATTATTTGCATCATATGCAAATAAGCGCCGCCCTATGGGTTTATTTGCAACAGCTGCAAACGGTGAGTCATATAAAGCGGTATCATCGCGCCTGTCGTAGTGAGGTACGACCAAACCATGCAAACATCGAAAACACCTAAACCCCAGGCCCCACGGGCCACCCCGCGAAAAGCCGTTCTGCGTATTCAGGTCCTGATGGCCGAACACGAGATTCGCTTCGTCACCGAATTGTGGACTAAGCTACATGCCATGGGCGTGGAGATATCCCATTCGCAGCTGACCAGGGTCGTCAACAACAGCACCAAGTCATTGAGCATCGATCTGCTCGAAGGATTGGCGACGTTATTTGATTGCCCGGTTTCCAATCTGTTCAAAGATGCTTAAGGCTATATAAAACGGGACGATAAAATGCACGTAAAAAAAGCGTTTAGGGTTTTTTCGCTGGCAATGGCCGGGTGCTTTGGACTCATCCTCCTTATCGCCCTTCTTTTGTATGCGGTCAATCGGCGCGATCAAGCGGTGGGGCCGGCCGCCGCGCGTCTGGACGCGCTGTCCGCCGGGGGCGCCGCGCCCGCCGACGATGCCAATGCCTATGTGTTCCTGATGGGATTCCAGGTCGCACAAGACGAAGATCCGCGGGTTTGGGGCAAGAAGCGCATCGCCTGGTCGCGCCAGATGGCGGCGCTGCCGCACATTCCCGAGGGCGCCGTGCCGCCCGGCACGGAGCTCGATTACAGGGCCTTGCGCAGCAAAGAAGTGCAAGCCTTGTCCGACACCTGCAGGACGGTGGAGCAGGCTTGCGTGGACGCGCTCTACAAGGACGAAGCGTCGATCGCCGCTTGGTTGGCGTCGGAGCAGTGGCTGTTCGAACGCTACCGCGCGCTGCTGGCGCACCCGGCCTGGCGCGAAGACATGCCCTACGACGTGCAGCTTCCCCTGCCTGCGTTTCGCACCGTAATCGAGGGCCAAAAACTGCTACACCTCAAAGCGTGGCAACTTGCGGGACAGGACGATGTGGCCGCCGTCAAGGCTTTGCTTGAAGCCGATATCCGCTTCTGGCGCCAAAGCCTGGTGTCGTCCGAATCGCTGATCTCGAAGATGGTGGCCGTGACGGCCATCAGCCGGCATTTTTCGCTCGGGGCGCTGGTGTTGCGCCGCTTGCCCGCACAACTTGGCCTGCAGGCGATGCCGCCGCAATGGCTGACGCCCGTCACCGATGCCGAGCGCTCGATGCTGCGTCCGTTCGCAGGCGAATTGAAGTTTTTCCAAAACTCGCTGCGGCGCAGCGATTCGCCGGAAGCGATGCGTGAATACAATATTAACTTGGGCGGGAAGATGGCCTCGGGCGTGATGAAGCCGCTGCTGCAGATCCAGGACACGAGCAACCGCTACGCCGAACTGCTGGTGTCGGTCGAGGACACGCTGCGGGTTCCATACGCGCAGCTGCCGCAGGCGATGGTGCGGGCCAAGGGCCTCACGGACGCGATCGGCAAGGGCGGCGCGATGCCCGACCGCATGTATAACTTCATCGGCGATGTCCTCCTCAAGGTGGGCGTCTCCGATCTGGGCAATTATGCGGTGCGCGTGCCCGACCTCGAGGGCCTGCGCCGGCTTGTTGTGCTCGGCATCAGCCTGCGTGCCCGCGGGGTGCCTGCCGACCAGATGCGCGCGCAGCTCGATGCGGCGAACGAGCGCAATCCGTATGACGGCCAGCCTTTCCAGTGGAACGAAAAAACAGGCGCAATCGAATTTGTCGGCCTCGCGCAGGGCGACCGTGGCCGGCACGCGATGATCTACTAGCCTTATTGCCGGTCGGGCGCCGGTTTGCCGGCGGTCGCACCGAAGGCGGCGAACACGGCGCCGAGCGGCCGCGTCTCGGGCAGGATATACACGATCCCATTGGTCTTGTTAAAGGCCGGAATCACGACCGTGTCGAAGAATTTTGCGGGCACGTTGACGCAGCCATACGAAATGCGGTTGTCCGATGCGGTGGCCGAGGCCAGCCGTTGCGCGCGCCGCTCCTTGGCATTGCTGGTAACCACCCGGTGCAGCGAAATCGCATTGTCATAATCGATCCACAGGACGTCCTTGCCGCTCAGATTGCGGTCGAGCGCCGCGACAAAGCGGCCCGCAGGCGTGGTGCGTTCGTCGACCCGGATGGTCGACAGTTTGCGGCTGCCAATGCCAGGCGTGGAGTCGTCGCCGACGGCTTCGCCGAGCAACACGGGGGTCGCGCCGCCGAGTTGTCCATCGCCATCGAAGACAAACGCCTTGGCTTGCTTCTTGTCGATAATCATGAACGACAGGCTGCGGTTGTTGTTCGACGCGAGCACCCATTGCGCCAGGCTGACCGCCTCTGGTGACGCCGCCTCGTGTTTGAAATTGGCTTGCCTGCCTGCGTCCGCCGCGCCCGCGACGGGGATTGCTGCGGCGAAGGGGACGGCGGCCGCGGCGTTACGGGCGCCGAAGGCCGTTGCCAGTATGCACAGGCAGAGGGTGGCGGCCATGCCGCCCGCAAGCGCGCGCTGCGCGCCTGCCCCTTGCTCGCCGATGTCGAGCACGTGTGCCATTAGTTGCGGTCCTGCTTAGGCGGACGATTGGCCGGCACGAAAGTTTCCGGAACTTCTTCCGGAACGACGACGACCGGCGGCGCGACGACGACCGGTGCCGGCAGCACGAATACCGGTGGCGCGCCGTTCGGGCCGGCCACGATCAGGACGGAAGGCACGGGTCCCGATGGCGGCGCCACAATGGCTGCCGGTGCCAGCCCGGGTGGCGTGATAGCAACCGGCGCGGGCACGACCGCGACCGGCGGCGCCACGACGACCGGCGGCACGACGACCACTGGCGGCGCCACGACGACGGGCGGCA
>JAZKIN010000045.1:0-39578 GCA_040384885.1 Pseudomonadota bacterium | reverse complement strand
CCACGACCACGGGCGGTACCACGACCACGGGCGGTACCACGACCACGGGCGGTACCACGACCACGGGCGGTACGACTACAGGGGGCACGACCACCGGCGGTACGACTACCGGGGGCACGACGACCGGCGGCACGACCACCGGCGGAATGACGGCGGCAAGAATCGTCCCCGTGCTGCGGCCCACGGCCGGTCCGCAACAGGCGACCGGCAGCGCAAAGTTGCTCGCGTTGGCGCCGCCGAGCGTGTAGCCGGTGTGGGTGATCGTCTTATCGATGCCAACGTTCGGCGTGTCGAAATTGGCCGCCGCACCTGCGCCGGCCACCAGCGTGACGCCGACCGGGTTGCCCTTCAGGCCGGACAAGGTGGTCGCCGTGCCGCCATCGACGGTCTTGTCGCCGCCGGCGGCGAACACCAGCATTTTTTGCGATATGGTGGCGCCGCCCGTCAGTGTGAAGTGGGGCAGGAAGTTGGTCGGCGCCGTGTAGGTGGCCGGATTGTAGGTGATCACCACGGGCGCGTTCGGCCCGGTGATGGCGCCCGGTGGCGTGGCCGGCGCGAAGATCACGGTGCCCGAGCCGGTGCCGTTGTTGCCGGCGCTGAGCCCGAGGCCGAGCGGCAGGCCGAGGCTTTGCGCGGGGATGCCGCTGCCGCGGGTCAGGGTGATCTTCGCGGCGATGTTCACATTGTTGGCCGCGCACAGCAAGATGTTGCCGTCGGTGGTCGTCAGCGCGGCCACGGCGGCCACGTTCACATCGCGCCCCGCGCCCAGCAGCACGCTGCCGTTGACGGTCGTCACCGCCGCGTTGAGGTTGACGTCGCGGCCGCAGCACGCGACCAGGTTGCCGTTGGTGGCAGTGATCGCCGAGTTGATGTTGACGTCGCGGACCGCGTTCAGGGTCAGCGTGGTCGGGTTGGTGCTGGCCGTCCAGCTCACCGCCTGGTTGACGAAGATGTCGCCGGGGCCGACGGTGCCGGTGTGCAGGTTGCTCAGCGGAGGCGTGCCGGCGACGACCGTGTTGGGACCGGGCGTGGTGCTGATCGTGACGCTGTTGGTAACCAGCAGCGCCGACAGCGTGGCGCCGGTGATGTTGTCGTTGACGCCGCCGCCGATCGTGAAGTCTTCCGGATCGATCAGCCAGTTGCCGGTCTGCCCTTGCGGGGCGTCGGTGGTCACGATGGCGCCGTTGCCGATCTTCACATGCGCGGCCGAGGTCTCGATGAAGCCGCCGTTGCCGCCGCCGGGCGCGCTGGCGTCGAGCGTGCCGCCGAGGGCGATGCTGCCCGACTGCATGTCGCCCATCAGCTTGATCACGCCGCCCTGGTTTTCGAGCCGGTGGGCGCGGATCACGCCGGTGTTGTTGACCGCCGTTTGCAGCAGGTGTCCGGCGGCCTGGGTCGTCAGCAGCACCTGGCCGCCGTCAGCCTGGATCAGGCCGCCGTTCTGGACCAGCGCGTGCAGGGCGCCCTGGTCGACGCCGACGCTGAGCAGCTTGTCGCCCGACAGTTGCAATGTCATCGCATTGCCCGCGGCCATCGCGACCATGCCGAAGTTGGCGGCGATGCGGCCCTCGTTGCTGACCTTGGCGCCGAGCAGCGCGACATAGCCGCCGTCGGCCGCGACCAGTGCGCCGGCGTTGTGCACGGTGCCGGCGCCGCTGCCCGAAAATTTGTAGTTGCCGGCCATGAAGTCGGCGTTGCCGATGTCGCGCGAGGACGCCAGCAGCGCGCCCACGTTGACGGACGAGCCCTGGCCGAACAGCACGCCGTTCGGGTTGACCAGGAACACCTTGCCGTTCGCGCTCAAATTGCCGAGGATGACGGACGGATCGGCCCCGAGCACGCGGTTGAGCGCGACCGAGCTGCTGCCGGGCTGGACGAAGCGCACGCTCTGGCCGGCCCCGATATTGAAGCTCTGCCAATCGATGACGACGTTCGCGCTCGACTGGTTGATGACCATATTGTTGGTGCCGGTGTTGATCGTGGCCGCGCCCGCGGTGACCACGCCGCCCGTCGGCGACTGGGCGCCGGCGTTGGCCGCGCACGCCATCGCGACCGCGAGCGCGAGCATTTTGATCGAAGCGCGCACGTGGCCTGGCGGCGTGCCGGCGCAGGAGGAGCTGGGCTTGCCGGCGCTGGCGGTGTGTTCCGACACGGCGACGAAGGTGCCCGTCTGGTCGTTCCAGATGGATCGGTAGATGGCGTTCATGGTGTTTCCCTATTCATTGATGCGCATTGATGCGTATGGCGGTTGAATGCTTTGTTGCCTGGCGTGTTCAGAAGTACTTGACGGCCTGGACCCAGAAGCGGCCCGAGCGGTCGGGCGCGGCGTTGGCCGTTTCGCTGCCGAGCTTGCGTGCGTAGTAGGCGCGCACCATGAAGTCGTTGGCCTTAGACCAGACCAGGCCGACGCCGGCGCCGCGCAGGGTCCTGCTGTTGTCGCCGCTGGTCCACGGGTTCTTGTCGCGCCGCACGCTGCCGTTGTCGACGAAGGCGAGCGCCTGCAGCTGGCTGCGCTGCGAGGGCGAGAATTGCGGCACCAGATAGCGCGCCTCGAGGCTCATCACATAACCCTGGTCGGCGTAGGCTTCGCCTTCGGGATAGGCGCGCACCGCGTGCATGCCGCCAAGCTCCATTTTTTCGGAGACGTCGAGGTTGTTCGAGGCGATCTGGCCGTTGACGGCGGCCGACAGCGACCAGCGCTCGCCGAGGAACTGGACCCGGCTGGCGCTGAAGCCGAACTTGTTGTAATGCCCGTTGCTGCGGGCGGTCGCGGCGTCGATCGTGCGCAGCGACGGGGTCTCGAGGTCGAGCCGGCCGCTCGACCAGGTCAGCGCGAAGTTGCTCGCGCCGCCGCCGCCGATGCCGTCGCGGTGGTCGCCCACGAGGCTGGCCATAAGCACCCGGGCGCTCTTGTCGCCGACCGCGCCGGTCAGGTCGAGCCGGTCGTGGAAGGATTTGTCGTCGTAGGCGAGCTGGGCGTTCAAATTGGTGTCGCGCGAACGCAGCAGCGGGTAGGCGCCGTAGATGCTGGCGACATCGGCCGTGCCGTGCGCGCGCAGCGGGGTGAATTCCTTGATCAGCTCATACTTGAGCTTGCTGTAGGCGACGCCGACTTTCGCCTTGCCCAGTTGCAGCTGGTACGAGGCGCGCGCGTAGTTGAGGCCCTTGCCCGAGGTCAGCGTGCGCAGGGTGGCGACGTCGCCGAGGCCGAGCGGTTGGTTCAGGTTGACGGTCGAGCCGATCCGGTACTGGCCCGTGTAGCGGCTGCCGGCGTTGTCGGCCTCGATGTTGCCCGAGATCTTGCGGCCAGGCGTGACGTCGACGATCAGGTCGGACGAACCGACCGAGGCGCCCGGCACCAATGTCGAGCTGATGGTCACGCCCGGCAGGTCCGACAGCAGCAACAGGCGATTGTCGAGCGGGGCGCGGGTGACCGTGTCGCCCGTGTTGAGGCCGGCCAACTGGCTGTCGAGCAGCTTGTTCGACACGCCGGCGCGGTTGCGCACGCTGATCTTGCCGTAGGTGCCTTCGGACACGGCGACCGTGACGACGCCGTCCTTGATGTCTTGCGCCGGCAGGTAGGCTTGCGCGAGGAAATATCCGGCGCGGTGGTAACGGTCGGCGATTTTCGCGGTCATGCCGAGCAGTTCGGCCATCGACAGCTCGCTGCCGGGCTTAAATCCGGTCAGTACGAGCAGGTCGGCGGCGGAGTAGGCGCGCGCACCGGTGACGAGCAGGGCGTTGACGCGGATCTTGACCTTGTCGTCGGGCGCGGCCGGGGCCTTGCCCTGTTCGATGCGCACTTCGGGGGCGGCCTTCGGGATGACCGGCGCCGGCGGGATTTGCTGGAACTGTCCGGCCGCGCCGGGCGTCTGGGCCATGGCGACCGCGTGGCTCAAGGCCAGCAGCGCGAATGGCACGAATTTGGTGTGTAACATGGTGGTTCCCTAGTAAATGCATGTGATTATTGGTTTTATGCATGCAGTTTACTCACGGGGAACTTTGGGTCAGTACGTTGGCGTACATAGGGCCGGGCGATTTGGCGTTTTGGGAAGTTTATTTAAATATTGACTGAAATATATTGGGAGAGTGCTTTGTTTACCTCGGGCGCCGCGGCGAAAAAGCACGATCCAGGCTTTTCCAAAAATTAAACCCACATCGTCCTCGCGCATGAGGGCGTCGCGAAAGGGGGGCAATGCGCTGGAATTGGCGTCTGAGACGCCTCAGAAATCGCGACGGAGAAAATTAAGTATTAAAAAAACCAACATCGTCCTCGCGTATGCGGGGAGGCATGCCTCCCCCCCATAGAACAGTTGCTCTGAGCCGCAGTTCTATGGGTCCCCGCATTCGCGAGGACGATGTTGGTTTGAGGTATTAGAAGCTAGCGATTTCGCGATTTCTGCCAAACCATGCGGCCCATTTTAAGTTTTGCGACAACCTCGCATGCGGGGACGATGTGGGTTTGTGTTTCCTAAAGCTCGGATCGCGCGACTTCCAGCGTCGCTCCGGCTTACTTGTTAGGCTGTGGCGTCAAGCGCAAATAAGGCCGCTCGGCGGTAAACCCCTTCGGATACTTCTGCTTGAGCACCTCCGGGTCTTGCACCGTCAGCGGGATGATGACGTCGTCGCCGTCCTTCCAGTTGCCCGGCGTGGCGACCGTGTAGCCGTCGGTCAGCTGCAGCGCGTCGATGATGCGCAGCACCTCGTCGAAGTTGCGGCCCGTGCTCATCGGATAGGTCAGGATCGTGCGCACCTTGTGCTGCGGATCGATGATGAACACCGAACGCACCGTCGCCGTGGCCGACTGCTCCGGGTGGATCATGTCGTACAGCTCGGCGACGCGCTTGTCGGCGTCGGCGATGATCGGAAAGCCGACCACCGTTTTCTGCGTCTCTTCGATGTCCTTGATCCAGCGCTGGTGCGACTCGGCCGGGTCGACCGACAGCGCCAGCGCCTTGACGTTGCGCTTGTCGAATTCGGGCTTGAGCTTGGCGGTCAGGCCGAGCTCGGTGGTGCAGACCGGCGTGAAGTCGGCCGGATGCGAAAACAGCACGACCCAGGAGTCGCGCGACCATTCGTGGAAACGGATTGTCCCGAGCGAGGAGTTCTGTTCGAAATCGGGGGCGGTGTCGCCCAAGCGTAGTGTCATCGTAATCTCCAGGGTTAATGTAATTGAAATAGTACTACTAAAACATGCATTGCGTGCCCTTACGCGATCTGCTTTCGACAATTCAGGCGCGCGCCAGTTCGGCCAGCGCAAGCAGTTGCTGCTGGCCGTAGTCCCAGTCGCCGAGTCCGGTTTCGGCGTTGATGTGGCCGAGCATGCCGGCGTTGACGAAGCCGCTTTGCCAGCGCGCGGCCCACTTCGCCGCCTTTTGTGCGCTCATCCACGGATCGTTTTCGCTGCCGATCATCGACGCCGGGCAGCCCAGCGCGTCGTGCGCAAGCAGTTGCGCCACGCCGAATTTGTCGGGGTCAGCAGGCGCGACCAGCAGCACCCCGGCAACGCCGCGCGGGTCGTGCGCGATGCTGTGCGCCGCCGCAAGGCAGCCGAAACTGTGCGCCACGAGCAGGGTGGGGCGCGGATCGCGCAGGCGCATTTGCGTCAGCCGCGCCGACCAAGTCTCGAGCCGCGGCGCCGACCAGTCGTCCTGGCGCACGCGCTCGAATGCCGGGTGCAGGCGCTGCCAGCGGCTTTGCCAGTGTTCGGGGCCGCTGTCGTGCAAACCCGGCACGACGATTACGCGGAAGTGCTCCAGCGGGCGCGGCGTCATGGTTGTCCCTTCAATCTTATCGCTTCAATCTCATCGCTGCAATCTCATCGCTGCAATCTCGTTGCTTCAATCCCGGACGTCCAGCATAGGGCCGGCGCGCGCGCTTGGGAACGAAGGCTTTCGTGTTTCGATATGCGCAAAGTCGATATGCCCAGATTCGCTGTGCCCAGATTCGCGATGCGGCCAAGGCGCCTGGTCCCGTTTCAACGCTCTACCAGCGCGAGGCATGGTCCTCGGTCACGCCGACCAGGCGCTCGACGGCGCGGGCCGGACCGTCCGGCGTGGCCCTGACCGATCCCGAGAAGGTGCCGATCGGCTGCACATAACGGCTCGCCGCCACCAGCAGGTTCTTGTCCTCGCGGCGCGCGCCCTCGGGCGTGAAATGCAGGTCGAGCAGGCGGTCCTCGGTCCAGACATGCCAGGGCGCGCGCGCGTCGTCGGGGTCGAATTCGAAATGGGCCGCCTGCAAGGCGATGATCTCGCCGTCGAGCCAGAGCGCGTTTTCGTTGGCGCCGAAGTAGCCGGCCTGCAGGTTGAAGCCGAGCGCCGCGCTGTGGGCCGAGGCCCAGCGCCACGCGGTGTCGCGCGCGAGCAGGCCGTTCGAGTAGTCGAAGCTGGCCACGCCGGCCTCGAGCGGGTAGGTTTTGCCGCCGGCGCGCACCGTGCCCGCCATCGCCCGCGCCGCCGATTTCTGGGTCGCGTGGACGCTGCCGCCGTCGACCGCGCCGACCGCCAGCAGCAGCGGCGCGGCGCCAGCGGCGTCGAAGCGGGCGTCGATCTCGAAGCCGCCGCAGCGCAGCGTGAGCGCGCCGGCGCCGAGCGTGACGCGGCGCGAGAGGAAATGGAAGCGGCTGGTTTCGCCCGCGTTGCCGGCGACCGCGGCGCTCAGGCCCGGCAGGCCGTCCTGCGAAAAGGCGGCGACCACGGTTTTGCTGGCGCGGTCGAACGCATACGCGAAGGCGGTGTTGGTCCAGCCGAGGTCGACGATGGCGATGCCGCAGAAAATACGGTCGGTGGCGAGCGCCACGTAATGCCAGCGCTTGTGGTGGAAGCGCCGCCACAGCGCGCTGCGTTTGAAGGGGGCGGCCAGCGCGGCCCAGTCGAAACTGGACGCCTGGCCGCTGAAGCGTCCGATGCGCGGCTGGCCGTCTTGGCCGACGATGTCGCGCGGGGCGCTTGGAAGTGGCATGTGGATCGCTTTGCTCGATGACCGGAGGCGCCGGGAGTGGTCGCGCTATCCGTCGCGCCATGTTACCCCGTGCGCCTCCCGCTCACCAGCAAAGCGTCCATGGTCCCGGCTGCCACCGGGGCCCGCCATGCCGGTGCCGGTTACGGCGCTTGCTTGATCGAGATCGCGATGTCGCGCAATCCGACCGCACCCGTGCCGTACACCGACAGGGCCGGGGTGGCCGCGCCGTTGACCAGTGTGGCCGCGCCGGTGACCAGATCGACGCGGTAGATCGAGGTCGGCCCGGCCGCGGTGGCGCGCAGGGCGGCCAGCACCAGGCCGTTGGCGCCGCCGGCGATGTCGAAGCCGACGTCGCCCTCGACGGCCACCCCGAGCGCGCCGATGTTGGCGAGCGTGCCGTCGTTAGGCGGGCTTTGCAAGGCCAGGTTGTCGCTGTTGCTGTCGATATCGAACAGCGAGGTCGTGGTCGCGCCGGCGATGCTGTTGGTGTAGGCGGCGGCCGTGACCACCGGCGTGGCGCCGAGGCGGTTGATGCTGCCGTCGGTGGTGGTGGCGCCGGTGTCCGGGTTGATGCGCAGGCTCTGGCCCAGGTTGCTGATCACGCGCAGGCGGTCGGCCACGGGATTGAAATCGACCGCGAACGCGGTGCCGGCGATGGCGGTGAACGGCAGGGTCAGGTCGGCGGCGTCGGCCGCGAGGCTGGCCTTGACGGTGGCCGCGCCGGTCTCGGTGTTGACCGTGACGATGCGACCGGTCGACGACAGGCCGTACATCAACCCATCCTTCGGACGGAAGTCGATCCCGAGCAGGGTCTCGCCGGCATTGAGGCCGCTGATGGCGACACTGGTGTCGACCGTGTTGGGCGTGAGCGGCTTGAAGCTGACCAGGCGGTTGTCGTCGGTCAGGCCGAAGGCGACCGGGGCCGACGCGGCGCGCACGGCCATGCCGCGGATGTCCTCGTTGATGCCGACCGCGCCAACCAGCGTGGCGGCGCCGGCGGTGGCGCCCAGGTTGATGGTGTACAGGTTGCGCGCGGTGCCGACCGTGAAGATCGCATAGCCCATATTGGTGCGCGCGTCGATGTCGAAGCCATTGGCGCTGCTGGCGGCCACGCCGAGCGTGACGGGCACGCTGAGGGTGCCGTTGTTGGGCGGGTTCTGGGTGTACAGGGTGCTGTTGGCCGAGTCGATCGCGAACAGCGTGGTGCTGCCGGTGCCGGCGAACGAGTTGGTGTAGGCCGAGGCCGTGACGGCCGAATTGGCCGCGCCGCCGTTGATGGCGCCGTCGGTGGTGGTGGCGCCGGTGGCCACATTGATGCGCAGGCTCTGGCCGGTGTTGCTGACCACGCGCAGGCGGTCGGCGGCCGGGTTGAAGTCGACCCCGAAGCTGGTGCCCGACAGGCCGGCGTACGGTTCGGTCAGGTCGGCGGCGTCGGCGCTCAGGGTCGCTTTGGCGGTGGCCAGCGAGGTGCGGACATTGATCTCGTAGATGCGGCCGGTGCTGCCGACGCCGTAGAGGAGGCCGTCGACGGGGCGGAAATCGACGCCGTGCAGGGTCTCGCCGGCCTGCAGGCCGGTGATCACGAGGCTGGTGCGCACGGTGCCCGGGGTCTCGCGGTTGAACGTCACCAGCAGGTTGGTGGCGGTGACGACGACCACGTCGCCCGGCTCGACCAACTTGGACTCGGGCGGCGGCGGCGGCGAGGGCGTGGTCGGCTGTGGCGGCGTGTCGCCGCTGCCACCGCAGGCGGCCAGCGCCAGGGCAAAGGTGGAACCGCTGAGCAGCTTCGCGATCAATGTCTTGTTCATGGTTGTGGTCCTTTTATGATTGGTTTGACGTCGGTGTTGAATTATTAAAGAAGCAAGTAAATACGCGGCGGCACGTCGCATGCAACGTACAGGCATTGGTTCTACGGTGGGGACGGCGATTTGGATTCATTTTTTTTGGAAAAATTGTCGAATCGGCTTGATGGTCGGCGTTTGCCCCGGGGGCGCCGGAAGCAGGGCTTCATTGAACCGATGTCAGTATCGGTTTTTATCCGAACCCACCGCCGCGCCGGTCCCGGTGAAGCTGAATCCGCTTTAACGGGGACAGACCGGGGACAGACCGGGGTCAGACCCCGGTCTGTCCCCGGTCTGTCCCCGGCCGTCCCCCTTGGCCTTGGAGGCGGATGCACAGGGTGCATGCGAGCAGCGCGATATCGGCTTCGGGCCGGATCGCCACGGCGGACCAAGGCATGGCGGCCGGGTTGAAGTCGAGTTGAGGTGCAGCAACAAATAGGCGCTTTCGTGGACGCGCCTCGCCGTTTGTTACTATCCGACAGTTCCCTTCAGGCAGGAATAGCTAAGCTTCGTGGACGTATGTTCCGCCAACTTCGACCCAGCTTTTCCAGCTATAAAATGAAACTGCTAAAAATCATCTTTGGGTTCTCGACCGGGATCGTATTAGCCGCGTTTGTTTGTTGGGGGGCCTTGTTCGCCTACGAAGCGGTGCTGGTGCGCGCCTTCGGCCACGAAGGCAGCCTGTTCGCCGCCAATCCGCAGGCCGCCAACGTCTTCTTTATCACCTGGGCCGTGGTGTCGCTGGTCGCGGCGCTGGGCGGCACCCGGATCGCCAGCGTCGACCGCCCGCGCAACAGGTGAGCGGCGGCGCCTCGCCTGCCGCGCTGACTATTTAGCGCCACCTATTTACTTCCGCTTGTCTGAATTCCGCGTGTTTTACTTCCGCCTGTTTTACTTGCGCGCATATCCCGGGTACTCGAACACCAACGAGACGCCGAGCGCGGTGTCGGCGCCATAACGCCCGGCGATGCCGGCCAGCGCCCTGTCGATCCAGTGCGCCGACGGGATGGCGTCGAACGGCGGCAGCATCGTTGCGGGCGCATCGTAGGCGCCGGCCACGCGGTCGGGCACGATCATCAAACCGTCGCGGGTGCGCAGCGGCGCGGCGCTGGCCGCCACCGCCAAGGCCTGGCTGCTGCCGGTGCGCGAGTAGGCGTCGAGCGTGAATGCGAGCGCGATGTCGTCGACGCCGGCGGCCACCGGCACCCCGATGCCGGCGCCGCTGCCGTAGCGCGAGGTGCCCACGCCGGTCGCCGCCAAGGCCTTGGCGTTGGCCCCGTAGCCGGGCTTGAAGGCGGTGCTGTCGTGGCGCGAAGACCAATCGGCGACCCCTAATTCGGTCGCCAGCGCGCTCGCGCGGGCGCGGCCCGCGATCGCTTCGACCAGCGCCAGCGAGGTCGGTATGGCGGCGCTGATGCCCGCGCTCGAGACGAAGCGGCGGTCGGCCACGTAGCGCTTGTTGGCGACCCACTCGGTGTCCGGATACGCCTTTGCGCGGCGCTCCTCGGTGCCCCAGTGGGCGGTCGCGCGGTGTCCCGCCAGCAGGCCGCTCGCCGCCACCGCCAGCGCGCCGTCGCAGATGCTGACGATGGTGGCGCCTTTTTTGTTTTGCTCGCGCAGCCAGGCCAGCAGCCGCGCGTCCTTGTCCTTGCCGACCTTGGGCACGATGATGTAGTCGGCGCCGTCCGGGAAGCGGGCGTCGAACTGCGTGATCGTGGCCTGCGGCTCGATCTGCAGGGGCGCCGGCGTCATCTGCAGGCGGCCCGGGCGGCTGGCCAAGGACAGCACCTCGGCCGCGCCGGAGCGCGCCAGCACCGCATACGGGATCACATAGTCGGACAATTCGGTGCCGCTGTTTTCGCCGACCACGGCGATCACGGGCTGCGCGCGGCCGAAGCGCGCCTGGTAGGGCGTGATCGTTTCTTCGGGCGCGGCGAGGACGGGCGCGGCGGCCGCGCACAAAAGGGCGCCTGCGAGCGAAAGCAGGGCGGCAAGGCGGGTTCGGTTTTGCATCGGATGATCCTTCGGTTCAGGGGTGGGATAGGCGTGGGGAATGGAGCAGCAGCGCGGCCAGGTAGGCCGCCGCGACGAGGTCGTAGCCGCAGCAGAAGGCGGGCCACCATGGCGGCACGCCGGGGTTGCTGATCAATGCGCCGTGCACCAGGTCGTACAAGCCATGCGCGGCCAGCGCGGCGACCACGATCCACAGGCTGAATCGGAAGCCGGCCAGCGCGGCGCCCGCGAACAGGACGATCGCGGGCGACTCGGCGAGCAGGGTGCGGGGGGCGCCGCCGATGGCGGCGAACAGCCCGTAGTACGAGGCGATGACGATCATCAGCGTCGGGTAGAACACGCGTTCGCGGTCGAACCTGGCGGCGCTGCAGGCCAGGCCCACCGCGAGGGCAAGCACGATGCCGATGATTAAACTGATGGCGTGGCCGGGGTTCACGGGGTCGGGTCGATCACGGGACCGGACAGCGCGCCCAGGAACTGCACGATGTCGCCGATGTCCTGCTCCGACAGGGCCATCGGTTTGCGCTCGTTGTGGCCGGCCGCGGCCTGGGGCGCGCGCGCATAGTGGCGCACCACCGCGTCGAGCGTGTCGATCTGGCCGGCGTGCATGTACGGCGGGCGCAGTGCGACGTTGCGCAGGCTCGGCGTCTTGAACGCGCCCATCATGTGCGGGTCGTCGGCGGCGATGAAGGCGAGCTCCTGGCACTGGGACGGCTTGGCGTCGCTGAATTTGCCGAGGCAGTTGAACTCGTCGCCGACGACCTTGGCGATCGCGGCGGCGCGCCCCGGGTCGGGCGCGCGCGGGTCGCGCGCGGCCACGCCCGTGTTGTGGAAGTGCTGGTCGCTGAGCAGCGGGCCGTTGTGGCAGCTTATGCAGTCGGCGCGGCCGACGAACAGGCGCAGGCCGCGTTTTTCGGCCGCCGTCAGCAGCGTCGCGGCGGCAGGTTCGGCGCGCAAGGTGGCGCCGATATAGCGGTCGAGCCGCGTCTCGCCGAAGCGCAGCGCGTGCTCGTAGGCGGCGATCGCCTTGCCCATGTTGGCGAACACGCGCGAGACGGCCGCGCGCTCGCTCTCGCGCATGCCTTGCCAGGCGGCGCGTTCGGCCGCGCTGCCGTTGGGGCCGGCGGCGGCGGGCAGCGCGTCGAACGCGGGCAGCGCCGCAAACAACTGCTCGTACTCGCCGCGGTAGTGCAGTGCGACCAGGCGCGCATACGCGAGCCGGTTGCCGCCATGTTCGTTCGGGTCCTCGAGCGGCCCGAGCGCCTGCGACCACAGGCTGTCTTTGCGCCCGTCCCAGAACTGCCAGGCGCCGCGCGCTGTTTCGACCAGCGGCATGGAGCGCCGCGCGGTCGTGCCGATGCCTTGCGCGAGCGCGCGGCCGTCCTGGAACTGCCTGGCCGGGTCGTGGCACGAGGCGCACGAGACCTTGCCGTTGGCGCTCAGGCGCGGGTCGAAAAACAGGCGCTTGCCAAGCACCGCGGCGCCCGCCACGTCCGCCTGCGCGTTCGAGGGGTCGGGCGCGGCCGCGGGCAGCGCCGCCAGTTGGAGCGATGCGAGCGCGGCCAGTTCGCCCTTGCTCCAGGTGTCGCCGGGCGTGCCGCCGGCCAGCACGCAGGCCAGCAGCGCGGCGCCGCCGAGCGCCAGTGTCAGCGCGCGCGCCGGTTTCATGGCTTGGCGCCGGGCAGGGCGATGACGGTGTTGAACTTGACCTCGTCGCGGCCGGGCGCGGCGTCGATCATGAGCTTCATCTCCCACCAGCCGCTCATGCTGAATTTCATGCCTTCGAGCAGGTAGCGGCCGTCACCGAGTTCTTCGGTCACCTTGGGACTGGTCGGGAAACCGTGGCCATGCTGCGGCATGCCGCCGTCGAACTTGATGCGGGCCTGGGTGACGGGCGCGCCGGCGGCGGTGGTGATGCGGATCTCCCAGGCGTGCATCTGGTTGATGCCGATCGGCGCGGCGCGCGACTTCATGCTCACGGCGTAGAGGTTTTTCGCGCTCGCCTGTTGCAGGCGCAGGTCGAGATTGGACGGCGGCGGCATCGAGCAGGCGCTGAACGAGGCCAGCAGCAAACTCGCGCACAGGGTGAGGATGGTTTTTCGCATGGTGAGATTCCGGTAGTTGGAGGGGTGTTTGGGCGGCATGCCGGCCCGTTCATGTAGTATGCGAAGCGGGGGGCTGTCCGTAAGGACAGCCTTCCCTCAGTTCCTGCCAAAATCCACTGCCGCCAAGCGCCTTGCCGATGAAGCCGACCAAGCACCAAGCCCACCGCGTCCTGATGGTGGCTTTCCCCAACGCCCAGATGCTCGACATCACCGGCCCGCTCGACGTGTTCAGCGTCGCCAACGGGGCGGCCCTGGCCGAGGGTTTGCCGGCGCCGTACCAGGTGACGCTGGCGGCGCCGCAGGCCGGGCTGCTGATGACCTCATCGGGCATCGCGATCGCGGCCGGGTGCAGCGTCTACGACGCCGGCCTCGAAGCCGACACGCTGCTGCTGTCGGGCGGCCCGGGCGCGCGCGCGGTGATGCGCGACCCGGCGCTGGTGCGCGCCCTCGGTGCGCTGTGCGCGCGCGTCGCGCGGGTCGGATCGATCTGCACCGGCGCCTTTGCGCTGGCCGCCACCGGCGCGCTCGACGGGCGCCGGGCGACCACGCACTGGGCCCATTTCGACGAGTTCGCGCTGGCCTTCCCGCGCGTGCGGATCGACCGCGACGCGCTGTTTGTCAGCGATGGAAAATTCCACAGCTCGGCCGGGATCTCGGCCGGGATCGACTACGCGCTGGCGCTGGTCGAACACGATCTGGGGCGCAAGCGCGCGCTCGAGGTGGCGCGCGAACTGGTGGTGTTCCTCAAGCGGCCGGGCGGGCAGTCGCAGTTCAGCGCGCAGCTGGCGGCCGAGGTGGGCGCGCACGACCCGGACCGGTTCGGCGAGCTGACGCGCTGGATCGGCGACAACCTCGACAAGGAATTGTCGGTCGAGATGCTGGCCGACCGCGCCGCGATGAGCCCGCGCAATTTCGCGCGGCGCTTCATGGCGGCGATGAAGGTCGCGCCGGGGCGCTATATCCAGTTGCTGCGCATCGACGCGGCGCGCCGCATGCTGACCGACGGCGAACTGCCCGTGGCCCGGATCGCCGAGCGCTGCGGGTTTGCCTCGGGCGAGGCGATGCGGCTCGCGTTCCAGCGGCATTTGAATGTCGCGCCGGTGGATTTCCGGGCGCGCTTTCAGTGCGCCGCGAGCGGCGTCGATTGAGCTGGAGGGCGCGTCGCCGTGTATTGGTCCCCGTGTGGGCGCTGCTGCCGGAATCGTGTCGCGAGAAACCAAATACCAAAACCAACATCGTCCTCGGGCTCGGCGCCCCCCTTTGCGGGGACCCTTAGAACGTTAGCTCTGAGCCGACGTTCTATGGGGGTGGCGCATGCGCCACCGCGTTCGCGAGGACGATGTTGGTTTTTGATATTTAATTTTCTGCGACGCGATTCCTGAAGCGTATTGAGCGCCAATTCCAGCGCATTGCCCCCTTTCGCGACAGCCTCGGGCAACGCGGGGGCGCCGAGCCATGCGCGAGGACGATGTTGGTTTAGGTTTTCCAAACTATCTGATGCGCGATTCATGTCGCGTGAAACCCTGATTTGTGATCCGAAACGCAACGGGTGGATCGATTTATTGTCCAGAAGCATCATTTGCAGTGCATACTTGGCGTTCTTCACCGGGGGAGATTGTTTTCATGGTCAAGCTGGAAATATTTAGGGAGCTGGCGGCGCAGGCGGGCAGGGGCGAATTGGCGTTTCCGGCCAATGTGAACGGCTCGCTCAAGCTGCAGTTGGCGCTCGACGACGAGGATTGCCACATCGACGCCGCCGCCCGGCTCGTGATGGCCGAGCCCCTGTTGTCGGCCTACACCGTCGCGATCGCCAATTCGGTCGCCTACAACCCGTACGGCAAGGAAATCAACAATGTGCGCGCCGCCGTCACCCGGCTCGGCTTTCGCACCCTCAAATCGATGGTGGCCCGGCTGATCGTGCGCCAGCTCAACGGCGCGATCAAGAACCCGCTGCTGCGCGCCCAATCGACGCTGCTGTGGGAGCACACCGCCCATGTCGCGGCGCTGGCGCAGGTGCTGGCAAAAAAAGTGTCGCGGATCGACGCCGAAACGGCGATGTTCGCCGCCATCGTGCACGAGGTCGGGGGCTTCTACCTGCTCTCGCGCGCCGAGGAATTCCCCGGGCTGCTCGACGATAACAGCGAGGCCTGGAGCGAATACGGCGAACGGCTGATCGGGCGCGGCGTGCTGCGCCAGCTCGGCGTGCCGGCCCTCGTGATCGAGGCGGTGGACGTGGTTTGGCGGGGCGAGGCCAGCTATCCGCCGCGCACCCTGGGCGACACGCTGTTGCTGGCCAACGTGCTCGCGCCGGTGCCGTCGCCGCTGCAGCCGCGCCAGAGCGTGAGCATGCTGCAGGCGGCCGACAGCATCGACTTCGACACGCCCAAGGGCACGCTGCGCAAAATCCTCGCCGAGTCGGCCGACGAAATCGCCTCGCTGACGGCGGCCCTGCTCGACTAGCCGCGCTTCGAGCAGCCGCGCTTCGAGCAGCGCTGTTTCGGCCAGCCCTATTTGCAGTCGCGCGACGCGGGCACGCCGCAGGCGATGATGCGGGTGACGCCGGGGTTGACGAGGTAGTCGTTGTGGGCGCCGAACGGGTCCTCGATCAGGCCGAACCAGGTCGGCTTGTTCGACACCAGCACGTCGGCCACTTGGACGTCGGGCGCGGCGTAGCGCGTCGGCTGCAGGCGGTACGACAGGACGTCGTTCGGATCGGTCAGGGCCACCAGCGTCAGGGCCGAGACGCGCTTGTCCTGCGCCCGCGGCAGCGCGCGCCGCAGCTCGAGGAAGCGCTGCAGCGAATCGGCGGCGGCGCCGGCCGCGCGCGCGGGCGTTTCGATCGTTTGTTCGCCCAACGCCAGCAAGGGCAGCTGGTTGGCCGCCATGAACACCTGCACCAGGCGCGCGGCGGCGTCCTGGCCGGCGCTGGACTGCTCGCGCGAGGGCGACACCAGCATCGCGTTGAGGGCGTCGAAACTGAGTTTGCTGCCCAGGCTCTCGGCGATCAGCACCAGCGGCGCGCCGCCGCCGTCGGCCAGCACCTTGCCCAGCGCGGCGACCATCTTCTGTTGGATCACGGGGCCGCTCGCGCCCTGGTAGATGACGGCGTCGACCAGGCAGTCGTTGAGCAGTTTGTCCTTGAACATCGCGTTCAGGCGCGCGCGCGTCGGTTTGCATTCGCCGGGCGCGGCGCAGTCGGTCGGGCTGCCGGTCAGGTCGTAATCGAGCTGGCGCTTGAAGGCGGCCGTCAACGGGGACCAGATCAGGGCCGAAAAGCGGATCGGCACGCCGCGCACGCTCTCCTGGCGCCGCACGATCTCGATCTCGGGCGCGGAGCGGGCGGCTTTGCGCTGGGGCGACTTGGGCTGGTAATTGGTGTCGAGCGCGCGCATGACCTGGTCGATGGCGCCGTGGGCCCAGTCGGCAGTGTGGGTGCACATGCCGTGCACCAGCACCACATCGACCCCATTGCCGGCGCTTTGCGCGAGCACGCCTGACAGGCCGACAAAGCTGCTGCCGCCATACACCACCACGGGCGGTCGGTACGGGGTCGAGCACGACGCGAGGGTGAACATCGCCAACGCCGCCACTACGAGGATTCGGAACAAGGCCATGTGATTCTCCCATCGGGTCCGGCGGCGCACGGGCGTGGGCCGCAATGGTTGATGGTAGCGACCAAGATGAACGGGAAACCTGCGCTAGGTCAGACCATGGCGCTACAGGGTCAGGGTGGCTTCGAGTCCGCCGCCGTCGCGGTTGGCCAGCGTCAGCGTGCCGTCGAGCGAGATCGTGAGCTGGCGCGCGATCGCCAGCCCGAGGCCGGCGCCGCCGGTGTCGCGGTTGCGCGAGCCTTCGACCCGGTAGAACGGCTCCCACACCGCGTCGAGGTGCGCCTGCGCGATGCCGGGGCCGCGGTCGCGCACGCAAATCGCGAGCCGCCCTTGCGCCGTGGTGTGGACCGCGATTTCGGCCGCGCCGGCGAACTTGAGGGCGTTGTCGGCCAGGTTGATGACGATGCGGCGCAGCGTGTTGGGGCGCGTCTGGACGATTTTCGCCTCGCCCGTGAGCCGCACCTCGTGGCCGGCGTCGGTGTAGTCGCACACGATGGTGTCGAGCAGGGCGCCGATGTCGACCAGGCGCGCCGCTTCGGTGGTGCGGTCGGTGCTGCGCGCGTAGGCGATGCCTTCTTCGACCAGCACCTGCATCACATCGAGGTCGGCGTGCAGCTTGGTGCGCAGGGCGCCGTCTTCGGTCAGGTCGGCGCGCAGGCGCATGCGCGCGATCGGGGTCTTGAGGTCGTGCGAAATGGCGGCCAGCATGCGCACGCGTTCGGCCAAGTGGTCCTTGATGCGCCGCCCCATGAGGTTGAAGGCGGCGGCCGCGCGCGCCACCTCGAGCGGGCCGTCCTCGGCGATCGGCTCGCACTGCATCGACGCGCCGAGCACCCCGGCCGCCTCCGACAGGCGGCGCAAGGGTTGGGTCGCCTGGCGGCAGGCCAGCCAGGTGAGCAGCGCCGTGGCCAGCGCCTGCAGGGCGAACATGACGCCGCCCCAGGGCGAATAGACGATGGCTTCGTAGAGCATCGCGGCGGTCAGTTCGCTGCCGTCGGCCAGCGTCAGGTGATAGCGTATCCGCTCGTTGTCGGCCAGGGCCGCGCTGACCGCGATCGGATGGCGGGGGCCGAGTTCGGCGCGCAGTCCGGCCAGTTCGCGCATCTCATAGTTGTAGTGGGCGAGCGGGGAGGGCGGGTGCGCGGCCGGCGGCGCCAGCGTGAAATTGTAGGCCGTGCGCGACATCTTTTGCAGCAGGGCGGCGCGTGCGTCGGGCGCGGCCTGCTCGAGCATCGGCAGCAGCAGGCCGAGGTCCTTGCCGAGGTAATAGCTGGCGCGCGTGAACTGTACGTTCATCAGTTGCGTGCGCCCGAACTCGAATTCGATGACATGTCCGGCGAACAGCACCAGGCACCATGTGATGGCCAGGCGCGCGAACAGGGTCGAGCGAACCCGCGGCAAAGCCCACTTCATGGCGCCGTGTCCACGCTGGCGGCGAACAGGTAGCCGCCGCTGCGCACGGTCTGGATCATTTGCGGCGGCCGGGCGTCGTCGCGCAGGCGTTTGCGCAGGCGGCTCACGAGGATGTCGATCGAGCGGTCGAAGGCCTCGGCCTCGCGGCCCTGGGTCAGCGCCAGCAGCTGGTCGCGCGTGAGCACGCGCCGCGGGTGCTCGATGAAGACCCGCAGCAGGCGGTATTCGGCGCCGGTGAGGGCCACGCTGACGCCGGCGCCGTCGAGCAGTTGCTGGGTATGGGTGTCGAGCTGCCAGGCGCCGAAGCGCAGCACGTGCTCGCCCTCGCTGACCTGCGCCTTGGCCGGGATCATGCGCGCGCGCCGCAAAATGGCGCGGATGCGCGCGAGCAGCTCGCGCGAGGCGAACGGCTTGGTCAGGTAGTCGTCGGCGCCCATCTCGAGGCCGAGGATGCGGTCGGACTCCTCGTTGCGCGCGGTGAGCATGAGGATCGGCAGCGGGGCGGCGCCGTCGGCGTGCAGCGCGCGGCACAGGGCCAGGCCGTCCTCGCCGGGCAGCATCAGGTCGAGCACGATCATGTCGACCGCGCCGGCGGCCAACGCGGCGCGCATCTGGCGCCCGTTGGCGGCGGTGCTGACGCGGAAGCCGTTTTTTTCGAGGTACTGGCGCAGCAGGTCGCGCAACTCGTCGTCGTCGTCGACTACCAATATGTGATCGCTCGTTTGCATACCGCTTTATAGCCCATTTTGCGCGCCGGCGGCCCGCTAGTTTGTTTCCGCTTCGTTTCTGCGCCGTGCCGAAACACGCGGCACGCAAAAAGCGCTGCTTCGCACACACGCCAGAAACGTGGCGACGTTGTAATGGCGTCATCCAATCCGATCCCACCTGCCGAAAGCGAGCATGAACCAATCCATCGAAACACCGTTGTTGATCCTGCGCGAGCTGGTCAAAGATTATCAGGTCGGCGCCGGCACGGTGCGCGCCCTCGACCGCGTCAGCCTTGGCGTGCGCGCCGGCGAGTTCGTCGCCGTGGTCGGCAAATCGGGCAGCGGGAAATCGACCCTGCTCAACCTCGTGACCGGCATCGACAGCGCGAGCTCGGGCGAGATCTGGGTCGACGGCGTGGCCGTGCACCAGCTGGGCGAGGCGGCGCTGGCGCGCTGGCGCGGCAAGCAGGTGGGCATCGTGTTCCAGTTCTTCCAGTTGCTGCCGACGCTGACCGTGGCCGAAAACGTCATGCTGCCGATGGATTTTTGCCACACCTATCCGGCGCGCGAACGGCGCCCGCGCGCGCTCGCGCTGCTGGCGCAACTTGGCATCGCCGAGCAGGCCGACAAGCTGCCGACGGCGCTGTCGGGCGGGCAGCAGCAGCGCGCCGCGATCGCGCGCGCGCTCGCCAACGATCCGCCGATCCTGGTCGCCGACGAACCGACCGGCAATCTCGACTCCGAGACCACGGTGCAGATCATGCGCCTGTTCGCCGACCTCGCCGCCGCTGGCAAGACGGTGCTGATGGTCACGCACGAACGCGGTTTCGGCCCCTGGTTCACGCGCACCATCACGCTCGCCGACGGCGCCGTGTGCGCCGCCGCCACGACCGGAGGGGCGCAGCATGCTTAGCCCGCGCTGGACCAAACTGCGGCGCGACATGCTGCACACCCCGGGGCGCGTGGCGCTGATCGTGCTGGCGATGGCGGCGGGCGTGTGCGCGCTGGCGACCATGCTCGCCAGCCTGGCGATCCTCAAGCGCGAGACGCGCGCCAACTACCTCGCCACCAATCCGCCCTCGGCCACGCTGCAGATCGAACGCATCGACGCGCCGCTGCTGGCCGCCGTGCGCGCGTTTCCGGGGATCGCCGCGGCGCAGGCCGGCGCCACCGTGCGCGCGCTGCTCGAGACGGGCGGCGGCGCGGCGCTGCCGCTGACGATTTTCGTGGTCGACGATTTCGCGGCGATGCGGATCAACACGATCCGCCCCGAGGCCGGGGCCTGGCCGCCGCCGGACGGCGCGCTGCTGCTCGAACGCGACGCCCTCGGGCTGGCCGGCGCGCGGATCGGCGCCAGCCTGCGCGTGCGCGTGGGGCAGGGCCCGGCGCGCACGGCCACGCTGGCCGGCACCGTGCACGATCCGGCGCTGGCGCCGGCCTCGCAGGGCCAGACCGTGTACGCGTATGCGACGCCGGCCACGGTCGCCGCGCTCGGGCTCGACGGCACGCTGCGCCAGCTCAAGCTGAGCGTGGCCGAGCGGGCGTTCGACGTCGAGTCGATCGAGGCGGTCGTGGCCCGGCTGGCCGGCGCGCTGCGGCTGCGGGGCGCGCAGATCGGCCGGATCCGGATTCCGCCGCCGGGCGAGCATCCGCACCAGCGCGTCATGGACGCGGTTTTGACCATGCTCGCCGTGTTCGGCGCGGTAGCGGTGCTGTTGTCGGCGGTGCTCAGCGCCACCGTGTTGGGCGGCCTGCTGGCGCAGCAGAGGCGCCAGATCGGCGTGATGAAGGCGATCGGCGCGAGCACCGCGCAGATCGCCGGGCTGTACCTGGCGCTGGTGGCGGCGCTGGCGCTGGCGGCCACCACGCTCGGCGCGCTGTCCGGGTTGGCGGCGGCGCGCGCGTTTTCAGGCGTGGTGCTGCGCCAGATGCTCAACTTTACGATGCACGACGACGCGGTGCCCGGCTGGTTCTGGCTGGCGCTGCTGGCGGCCGGTCTGGTGGTGCCGCTGCTGGTGGCCGCGGTGCCGATTTTGCAGGCCAGCGGCGCGACGGCGAAGGCGGCGATGAGCGACTTCGGCAGCCGGCGCGAGCACTTCGGGAGCGGCGGCGCGCTGCTGGCGCGCTTGGGCTGGATCGACCGCAGCCTGCTGATGGCGCTGCGTAACAGCCTGCGCCGGCGCGCGCGCCTGCTGCTGACCGTGGGCCTGCTCGCCTGCGCCGGGGCGATGTATATGAGCAGCCTGAATATCCGCGCCGCCTCGAGCGCGCACCTGGTGCGCGCCGCCGCGGAGCGCCACTACGACCTCGAGGTCGCGCTGCGCACGGCCGCGCCCGAGGCGGCGGTGGTGGCCGTGATCGGCGCGCAGGCCGGGGTCGCGCGGGTCGAGCCATGGGAGCGCAGCACGACCACGCCGGCGCGCGCCGACGGCCTGCGCATCGAGCGGGTCTACCCCGACGGCATGCACGGCACGCTGCTCGTGAGCGCGGTGCCGGCGTCGAACGCGAGCTTCGCGCCCGCCATGCTGGACGGCGCCTGGCTCGCGCCAGGGCAGGCCGGCACGGCGGTGTTGAACAGCGCCGCGAGCATGCTCCATCCGGAGGCGAAGGTCGGGCGCGAGCTCGCGCTCGCGGGGCGGGACGGGACGGTGGCGCTGCGCGTGGTCGGCATCGCGCGCCAGGACATGGCGGCGGCGACCGTGTTCGTCGGGCGCGCGACCTACGACACGCTCGCCGGCAAACCCGGCCTGAGCACGCCGTACCGGGTGGTGCTCGCGCGCCACGACGCGGCCTATGTCGACGCGGCCGCGCGGCGCATCGAGGCGGCGCTCGGGCGCGCCGGGTTCGAGGTCGGCATGAGCACCACCGAATCGATGATGCGCAAGGATGTGGACGGCCATTTCGTGCTGCTGATCGGCGCGATGCTGTTCATTTCGCTGCTGATGGCGGCGGTCGGCGCGTTCGGGCTCGGCTCGGCGATGGGCAGCAGCGTGGCCGAGCGCGCGCGCGAGCTGGGCATCATGCGCAGCATCGGCGCGGGCCCGGGCGTATTGCTGCGCAATGTGCTGTGCGAAGGGGTGTGCATCGCCTTGATGAGCCTGCCCTTGGCCGTGCTGCTGTCGTTGCCCCTGTCGGCCGCCATCGGCAGTTTCCTGGGCAACTTGTTGTTCGGACTGCCGTTCCCGCTGGTGCTGTCGGGGCCGGCGATGGCGGGCTGGTGCGCCCTGATCCTGTGTTGCTCCCTCGTCGCGAGCGGATTGCCGGCCTGGCGGGCCGCGCGTCTGAGCGTGCATCAATCGCTTTCCTCACTTTGATTGGAACAAGCATGAAAAAACCACTCTTGATCGGCCTGCTTTGCGGCGCCGCCTGCCTCGCCCTGTACCTCTTGCTGCGCAACATCGACCTCGCTGGCATGATCAAACACATGCACGGCTAGCACCGGAGAAGGGGCCGGAAAAATGGGAAAAATGGGGTCAGAGTCGAATTGTTTGAAATGTTTCAAACAATTCGACTCTGACCCCATTTTAATGTTGCAAACAATTCGACTCTGACCCTATTTGTTAGTTGCTTTAAAGAATTTTGAAATTTATATCCGTTTGGGTGAGCCGTTTCGGGACGGCAGTGCGCAGTATTGATCAGAAGCGCCAATTCGCGCTGCCATCGCCCGCCAGCCCCCTCGGAGACACCATGTTCGAACTACTCATCCTTTTTAGCCACTTCCACGCAAGCTCCTCGGTGAAGATGCGCGGCGTGTTCGCCACGTTGTTCATGGTACTGGGCGGTGCGGCCGGCCTGTCGGCCTGCGGCAGCAATTACAGCGCCCCCGACACGCTGGTCATCCCGGCGCCGGTCGCGCCGGTTCCGACCCCGCCGGCGCCGACCCCGCCGGTGGTCGCCATGTCGGCCATCACCGGGGTGGCCGCGGTCGGCAAGCCGATCGCCGGCGGCACCGTCAGCGCGCGCTGCGCCGGAGCGGTCACCGGCGCGAGCGCGACCACCAGCGCCACCGGCGCCTGGTCGATGAGCCTGGCGAGCGCGTCGATGCCGTGCGCGCTCGAAGTGTCGGGCGGCACCATCGGCGGCGTGGCCAACACGCTGCGCCTGCATTCGTATGCGGCCGGCGCCGGCGTGGCCAACATCACCACGCTCACCGACATGGTCATCGCGCTCAGCGCCAACGCCGATCCCGTCACCTGGTTCGCCGGCCTCGACGCGACCCACCCGCCGGCGATCGCCGCCGCGCTCGCCGCGGCCCAGACCAAGGTCATCGCGGGCCTCAGTTCGGCCAATTACGCGCTGCCGTCGTCCGGCGGCTTCAATTTGCTGACCAGCCCGTTCAACGCGGCCGCCGGCGACGCCTACGACGCCATGCTCGACGCGTTCGCCTTGTCGCTCGCCAATAGCGGGCTCAGTTTCCAGCAATTGCTGACAAACGTGCTCGGCGCCGCGCCCTCGATCGGCCTGAGCCTGCCGGCGTTCGGCTTCACCACGCCCGTGGTGCCGCCGCCCGTGACCACGCCGCCCGTCACCACGCCGCCGGTCACGCCGGGCGGCTTCGCGCTCGTCGCCAAGAGCAACATCGTGGCCGCCGACATCGCCAGCGCCGTCACCGGCAGCGACGGCAGCTTCGGCACGGTGCTCGTGGCCGGCACCCCGAAGGCGTTCACCAACAACTGCGGCATCCAGGTCAAGGCCGACGGCGCCCTCGTGCTGATCGGTGTGGCCAACGGCGTCACGCACACGATCACGGCCAGCGCCAACGGCGATGTGTCCGACCAGATCTTCAAGATCAGCGTGATCGACAAGATACAGGCCTTCGACTTCGCCACCAACTCGAACGTGATCGTCGAATTCGTGCGCGGGAAAATGACCAGCGCAGTCGCGACCAGGGGCGACATCTCGCTCAGCTGCACCCGCCTCAACCCGCACATCACCAGTGTCGGCAACGCCGTCGCGCCGGCCCTGTACGGGGCCACCGCGGCCGATTTCGACATCTCGCTGGTCGGCACCTACAAGAACGCGACCTGCACCATCACGGTCTCGTCGAGCGGCGTGATGCGCCTGGTCGAGGGCGCGGTCGACGTCTCGGCCACGCTCGGCGGCGAGCCGAGCGACGTCATCGTGGTGCCGGCCCCCGGTTACGTCGGGCTGCAGGCCGAGGATGGCAAGCTCGACGGCACCCAGACCCAGGTCTACCTCGACCGTGCGGTGGTCGCCGGCCAGCCGACCCAGTACTCGGGCAGCGCCACCGTGGTCGTGCCGAAGCCGTTCAACCGGCTGGCCAACTGCCAGGGCCTGGTCAAGCAATAGGCGCCGGCGCCGGTTAAGGCACGAAACGCCAGCCTAGCGCTGGCGTTTTTTTTATGGGGCGGGGGCGCGCAGTGGACCTTGCCGGCAGTCGTCACGGACGAGGAGGGCGCGCTTGCGGGCGGCTTTAATCACGGCCCGGGCATTGCGGGGTACGGGATCCGGAAAGATGGTGATCCGCAGGCGGCGCTTTGCGACTTTTACGATTGCGATCACGAACAATTTCGCAAGCGGGGTCCGAGCCAGATACCGAAAAATCAAGCAGATTTCCCATCCGTGAAGCGCCGCCATTTTTGCCAATGGCAGAAATGACTTCCCGCGCGATACGCTGGATTAGCGTTTAAGAGGCTTCGGGAATTGCGACGAGAAAAACCTAAACACCAAAGACCGACATCGTCCTTGCGCATACGGGGACCCATAGAGCGGCGGCTCAAAGCAACTGTTCTATGGGTCAACGCGGGGGCGCCGAGCCATGCGCGAGGACGAAGTTGGTTTTTGATTTGTAATTTTCTTCGACGCGAATCCGGCCGCGTCCGCCTCCCTATTTGTCGCCGCCCGCCGCCAGCCGCTCGGTGCTGTGCAGGCTCGCCTCGAGCTTGCCGACGTACGCGTGGTAGTAGGCCGCCAGCGTGGCGTCGGCGTTGCTGTAGCCGTAGCGGGTGTCGGTGGCGGGGTCCGAATACACGCTGCGCAGCCCGCGCGCGCATTTCAGGTTGGCCGGGTCCGCCACGAGGCATTTGGTGTACTGCACCTTCATCAGGTACATGCGCGTGTGGTCGGGCGCGTCGTTCCAATACGGGAATTTGCCCGAGACGAGCCAACTCATCTTGTAGGTGAATTTTTTTCCAACGAAGCGGGCCGGGCCGCGCGTGCGGTACAGCTCGGCCATGCGCTCGAACGCCGGCGTCACGCCGTTGATGATCGCGACCCCGTAGATGCGCTCCATCAGTTGCTCGAGCGCGAACGGGGTCGGGCTCGCCGTCACCAGCGGCGCGAGCACCGTGTCGTCGAAGCCGGGCACGGCGCTGTTGCCGGCCTCGATCATGCGGCCGTACCAGTAGGCCGTGGCGCCGCATTGTTCGGCGTAGCCGGCCTGGGCGATCGCGACGCCGAGCATCGGGTTCCTGCGCCCGCGCCCGGCGAAGTCGCCGAACACGTGGGCGCGCGCGAGCGCGGCGGCGACCTCGCAGGTCTTCCAGCGCTGCAGCGGGTCGCGCGTGGCCCAGCTCGCGGCGGCGCTGCGGTCGGCGTGGGCCGGGCCGTCGTAGGCGGCGAGCAGGGTGCCGTCGCGCATGGCCGCGGCCAGTTCGGCGCGCACCGCCTGCTTCTGCTCCTCGCCGATGGCCGCGTTCTCGTAGCGCCGCACCCAGGCGTAGTCGTCGGCCGATCCGAGTTCGCTCGCGGCGCCGTACTTGACCCCGGCGCGCTGGCGCTGCCCCTCGTCGTTGCTGCGGCGCGCGGCGCGCCACTGTTCGGCGTCGGCCGCCGCCTGCACCGCCGCCGCCATCGCGCCGAGCTCGCCGCTGTCGATGGCCGGGCGCACGCCCTGCGCGGAGGCGCCCGTGGTCAGGCACAGCAACAGGGCGAGGCCGGCGGGGCGCGCGGCGGCGGACGGGAAGGTGGACATGGGAACCTCGGCTGGTGGGAAAACGGTTGTCGTGTCGGGCGTGGAAAAACGCGCCTCCTACCACATTGCGTAAGGAAACCCGAAACCGGCTCATCGAAAATAAATAAATAAATTTTTAACATCAAAATTGCAACTTAATTGTTGTGGATATTTACAGAACTGTTTTACTATTCTTTTTCGGCAAGAACTCTTGACAGCTGATCATCGTGATAAAACCGGACCTCGCAGCGCTCTTCCTGAAGGCTTCCTCGGGCGACAAGCCGTCGCTCGACACCGTGTTCTCGGTGGTCTATCCCTCGCTCAAGAAGATCGCGCGCGGCTACCTGTACAGCGAGTCGCGCAACAACACGCTGCAGCCGACCGCGCTGGTCAACGAGGCCTACCTCAAGCTGGTCTCGACCGACGACCTCGGCTGGGAGGACCGCAAGCATTTCCTCACGCTCGCGGCGCGCTCGATGCGCCAGGTGCTGGTCGACTACGCGCGCGCGCGCAACGCCGACAAGCGCGGCGCCGGCGCCGAAAAGATCCCCTATCTGACCGAGCAGATGGCGCTGCCGCCGTGCGACACCGAGCAACTGGTCAAGCTCAACGACGCGCTCGGCGCGCTCGAGAACGTGGCGCCGCGCCAGGCCAGCCTCGTCAACCTGCGCTATTTCGCCGGCCTGAGCATCGAGGAGGCCGCCGAGGTGCTCGACATTTCACCCGCAACCGCCAAGCGCGACTGGAGCGTCGCGCGCCTGTGGCTGCTCTACGAACTTGAGGAAAAATAGACCCATGACCGACCAGTTGCGCGCCCGCGCCCACGAGATCCTCAGCGCCGCGCTCGACGTGCCGCCGGCCCAGCGCGCCGCCTACGTCGCCACCGAGAGCGCGCAGGACGAGCGGCTGCAGGCGATGGTCAGCGACATGCTCAGCCGGGTCGACCAGCTCGACGATTTCATGGAGGACGCGCCCGCGCTGGCGGCCGAACTGGGCCGCGTGGACGCGGTCGTGCCCGGGCCTGGCGAGCGCATCGGCAACTGGGTCGTGGTGCGCGAACTGGGCCGCGGCGGCATGGGCGTGATCCTGCTGGTCGAGCGCGCCGACGGCGCCGTGCGCCAGACCGCCGCGCTCAAGATCATCCTCGACGGCGCGGCCTCGGAGGCGACCCTGGTACGCTTCCACAGCGAGCGCCAGATCCTGGCCAACCTGCAGCATCCCGACATCGCGCGCCTGATCGACGCCGGCAACACGCTCGACGGCCGCCCGTATTTCGTGATGGAGTATTGCGAAGGCGTGGCGATCGACGCCTATTGCGCCCAGAACAAGCTCGGCCTGCCCCAACGCATCGCCCTGTTCGCGCGCGTCTGCCACGCCGTCCATTACGCGCACCAGCACCTCGTGATCCACCGCGACCTCAAGCCGGCCAACATTTTGGTGGCCAAGGACGGCGCGCTCAAGCTGCTCGACTTCGGCATCGCCAAGCTGCAGGACCACGAGCAGGCCGACGGCGACGGCGGCGCCGCGTCCTGGCTGCTCACGCCGATGTACGCGAGCCCCGAGCAACTGGCCGGCAAGGCCTTGAGCATCAGCACCGACATCTATTCGCTCGGCGTGATCCTGTACGGGCTGCTCACGGGCCGCGCGCCGTACGCCAACACCACCGGCTCGGCGCTCGAGATCTTGCGCCAGCAGCAGGCGCTGGCGCCGACCCGGCCCTCCGACGCGGTCACGGGGGCGGCCGGCGGCAAGGGCGCGTTCCACGAAACCGGGCTGGCCTCGGACCAGGTGCTCGCGCCCGGCAAGCGGCTGGCGCGCCAGTTGCGCGGCGACCTAGACAACATCTTGCTCAAGGCGATCGAGCGCGAGCCGGCCAACCGCTACGCCTCGGCCGACGCGTTCGACCGCGACCTCAAGCGCTTCCTCAACAACGAGCCGGTGCACGCGGTCGCGCCGTCGTGGGGCTACCGCGTGCGCAAGGTGATGCAGCGCTATCCGCTCAGCGTGTCGGCCGCGGCCGTGGCGGTGGTGGCCGTGCTCACCGCGGCCGGGGTCGCCGTATGGCAGGCGCGCGAGGCCGACGCCGCGCGCGCGGTGGCCGAGAAGCGTTTCAGCCAGACCCACAAGCTGGCGCGCACGATGCTGTTCGAGGTCAACGACACGCTCGAAAAGGGCCCGACCGCGGCGCGCGAGAAACTCGTCGCGACGGCCCTGGTCTACCTCGAGCAACTGGCCGCCGACGCCAAGCTCAAACCGGCGCTCAAGCGCGACGTCGCCAGCGCCTACGAGCGCATCGGCGACGTGGTCGGCAATCAGGTCGGCGCCAACCTCGGGCGGCCGAAGGAGGCGCAGGAGCATTACCGCAAGGCGCTCGCCTTGCGCCTGTCGGTGCCGCAGGGCCCGAACAGCGCGATCGAGGACGTGACCGGACTGCGCGAGGTGCACCAGCGGCTCGGCGACCTGGCTTGGGCGCAGGGCAATGTGACCGAGACCCAATACCATTACGACGCGGCCAGCGCGGCCGCGCGCGAGGTGGCGCGGCGCAGCGGCAAGGCCGGCGACGCGCTCGAGTCGCTGTCGCGGCGCCGTTACAGCGCGGCCATTTTGTATACGCGCGGCCAGCCGAACGCGGGCAAGCTGACCGAGGCGCTGGCGCAATTCGCGTCCCTGCGCACCGAGCTCGAGGCTTTCATGGCCAGGCATCCGGCCGAGGCCGACGCGGTCAAGGTGTATGTGCCGGTGCTCAGCCAGTTCACCGACCTGAGCCGCGTGACGGGCGACCTCAAGTCGGCGCACGCGACCAGCATGCTCTCGCTCGCCCTGGCCGAGAAAAAACTCAAGGAGACGCCCGACGACCCGCGCTGGCGCCGCCAGCTGGGCATCACCCAGCGCCAGATCGGCGACATCCTGATCGAGCAGGGCAGGAACGAGGAGGGCATCGCGCGCATCCGGCTCGCGCTGGCGCTGCGCCAGAGCGTGGCCGAGGCCGACCCGAGCAACGAGCGGGCGGCGCGCGACCTCGCGATCGGGCGCTCGGCGATGGGCGACGGCATGGTGGCGATCCGCGACTATGCCGGCGCGCAGGAGCAGTATGCGTTGGCGCGCGACACCTTCGTACTGCAGGCGGCGAGCAATCCGACCAACGTGGGCCTCGCCGGCGGCGTGCTCGAGCTGGAGTTGGTGTTGGCGGACGCCCAGTACCTCGGCGGTCGGCCCGCGGCCGCGGCCGAGACGCTGGCCGCGCTCAAGAAGCGGGTGGCGGCGCGCGCTCAGCCGGCCGACCCGGACGATACGCTGCCGGCGCGCATCGCCCTGCTCGAAGCCCAGGTCGAGGTGGCCGCGCGGCCCGACGCGGCCGCGGCGGCGTATGCGCGCGCGCGCCCGGCGCTGGCGACGCTGCTCAAGCAGAGTGAGAGCGATCCGCTCGATGTCTACCTGCTACGGGGTAGCGCGCAGGCGTGGCAGAAGGTCGGCGAGCTCGGGCTGATGGCCGGCGACAAGGCCTCCGCCTGCGTCTACCTGAACCTGGCGGAAGCGCGCTACGCCAACTTCGCGGCAGGCGGCCGGCTCAACGCGGCCGATGCCGTCATGCGCGCCAAACTCGTGGAAAGCCGCAAGCAATGCGGTGCGGCGGCAGCACCGACGCCAGTGGCTGCGGCAGCGACGCCGACTGGGGCATTGGCGCCAATTGCGGCGGCGACGCCAACTGCGGCAGCGACGCCAACTGCGGCAACGACGCCAACTGCGGCAGCGACCGCGGCAGCGGCACCTACCAAGACGCCCTAGGCGGCCAAGCGGCCGCTGGCCCCGGGGCGTCTAGCCCCTCGGGCCCTCAGGCCCTGGGACCCCAAGCCCCCAAGACCCCAAGACCCCAAGACCCCAAGACCCCAAGACCCCAAGACCCTTAGACCCTTAGACCCTTAGACCCGAGGGGCCCAGGCCCCCATGCGCCCTAGGCGCCCTAGGCGCCGGCGGCCGGGGCGTCGCGCGGCGCGGCAGACGCCGCCGCCGCTGGCGGCGCGCGCATGCCCTGCGCCAACCAGCTGCACAGCGCGGTTTTGCCGTGCTGGTCGATGTGCGGCAGCATCGCGGCGTACCAGTCGTGCACCTGCTCGGCCGACAGGGCGGCCGCCAGGATCGGCGCGCTATGCTCGAGGAAGGCCGAAAAATAGGGGATCCGGCGCGACTGCAAAAAGTGCGGGTCGGTCACGTGCATCCGTTCGTACAGGCGCCTGACGGCCTCGAGGTAGGGCAGGGCTTCGCGCGCGCGGCCGCTGTTGCCGAGCGCGTCGATGAAGTTGGTCTGCAGCGCGATCGCGGGCATCTCGCCCGTGTCCTCGTTGATGTCGCCGGCCTTGAGCAGCCAGGTCTCGCCGCGCGCGACGCTGCCGGCCATGACCGAGCTCGTGGCCAGCTGCACCGCCGTGTTGGCCGAGGGCTCGTCGAGGAACAGCGCGTGCCAGTGGCCGAAGGCGGCCTCCCATTGCCCCAGGCGGCTGCAGGCGAGCGCGCAGATGCGGTTGGCGTCGCTGCGGCAAAGCAACTTGTCAGAGCGCGTGTGCGGGCGCGCCTCGGCGATCGCCTGGCCGAAGGCGTCGTCGTTGAGGTGGGCGATCGCCAGTTCGAGCTCGGGCGGATCGGGCGCGGCCTCGTCGTCGGCGCGCGCGGGCGAGGGCTTGCTGCACATGAGCACGAGCCGGTCGGCGCCGGCCTGCCCCAGGCGTAAAAAATCGGCCACGCGGGTGTCGCGCCAGCGCACCTTGCCGTCCCTGAGCGAGAGTTCCTCGTTGGTGATCGAGACGTAGGCTTCGCCCTTGCCGCAGCGGTACAGGACCAGGCGCGCGTGCCGGCCCATGTGCCCCGGCCACGGCGGCAGCACGTCGAGCAGGGCGTCGGGGTTGCGCTCGAGCGAGGCCAGCAGGAGGGGCGCGTCCTCGATGAAGCAGAATTTCTTCGGCAGTAAGATGCGCTCGGCCCAGCGGTCGGACGCTTCGCAAAACGGCGCGTGCGCGCGCACCTGGCCCATCAGGCGCGGCACGGTCGCCAGGATCAGCAGTTCGGCCAGCCAGACCAGCAGCAGGAGCGCGCCCGGCACCGGGTGGCCGAACAGGGTCCACAGGCCGGCGTCCTTGATTTGGAACGCGATGCGCGCCATTGCCGCCGGATGCAGGGCGAAGCCGATCATGCCGGGCGCCGGCGCGGTGTTCGCGTCGTTCGCGCCGGACAGCGCGGCGAGCCACGCGGCCCACTGGCAATACCAGCCGAACAGCCCGATCGCGCAGCCGAGCCGGGCCATTTTGAGCGGATGGCGCACCTTGCCGTAGCGCGCGACGAGCATGCCGAGCGTGCCGAGCGCGACGGCGTAGCCGCCGGTCGCGACGATGTTGACGGGCACCAGCGGGTTGTGGAAGGTCAGGCGCGCATACAGCCATGCGAGCGGGACGGTCGCGAGCGCGCACAGCAGCGTGCACCACAAGGCTTCCGGTGGAAAGCGGCCCGATGGGCGGTAATACAAGGAAGTCATGGGCCCCGTCCTCTCTTTTGGCGCGCGCGCGTGCCGGCGCATGTGTTTGAGGAGAAAGACTAAAAGCTTTGCCGGCCCTGCGGTTTGGCCTGCGTCAAGCCGCGCGGCTGGTCGGCGGCCGTTCGCGGCCGGCCTGGTCCGCGGCGGCGGGCGACTTGGCGGTCCCGTGGGCTATTCAATATTGCATGACAGAGGCTCCCGTTAAACAAATTTGCATGGCATGAGCGAATAAACAAAACTTTGCGCCAAGTCAGGACGTGTTACCCTGAACGGCGCGACATCCCTCCTGCTGCCATGTTGAGCCCAACTTGGCGCCTTCGTCCGACCCGACACAGCGGGCCTCCCCCTTTGTCGCGCGATTGCGGCTTCGCCGTTTCCTTGTATGAGCCGAGGTTATCGCTCAGAACTAGCTAATTCACAAGGTTTCCATCATGCCTACGGCGAAACAAGCGCGGTCTACCCGCGTGGCGTTGCTCGGCTTCGCAATTGCTTTGGCGATTCTACTGGCCGTCGGCGCGGGCGCGGCCTTGTCGCCTACCCACGCGGTCGCGCCTGTCCCCGTGCTCGGCGGTGCGGCCCTGTTGTCGCTCGTGTTCGGCTGGCTTCTGTTGCGCCGTCCGTGGGCCGCCGTGCCGGCCGCGCCCGGCGCCGGCGAGGCGCCGCAGCCGCTGATCAAGATCGATGCGCTGCAAAGCGCGATTTTCAACAGCGCCAATTTCTCGAGCATCGCGACCGACGCCAAGGGCGTGATCCAGATTTTCAACGTCGGCGCCGAGCGCATGCTCGGCTACGCGGCGGCCGACGTGGTCGACAAGATCACCCCGGCCGACATTTCGGACCCGGAAGAGGTGATCGAGCGCGCGGCCGCCCTCAGCGCCGAGCTCGGCGTGGCGATCGCGCCCGGCTTCGAGGCGCTCGTGTTCAAGGCCTCGCGCGGGATCGAGGACATCTACGAACTGAGCTACATCCGCAAGGACGGTAGCCGCTTCCCTGCCGTGGTCTCGGTCACCGCGCTGCGCGACGCCGAGGACGCGATCATCGGTTACTTGCTCATCGGCACCGACAACACGGCGCGCAAGGCGGCCGAGGACGCCCTGCTGCGCGCCGGCGCGCTGCAGAACGCGATTTTCAACAGCGCCAACTTCTCGAGCATCGCGACCGACGCGCGCGGCGTGATCCAGATCTTCAATGTCGGCGCCGAGCGCATGCTCGGCTACGCGGCGGCCGACGTGGTCGACAAGATCACCCCGGCCGACATTTCGGACCCGGAAGAGGTGATCGAGCGCGCGGCCGCCCTCAGCGCCGAGCTCGGCGTGGCGATCGCGCCCGGCTTCGAGGCGCTCGTGTTCAAGGCCTCGCGCGGGATCGAGGACATCTACGAGCTCAGCTACATCCGCAAGGACAACAGCCGCTTCGACGCGATCGTCTCGGTGACCGCGCTGCGCGACGCCAACGACGCGATCATCGGCTATTTGCTCATCGGCACCGACAACACCGCGCGCAAGCGGGTCGAGGCCGAGCAGGCGATCCTCGACCAGAGCCTGCGCGACCAGCAGTTCTACACGCGCTCGCTGATCGAGTCGAACATCGACGCGCTGATGACGACCGACCCGCGCGGCATCATCACCGACGTCAACCAGCAGATGGAGGCGCTGACCGGCTGCACCCGCGACGAGCTGATCGGTGCACCGTTCAAGAACTACTTCACCGACCCCGAGCGGGCCGAGGCGGGCATCAAGCGCGTGCTGCGCGAAGGCCGGGTCACCGATTACGAATTGACGGCGCGCTCGCGCGATGGCGTCGAGACGGTGGTGTCGTACAACGCGAGCACCTTCCACGACCGCGGGCGCAACCTGCGCGGCGTGTTCGCGGCCGCGCGCGACGTCACCGAGCGCAAGCGCTTCGAGCTGGCGCTGCAGGAGAACAACATCGAGATGGAGGCGGCCAAGGCGGCCGCCGAGAAGGCCAACCTGGCCAAGTCCGAGTTCCTCTCGAGCATGAGCCACGAACTGCGCACCCCGCTCAACGGTGTGCTCGGCTTCGCGCAGCTGATGGCGTCCGACCTGCCGGCGCCGACGCCGTCGCAGCAGCGTTCGATCGACCAGATCCTCAAGGGCGGCTGGTATCTGCTGCGTCTGATCAACGAGATCCTCGACCTGGCGATGATCGAATCGGGCAAGGTGACGATCTCGTCGGAGCCGATGTCGCTCTCCGACGTGCTCGACGATTGTCACGACCTGGTCGGGCCGCAGGCGCGCAAGCGCAGCATCGCGCTGCTGTTCCCGACCGGGCGCGTGCAGTGCTACATCATGGCCGACGTCACGCGCGTCAAGCAGATCATGATCAACCTGTTGTCGAACGCGATCAAATACAACCGCCTCGGCGGCAGCGTGATCGTGCGCGTCGAGCCCAACGACGCGACCGGCATGGTCCGCGTCAGCGTCGCAGACACGGGCTCGGGCCTCGCGCTCGACCAGGTCAGCCAGTTGTTCCAGCCGTTCAACCGGCTCGGCCAGGAGGCGAGCACGGAGGAGGGCACCGGCATCGGCCTGGTCGTCACCAAGCAGCTTGTCGAACTCATGGGCGGCACGATCGGGGTGACCAGCGAGGAGGCCGTGGGCAGCGAGTTCTGGGTCGAGTTCAAGGGCTCGGAGGCGCCCGTGCACATGCTCAAGTCGGAAGAGGTCGACTTGTCGGCGCTGGCCGACGACGAGCCGGCGGTGCTGCCGGCGCCGGTCCCGTCCGCGCACCGGACCTTGCTGTATGTCGAAGACAATCCGGCCAACCTGGCGCTGGTCGAACAGTTGATCGCGCGCAGGACCGACCTCAAGCTGCTGACCGCGATCGACGCGCATCTGGGCATCGCGCTCGCGCGCGCCTACCAGCCCGATGTGATTTTGATGGACATCAACCTGCCGGGCATGAGCGGCTTCGGCGCGCTCAAGGTGTTGCAACGCGATCCGTTGACGGCGCATATTCCGGTCATCGCGCTGTCGGCCAACGCCATTCCGCGCGATATAGAAAAAGGCATCACGGCCGGGTTCTTCCGTTATCTGACCAAGCCGATCCAGCTCGCCGAGTTCATGCAGGCGCTCGATGTCGCGGTCGCGCATGCGGCCGAGCATGTCAGTGTGACGGAGCAGGGCGGGTGATTGGGTCGAGCGTAGTGCTGCTAATTTTAAGCCGCTAAACACAAAAAACCGCACATCGTCCTCGCGGAGGCGGGGACCCATAGAACGTTAGCTCACAGCAACCGTTCTATGGGCCCCCGCCTCCGCGAGGGCGATGTTGGTTTGAGTTATTTGCACTCAGACTACGCGATTTCTATGCAGTCCCGTGTACGCTATCCACTATCCACTATCCACTATCCGCTATCCACTATCCACTATCCGCTATCCGCTATCCGCTATCCGTTAGCAGCGATCAGCGATCAGCGATGATCGATCCGCGATCCGCGATCCGAGCTCCGCTATCAGCGATCAGCGATCCGAGATCCGCTACCCTGCACGCCGCAGCGCGAACACCGGCCGGATCACACCCACCACGCTCCCGCGCGCATTGCTCAACACGGTTTCCCGGTAATGCGCGAGCTGCGCGCGCCGCTGCGCGTCGAGCAAGCCAAGCTGCTCGAGCACGCTGACCGTCACGCATTGCAAGGCCCGCGTGTTGCCGTCGGCAAGCTTGATCGCGATGCCCAGCCCGGCCGAGGTGATCCCGATCGCCTGCACCGCGTCGGCCCCGACCTTGCTGACCCAGTCGCCGTCCCCGGCCCGCATATACGCCAGGTCGCAACGCGCCTCTCCCGACACGAGGTCGGGATGGCCCGTCATCGCCGCGCGCAGGTCGCCCATCGCGGCGCCGTACTGCGGGTCGAGCGCCCCGTGCGCGAGGCGCGCGTACAGCCGGGCCAGGCGCGACAGCGGCAGCGCGTAGTTCGGCGCCGAACAACCATCCATTCCGACAGGCATGCTCTCGGGCGCGCAGCCGAGCAACTGCGCCAGCTGCGCGCGCACGCTTTGCTGGAGCGGATGGGCCGGCTCGACGTAATCGCGGGCCGGCACGTCGTGCAAGCGGCACCATGCGAGAAAGCCGCTGTGCTTGCCCGAACAGTTGTGGTGGAGCTGGGTCCAGACGCGCTCCTGCGGCGCGGGCCGGCCCACGCTGTCGTAGTAGAGCGGGGCGTGGCAGCCGCATTCGAGCGCGTCCTCGCCGAGCCCGATCTTGCCGAGGATTGAAGCGACCGCGCCGAGGTGTTTTTCCTCGCCCGAATGGCTCGCGCAGAGCAGGGCCAGCTCGGGGCGCGTCAAGCCGAAGCGCGCCGGACCGCCCGACAGCACGAAGGGCAGCGCCTGGAACGGCTTGAGCGCCGAGCGCGTGAAGGTCAGGAACTCCGGGTCGCCCGCCCACCACAACAGCTTGCCGGCGCAATCGACCACCGCGACCGAGCCCATGTGGACGTTCTCGACGACCTGGCCGGTGGCCGGGTAGCCGCGCGTGGTTTCGACCAGGGGGATTGGCTGCATCATCGGGTTCTCGCTCGTGGGCGACGGCGTCGCGCAAGCCCACAATGTAATCCAAATCGCGCCGCCGGGAAAGCCAGAGGCCGAGGGTTCTCCTGCGTTCCAAGCGGGCATGGCCGGAAGACGCTGGGCCCTTCAGTCGAGCGTCACGGGCACGCGCACCGTCAGCGAGACGTCGGGCGTGTCGCGCGTGAGGCCGGCGCCGACCGACACATTGATGCTGCGCTTGTCGTTGAGACGGTAGGAATAGCCGACCAGAAAGCTGCCGAGCTGGGTGCGCACCGCACCCGGCACCGGCGCGCCGTTCTGGCGCGTGCGCGCCACCGAACTGTGTTCGTAGCCCAGGCTCAGCGAGGTGCGGTCGTTGAGCGCGAGCCCCATGCCGAAATTGAAGCCGATGATGCCGCCCGGCGCGACCTCGCCGAGCGGCTCGCGTTCGCCGCCGAGCACGGTTCTGCTCACGTTGCCGCGCTTGAAATTGTGCAGGTAGCTGACGCTGCCGAACAGCACCGCCGGGTCGGACGGGAACAGCCACGTCAGGCTCGGCTGGAGCGAGTAGAAACCCGAGCCGGTCGGCAGCGTCAGCGGCAGGCCGGTGCCGCTCGCGTTCTCGCCGACGCAGCGGCGCGTGCAATCGGTGACGACCTCGAACGGGTCGCGCCCGGTGCGCGACTTGAAGCGCAGGCCGCCGATGTAGTACGGGCGGTCGGGCGCGCCCTGGTTGAGCTGGTAGCGCACGCCGAGCTCGGCGTCGCCAAGGTGCTTGCCGCTCGTGTCGAACACGCGCTCGAGCGCCGTGCCCGTGAAGATCTCGCGGCTCACGGTCGAGTCGGAGCGGTAGACGTAGGGCAGGCGCGCCTCGAGCTCGAGCCGGTTCGACAGGCCGTAGCGCCCGGACAGCGTGGCGGTCAGGGTGTTGCGCTTGACTTCGCGCACGTCGACCAGGCCGATCAGCAGGGCGGGGATGACCGTGTAGCCGACCAGCGCGACCCGGTTGCTCGACGAGTAGCCGAACTGCAGCGCCGGCTCGAGCACGATCTTGCCCCTTTGCGTGAGCACGCCGGGCTGCTCGAACAGGGCCGCGACGACGGGCGGGCGACCGGTGCGCAACGGCGGCGTTCCGACCGCGGCGCGTTGGCGCGCCTCGCGCGAAGCGGTCTCGGCCACGGGCGACTCCTGCGGCGCCGCCGCGCCGGCGCCGCGTTGCGCGTCGAGCAAGACGGCGGACACGGGGGGCGCGCCCAGGCCGGCGGCCGCGGCCGCCGTCGTCGAAGGCGCTGTCGCTGGCGCTCTCGATGTCGATGCCGATTGCGCCGGCGCTACTGTTGCCGCATGCGGCGGCGCTGCCGCGCGCTGCATGGCCAGTTCGCGCCGCAGCGCTTCGATCAGCGCGCGCTGTTCGGCCAGTTGGTTTTTGATCGCCGATACTTGAGCGGCCAGCGCGCGCTGCGCCTTGGCCGGGCGTGGCTTGGGGGCACTCGTGCCGGCCTGCGCCAAGGGCGCGCACAGCAGCAGCCAGATGCCGGCGCCGCGCAATGTGGTTAGAGGAAAACCTCGCATGCGTACTCCAGGAAAAATGGCAGCGCCCCTGTTTCAGGGACTGCCCGCGGCGCGCGCCAGCGCGTCGGCGAGGCTGCCGTTGAAATTGAGCGCCGTCAGCAGCGATGCGCTGTTGGCGCTGGCGTTGATCACGGTCGTGCTGCTGATCTGTTGGTCGCTGAGGCTGTTCTGGATCACGATGCCGCCCAGCGTCTGCGCCGACAGCGCCGCCTGGTAGATATTGCCGGTCCCGTTCTGGACCAGTTTGACGGACGACAGCGCGGCGCGGGTTTGGGCCAGCTGTCCGGCGCCCGGCGCATCCACGCCGGCTATCGCGAAATTGCTGTGCGCGACCAGTTCGCCGTTGACGCTGACCGTGCGTTCGATGCCGAGCGACAGTTGCAAGCCGGTCCCGGTGGTGAAGCCGCCGCGCGTTTGCGCGAGCACGCCGGGCTCGACCGCGACCCAGTCTGCGGCGGGCGGCGCCGCGCCCGCGCGCACGGCGCAGGCCGCCAGCGAACAACACAAAACGACGCGGCTGAAGCGAACAGGTGCGTGCATCGGTGTGCTCCCTAGAAATCGCCCGGCCCGAGCTTGGGCAGGGTCATTGCGCCGAGCCCGTTGCGGGCGATGCCTTCGGCCAGCGGCGCGGCCGGCGCGGCGCGCCAGTCGTCGGCGCCGTTGAAGCGCACCGGCCCGCGCCAGGCGCGGATCACGAACAGCAGCTTGCTGCGCCAGATCTGCTCGAACGCGGCGCGCGGCATCGCGCGCGTGCCGCTCGACGGGTCGCCGATCAGCACGCGCCCGCCGGCGATGCCCTTGACCACGACGAAATGGTGGTAGCCCTTGTCGGACACGAGCACGATGGCCGGCAGCCCGGCCTCGAGCAGCTTGTCGAGCGGCAACGCGAAGCCGTCGGCCTTGAAGCCGCGCGTGCGCAGGAAGCGCTGCATGTCGAGCAGCGAAAATCCTTGCCTGCGGATCTTGTTGCGGTCGCCGCGCCGGTACATCTGCTCGAACACGAATTTTTCGCTGACCGGGTGGGCGTAGTGGTGGCTCAGCAAAGTGGCCAACGCCGCCGAGCCGCAACTGAAGTCGTAGCGCTGGCGCACCGTGGTCTCGAAGCGGATCGCCTTGATGCTCGCGACCGGCAGCGCGGCGCGCATGCCGCCGGGCAGCGGCAGCTCCATCGCGCGCGCCTGCCCCAGCAGGCCGAACAGCAAGGCGGCCGGAATCACGAGGCGTTTCATCGCAGTTGCAGGTTCAGCACGGTCGCGTTCTGGATCAACACGTTGGCGCCCGTGTTTTGGATCACGATCGGGATCCCCGACGCGTTGGCGAACGAACCGTTGGTGATCACGTTGGCGCCCGTGGTGACGTTGACGGCCGTGTTGGCGCTGACTGCGCCGTCGAGCTTGGCGCTGACGGCAATGCTGGCGTCGCCGCCGCGCAGCCGCCCAAGCAGGTCGGCGCCGGCCGCCCGGCCCGCGGCCTCGTCGAAAACCGTGCTCGTTGCGGCCCCGGGCGCCGGCCCGGCCGCGCGCGCGGCGGCGGGCGCCGCGCACAACAGCGCGATTGCGGCGGCGGGCGCCGCGCACAAGCACGCGAGTGCGGCGGCGGGCGCCGCGCACAACAGCGCGGGCGCGCATCGATCGCGGCGTCTGCCAATCAGGGAATTCAGGGAATTCAGGGAATACATAATTGCTCCTTCGGGTTTGCGGCGCGCTGCGTGCAAACATGGTGGCCGCCGGAGCCGCTTGCCGAAACGCGCGGCGCCGGCGGCCATGCTGTTACCGGCCCACCGTCAGGTTGGACTGGACGTTGACGCTTTGCTGGATCAGCGAGGAGAAGCCGTTGTTCTGGCTGACCGTCGTGATGCCGGCGGCCGACTGCCCGACGTTGCTCATGCTGTTGGACATGTCGAAGCTGCCGGCATCGACCGAGGTGGTGCCGGCGTCGCCGCCGGTGCCGCCCTGGCCGTCGCCGCCGGTGCCCGCGCCGGCCGTGTTGCCGCCGCCGTCGCCGCCGTCGCCGCCGGTGTTGCCGCCACCGCCGCTGCCGCCCTGGCCGCCGTCGCCGCCGTTGGCGTCGCCGACCGTGGGCGAACCGTTGCTGGCGTCGCCGTTGCTCGCTTCGCCGCCGTGCGCACCCGCGCCGCCCGTGTTGTCGGCCGCACCGGTGTTGCCGCCGTCGCCGCCCGCCGCCCCGGCCGCGCCGGCGCCGCCGGTGCTGTCGGCGGCGCCGCCGGACGCGCCCGCGCCGCCGTCGCCCACGCTGCCGCTGGCGCCGTTGCCGCCGCTGCTAGTGAGGCTCGCACCGGTGCCGCCGGCCCCGCTGCCGGCCTCGCCGCCGGACGCGCCCGCGCCGCCCGTGTTGCTCGCTGCGGCGCCGGCGCCGCCGCTGCCGCCCGCGCCGCCGCCGCCACCGGC
>JAZKIN010000044.1:0-42742 GCA_040384885.1 Pseudomonadota bacterium | reverse complement strand
ACTGCCCATAGCTCAGTTGGATAGAGCATCAGCCTTCTAAGCTGAGGGTCACAGGTTCGATTCCTGTTGGGCAGGCCACTTCAAAGCGAGTATTCGCGCTGGTTTCGGCTGATCGGGCTTGTTTCCGGTGATGCGATTTTTAGTTCCGCAAAAATGGCCACTAGTCCCGCAATTGCGCACTTTGCCCTGCCTTGCCGAGTTGGAAGAACAATCGTTCCGCGCCTACGGTAGTGTCGGCTAGTCGTTCTTGGACTGTCGTGGCCGACTAAATCGGTGGCATCCTGCGCGCCGCGTTCGTCGCCCACATCATCAGCAGCTTTGGCACGCAAGTCGTAGAACCAGAAAGCCTGGATTGCGTCAGCCAGGGAAGGATTTTCCAAAATCGATTTACCCTTTGCATTCCGGAATAAGCGCCGCAACACCGCTTGTGTCCTGAGTTACAATACTTACGATTAGTGAAGTTTCCAGCAGAATGCGTAACTGTTGACGGACGAGTTCCGGGGCATGACGCTTTTCACGATCATTAGCACTGTAAATCCATTCAGCGCCGCTCCAACCCCAGTACTGGAGCGGCATTCGAAGATCAAACCGCATTACATATCGGCGACGCGCAGTGCATATCAGCTCGCCCTTTCTGTTAAGTTCCAGTTAGACTGCATGAAACAACTATTGCGACTTCGGATTGTGGTCACTGAACCAGTTCCTGGGCTTCACTTTGCTCTGCAACGCGGCAAATCAGAGCTGGTAGCTCCGACATCGCGCGAACCCGAGCTTATCTTTGACTTTACAGTTCATGCTGAGCTATTAAATGATCCACTCAGGTTGACCGGCGAGTTCACCCAAGGCCCGCCGGCCGCACGCTTCATCTACATCAACTCGGGCAGCTACGCAGGCCAGCCGGGTACGATCTGGTCACGTCGTGCCAAGGTACCCATCTCCGGTATCAAGGCTCAAATGGCCACCGACGCCATCGCAAGTAATTGCGTTCTTCAAGCTGTTGTTTGCGGAGTTGCCAAAGATGGCGGACCGTTCTGTGCCTCAATCCCACTGCTGAAAGATTGGATGGTCGTGTCTGCCTCCTAATAATTCGTTCAAGCCGAGACGGCTTCGTCATGGCTTGTATTTGACAGCTTGCCGGGGCGGTCCGGCTTAACTCCAGGCCTTAAAGTTGAAGCCCCGGTGTACCCGTGAATGAAATTAAAATACAAGATACCTAACTCATGCCCGGTGCAGACACCTGACGTCGCTGGTTAAGAAAAAGATGAACACAAAAACAAAATTATTGTTAATACCTTTTCTGCTCACGCCATCCATATGCTTGGCACATGATGGCGACGCGATGGGGTTACTGTTGCTCATTCCCTTTGTATGGCTAGCAGTGCCCATGGTCTCGGCACTCTTGGCCAAAAAAGGCAGATACCTTTTCACGCTATTAATCTTGACTGCGATATGGGTAGTGCAATCCTTTTGTTCGGTAATTTTTTTTCATTCCTTTTATACTGAAAATCTGAGTGACAAGGGTTTATTAAGGTTTTGTGTTGTTTCTGCCTTGATGCTTCCCTTGGCAATGGTTGTGTATCGACTCGACACCTTTACGCGCACAAGAAAAGTAAGAATCCGACCGCTTTATGTTGCATTTGCATTTGTCATGGGTATAGGCGCATATTTGCTGATATTTGTCGTGTCATTGCCGGTTAACCAGTATTCTTGGAACGAAGAGCCGAGGACGTGGAATGATCCATTTCACAAGCGCCTGCGCGTTGCAAAGTATGTGATGACCATGGGACGACTTATTGGAAAGCCAAGCAGTGCGGTCATCGAACTTTTGGGGCAACCTTTGTTGCCGACCCTCGCATTGAAGGGTATCGAAGATCAAGTTACAGGCCGCTGGGAAAATTACGATGCCTCGACAATGGCGGATTACGAACTACTAAAAAAGGGATTTGAGAATAAGCAAAGAGTACCCGCCGCTTTAATTTACCGCCTCAGTGTTGAAAAATATTCGAGTGAACTTGAGCCTGATTTTGCACCTGCAGAGCCATACAGCAAGGTCGAGTGGTTAGAAATAAAATTGAATGACAAAGGGGTGATTATTGGGGTAGATATTCGGACAGGAGAGTTTAGGACTAGTGAGTTATCGGCGCATTTGCTGCAGTAACTTTAACGTATGGTAGTTGCGCCGGACCTGAAATTTGCGCCGAGTTCGGCTTGATACGCACATTTCTAGCGCGAATCTAGTTCCGCAATCAGGCTGGCTCAGCTTGAAATCCTGGGGCATGGCGTGCCCGCGAAAAAGCCGATTGCGGAACTAAAAACACCGCGTTTACCTATGAAGATGGCTCCAAAAAAAGCTACTGACTTCTAAGCTGAGGGGCACAGCTTTGATGCCTGTTGGGCAGGCCACTTCCACTTCCTTTTTTCGACTTCAGCTGCGCCCCCTCTTCGGACCAGTTGTGGCAGCGGCTCAACAATCTTGGCGGAGTCGGCTTGTTGTTCGCTAAAAACGCCGAGTCACAGGAACCGGAGCAAGGCCGTCTTGGAGTAACTCGCCGCACCTGCGCTGCACCTCCGACCTGACCATCCGCGGCGCCCTCCGATGCAATTTCGTCAAACGTGGCATAATGCGGCCCCGGTTTCTACAACAGCAGAAGCCGGCTACTGTTCATATTTAAAAGGCCACATCATGTTTAACAAAATCGCATTTGCAGCAGCTCTCGTCATCGCATCGTCCGCCGCCATCGCGGCCGATTCGCCATACTACGTCGGCGCCGACATCGGCACCACCAAAGGCGAGGGAAGTTCGGATCGCGAATCGGGTTACGGCGCGTTCGCCGGCTACCAGTTCACCAAGCACATCGCTGTCGAAGCGGGCCTGCGCCGCCTGGGCGACGAGAAAGAAACGATCGGCGGCGTCACCGGTAACGTACGCGTGAACCAATTGAGCGTTTCCGCAGTCGGCACCCTGCCACTGAGCAACGGCTTCAGCGTGTTCGGCCGCCTCGGCGCCAACCGCCTGAGCATCAAGGGCAACGTCGGCCCCAACAGCTTCAAGGATTCGGACACCAAAGCCCTGTACGGCGCTGGCGTTGCTTACAGCTTCAGCCCGGCCGTTTCGGCACGTCTGGAAATCCAGAAGCCGATGAGCGACCTGACCAACCTGAGCCTGGGCGTTTCGTACAAGTTCTAAGTTTGCGGCGCAAGCCGTGATGAGGTACCCGCTTCGGCGAGAATGCCGCCCAGCTAAAACTGGGCGGCATTTTTCATTGGCGATCGATGATTGGCGAACGCGTCGCCCGGCCTTGCACCGTTTCTATTTCAGCACCGCCGTCGCGCCACTAAGCGTCAGCGCGAACAAAGGGACGTTCGACAGCACGAACAGTCCGAAGCGCAACTCGATCTTGTTGGTCAGCGCCTGCGCGAGACTATGGATGATGCGCAGCGCAACATACGCCCACGCCAGCGTCAGATTGTTGCCGCCGCCCTCGCCGAGGATGGCGAGTGAAATCGCGAGCGCGTAAAAAATGGTCGGCTGCTCCATCAGGTGGTTGTAGTTGTCCGCTTTCCAGCGCACATTCGGCGGCAGCGTCGCCATTTGTTCGCCGCGCGGCGCGTTCGGATCGAGCCGCATGCGCGTGCGGGCGATGGCCGGCAGGCGGGTCGCGTACATCCACACGAACATCAGCATCGACCACGCGACCAGCGCGAAAACCGGCCCCAGAATCTCCTTGCCCATCACCATATTCCCGCCCCGCCTTGTTCGTTAAAAGATTCCAGAAGAATAACCCAAAAGCGGGCCCGACTAGCCCACTCCGTTGACGTTTGACACCATTCGCGCCAGATGCAACAATCAAATCCAAGTGGCGAACGGGGCGGTAAATGAAGCTGATGCGATTTCTGGGCAAGATGGCCACGCCGGGCGCGCTCGCCCTGTGCTGCGCCGCGTCCATGGCCCATGCCCATGCGCAGGCGCCGGCCGACGGCGCAACGCTGCTTCTCGTCAACGCCCCGTATCCACCCTACGTCAACGCGCCGGGCGACCCGTCCGGCGAAGGCATGGATGTCGAGATCGCGCGCGAAGCCTTGCGCCGCGGCGGCTACAAGGTCGCGCTGCGCGTGGTGCCGTGGAAGCGCGCGCTCGCCATGCTCGAGCGCGGCGAGGCCGATTTCACGACCACCATCAGCCGTAGCGGCGACCGCGACCGCTATCTGGCCTGGACGCCCGGCTACCGCACCTCGGTCCGCTATCATTTCTACGGGCGCAAGACCGGCACGGCCACGCTGCGCAAACTGTCCGACCTCGACGGGCGCAGCCTGGGCCTGACCGTCGGATTTTTCTTTCCGCCCGCAATCACCAAGCGGCTCGGCGTGTCCCTGCAAACCGGCGCGAGCGTGACGCAGACGGTCCAGATGCTCGACGCCGGCCGCGCCGACTTTATCGTGGTCAACGGCCTGGCCGGCGCCTGGGAAATCAACCGCCTCGGCCTCGGGAGCAAGCTCGCCTTGCAGCCGCTCGTCTACGCCAGCGACAGTCCCACCTATATGGCGTTCTCGCGCGCGCGCGATTTCGCGCTTCCGCTGGCGGCCATGAGCGCAGGGCTCAAGAGCATGGAGAAGGACGGCAGCCTCGCGCGCATTGAAAAGAAGTATGTGCCCTAGGTACGCGGTCCTGGTTCTGCCCGTCCTGCTTGCCGTCGCGCTGGCGGCCTGCAAGCCGAAGACGGTGCCCGCGACACACGCCGCGATCTGCAATCTGGCCGCGCAAAAGGCGCGTGCCGCCGCCCCGGCGGGTGCCGCCAACGGGCTGCGGCTGTATGACACCGTCGCCGGCACCAAGGTGGCGGTGCCGGTCCAGGTCGGAGCGGCTTGCCAGCCCGACGAACAGTGCAAGATGTCCGGCATCAGCCTGAAATTTTTTTGGCGCGGCGACGCCGATGGGCGCTTGCTGAGCCAGGCAGCGTTGCAAAGCGAGCGCGCCGGCGCGAAGGGCACGCTTGCCGACTCCAGCGCGCAACCGGCGGATCCGATGGTGGAGTTTTTCGGCTACTTTGTTCCGCCTTCGTTCGCCAAGCCGGGAGCCGAGCCGAACAAATGGAAATCGGCGCATCCGCACCGGTTGCAGGGCCACCCGGATATCGTCGTCTATCCCGTCGCCGATTGGCCCGGCGCCGGATTCGGGACCGCCACGCTCGACGATCCCGCGTCCTGGCGACCGCAGTTCGAGTTCCGCGGCTTGCTCGACGGTTGGGGTCGGCCCGTGTTTTTTTCTTGCGCTGGTATCAGCCTGCGTTACGCCGGGGACGACATCGTCGCGCTGGCCAAGGAAATACCGGAAGGAATGACCTGCCTGGCCTATTTCTCGGTGTCCGAGACCAGCGGCGGGCACATCCGCGTGCGCGACCCGATGTTCCTCGCGCGCGGCGCGGGCATCATCAAAGCCGTCATCGCGGAAGTCGGCTCGTACACGGTGCCCGTCAAATAAAGCGCGCTACGGCTGGCGCTCGAACGCGCCGTGGGTGCGGAACCAGTTGACGACCTCTCCCAGCCACGCGCCGCGGTGCGGGGCGAGCTGGCGTTCCTCGCGTTCGTAAATGACCAGTTTGCGCCCGACGCCGGCCTTGGGCAGCGCGGCGTCGAACGCTTGCGCGCCCGCGAGGTCCGAGCGCCAGTCCTGGCGTCCGTGCAGCAACAAGACCGGGGCGCGCAATTCGCCGGCCCACGCGATCGGGCTGCGTTGCAAGAGCGCGGCGTCGAAACCGGCCGCCCCCGCGACAGGGTCTTTCGACTTCCCGCGCTATGCATTTCTGTATAGCAAATCCCGTATCCATACAAAAATGGATAGCCGGGCGCAAACACTAACAAGCGCGCAAGGCGCGGGCTTTCCAGCTTGCCTACTGCTTGACGACCTTGCCTTGGGTCATGACAAATCCGACCTTGCCGAGTTGCCCGATATCTTGCAGCGGGCTGCCCGCGACGGCGATGATGTCGGCGCTCTTGCCCGCCTCGATCGAACCGGCGAGCGCCGTGATGCCGAGCAGGTCGGCGGCGTTGACGGTCGCCGCCTTGATCGCCTCGGCCGGCGTCATGCCGTACTCGACCATCATGGGGAACTCCTTGGCGTTGTCGCCGTGCTTGGACACGCCCGCGTCCGTGCCGAACGCGATCTTGACCCCGCGCGCGTGCGCCAGTTTGAGCGACTTGCCGGTCACGCCGAGGCGCCACTGTATCTTTTTGAGCACGTCGGGCCGGTAGACGTTGGGATCCTTGGCCAGCCGTTCGCGGTAGCCCAGCACCGTCGAGAGCGTCGGCACGTAATAGGCGCCCGATTTGAGGAACAGCTTGACGCTGGCCTCGTCGAGCATGGTGCCGTGCTCGATCGAGTCGGCCCCGGCGGCCAGCGCCGCATCGACCCCGTCGTTGCCGTGCGCATGCACGGCCACTTTCTTGCCGTACATATGGGCCGTGTCGATCACGGCCTTGATCTCGTCGTCGAACATCTGCTTGCCGAGGCCGACGCCGATCTTGCTGTTGACGCCGCCCGTGGTCGCCATCTTGATCACGTCCGCGCCGCGCCCGACCTGCAGCCGCACCGCGCGCCGGCAACTTTCGACGCTGTCGCAGACGTTGGCGACGTCGGACTCCTTGCGCACCCAGTCGGCCGACCCGTTGCGCCCGTCCATATGGCCGGCGGTCGCCGAAATCGGCATGCCGGCATCGAGGATGCGCGGTCCCTGGGCCCAGCCCTTGGCGATCGCGTCGCGCAGCGACAAGGTGAAGCCGTCGCTGCCGTCGCCGAGGTTGCGCACCGTGGTGAAGCCCGCCTGCAAGGTCTTGTTGGCGTTCATGGCCGCCTCATAGGCCCAATCGGCCGGGTTGGCGCTCATCGCGGCGGCCGCGTATTCGGCGCCGGCGCGGTCCGTGGTCAGGTGCACATGGCTGTCGATCAGTCCCGGCAGCACGAACTTCTGGCGCAGGTCGATCACCGTCGCGCCGGGATACTTCTCCACGCCGACAAAACCGTCGAGCACGGCGCTGATCGTCGCGCCGTCGACCACGATGGTCGAGGCGCCGCGCGGGGCCTGGCCCGGACGGTCGAGCAGGGACCCGGCCTGGACCAGCGTGACCGCGGCCGCGCCATGGGCGCACAGCGCCAGCGCCGTTGTTACTGCAGCGTGTTTGAGAAAGGTCATTGTTTATTCCATGAGAGTAATGCCGCAGAGAGTAGCACGCTGGCGCGGGCTTGAACATCCACCCGCAAAAAAGCCCGCGCGGGGCGGGCTTTTGACTACGCGGCGAACGGCTGCGGCGGCTGCCGCTGCGCGGCTTACTTCTTCTTGGCGGGAACACTCGCGAAGCGCGCCCACTCGACCTTGCCGTCGAAGGACTTGATTTCGTTCCAGCCCGGCTCGTAGTCGCCATCCTTGAGCTCGGGCAGTTCACGTTCGAGCATTTGCTTGAGCGCGGCGACGTCGGCGGTCTTGCCGCCGCTGAACGGGCGCGTGACGAGCACGTTTTGCACGGCCAGCGCCTGCACGTTGTAGACCCCGATGTTCTTGTAGCTGAACGGGCGCACGCTGTACGGGCTGCCGACCGGCACGTCGAAGTTGGCCAGGGTCAGGCCGCTGCTTTGCGTCAGGCGGCTGACCTGGCCGTGCGGCCAGCCGGCGATCGTGAAGGCCGCGTAGGCCTGTCCCGCCAGCACCTTCTTGAACGCGGCGTCGTCGCTGTCGACGTCGATGTAGCGCATGTTGTAACCGAGCACCTTGTCGAGCTGGCGCACCATGAGCTGGGCCGAACCGACCAGCGCGACGGGCGCGCCGCGCAACTCCGACATTTTGCTGATGCGGAAGGTCCGGGTATCCCCCTTGAGCACGCCGTATTTTTTCGGCCCTTCGATGCTGAAGCCGTTCGCGGACGTGACGATGTGCAGGTAATTGCTGTTGAGCGAGGCGAGCACGAGCAGGGCGGCGACGTTGGTGTCGCCTTCCGCCATTTTCGCGAGCGCGTCGACCGGCACGATGCCGACGTCGGCCTTCTTGATCGACAGCGTGGTCAGGTTGTCGAGGCCGCCCTCGGTGTTCACCTCGCACAGCGGCAGCGTGTGTTTCGACACCCTGAGCATGTCGGCGAACAGTTTGGAGTAGCCCTTGCCGGCCGGTCCGGTCGCGACTTTGAGGCCTTCGCAAGCGGCCGCGGGCGCGCCGTCCATCGTGGCCGCGTGCGCGGTCGACATGGCCAGGGCGCACACCAGGGGGATCAGTAAGTAAGTTTTCATAGTTTCCTTTTGTGTTTTCGTTGTTGTAAAGGCTTACAGATTGAAGTTCTTGCTCGGTTGCTCGGGCGGGACGTCGGGCTGGACCGTCGCGCCATCTTCTGGGCGGGTGCCGACGAATATCGCGGCGAGCACCAGCAGCATGACGAGCAGGCTGCCGCCCCAGCGTAGGTATTTCCAGAACATTTGCTAGCTCCTCACTTGCGCATTGCTGCCAATCTTGATCGACGCGAGGTCGATCGACATGCCGTCGTCGAACGACAGCTCCTTTGCCTTGCTTAATTTCTCCGCCTCCATTTCAAGTTCCGAGAACACCTGGTTGAAGTTGTCGCGCACGCTGTCGAAGGCTTCGTCGGCGAGCATCTGGTTGAGCAGCTCCTGGCCGCTGGTCGCATTCAGGTTTTGGAGCGCGGCCTGGCCGGCCTGGCCGAACTTCCATTCGAATTTCTTGTCCTCCACAACTTCGCTGAGTTGCTCCAAGGCGTGTTCGGCGTTCTTGTATTTGCCAACCAGCAGCAGGTGCGCCTCCCTCATGGCCTTGACCGCGTTTTCCTGGCGCGACGCGTCGTAACCCGGTTTCTGGCGTTTGCGCTCCTCGATCATGTCGCTCATGCTCTTGATCTGGGCGCCGATGCGCACCACCGCCTGCTTGAACGCGAGCACGCGCTGGCGCTTTTGCAGCAGAAAATTCTGCAACTGGTCGATCGGGTTGGCGCGCGCCTCGGCCTTGCGCGCGGCCAGCAGGCGGTTCTCGAGCTTTTGCCCGAGCAGCGGCAAGGTCTGGAACAGGCCGACCCCGAGCGCGCCGATGACGGTCAGCGCGAGCAGGCCGAGCCCGCCCGCCACCGCGCCCCAGACCAGCGGGGCGAGCGCGGCCAGCACGCACACGCCGAACAGGGCGGCCGCGATCCGCACGGCCCATACCCGTTGTTGCGCGCTTGAATGCTTGTGTGTACTGCCATCGAATTTGTTCATGTTGTCTCCCGTTTTATGTGAACTTGTTGACAAATCAGTCGCCGCCGCAGCCGCCGCCGCAACTGCCGCCGCCGCCGCCGTCGGAGCTGGTGCTGCCGCAGCCGGCGCCGCATCCGCTGCCGTCGGGATGGGCATTTTTCAAGGACATGTCGTACTCCTCTAGCGAGATCAGCCCCGCCTCGAGCAGCGCGATCGGCGCCAGTGCGGCGGGGAACTGGTGCTTGCCGTATTCGGCGCCGCGTGAGTCCATATTTCGGAATGCAACTTGTTCCATTGCTATTGAGTAAGCATATCCGTGCGGCATGTTTAGACTGCGATCAAGCGCAAACAAGCGCGGAAGCCCGGCCCCGGCGACCGGCAGCGCATCGAGCCTGCGCGCCGCGGTCAGGCTGTTGGCGAGCGCCTCGGCCATGCCCACGTTCATGTCGTCCGCCTCGGTGTGTGGAATGTTGCCGCCGAAGTGATGGCGGCAGAAGCGCGCGAGTTGTGCCGGCGCCATGCGCGACCATGCGTGCCAGACCGAATCGGCCGCGGCCGAGGGCAGGGCGCACGGCCTGGCGTTGCTGCGCACGCAGTCGAAGAAAGTGAGCAGGCCCTCGGTCGCACGGACGAAAAAAAAGGCATCCGATGGGATGCCTTTGAATTCGTGTCGCGCCGTACTTTTCCAGTACGCGTACAAGCTGGGGGGGATGTCCGACATTGCGCGCCGGTAGCGGGAGGTCTCACATAGCCTCCTTGCGCGGAAGGTGTTGATACTGCCGAGTAGTTTGCCGATCATGCTGTCATCTCCTTTTTGTTTTTATGGCCCCAATATATGAGCGGAATATGACGGCTTGATGACAAAACGGAGCGCGCACAAGTCAAAGCGTGCGCGCCTCAGGCGCATTGCTCGTAACGCCGGATCAGGAGGTCGACGCGCTGTACGCGCAGCAATGGCAGCACCTCCTGCCACATGGCGTCGGCCTCGGACTTGCGGCCGAGCGACTTGAGCGACAGCGCCATGTAGGCGCGCAACTCGGCCCGCACGCCGATGATGAGCGGGTTGTTGTAGCGGGTGAGCTCGTCATGCACCTTGCGCAGCTCGGTCACGGCGATATCGTGCCGATTGTCGACCTGCGAGATCAGGGCGCGCACGATGCGCAGGCCGAAGCCGTAGATCTCGGCGCAGCTTTGCGCGTGGATGCCGGACACCAGCGTGCGCGCCTCCTCGTGCTGATCGGTATAGCGCATCAGCGACCAGGCCAGGTCGATCCGCACCTCCTTGCTGTCCTTGCTTTCGACCAGCAATTGGCGCTGGAACTCGATCATTTTGCCGCGTTCGCCGGCGGCGTCGTGAATCGAACCGAGCCCGGTCAGATACATAATACGGTCGCGTTTGCCCTCATGGGCCGAGTATTCCGCGACCGCCTCGTCCAGGCGGCCGAGGCCGGCAAGCATGATGGCGCGCTCGCCGGCGAGCGCCATCGGCGTGATGCCCTTGCTCATTTTCGACCTTTGCAGGAACGATACATAGGCCAGGCCAAGGGCGTAGCGTCCGCGCACGCGCGCCCACAGGATCTGTTGATAGATCACGACGGGCAAGGCCAGCAGCGCCGTCGCCACCAGCCCGGCGGCCAGCGCGGCGGCCCCGAGGTAGGGCGCACGGCCGGACCAGAGCGCTTCGGCGAGGATGCCCGCGCCGGGCAGCCAGTACAGCCAATTGCCCTTGAAAATCTTTAACACGGCCAGCGGAAGCGTGTCGTAGGCGGCCTCGATGTACAAGGCCGGCAAAGGCTCCTCGAAATTGGCGGGCCGCCGCATTCCCTGCAGGTCATCGGTGATGATACGGATGTCGCGGTAGCCCATGCGGGCCAATTGCGAGCGCGCATCGCCGACGTCGATGGCGATGACACCGTCTTTCTCGGAATTGCCATCGGCATTGTTCGCCTCGAACAGGTATTCGCGCATCATGCGGCCACCATGTCCGGCACCACGCCTGCGGCCTGCAGCACGCCGGTGCTGGCGAACAAACGCCCTTGCACCGGAATGCCGAGGCTGATCACGAGCTTCCTTTGCTCGCCGGGCGGAAGGCGCCGGTTGATCTCGTCGAAAATCTGGGCGGGGCCGAACTGTTGGCGTTTGAGTTGCTCCCCGAGCCGCCCGACCAGATCATGTTGCGTCAGCGTGGCGATGACCTCGTCGGCATTCATGCCCTGGTGGATGACGATCGCGTCGCCCTCGAGCCGTTCCCACGAATCTTGCTCGAGCTTGAGTTTGCGCATCGCGTTGTCGAGCAGGGAGACGCGCACCGCGTCCAGCCAGGCGTCGCGGTTCATCTCGAGCGCGCGTTCGCGCATGGCGTCGTCGAGGGTGTCCGTGACGCCATGCAAGGTCGCATGGGCTTGCATGTCGGCCAGTGTCGGCGCGCGCATCAATTGGCTGTCCAGGCGCGCGGCGTGCACGCGTTCGATCACGAGGATCAGGCGGCGCGTGTCGAGCGCGCGGCCGGACGGCGCCGACGCCATCGCCTTGGCCGCGGCGTCGACCGTGCTTGCCGTATGGGGCGCGATCGACAGCGACGGCAGTTGCAAAGGACGGGCCGCGAGCGCACCGCTCAGCACGACCACCGTGTTCGCCTCCGAGACGGACATGAATTCGAGGAAGGGCGCCTTGTTATTCTTGCTCACGACCATCGCAACGATATTGTTGTCGGGATGCTGCCCTGCGAGATACCAGGCGTCGTCGACATCGGAGGCGAAGCTGCCGATTTGGCGGACGCCTTGCGCGCTCAATTGGGCCCACATCCTGTTCATTTCGGCATACAGCAAGGCTTCCTCGTCGTCGGCGTCGGCCTCGTCTCCGCTCGCAGGCGGCAGGGCCTGCACGCGCAGCTTGATGCGTGCGCTCTCGGCCATCAGGAACGGCGCGAGCACCTTGTACTGGCTGACGTATTTGCGCACTTTGCGGCGCAGCCAGTTGAGCACCAGCAGGATCAGCGCCAACAACACCAGCACCACGCTCAGGACGATAATCAGGAAGGTAGACATTGCGTTTGCAGTTTTCAAGTAGGCCCGGCGACGCGCGCCCGGGGTGGAAAGGGGATGTTTGCGTACGGCAAGCAGCGTAACACTTTGTAACTAGTTGAATCAATGCAAATGTTAGTTTTTGTCGAGCGGGGCGGCAGCCTGCGCGTGGCTGTGTTCCTTTGGAACGCACGCCCAAATAATTCACACTTGCCTAGGTGTAACACATCTATAATTATCAGGGGACTCCCCGCTCACAAATGCTGTGTGCAACAACTATCGCGAGAGGAACGGCATGGCAGAGGTGACAAGTTTGGCGGCGTCCGCTGTCGTCCTCGTTATAGATGACACGAAGCACAATTTGACGCTGATGCGCGACCTGCTGGGGCCGTATTACACGGTCCAACTGGCGGCCTCGGGCGCCGACGGGCTCGAGATTGCGGCCGCCACCCCGCCCGACCTGATCTTGCTCGACATTATGATGCCGGGAATGGATGGCTACGAGGTCTGCCGGCGGCTCAAGGCGCTGCCCGAGTGTAAGGACATCCCCGTGATCTTCCTGACGGCGGCGACCGGGATGGAGAACGAGGAGATCGGCCTCGCGCTCGGCGCGGTCGACTATCTGACCAAGCCGATCAGCCGCTCGATCGTGCTCGCGCGCGTGCGCAGCCAGCTTGCCTTGAAAGCGACGCACGACGCCTTGCGTGCCCAGATGGCATTGTCGGAGCAATCGAACCTGCGCGTGCAAAACCTGTTGTACAACATCTTCCCGATCGACATCGCCGACGAGTTGTCGGCCTCCGGCCAGGTGCTGCCGGTGCGGCACGAGTCGGCGTCGATCCTGTTCACCGACTTCAGCGGCTTCACGAACATCGCGGCGACCATGCCGGCGAGCTACATGGTGTCGGAGCTTAACGAAATTTTCGCCGCCTTCGACGACATCTGCGACGAGCTCGGCGTTGAAAAGATCAAGACCATCGGCGACGCCTATATGGCGGCCGCGGGATTGCCGCGCCCGTGCGCCGACCATGCGAAGCGCTGCGTGCGCGCCGGTTTGCGCATGCACCAGTTCCTCGACGAACGCAATGTCGACGCCCCGTTCAAGTGGCCCTTGCGGGTCGGCATCCACACGGGGCCCGTCATCTCGGGCGTGGTGGGCAAGCGCAAGTTCGCCTTCGACGTCTGGGGCGACACCGTCAATGTCGCGTGCAGGATGGAAATGTCGGGCCAGGTCGGCAAGGTCAATATCTCCGCCTACACCTTCGACCTGGTGCGCGAGGACTTCGACTGCGAGTACCGGGGCAAGGTCAATGCCAAGGGCAAGGGTTTGCTCGATATGTACTTCGTCAACGCGCCCGCGAATTGAGCCGCCGCGCCGGCCGCGCGGGCCATGTTCCGGCGCCCCAAAACTAGTATCATCTGCACCTGATTAATTTGGTTTGGAATGCTGCATGGGAATTTTCAATTGGTTTAACAAGCCGAAGGTGGCCTTGGAGCAGCTCTCATACGACATTGCGTATGGGATTTTTCCCCACTATGCACATCACAAGATGGCCGAGCTGCGCGCGCTCGTGGCGTCCGATCCCGGGAACGTCGGCAAGGTGTTTTATTTCGCAGCGTGTGTGGCCAGAGGGGTGCGCGGCCTCGACATCGATGCCGACAAGTATCGGCTGCATCAGGTCGCGCTCGACGCGACGCGCAGCTGCCTGGTGCTCGAGTATCCGCAGCCTAAGCTGACGGGCGGTTCGGGCCAGTCGTTTTCGGACTCGGTAAAGGCGATCCAGTCGGGCGAGATGGTGATCGCGCCTTTCTTCTCGGCGGCCCTGGTCGATGGCGGCAGCGACGAGGTGCGCTTTTTCGTGCTCGGACAGACCTCCTTCGGTCCCGGCACCGTGCTCCGCTTTGTCGAGCCAGACGGCCAAAACAGAAATCTCGGTCCCGGTCCCGAACCACGCCTTGAGCTGTTCCTGGCGGCGCTGGCGCAGGATTTCTGATCACCGCTTCAGGAAATCCTTAGCGCGCCCTCGCATTCATCCCGTACAACGCGCGTTGAGCCGGCGTTGCCCGCTAGGCGATCAGCGCGATCGAATTGCCTTCGCGCTGGTTGGCCGCATGCTTGCGCATGATCAGGAACATGATCCCGGCGATCGACATCCCGAACAGCACGATAATCAGGTCGAGGTTCAAATTGAGCGTGAGCATGAGGGCGTAGACGGCCAGCATGGTCAGGATCGACAGGTTCTCATTGAAGTTCTGCACCGCGATCGAGTGTCCCGCGCTCATGAGGATGTGGCCGCGATGCTGGAGCAGGGCGTTCATCGGCACCACGAAGAAGCCCGACACGCCGCCGATGATGATCAACAGCGGATACGCGACCGTCACCGAGGTCACCCACGGCATGGCGGCCACGATCAAGCCCATCACGATGCCCAGAGGCAACACGGTCAGCGAATTTTTGAGCGTGATCAGGCGCGCCGACAAGATCGCACCGAGCGCCATGCCGACCGCGACCACGCCGAGCAGGCCGGTGGCGCTGTCGAACGGAATTTTAAGCGTCTTCTCCGCCCACTTGAGGACGATGAACTGCAAGGTCGCGCCCGCGCCCCAGAACAAGGTCGTCACGGCCAGCGAAATCTGGCCGAGCTTGTCGCGCCACAGGACGCTGACGCATTCGGCGAACTCGGCGATCAGTTTGCCCGGGCTGTGCTTCTGGTTCGGGTAACGCGCGCCCGTGTCGGGGATGAACAGGTTGAAGATCGAGGCCAGCGCGTAAATGCCCATCGTCACGCACAGCGCCGCCTGGGTCGGCGTCTCGATGCCGGTCGTCACGAACGGCGCGTCGAGCCCGAGCAGGATGGCCGAGGCCTGGTCGCTGACCATCGCGCCGCCCATGACGGTGCCGAGGATGATCGACATCACGGTCAGGCCCTCGATCCAGGCGTTGGCCGGCACCAGTTTTTCGGGCGGCAGCAATTCGGTCAGGATGCCGTACTTGGCGGGCGAATACACGGCCGCGCCGAAACCGACCAAGCCGTAGGCGAGCAGGGGATGGATGCCGATGAACAGCATCGCGCAGCCGGAGATCTTGATCAGGTTGGCCACGAACATGACGCGCCCTTTGGGCATCGAGTCGGCGAAGGCGCCGACGAATGCGGCCAGCAGGATGTAGAACACAACGAAGGACTGCTTCAGCATTGGCGACAGGAAATCGGAACTGCCCATCCGGATGAGCATGTCGATTGCTACGAACAACAGTGCGTTATCTGCCAGCGAGGAGAAAAACTGCGCTGCCATGATTGTGTAGAATCCACGGTTCATCTATATATTTCATAAAACGAGTCTGGCCCGCTTTATACCACGAAAGCCCGGCCTTTCCCAAGCGCCGGACCCGTAACCGTAGGCTACGGCGCCCAACATGCCGGCTTCCCCCGGCTGCTGGCCGCTTGGCCACTTGTCTCGGTTGGTAAAATGTCATTGCCGGCTATTGCGGCATGTCACCGGACGCCCTACAATTGCCCGAGATGCTTGCCCATATTCCCGATGAACTGTTGATGCTGCGCTACGGCGAAGGTGACTTGCTCGCCTTTAAGGAACTGTACGCGCGCCACAGCGGCGGCCTGTACCGCTTCGTCGCGTGGCGCTCGCCGCGCACCGAGTGGGTCGACGAGATCGTCCAGGATAGCTGGGGCAACCTGCACCAGGCGCGCGCGCGCTACCAGCCCGACGCCAAATTCCGCACCTTCCTGTACCAGATCGCGCGCAACCGCCTGCTCGACGTGTTGCGCCAGCACCAGCTCGTGCTGGCGACCGACATGGGGGTCGATGTTGCCGGACAGGACGTGTTTGACGCCTATGCCGATGCGGCGCAAGATGTGCCGACACCCGAGGCCAGGCTTGAAGGCAAGCAACAGATCGCCGGCTTGCACGCCGCGCTCGCAACTTTGCCGAGCGAACAAAAGGAGGCACTGATTCTGCAACAGTTCGATGGCATGAGCCTCGATGAGATCTCGCTCGTCGTGGGTGCGCCCGCCGAGACGGTGAAGAGCCGTTTGCGTTACGCCATGCACAAGATGCGGCAATGCCTGTCGCCGGCGCAATTGGCGCAAGGGGGGCATCCATGAGCAATAAACATTGGGACGACGACGCCGAGTTCGACGCCTTCCTCAAGGGGGAGCACGCGCTGTCCCACGGGCTCAAGTCGCTGCCGCATCCGCGGCCGCCGGCCGCGCTCGACGACGCGATCTTGCAGCGCGTGATGGCCGGGCTGGCCGAGGACGCGCGCAGCGCGCCGGCGGCCAACGATCCCGGAGAACAAGTGCAGCCGCGGCCGGGCAAGCCGTTCAGCACGCGCTGGGGCGTGCCGGCGGCGCTCGCGGCGAGCGTGCTGTTTGCCGTCGTCGGTGTGCGCCAATGGGAGGGCGACCGGGCGCAGCAGGCCGCGACTGAGCAGGCGCTGGGCGAGCCGGCCGTCGCGGTCGAGGCCGCCCCGCAGGCTGCGCCGCCGGCTGCCGAGGCGTCAGCCGGCGCGCCCGTGGTGGCCGAGGCCGCGCCAGCCGTGGTGAGCGCCGCGCCAGCGGATGTGATCGCCGCGCCAGCCGCAGGGAGCAGCGCGCCAGCGAAGGTGCGTGGCGCGCCAGCCGAGGCACGCGCGGCGCCAAAACGAAATTTCGCTGAGACACGTCCATCTGCGCGCGCGCCGGTGCCGGTATCTGTGGCCGCGCCGCAGGCGCCGGAACCGATGCCGATGCCAATGCCGATGCCAGCGCCAGCGCCAGCGCCGGCCCCGCCGCCAGCCTTTCCGGCTTCACCGCCGGCCCCGGGCCCGGCCCCGTTCCAGGTCCAAAAAGGCGCGGCCGCAGCGCGCCCCGATGACATGTCTCGGGTAGAAATCACAGGATCGCGCGTGCGCCGCTCGCAGGTCGACAGCGCAGCGCCGGTCACGGTGCTGTCGCGCGAAGAGCTGCGTCAACGCCAATCCCAGGATGCGGCCGCGCCGCCGTCCTTTGGTCTGGACAAGAAAAGCGAGTCGGCCGCCGCCAAGCCGGCGCCCCGGTTGTCAGCCGGCTTGGCCGAAAACGCGACGCAAACGCCCGCCTATTGGCTGGGCACCATTGATAAGCTGATCGAGGCCGGCGAGCGCAGGCGTGCCCTCGAGGAGTGGAACAAGTTCCTGGCGGCCTATCCGGACCATCCCGTGAGCGAGGCCATGCTTGCGCGCGTCAAACGGCTGCAAGACTGAATCCCCGCAGCCTCAAGAAAGAAATAAACAATGAATCAAGCAGGCCGCCTCCACGCACTCGACAACCTCCGCGCCATCATGATGTGGCTCGGCATTGTCCTGCACGTGGCCGTGAACCACGTGGCCCTGTCGCCCTTGCCCTGGCGCGACGCCGACAGCTCGCCCGTGGCCAGCCTGCTCATGATCACCATCCATGCGTTCCGGATGCCCGTGTTTTTCATCCTGGCCGCTTACTTCGTCGCCCTGCTCGTCAACGGCCGCGGCGTGGGCGGCATGCTTAAAAACCGCGTGCGCAGGATCGCCTTGCCCTTCATGGTCTTCTGGCCGCTGCTGCTGGTGCTGATGGGGGTGCTCGTGGTCATCTTCAACCACCTTATGGTGCACGGCACCTTCGGTTTTGATCCTTCGCTGCTGCCTAAATCGCGCCCCGCAGGCGGCGCGCCGCACACCATGCACCTGTGGTTCCTGTATTACCTGTTCATGTTTTGCCTGCTCAGCGCGCTGGTTTGCCGCCTCGCGCACCGCGTGCCGGGCTGGTTCAAACGCGCCTTCGATGCCGTCATGCATGCTTCGGCGCGCAGTTGGTGGGGGGCCATCGTGCTCACGGTGCCGCTGGCGATCATCGGCTCGGCCTACCCGGCCGGCATGCTTGCGCTCGACGGCTCGTTCGTCCCGAACCTGCCCGAACTGGTCCACAACGGAATGTTCTTCGTGTTCGGATGGACCCTGTACCGCCATCAGGCAACACTGTTGCCCCATTATTCGGCGCGCTGCTGGTGGTATCTGGGGGCGGGCGGGCTCGTGTTCCTGTTCGCGCTGAATCTGTTTAAGATCTTCGCGCTCGATCCGCTGCGCATTCCATATATGAACGCGCTGATGGCCTTCATCTACAACCTGGCGGGCTGGCTGCTCAGTATGGGCATGATCGGCCTGTTCCTGCGCTATCTGCCGCGGCAGAACCGCGTGCTGCTTTATCTGTCGGAAAGCTCGTATTGGGTGTTCATGGTGCACATGGTCGGGACCATCGGCTTCGGCGTGCTCTTGTACAACGCACCGCTGGGCGCGCTCGCGAAGATGGGTATCAACATCGTGCTGACGACGCTCGCCTGCCTTGGCAGCTATCATTTCTTCGTGCGCAACACCTTCATCGGGGTCTTGCTCAACGGACAGCGCGGGTCGCCAAAGGTGGTCCCGGCGGCGGTGCCTGCCTGAAAGCAGGCAAGCAAGCACCTGCTTTTCTTGTTGCGTCGCAGCATTCTGCTATAGTGGCTTATCTGCCAACTCCCCCGGAATGCCATGAAACGCGTGATCTTCAACCAAAAAGGCGGCGTCGGAAAATCGACCATCGCCGTCAACCTTGCCGCCATCGCCGCCCGGCAGGGCAAGCGCACCCTGCTGATCGACCTCGACCCGCAGTGCAATTCGAGCCGCTACCTGCTCGGCGCGCAGGCCGCCGAAGTCGCGCCGACCATGGCGGCGTATTTCGAGCAGATGCTCAGCTTCGCCATTTTCGCCAAGCCGGCGTCGAGCTATGTGCACGCGACGCCGTTCGAGAACCTGTCGATCATGGTGGCCCATCCCGAGATCGGCGAGCTGCAATCGAAGCTAGAATCGCGCCACAAGATCTACAAGCTGCGCGACACGCTCAACGAGCTGTCGGACGACTTCGACGAAATCTTCGTCGACACGCCGCCGGCCTATAATTTCTTCACGCAGTCGGCGCTGATCGCGGCCGACCGTTGCCTGATTCCATTCGACTGCGACGATTTCTCGCGCCAGGCTCTGTATACAGTGATGAACAATATTGCCGAGATTAAGGCCGACCACAACCCAGCGCTCGAGATCGAGGGGATCGTGGTCAACCAGTTCCAGCCGCGCGCGAACCTGCCGCAGCGCCTCGTCGACGAGCTCATCGAAGAGGGCTTGCCGGTGCTGGCCAACAAGCTGTCGAGTTCGATCCGGATCCGCGAGTCGCACGACCGCAACCTGCCGATGATCCACCTCGAGGCGCGCCACAAGCTGAGCCTGGAGCTGCTGGCCTTGTACGAGGAAATCCAGGCCGCCTGATGTTGCCGGCGCCGCCGTTCAGGGCGCCGACTTAGGGGGCTTCGCGAGCAGGTCGGCGCGCGGGTGCTCCCACCCTGGCACCCCGCGCGGGCAGGGCTGGTCTTTAAAGGCGGCAAATCGTATGGTCGAAAAATTGCCGTCGCCCCCCGCGCCGAAGCGCGTGTCCCATGCGGCGCCGTCTTCGATGCGCGGCATGCGCGCGAAGCGCAGCCACGCGTCTGCATGGCAATTCGTGCTTTGGAGTGCGCGCAGCGCGTGCATCGAGCCTTGTTCGTGTCCGGCAAAGGCGATCGCCGCGCCGGCGTCGCGGCCCAGGGGCGCGCGGCCGAAGCCGCCGGGGCAGGCGGCCGCCGGCAGCAGGCCCGGCGCGATGCTCAGCACGCCCTCGCTGAGCGTGTAGCTGCCGGCCGCCTCGTTGCTCTGGATCGAGGCGAAGCGCCAACACAATGGATTGCTCGGAAACGCCGACAAGGCCGCATCGACGACACGGCTGGCGCGGTCGCCCGCCTGCAGCGCCTGCGCGAGCTGCCGTTTCGCCTCGCCCGAAGCGCCCCCTTGGAGCGCGACAAATGCCAGCGTGGACGCGAAGGCGCCGGCCAGCACCGCGCGCCCGCGAGCCTGGCTGCGCTGCGCGAACCATGCCATCGCGCCGGCGGCGAGCAGCAGCACGCCGAGCGAGGCCGGATGCAGGAAACCGCGGCTGGCGAACAGCAGCGGCGCGCCGATCAGGAACGACAGCAAGCCGAACTTCACGAAGCGGTTTTGCAGGCGCAGCGCGAGCGGCACCCCGAACGCGATCCAGAACAGGGGCTCGATGATGAACACCATGTCGCCGTAGAACCAGCGCGAATCGAAGGGGTGGAACGGATGGATGCCGTAGGAGTTGAGCGAGTCCATCAACATGTGCAGCGCGAAGCCGGCGCCCACGCAAAGCAGCAAGCCGGTGCGCGCGCCCGCGCTGTGGCCCAGCAGGCGGCGGGCGGCGGGCCAGCACAGCCAGATGAGCGCGCACAGCAACAGCGCTTGCGGCACGGCATAGAGCAGTGTGTGCGTGTGGCCGCGGTGGTGCAGCAGGTAGCCGAGCGGCGCGGGCAGCAGCGGCGTCAATACGAGATCGAGGTCGGGGAAGTTGCTCGCCGCCCAGGCGGAAAACAGCAGCAGGCGGCGCCGCACGCGCTGCAGGGCCGGGTCGCTTTCCTCCGGCAGGCTCAGGTGGATCAGTTCCCCGGCTGCAAGACCGGAGACGGAGTGGCTCAGATTATCCATGCCCGGATCTTACGGCATTTTGCCCGGGGCGCCGCCGCGCTGCCCATCGTGCTCGCTTTGCGGCTGAGAACACGATATGCTGACGCCCATTCAACTCGCCACCTTGCCGTGGCGAAAGTCATCGGAATCCGCCAAGCTGCATGAGCATTGCTAACGTACCGCAACCCGCGCCGTCGCCCGACCACGTCAACCGACGTTTGGTCGGGGCCATCCTGTTGTCGCTGCTGTTCCACGGTTTCCTGTTGATATTGCAGTTTGGTATTCCCGCCCTGGGCGTGCCCGACCCGAGTCCGCCCGTGACCATCAGCATCGCGAACGTGGCCACGCCGCCGGATCCGGCCGTGGCGCCCGTGCCGGTGCCGCCCGAGCCGTTGCCGCCATTGCCGCCGGTGCCGCCGGTGCCTCCAGTGCCGCCGCCCGCGCCCTTGCCCGCGCCGGTCGTTCCCGTCGCATCCGGGATGACCCTGGTCGATCCGGTGGTGCAAGCGGAACCGGTCCCGGCGCCGCCGCCGCGACCGCCCGCGCGCAAGAAAAAACCGCGCCAGTCGAAACGCATCAGCACGCCGTTGCAGGCCGACGAACTGGTCGATCCGACGACCCGCGTGATCGCCCAGGACGTCGTGGTCAACGATAATTTCGTGGTGCCCGTGGCGCAGCCGGAGGAGGCGCTCGAAAAATCGATCGATTCGCAGGATGCGCAGCTTGGCACCGACGAGGGCACCGATTCGACCAGCGCCGTCGCCGACGAGCAGGAGCGGGCCGAAGCGGCGCGCGCCGAAGACCTGGCGCAAGCGAAGTTGCGCGAGGAAGAGGAGCGCAAGCTGCGCGAGGCGAGGGCGGCCGACGCGCAGCGCGCGCAACAGCTCGCCGCTGCGCAGGCCCAACGCGAGAAAGAGGCGCTCGACGCGCGCGAGCGGCAGGCCGCCGCCGAGCGTGCCGACGCCAACACCAAGCTGGCCGAGCAGGCCGCGCGCGTGGCGGCGGCCCAGTTGCAGCAACAGCAGGCGGCCGAGAAGCAGCTCGCGGAAAAGCAAATCGCCGAAAAGCAGCTCGCCGAAAAACAAATCGCCGAAAAGCAAATCGCCGAACTGCAGGCCGAGCGGACGCGCCAGGAGACGACCGTGCGGGTGCGGGCGGAGCAGCAAAAGCGCGAGGAGGAGCAACGCAAGGAGCGCCAGCTCGCGCTCGCGGCCGAAGCGCGCAAGCTGGCGTCGGACGAAGAGGCGCGCCAGGCCACCCTGCGCCAACAACGCGAGGCGCTGGCGGCAAAACAGCAGGCCGACGACTTGGCGGCGCGGCAAAGGGCCGATCAGCTGGCCACCCAGAAACTGGCCGAACAGAAAGCGGCGCAAGAGGCTGCGCAGAAACTCGCACAGCAGGAGGCCGCGCAAAAATTGGCGCAAGCGGCCGAGCAAGCGGCGCGTGCGGCCGAACAGGCCGCGCAACAACAGGCGGCCCAGCAACAGGCGGCGCAACAACAAGCCGCGCAACAAGCCGCGCAACAAGCCGCGCAAAGAGCGGCCGAGCAGGCGGCCGGGCAAAGGGCCGACCAGCTCGCCGCGCAGGAGCGCGCCGCGGCCGACGCCCGCGGCACCGGGCGTTCCGCCAGCGATGGCCCGCTGGGCAGTCCCGCAGGGTCGGGCAACAAGGCGGTGGTGCCCAACGACATGTTCAGCAGCGCCGCGGCCAACCGCGCGCGCCAGCTCCCGCGCGGACTCGACATACTGACGGGCGCGCCGCCGCGCGCCGGCGGCAACGACGAGCGCGGCAACCGTCGCGCCTACGTCGGCGCCGGCGAACGCGACGTGCCGCTGCGCATGTACGCCGAAAGCTGGCGCCACAAGATCGAACGCAACGGCGCCCTCAACTACCGGCAGTCCTCGCAAAACCCGGTCAGCGGCGAGGCGCTTGTGAGCGTGGCGATCCGCAGCGACGGCAGCGTCGAGGACATCACGCTGGTGCGCTCGACCGGGCGCAGCGACATGGACGAGGCCGTCATGCGCATCGTGCGCGTGAACGCGCGCTACTCGGCTTTTCCGACCAACATTTCCAGTCGCTACGACGTGATCGAAGTGCGCCGCATCTGGCGCTTCGACGAGACGCTCACGCTGATCGAGGAAGTGCGTTAAACAAGTTTCCACTCCGATTTAATCGGCGGCGAATCGTGCCGGTCCGCAATGCGACCTCGGCATGCGCTTGTGCCCTGCCGGGTCGCGGCGCAGACCCGTTTGATGTGAGCCAAACCCGGGCCCGGTGGGCTCAACTACCCTGATCAGGCAGCCTTTGGAGGGTCGTAACACGCCCCTTCGCTGGACGTTGCGACGATCTGTTTGAACCGGGTAGAATCCATGAAACTTCCAACTGCAAACACGGCGGGCACCGCGCATGTGCCGCGCCGCTGGTGCGCGCTGGCCGCCGCGCTGGCCCTGGCCGCCTGCGCCTCGGGCAATCCGATGGGTGCGGTCGACATCTCGGCCAGCGCGCCCGCCGTGGCGGGTCCGCCCACGCAACTCATCACCGACGAGCTGATCCGGATTGAAAAAAACCAGCGCGCGCAGCGCTCCGAGCAGAACATCGGCCACCTCGTCATGCCCAATCCGCCGCCCTACACGATCGACAGCGGCGACGTGCTCTCGATCGTGGTCTGGGACCATCCCGAGCTCGCCGGCGCGGTCGCGCCGCCGGCGACCGGCGAGGCGCTGGCCCAGCCCGGCGTGGCCGGCTTGCCGGCCGCCGGCTTCGTGGTCGACTACGAAGGGCGCGTGCAGTTCCCGTTCGCCGGCGAGGTCAAACTGGCCGGCCTGACCGAGGAGCAGGCGCGCCGCCTGCTCGCGAGCAAGCTGGCGAAATACATCAACCAGCCCAAGGTGACCTTGCGCGTGCAGGCCTACCGCAGCAAGCGCATCTATGTCGACGGCGAGGTCAAGACGCCGGGCCTGCAGGCGATCAACGACATCCCCATGACCCTGCTCGAGGCGATCAACCGCGCCGGCGGCCTGCTGCCGACGGCCGACCAGAGCCAGATCGCGCTCGACCGCGGCGACCAGCGCTACATGATCGACATGCGCGAGCTGGTGCAAAAGCGCGTCAGCCCCGGCAACATCATGCTGCTGCACGGCGACGTCGTGCGCGTCCACTCGCGCGACGAGGGCAAGGTGTTCGTCTCGGGCGAGGTGGTCACGCCGAAGGCGCTGACCATGCACAACGGGCGCCTCACGCTCAACGAGGCGCTCGGCGAATCGGGCGGCATCAGCCCGCTCACTGGCGACGCGCGCCAGGTCTACATCGTGCGCAAGCGGCCCGACGGCGTGCGCGTCTACCAGCTCGACGCGCGCCGGCCCGGCGCGCTCGCCATGGCCGAGCAGTTCGAGCTCTACCCGCGCGACCTCGTCTACGTGGCGGCCTCGCCGCTGGCCAACTGGCACCGCGGCCTGAGCATGTTGTTCCCGGGCGCCTTGACCTCGGCGGTCGGGGTCGCGCGGCCGTAGGGCGCGCCGTCGGGCCGCCGGCTATTTTCTGCCGGCCCTTGTCTTCAAACCCTTGCCTTAAAGCCCTTGTCTTCAAGCCCTTTTATATAAGCCGATTGCATTCAAGCTATTCCTGCAAACAGCGGCGCGGCGGGTCCTGCGGGGTCCGCGCGCGCTATCCGCGCCCCGCCCCGGCGGCCGCGGTGTCAACTGGAGCCACACCGTCATGAACCAGCGCGCCAACCAGCTTCCCGTCGCCCACCTGCCGCATGGGCTGCCCGTGTCGGGCCACCTGATCGAACCGCGCGCGCCCGAGCAGGCGCCGGGCGCGCACGAGATCGACCTCAAGGCGTGGTTCAACATCCTGCTCGAGAACCGCTGGCTGATCGCCTCCGTGACCGTGTTCGTCACGCTGCTCGCGCTGGTCTATGCGCTCGTGGCCCAGCCCGTGTACCAGGCCAATATGGTGATCCACGTCGAGGAGGAGAGCCCGAACGCGTCCAAGAACATCCTGAGCGAGGCGTCCTCGCTGTTCGAAACCAAAAAGGCGGCGATCGCCGAAATCGAACTGCTGCGCTCGCGCATGGTCATCTCGCACGCGGTCGACAACCTGCGCCTGTATATCGACGTGCAGCCCAAGTATTTCCCGATCGTCGGCTTCTGGTTCGCCGGGCGCGGCACGGCGCGCCTGTCGACGCCCGGCATCTTTGGCCACTTCGGCTATGTGTGGGGGGCCGAGCGCGCCGACGTCTCGATCTTCGAAGTGCCCGAAGCCTGGCACAACCGCGTGTTCCTGATCACCGCGCTGGGCAAGGACGGCTACCGCGTGACCGACAGCAGCGGCCGCTTCAAGCTCGACGGCAAGGTCGGCGTGCCGCTGCGCGCGAGCACCCGCGCCGGCGATGTCGAATTGCAGGTCGACCGCCTCGCCGCCAGGGAGGGCGCCCAGTTCTACCTGCGCCGCACCTCGCGCCTCGGCGCGATCGAGGCGATCCAAAAGGGCATGCTGATCTCGGAGCAGGGCAAACAGTCGGGCGTCATCGAAGTCAAGCTGCAGGGCCCGAACGCGCAGCGCGTCAACAAGGTGCTGGCCGAGATCGGACGCGAATACATGCGCCAGAACCTCGCGCGCAAGACCGAGGAGGCCGAGAAATCGCTCGCCTTCCTGAACCAGCAACTGCCGATACTCAAGCACAAGCTCGACCAGTCCGAAGAGAAATACAACCAGTTCCGCAACACCCACAGCACGATCGACCTGCGCGAGGAGGCCCGCATCAGCCTGCAGCAGGCGGCCGAGGCGCGCACCCGGCGCATCGAGCTGATCCAGAAAAAGAGCGAGCTGCTGGCCCATTTCACCAACGACCATCCGATCGTCCAGGGTGTGAACCGGCAACGCCTCGAGGCCGAGGCCGACATCGAGGATGTGGCGCGGCGCATCAAGGCCTTGCCCGTTCTCGAGCAGGACGAGGCGCGCCTGACGCGCGAGATCAAGGTCAACACCGACCTGTATACGGCCTTGTCGACCACCGCGCAGCAACTGCGCCTGATCTCGGTCGGACGCGTGAGCAATGTGCGCCTGATCGACGCGCCGATGGCGCCCGAGTTGCCGCTCAAGCCGAACCGTCCGCTCATCGTCGTGCTCGCCGCGCTGTCGGGCTTGTTCCTCGGCGCCTTGCTCGCGTTCGCGCGCAAGGCCATGAGCGGGGGCATCGACGATCCCGAAAAAATCGAGCGCATGCTGGGCGTGCGCGTGGTCTACGCCTCGATCCCGCATAGCGCCAACCAGGACCGGCTGGTACGCCAGGCCAAGCGCAGCGAGGGCCGCATGCCGCTGCTGGCGCTGGTCGAACCCGAGGACGTGGCGATCGAAAGCCTGCGCAGCTTCCGCGCGGCGCTGCAGTACGCGATGCCCCACTTCAGGAACAACATCGTGATGCTGACCGGGCCCGCGGGCAGCCTTGGCAAGTCGTTCGTGTCGGCCAACCTCGCCGCCGTCATCGCCGCCAGCGGCAAGCGGGTGCTGCTGATCGACGCCGACCTGCGCAACGGCAACCTGCACCGCTACTTCGGCGTCAGCCGCGAGCAGGGCCTGTCGAAGGCGATCGCCGGCATGCTGCCGCTCGAACACATCATCCACCGCGGCGTGGCCGACAACCTCGACTTCATCCCGACCGGCGCGCTGCCGCAAAACCGGGCCGAGGTGCTGCTGCACCTGAACCTGGGCAGCCTGCTCGAAACGGTCAGCGCCAACTACGACCTCGTGCTGGTCGACACGGCGCCGCTGCTGGCCGTGGCCGACGCGCTCATCATCGGGGTGCACGCGGGCGCGGTGTTCATCGTCGCGCGCGCCGGCGTCACGACCGAGGGCCAGATCAACGAATCGATCAAGCGGCTCAACCATGCGGGCATTTCGCCGCAGGGCCTGCTGTTCAACGACCTCGCGCTGCGCCTCGGCGGCTACGGCTATCCCTATGGTTATGGGGCGGACCGGCAGCTCGGATATTCCGCTTGAGTATATCGGGCGATTATCAGGCCGGACCCGTGGCGATTGAACGGATCCATATGGCAACTAGCTTGCTTTAAACTAAACGTATTATTAAACGGGAGGTGAACCGGAATAAATTGCTCAGCTCGCTAAAATAGATTTCCGAAGTGCATAATTGAGCGTAGTCATTAATGCACCAAGAAAATTTATTTTCAAAAATGTTGAACCTAATCATTTTTCTTGGCTCCAACCTTGCTCATTCACCCCGAAAGAGCGAGGAACTATACATGATTAAGTTTGCCAATTTTGCAGCCGAAAAACGTGCTGGCGCGTTGTTGTGCAGTAGCGTAGCAGTATTGTTATCGGGTAGCGGCGGCAGCGCGCTAGCAAGCGCACAGCCAACGCCTGCAAACCAGGCGCCGCAATATGCGGCCATTGCCTACAACGGTCTCGTGGCCCCGTCCGACATCTATGTGTCGGCCACCGGTTCGGACACCAATGCGGGCACTCAGCTTGCGCCATTTAAAACCATCCTGAAGGCCTCGCAAGTGGCCACACCGGGCGTCACGATCAGGGTATTGCCAGGCACCTATGCTGGCGGATTCAAAACTTTAAGCAGCGGCACCGCCGAAGCCCGCATTCGCTACGTGTCGACGACCAAGCGCGGCGCCAAGATCGTGCCTCCGGCCAACTCGACGAGCGCGAGCGCGTGGGACAACCGCGGCAGCTATGTCGATATCGACGATTTCGAAGTGAACGGCACGGCCGTACAAAGCGGAACAAAATGGGTCAACGGCATCTACACGGCAGGTTCCTTCAGCGCCATCCGGGGCAACTATGTCCACCATATCGCCAAGACCGTGACCTGCGCGGGCGGCGGCGGCGGCATCGGCGCGGACAGCTATTACAAGGGCGCGCACAACGACGTCCTTGGCAATATCGTGCATGACGTCGGGCCGGCCGGCTGCGCCTACTTCCTCGGCATTTACGTCAACTCCGCCGGCGGCAAGATCAGCAACAACCTGGTCCATAACATCAGCAACGCCGGCATCCGCCTGGCGCGCGACGCCAACCGCGCGGTCGTGTCCAACAACACCGTGTTCAACACCTACACGGGCGTGCTCGTGAGCGGCGGCGACGGCTATCAAAGCGCCACGGCCAACGATTACACCCGCGTCACCAACAACATCCTTTACGACAACGTGAAGCATGGCGTGCAGGAATCGGGCCTGACGGGCACGCACAATGTGTACGGCTTCAACCTGATTTACCGGAACGGCAGCTACGCGACCATGCTCAACAACGGCCTGCAGCCCGTGGGCACGGTCGTGGCCGAGCCGCAGTTCATCAGCTACCTGAAGCTGGGCGGCGGCAACTACCATATCGCCGACACCTCGCCGGCGGTCGGCAAGGCGATGGCGCAGGACGCGCCTGCAAGCGACCTCGACGGTGTTGCGCGCAATGCGACGGTCGGCTACGACATCGGCGCCTACCAGCATACGGGAACCGCGCCGGCACCGGTGCCTGCTCCGGCACCGGCACCTGCACCGGCTCCGGCTCCGGCGCCAGCGCCAGCTCCGGCGCCAGCACCGGCCCCAGCTCCGGCGCCAGCACCGGCCCCGGCACCGGCACCGGCACCGGCACCGGCACCGGCACCGGCACCGGCCCCGGCACCGTCGCCGATTCCGAACACGACCTACCACCGCTACGTCTCTCCAACCGGTTCGGACACCAATCCGGGCACGGCGGCGGCACCATTCAAGACCATCACACGGGCCGCGAGTGGCGCACAGCCGAGCACGACGATCCACGTCGCGGCCGGCAACTATACGGGTGGTTTCAAGACCACGGTCAACGGCACTGCCGCCGGCCGCATCTACTTCGTCTCGACGGTCAAGTGGGGCGCGCGCATCGTCCACCCTGCAAGCTCAAGCAACAGCTACGCGTGGGATAACCGCGGCAACTATATCGACATCGTCGGATTCGACATCGACGGCTCGTCCGCCACCAGCGGCACTAAATGGTTGCACGGCATTTACACCGGCGGTTCTTACGGCATGATCAAGAACAACCGCGTGCACCACATCGGCACCAACGTCACTTGCACCAGCGCCGGCGGTTCGGCGATCGGTGTCGACAGCTACTACCGCGGCGTCAAGACCGATGTGGTCGGCAACCTCGTGCACGACATCGGCCCTGCCGGCTGCCGCTACATCCAGGGCATCTACATCAGCACCTCGGGCAGCGTGAAGAACAATGTCGTGTACCGGGTCGCCGAGGCCGCGATCCACATGTGGCACGATGCGACCAATGTCGTCATCACCAACAACACGGTGTCGAACTCGCACACGGGCATCATTGTCGGCGGCGGTGACTTTTACTACACCACGGGCGGCGCCAATTACACCTATGTGCACAACAACATCGTGTACGACAATGTGTACGGTATCTCGGAGCAGGGCAAAACCGGTACCAGCAACACCTACCGCAACAACCTGGTCTTCCAGAACTCGGGCTACAACTTCAGCCTGCGCAATGGCCTGACCCACAGCGGCACCGTCAGCGCGGCGCCGCAGTTCGTCAGCTACAGCCGCACCGGCACGCCGAACTTCCACCTCAACAGCATCTCGCCGGCGATCGCGAAGGGCACTTTGACCGACGCGCCTGCCACGGACTTCGACGGCAAGCTGCGTTCGACCAGCCCAGGCGTCGATATCGGGGCGTTCGAGTACTAGTCGGCCGCGAGCAGCAGGCTGCAGGCCGCAGATAGCAAGCGGCAAGCGGAAAGCAGCAAGCAGCAAGCAGCAAGTGAGCAGGAACCGGCCGGGCGGCGCGCAAGCGTGTCGCCCGGCTTTTTTTTTGCCGTCATGGATGGCCGCGGCCCGGGCCGCGCGCTCAGGAGCCGGCCGGCATCGAGCTGGCCGGCGCACCCTTGGTTTTGCCCTGTAGCAGGTGGGCCTTGACCAGCCGGCGCACGCGCGGCGTGTTGGCCTCGAAGGCAAGGTAGAACAGATAGGCGAAGGCGACGATGCCGGCCAATACGCCAGCGTAGATCAGCGCGCTGGCTCCATCGGCGGGCAGGAGGCGCCTGGTGCCGTACCAGGCGAGGCCGTAGTAGGTCAGCAATCCGATCAGCGGCACGTGGACCACATACAGCGTGAACGAGAACTCGGAAAAGAAGTTGGCAAACTTCTTTGCGCGCGCGAACAGGCGCGTCGCGCCGCCGGGTTTGAATTGCATGCTCGACAGGAACAACAGGAACACGGTGCTGAAGATCATGTCTTGGACGAACGAGGCGGGCACGAGGTCGTCGTTGCTGCCCTTGACCCTGTAGTACAGCGAGACCGTGGCCAGCACGGCGAACACGAGCACACGCAGCGTGTTGGAGCAGTCGATCTTGATGCGCGAGAACGCCGCACCCATGAGCCAGACCGCCAGGTAGATCAGGATCGGAAAGGTGACGACGGCGGCAGACAGCGCGAACGCGGCGGCCGCGAACGCGCGTTTGCCCCAGCGCCCGCTGGTGAACCCGACGACCAGCAGCGGGAACATCAGGTAGTACCAGCTTTCGTTGGCGAGGCTCCACAGCACGTAGTTGCCGCCAAAATTGGGCACGGCGATCGTCTGCAAACCGAACAGGTTGCCCGCAAAACTGAGCAGCGAGTACGCCTCGCGCGATCCGAGATCGGGCCGCGCGGGGTCGATCGTGTTGGTGACCATGCCGATCAGCACGATCAGGCCGAACGTGGGGATCAGCACGGTCCACAGCCGCGTGACGCGGTCGACCGCGTACAGTTTGAGCGCGTCGGGCTGGCCCATCTTGTTGAGCAGGCTGCCTCCCACGAGCCAGCCGCTGATGAGGAAGAACACCACCACGGCCTGGTGCGCGAAGCCGGTCGCCAGCGCCAAGGCCTGGTACCAAAGCGTCGGGTCGGCCACCGTTTTGAAACTCGGGAAGATCTCGGCGCGCAGATGGGCGGCGGCCACCTGCAATGCCGCCAGGCCGCGCAGCAGCGAAATGAGCAGGCTGTGCATGCTGTCCTGGTCGAGCTGGGTCTGCTTGAGCAGGGTAAATTTGGCGATTCTATGCGAGTTCACGGTGGCTCCAGGTTGAAGAAGTCGCGGCGCGGCTAGCGTACGAGCGCGGCCAAGGTGCTGCCGATGATCCGCAGGTCGGTCCAGAAGGTGCGTTCGCGCACGTAGCGCACGTAGTAGTCAAGCTTGACCGGCAGGATGATCTCGCGGTATGCCTGCTCGGGGTCGCGCGCGCGCCCGAGGATGGCGTTCTCGTCTTTGTAGCGGATCGAGGCCCAGTCGGTGATGCCGGGCGCTACCGACAGCACGATCGCGCGCACGCCCGGCGGATAGCAGGCCACGTAGCGCGGCACTTCGGGGCGCGGCCCGACCAGGCTCATCTCGCCGCGCAGCACGTTGATCAGTTGCGGCAGTTCGTCGAGTTTGTAGTGGCGCAAGAACGTGCCGACCCGCGTGATGCGCCGGTCGGGGCCGACCGTGAGCTGGCCGGCGCCCTCGCTGTCCGGCGCCATGGTGCGGAACTTGAAGATGCAAAACAGCGCGCCGCCGCGGCCCACGCGTTGCTGGCGGAACATGACTGGGCCGCGCGAGTCGAGCCGGATCGCGAGCGCGGCGACGAGCAGCAGCGGCGCGAGCAGCAGCAGGCCGGCCAGCGCGCACGCGATGTCGAAGGCGCGCTTGCTCATGACAGCAGCGCCTGCATGGCGTCGATCACGCGTTGCTGGTCGGCGTCGCCCATCTTGGTGTAGAGCGGCAGCGTCAGCATCGCCTGGTAGCTCGCCTCGGCCACCGGAAACTGGGCCGGTGCGAGCGCGTAGCTGTCGCGCCAGTACGGGTGCCGGTGCAGCGGGATGAAGTGGACGCTGGTGCCGATGCCGCGCTCGGACAGTTTTGCGATGAGCTCGTCGCGCCCGAGCCGCGCCTGCGCCGTAACGCGCACCACGTACAGGTGCCAGGCGTGGCTCGCGCCCGGGCCGGCCGGTGCGGGCAGGCGCAGCGGCAGGTTCGCCAGCGCCCTTGTATAGCTGTGCGCGAGCGCCTGGCGGCGTTCGAAGAAGCGGTCGATCTTGCGCAACTGCTGGATCCCGATCGCGGCGGCGATGTCGGTCAGGTTGTACTTGAAGCCGGGCGCGACGACCTCGTAGAACCAGGCCGGGGTGCGCGAGACGTAGCGCGCGAACGCGTCCTGGCTGATCCCGTGCAGGCGCATGAGCCGGATGCGCGCGGCCAGCTGCGGGTCGCGCGTGACGACCATGCCGCCTTCGCCGGTGGTCATGGTCTTGTTGGCGTAAAAGCTGAACACGGTGATCGCGCTCGCGAGCGTGCCCACCAGCGCGCCTTTGTAGACGGTGGGAAAGGCGTGCGCGGCGTCTTCGACCACATGCAGCTTGTGTTGCGCGGCCAGCGCCAGCAGCGGGTCCATGTCGCAGGCGAGGCCGGCGAAGTGGACCGGGATGATGGCCCTGGTGCGCGCCGTGATCGCGGCCGCGACCGCGGCGACGTCGATGTTGAGGGTGTCGGGGGCGATGTCGACGAGCACCGGATGCGCGCCCAGGTAGCGCACCACTTCGGCCGTGGCCGTGAAGGTCAGGGTCGGCACGATGACCTCGTCGCCGGGGCCGATCCCGAGCGCCTCGAGCGCGAGGTGCAGTCCGGCCGTGGCCGAGTTGACGGCGATGGCCTCGAGCCCGCCGCCGAGGTAGGCGGCGAAATCGGCCTCGAAGCGCTTGCTGCGCGGGCCGGTCGTGATCCAGCCCGAGCGCAGGCAGTCGAGCACCTCGGCGACTTCCTCGTCGCCGAGGTCGGGCAGGGCGAACGGCAGGAATGGGACCTCGTCGGCGAGGGCGCCGCCCCGTGCCGCTGCTGCTGGTGCTGTTGCTGTTGCTGTTGCTGCGGTTGCCGCTGCTGTTGCTGCGGTACCTGCTGCATTTGCTGTGCCTGTCACGATTGCGGCGACCACGGGCTGTGGGGCGGATTGCGGCGTGTCGATGTCTGCGGCCATGGCGGTTCCTTGGTGGCTGCGCGTTCAGGCGCAGGGTGGAGCACGAAGTCGGTGGGAAATTGATTGAGGCTTTGGATGTCACATTGAATCTGGGATCGCGCCTGCAACCAGACGGCAAGGCGGGCGCTCCGGGCGCGCGGGCGTCATCGCGAGGCCTCCAGGAAGCGTTGCCCGAGCACCTTGTAACTCAGGTTGGCGAGCACGAAGGCCTTGCCGCGCTGGCCCATGGCCGCGCGCGCCGGCGCCGGCAGCGCCGCCAGCGCGCGCACCCCGCGCGCAAGCGCGAGCGCGTCCTCGGGCGCCACCGTCAGGCCGCAGCCGGCCTCGGCGACCGGGTCGTTGCCCGCCTCGACCGCGTGCAGCACGGGGCGCGCGGCCATCATGTAGTCGATCAGCTTGTTGGGCGAGATGCCGAAGCGGTACAGCGGCTGGCGCTTCCAGCCGATGTAGGCGGCGTCGAAGGTGGCCAACAGCGCCGGCACCTCGGTCTTGGGGACGGGGTCGAAGAAATGGATGTTGCCGAGTTGCTCGGCGGCGGCGCGCTGCCGCAGGCGCGCCTTGTCGGGGCCGCCGCCGACGAGCACGAAGGCGAGCGCCTCGCCGCGCATCAGGCGCGCGGCGTCGAGCAGCGTGTCGAGCGCGTTGGCGACCCCGTGCGTGCCGGCGTAGCCGAGCACGAACAGGCCGCGCGCGCGCAGCGCGTCGATCTGCGCGCAGCACGGCGGGCGCGGCGCGAGCGCCTGCGCCAGCCATTCGGCCGGATCGATCCCGTTGGGCACGATGTGCAGCTTGTGCGCGGCCATGCCGTGCGCCTCGAGGTGGGCGCGCACCTTGGGCAGGATCGACACGACCGCGTCGGCGTTGCGGCAGGCGTAGTTTTCGGCCGCCTGCAGCAGCATGATGAACGGATGCCATCTGGAGAAGCCGCCCAGCTCCATCGGCGACAGCGGCCACAGGTCGTGCACCTCGAACAGCAGGCGCGCCCCGGCCAGGCGCGCGATGCGGTGCGCCGGCCAGATGTCGACCGGGTAGGTGCTCGAGGCGATCACGAGATCGGGCGCGAAGCCGGCCGCGAGCGCGCGCGCCTCGCGCAGCAGGCGCAGCACGAAGGCGGCCATGTTGCGCACCCGGCCGACGCCGTTGCCGCTGTAGGCGGGGGTCGCGAACCAGGTGTATTCGATGCCGTCGATGGTCTCGTCGAGGCGCGCGCGGCCCAGCAGGCGCGGCGCCTCGGCCCGGATGTGCGACTGGTCGGAGGCCAGGATGCGCACCCGGTGGCCGAGCCGGGTCCATTCGCGCGCGAGGTAATACGGGCGGTACTCCATGCCGTGGCGCAGCGAGCCGGCGTAGTGGTTGATGAGCAGGATGTTCATGGGGCGCCTCACCAGGCCAGTTGTTCGCGCAGCCGGCGCACATTGCAGCGCGTGCTTTCGCGCCAGTTGGTTTCCCATTGCACGGGATGGGTCAGCAGGCAGATGCGCGCGTGGCGCCCGAGCGCCGACTGCGGCGTGAAAGGGTGGAAATAGACGGGATGCGGGCGGTCGCTGATGTAGGCGTCGAACTGGCCCAGCAGCGCGGCGTCGTAGGTCTCCCAGGCGATGCCGCAGCGCGCCCGCAGCGCGTGGTCGCCCAGGATCTCGTGGTTGAACACCTGGAGCCGGCGGTTGACGAAGTCGCCATGGCTGGCCACGGTCGGCATCGGGCGGCCCAGCCGGCTTTCGATCCAGCTGTAGTTCTCGAGGAAGCGTTCGCGGATCTCGGGCAGGCGCCGGCGCACCTCGCTAGCGTCGTGCAGGTGGTGCTCTTTGGCGAAATCGGCGACCTCCTCGTAGTGGTAGCTGGCCTCGCTGCCGGCCGCCTCGATCTCGCGCATCAGGCCGAAGTCGAGCGTGGACAGGCGGAAGTAGTAGCTCGCCGCGACCCCGTGCTTTTGCTCGAGCGCGAACATTTTGGCGGCCGTGCGCAGGTCGCTGTCGATGTCGTGCCGGTGCACCAGGCAGCGCCCGGGCGCGGCCGCGCCGCCGGCGATGCCGGCGCCGAAGTCGCGCACCGACAACTGGCGGTAGCCTTCTTCGTGCGCGCGCGCGAGCAGGCGCTCGTAGCCGGCCAGCCGCGAAGGCATGAGGTAATCGCTGTACAGGCGGTTGAGCACGGTGTTCATTGGAGTGTGTACTTGGCGCGGTAGGGGGCGAAGCCGAGGATTTTTTTAAATTGCTGCAAGCCCGGCTGGGCCCCGAAGAAGGTGTCGTACATGACGTAGCTGACGCGGCGTTCGTCGATCAGCCGGCAGATGATCTCGACGATCATGAGGTGCATGACGCCGTCGTTGTTGCGGTAGCCCATGAGTTGGGAGAACGCGCCGAAATTGCCGTAGTGCCCGTAATTGCAGTAGGCGCGCAACTGGCCCTCGTTGTCGAGCACGCCGTAGTAGCGGAAGTTCGCGATCGCGTCGAAGCACTGCTTTTTTTCGAGGTACTGCGCATCCATCGGACGGCCCTGGCGCGAATCGACCGAGGTGTTGATCGCGTGGATGTCGTCGATGTAGGCGTTGCGGTCGATCTCGACGAAGCGGTAGCCGCGCGCCTTGGCGCGCCTGGCATGGTGGCCGCCGAGGTTCTTGGCCTTGATCGAGTCGACATATTGCTCGCCCGAGTCGAACCGGCCGAGGTCGATCAGGGCCGCGCCCAGGGTCTTGTTGCGGATGATTTTGTACTTCGGGTGGCGCTTGGTGAAATAGCGGAAGGCCGGCTCGATGTTTTGCGGGTTGATGTGCTTGTGGAATTCGAGCTGCGCGACGGGCAATTGCGCGATTTGCACGAGCAGGGCATAGGGGCGTTGGAGGAGGTTCATGGCGGTCCGTGTCGGTGCGTGTCAGTCCATCTCAATGCATTGAGTAGCGGGCACGGTGCGGTTTGAAGCCGATCCGTCGTTTAAAGTCCTGCAGGCCGGGCTGGGCCCCGAGGTAGGTGTCGTACATGAAGTAGTCGAGCGCGCCCTCGTCGATCAGGCGGCAAATGATCTCGACCAGCAGGTAGTACATGACGCCGTCGTTGTTTTTATAGCCAAGCAGTTGGTCGGTCGATGCGAAATTACCCAAAATCAGGTAGTTGCAATAAGCGACGAGTTGCCCTTCGCGGTTGATGGCCCCGATGCACACGGAGCCGGCCTGTTCGGGATAGTCGGTCTTTTTAACCAGGTAGGTCTCGTCCATCGGGCGGCCCTGCCGGATATCGGCCGAGGTGTTGATTGCGTGTATCTCGTCGATAAAGTCGTTGCGGTTTATTTCGCGAAGCGTGTATCCGCGCGCCTTGGCGCGTTTTCCGTGGAAGGCGCCGTAATCGCGTTGTTTCACTGTATCGAGATACATCTCGCGCGTTTTGAATTTGCTCAAATCGACCAGCGCGATGCCGAGCGTTTTGTTCCTTATTATTTTAAAGCGCGCGTGCCGGCGGGTGAAATTCACGTAGGTGCTGTCGACAAGTTCGGGATTCACTTCCTTGCGGAAATGGAGGCGCGCCAGCGGCAGTTTGGCGATTAGCAGGCCGAGCCGGAGCAGGCGCATAAATTCACTTGGATTCGAGAGCGTCATAAAAGGCGATCAATTTATTTGATTGACATTGCCAGTTATATTCTTCGGTGACGGCGAGTCGACCGTTCTGGCCCATGCGCTGCGCGACACGCGGGTTGGCGACGAAATAATCGATGGCGGCCGCGATCGCCTGCGGGTCGGCCGGGTTGACGCAAATGCCACAGTCGCTGTGCTCGATGATGCTGCGCCACAGCGGGAAATCGGAGGCGATCACGGGGATGCCGGCGGCCATGTACTCGAACATCTTGACGGGCAGCGCGTCGAGGTAGTTGACCACCGGATGCAGTGTGACGAGGCCGGCGATCGAGGCGGCCATGACGGTGCCGACGCCGTCGCGGTTCAGGTGGCCGAGCGCGTCGATGCGCACCCAGCCGGGATGGGCGTGCATTTCGGATTCGAGCGCCGACTCCGAAAAGGCGCCGGCCAGCGCCAGCCGCGTGGGCGAACGCAGCAGCGTGCACGCGCCGAGCAGTTCGCGGATGCCGCGGATCGCGGCGATGCTGCCCACGTAGCAGACCTGGGCCGCCTTCGCGCCCCAGGGGGCGGCCGCGTCGAACTCGCCGAGCACGGGGAAATTGTTGATGTCGACCGTGCACGCGTTGATGGGCAGGAATTTGTCGCGGATGAAGGGCGTGGCGGCGACGATGCCGTCGAAGCGGCAACAGGCGTAGCGCTCGAACACGGAGAAGCTGCTGGCGGCGACCTGGCGCGACCAGCGCCCCAGATACGGCTTGGCCAGCAACTGGCTCGGCACGTCCTCGTGGGCGTCGAAAATGACTTTTTTGCCGAGGCGCTTGAGTTTGAGCCCGGTGGGGATGAGCTCGGGGTCGTGCAGGTGGTAGACCTCGGCGTCGAGCGCGAGGGCCTGCTCGAACACCCGGCGGGTGGTCCTGAGCATGCGGTTGACGCGCCCGCGCAGGCGCCCGACATCGACGATGCGCACGCCGTCGCGTTCGGCATCGCCCTCGTCGTCGGCGACCACGAGCGTGACCTCATGCCCGTGGGCCGCCAGGCTGCGACATTGTTTGACGAAAATCCGGGTGTCGTAGCGGGGGTGGGCCGAAGTCAGGTGCGCTATCCGGTACATATGTCCTTCCAAGCCTGTATTTAGAATAAGCCCCGAGCGTTGCGCCGATCATCATGTCGGTAAAGTAATGCGAGGTGAACAACAGCAGCAGCGTGCTGCAGGCCAGTCCGAACACCAGCAGGAAATCGCCCGACGGCCGCTGGCGGAAATACCCTTTGAGCAGCAAACCGATGGTCGGGATTATTAATGCGGACAGTAAAAACAAAAATCCGAATATGCCGAGGTCGACCCATGCCGAGAAAACATTGTGGGCATAATGGCCCGGTGCGTAACTGCCGTAATCGCCCCAGATCGGATTGGCGGATATCGTCTGCATGCCGATGACATTCAAATGATGCCGTTTGTTCGCCGAGCTCGATTGAGAAAGGTCAAATAATTCGAGCATGCGGTTATTCGGTAATGCGGATAAAAGTTGTTCGATATTTATATTAATGGCGACCAGGAATAAAATAAACAGCAGCACCGCGCTGATTTTATATTTCGAATAATAAAGTTCGATGATCGGGACGAGGAACAGCATGGCGACGAATTCACTGCGCGCGGTATTGAGGAACAAGGTCGGCGCGGCGAGCAGGTACAACAGCGCGCGCCAGCGCAGCAGGCGGGTGTAAGGGATCAGCACCATGAAGGTGACCAGGTAGGAGCGCGAGAAGCCCTGGTAGGTGGCCAGGCTTTGCGGGTCGCGCGCGACGCCGAGCGCGCCGAGGTAGAACACGCCGTCGACCGCGTAGGCGAACACCACCGCCGACATCGCGAGCAGGCAGGCGAGCAGCGTGCGCCGGATCGGCGGGGCGTCGAAATCGGCGGTCCTGAAGATAATGAACAGCATGACCATGAACAGGATGCCGAGCAGGTGGTTGCTGACGATCGCCGGATTGGCGCCGGCACTGGCGTTGACGACCACCACGGCCAGGAAATACGCCAGGAACAGGCCGAAGAACACATCGCTCCTGTGCACGAAATTGGACGCGAACTTGAGCTTGTAGCCGTAGATGAAGCACAGCGGCGGGGCGAACACGAGCGCGACAATGGCGAAGAACCCGCCAAGGAAGGCGCCCGTCAGGCCGAGTCCGAGCAGCGTGTGGTAGAAGAAAAAACCCGGAAACAGCAGCGTGAACGCGGCCGTGGCCCATATCTGTTCGAAGCGCAAGGTGCCGGGCGCGCGCGCGCCGGCTGCGGGCATCGCGTTCATGCGGCCGCCATCTTGTTTTGCGAACATTGCCACGACATGCGCAGGTACACGAGGTAGAGCAGCGAATAGCCGAGCGCGTAGTGGGCCACGCTCTGACGCAAGGTGCCGGGGGCGACGAACACGGCGACCGTCAGCACAAACAGCGCGCATTGCCAGAGCAGTTCGATTTTTTGCTTGCCGGCGACAAAAAACACATAGCTCAGCGGACTGGCGATGAAGTTCAGGAAGTACAGGGGAGCGAGGATTTGCGCCAGTTCGCCCGCTTCGCGCCAGGCCGGCCCGAACACGGTGGCAAACAGCACGGGCGAGAACAGCAGCAGCACCAGCGAGGGCGCCAAGCCGAGCAAAAACAGGGCCTTGAAGGTGTACTGGTAGGCCGCCTTGCAGTTGCCCAGGGTCTGGAAGTCATGCACCGACTGGCGCTTGAACACCTCGAGCACGGATGCGGCCAGCAGCGAGATCGGGGCCGCCAGCACGCGCTGGGTCAGCGCGAACAGGCCGGCCGCTAGCACGCCGTGGCGCGCCCCGATCAACAGCAGGGGCAACTGCCCGACCAGCCCGTTGAGCAGGTTCGACGGCAGCGCGAAACGCCAGAATTTTTGATGCCTGACGAGGTAGGCGCGTTGCACCGGGTTGAGCACGAACCCCGGCGCCGAGTGCGGCGGCGCCAGCAGCACGCGCGCGGCGAGCAGGCCGCCGGCCAGGCCGACCAACTGCCCCGCGAGCAGCGCGACTCCGCCCAGGCCCGAAAACAGCAGCGCCAGTTGCGCCAGCACGATGGTCGCCGCGCCCCAGACCTTGGCCTTGGCGGCCTTGCCGAAGGCGTTGCGCGAGGTGGCATACGCGAGCGTGGTTTGCATCGCCGCCGTGAGCCAGGCGCCGGCCCCGATCGTGAACAGGCCGAGCCAGGACATTTGCTGGAACAGCGGCACCCCGGCCAGGCGCGCGAGCATGGCGCACAGCGTGACCAGCAGCGCGATCGCGGTGGCGCTGTAGAACACGACCTCGAAGCAGGTTTTCTGGGCCGGCGCGTCGTGGTCGAGGATCATCGCGGTCTCGAGGCGCAAGGTGGCGCCGATCGCCGTGACCGCGACCAGGCCGAACCAGACCCCGAACGCGCCCATCTCGGCCGGCGTGCACAGGCGCGTGATCAGCGGCGCGGCCAGCAGCGGCAGCGCCTGCGCTCCAAGCGAGCCGGTCAGCACCGTCGCGACGTGGCGCCAGTAGGCGGGGGCGGCCACGCTCATGCGGCGGCGCCGGGCGCGCCCGGGGCTGCGGATGCGCCGGCCATGCCCGGGCCGGCCGATGCGCCGGCCGTAACCGGGGCGGCGGATGCGGCGGCCATGCCCGGGGCGGCGCATGGGCCGGCCGTAACCGGGGCGACTGATGCGCCGGCCGTAACCGGGGCGACTGATGCGCCGGCCATGCCCAAGGCGGCCGATGCGCCGGCCATGCCCAAGGCGGCCGATGCGCCGGCCGCCGCGCGCCGCGGCGCGGCGCACGCGGCCAGCAGGGTCTCGGCCACGGTGAGCGCGTCGGCGGCGTCGAGGTGCGGGCCCATCGGCAGGCTGAGCACCCTGGCCGCCATCGCCTGCGCCAGCGGGCACGGGTGCGCGCGGCACAGACGGGCGTAGGCCGGCTGCAGGTGCATCGGCAGCGGATAGTGGACCGCTGTCGGGATGCCCGCGGCGGCCAGTTGCGCGGCCACCCGTTCGCGCTCATCGACCACCACCGTGTACTGCGCGAACACGCTGCTGCGGTCGGGGCGGCGCCCGACCGTCTGCAGGCGGCCCGCGAACAGGGCGTCGTAGCGCTCGGCGGCCCTGGCGCGCTGCGCCAGTTCCCAGCCGAAGCGCTCGAGCTTGGCCAGCACGATCGCGCATTGCAGCGTGTCCATGCGCCCGCCCACGCCGACCCGCGTGTGCACGTAGCGGCGCGATTGGCCGTGCACACGGATCTCGCGCATGGCCGCGGCCAGCTGGTCGTCGCTCGTGAAAATGGCGCCGCCGTCGCCGTAGCAGCCGAGCGGCTTGCTGGGGAAGAAGCTGGTGCAGCCGATCGCCGACAGGTTGCAGCTGGCCTTGCCGCGGTAGCGCGCGCCGAAGCTTTGCGCCGCGTCTTCGATGACGCTCAGGCCGTGGCGTGCGGCGATCGCGTTGAGCTCGTCCATGTCGGCCGGCTGGCCGTACAGCGAGACCGGCATGATCGCGCGCGTGGCCGGCGTGATGGCCGCCTCGACGAGCGCGGCGTCGAGGTTGCAGGTGAACGGGTCGATGTCGACGAACACGGGGCGCGCCCCGAGCAGCACGATCGCCTCGGCCGTGGCGATGAACGAGAACGGGGTCGTGATGACCTCGTCGCCGGGCTTGACGCCGAGCGCCATGAGCGAGATCAGCAGCGCTTCGGTGCCCGAGGACACGGTGACGCAGTGGCGCGCGCCGGTATGGGCGGCCAGCGCGGCCTCGAGCTCGGCCACCTCGGGCCCCATGATGTACTGGCCGTGTTCGAGCACCCCCTGGATGCGCGCGTTGATGGCCTCGCGCAGGTCGAGGTATTGGGCCTTGAGGTCGATGAATTGCATGGCGGCGTCCGTTTCTGTTGTTTCCGTTATTGGGGAGGCAGGGCGGGCGAGGGCAGGTCGGCTTCGCCGGCGCGCAGCAGCGTGCACACGCCGCCGCGCAGCGCGTACAGGTCGCCCGTGTGCGGGCATGTGGCCTCGGCCTCGCCGGCCAGCGGCAGCGCGAGCCGCTCGCCGAAGCGGCTGATCCAGCCGATCTGGCGCGCCGGCACCCCGGCCATCAGGGCGAAGTCGGGCACGTCGCGCAGCACCACGGCACCGGCGCCGATGAAAGCGTGGCATCCGAGCGTGACGCCGCACACGATGGTCGCGTTGGCGCCGATGGTGGCGCCGCGCCGCACCAGGGTGTGCCGGTACTGGTCCTTGCGCACCAAAGCCGCGCGCGGGTTGTGCACATTGGTAAACACCATGCTCGGGCCGCAGAACACTTCGTCCTCGATCGTCACGGCGTCGTAGACGGACACATTGTTCTGGATTTTGACGCGGTCGCCGATGCGCACCTCGTTGCCGATGAAGACGTTCTGGCCCAGCGAGCAGGCCGCGCCCACGCGCGCGCCGGCGCACACGTGGCTGAAGTGCCAGACGCGCGTGCCCGCGCCGAGCACGGCGCCGGGGTCGACGACGGCGCTCGGTTCGACGATGGCGCCGGGATTGGCCCCGTCGTGCGCGGCGCTGCCGGGCTGCGTCCGCGTGGCGGCGGCCGGCGCTTTACCGGCGGTCGACGCGATGCCCGCGGCCGGGCCCGTGCCCGCGGCCGGCGCAAGGCCCGCGGCCGATGCGATGCCCGCGGCCGATGCGATGCCCGCGGCCGGCGCCAAGCCCGCGGCCGATGCGATGCCCGCGGCCGGCGCGATGCCAGCGTTCGATGGTGCGTCGCCGGCATTCGCTGTCTGGCCGTCGCTTGCTGCGATGGCGCCATGGCCGGCGCCGGGCGAGTGCTCGCGTCGCATGCTCAGTACTCCAGCGGCAGCGCGACGCGCTTGCCGTCGCGCGCCGACATGTAGGCGGCGACCAGCACCTCGAGCGACTTGAGCCCCTCGCGTCCGTCCGTTTCGGGCTCGGCCTCGCCGCGCAGCACCTTGATCACGTTGTCGTAGTAGAGCGGATGGCCGAAACCGTACACCGAGGTGGTCGCGTAGCTCGCCTCCTTGACGCGGATGTCGTCGGGGTCTGGCTCGGCGAAGTCCCAGCGCTCGACCTCGTTGACGGCCACGCCGCCGATGCGCACCGTGCCCTTTTCGCCGAGGATCGTGATCGAGCCCTCGAGGTTGCGCGGATAGGTGAGCATGGTCACGTTCATGGAGCCGAGCGCGCCGTTGCGCCAGCGCAGGCTCAGCACGCCCGTGTCCTCGACCTCGATGTCGCGCGCGAGCGTGGCCGTGTAGGCCTGCAGGCTCTCGACCGGGCCGACGATCCAGTCGAGCAGGTCGACGTAGTGGCTGGCCTGGTTCATGAAGGCGCCGCCGTCGTACTCCCAGGTGCCGCGCCA
>JAZKIN010000043.1:0-92685 GCA_040384885.1 Pseudomonadota bacterium | reverse complement strand
TTTCGTAGCGCCTATATTTCTTTCTTGTGAACATTTGATAATTTAAGTATTCAACATCGCTTACGCTCTGTTGGCACCTTCATCAAACGCCCACACTTATCGACTGTTAATTTTTAAAGAACTTGTTCGGTCCTGCCTGCTGCTTGATGACGAAGCGTTGTGTTCGTCAGCAGCGAAGAGGTGAGATTATGCAGCATTTCGCATTGTTCGTCAAACTTCTTTTTCCTGCTGCGCCTTGTTTGAGGCGCCCCCGTTTCAGCGGGAGGCGAACTATAGCAAATCAAGCGGGGCTTTGACAAGGGCTGGCCCGCTTCAATTTGAAACATCGCAGAATATTCTTCTCGCCTCGCTTGTACGGGTGGCGCATGGTTTCGATCTGAGAAGATCAAGCGAAAGCCCCTTTGCCGGGCGTGAGGCCGGATCCGTGCTACTTCGGGATTTCGCGGCGTTTCCCCCAAGCCGAGCAATTGCGCGCGCTGATCGACGACGAGCTGCGCCTGATAAAAGCCTCCGGCGAACTCGAGGCGTTGATGCGCAAAGCGACGGCGCGCCAAGCCGACACGCCGCCGGAGGGCGGATTAAAGTCCGTCGAAGTTGGGCGCGCGTTTCGCGAGGAAGGCCGACATCCCTTCTTTTTGCGCCGGCGTCCCGAACGCGGCATGGAAATACCTTCGCTCGTAGCGCACGCCTTCGGTCAGCGTGGTCTCGAATGCGCGGTTGACGCTATCCTTGATCGCCATCGCCACCGTCACCGACATCGACGCGATGGTCGTGCCGACCGCGATCGCCTCCTCCATCAGCTTATCGGCGGGAACAACGCGCGACACCAGCCCGGTGCGCTCGGCTTCGGCCGCGTCGATCATGCGCGCGGTCAGCAGCATGTCCATCGCCTTTGATTTGCCGATCGTGCGCGGCAGGCGCTGCGTGCCGCCCGCGCCCGGCGTGACGCCGACACGGATTTCTGGCTGGCCGAATTTGGTCGTGTCGGAGGCGATCAGGAAGTCGCACATCATCGCCAGCTCGCATCCGCCGCCAAGAACAAAGCCCGATACCGCGCCGATGACCGGCTTGCGGACATTGAGAATATGCTCCCAATTGCGGCCGATGTAATTGCCGCCGAAGGTGTCGGCGTAGTCGTAATTGGCCATCGCCGCGATATCGGCGCCGGCGGCGAAGGCTTTCTCGCTGCCCGTTAGGATGATGCAACCGATGGCCGGGTCGGCGTCGAACTTATACAGTGCGTCGCCCAGTTCGTTCATCATATTGTCGTTCAGGGCGTTGAGCGCCTTGGGACGGTTCAAGCGAATCACGGCGACGCGGCCGTGGGTCTCGATCAGCAGGTCTGAATATTCCATGGGGTACCTTAATAAGAGCTAGACGAAAACAGCGAAACGAAAAGGCCGATTGTAGCGCCTGCGCCCACGCCGGCACATGTTTTGCGCCTTTACATATTAATAAAAATATCAGGGCGCCACGGGTTTCGGCAGCAACACCCAAAGCGCGCCGCGCTGCTTCATGCGGCCCGCGTTCTCGGACGCATCATGGCCGAAGCCGAAGAAGAAATCGGCCCGCACCTCGCCCCGGATCGCGCCACCGGTGTCTTGCGCCATGACCAGGCGCTGCATCGGCAACTCGCTGTTCGATTGCGTGGTCGACAAAAAGACCGGCGCGCCGAGCGGCAAAAAGCTCGGATCGACCGCGATCGAGCGCGCCGGCGTCAGCGGCACGCCGAGCGCGCCCTTGGGACCGACGCGCGGATCGGGCAGGCGCTCCTCGCGGAAAAACACCGCGCTCGGATTAACGTTAAACAATTCCTGGCGGCGCCCCGGATTGGCCGCGATCCACGCCTTGATGCTTTGTGCCGACGCCTGCGCCGCCGTCATCTCGCCCTGCTCCACCAGCCAGCGGCCGATCGCCTTGTACGGATGGCCGTTCTGGTCGGCATACGCGACGCGCACGGTTTCGCGCCCGCCGTCGAGCGCTACCCGCCCCGAACCCTGCACCTCGAGGAAAAAGGCCTCGACCGCATCGTCGACCCACAGCAACTCCTTGCCGGCGATGCCGGAGCGCGCGATCTCGGCGCGCGTGCTGTACGGAACCACCTTCTTGCCGACCAGGCGCCCGCGCAGGCGCATCGTCTTAAGCGCCGGATAAACCCCGGCCAGCTCGACCGTGACCATATCGTCGGGCACGCCGTACAAGGGGGTCTGGAAGACGCCGCCGCGTTTGCGCGCCCCACGCAGCAGCGGCTCGTAGTAGCCCGTGACCAGGCCGCTGTCGGCGCCGTCGGCCGCGCGCACCTGGTGCGGCACGAAACTAGACTCGAAGAACTGGCGCACCGAGGCGTCGCTGGCGCCATCGACCGCGCGCGCAGCGGAGCACGGCGCGGCCCACTCGGGTTTCTTGTCCAACACGCTGCACGAGGCCATGAACGCGGGCCAGGCCTCGCGCAAGTCGTCGCCCCGCCAACCGGGCAGGGCCGCGAAGGTGGCGGGCGTGAACAGCGGCGCGGGCGCCGGCTTGGCCTCGGGCACCACCGGCGTCGCGACCGCGGGCACGGCCGGCGTGACGGCCACGGGCGGGGACACCACCAGCACAGGTGCCGGCATCACGAGCGGCGGCCGCGGCGGCGCCGGCGTGCTGCAGGCGGCCAGCAGCATCGTGGCGCAGGCAATTGCGCCGAGGCCGGCCGAAACGGGTAAACTGCGGCGTGTATATGACATGGGGATCGCTATGTGGCTATTGATGTTAGAGGCGGCAGTGGCGCTGGGACTGCTGGTGTTCATCGTCTGGTGGACGATGTTTTCGGGCCGCGACTAGGGCCAGGCGAATGCAGCGCGCGGGCGACGTTGCCGGCCGGATCGCCCGCGAACAATCCCCCGCCGACGCCTTCGCGCGCTTGGCTCAGTGCAAGGTGCGCGGCAGCGAGAGCATGAATTCGGGGACTTTGGCTTCGAACTGGTGCCCGTCCTCGGCCACGCAGAAGAACTCGCCAAACATCGAGCCCTGCGGCGTCGTGATCTGTGTCCCGCTCGTGTATTCGAACTGCTCGCCCGGCTGCAACAGCGGCTGGTGCCCGACCACCCCGAGGCCGCGCACCTCCTCGCTCTGGTTGTTGCCGTTGATGATGACCCAGTGGCGCGAGATGAGCTGCGCCGCCACCGTGCCCGTGTTTTTGATCGTGATCGCGTAGCTGAACACGAACAAGGGGCGCTCGGGGTCCGACTGCTCGGGCAGGTACTGGGTCTTGACGTTGACGGCGAATGCGTATTCCATGGGATGTCCTCGGTTAAAGCGATAAAAATTGCTGGTGTGCATATAAGCGCCCGCCCCGGCGCGCCTTCGATGCAATCATACAATGGGAGGCCCGATTGGGGGCCGGCGCGATAAGTTTCCGGGCGCAGCGTAAAATAGCGCATCCCACAACCGCACGGCCACCCCATGACCACCTACCGCATCGCCCCCAGCATCCTGTCCGCCGACTTCGCCCGCCTCGGCGAGGAGGTGCGCAACGTCGTCGCCGCCGGCGCCGACATCATCCACTTCGACGTCATGGACAACCACTACGTCCCGAACCTGACGATCGGTCCGCTGGTGTGCCAGGCGATCCGCCCGCACGTGCAGGTGCCGATCGACGTGCACCTGATGGTCAAGCCGGTCGACCGCCTGATCCCGGACTTCGCCAAGGCCGGCGCCAACATCATCACCTTCCACCCCGAGGCGTCCGAGCACATCGACCGCTCGCTGCAACTGATCCGCGACAACGGCTGCAAGGCCGGCCTGGTGTTCAACCCGGGCACCCCGCTGCACTTCCTCGACCACGTGATGGACAAGATCGACATGATCCTGATCATGTCGGTCAACCCGGGCTTCGGCGGCCAGTCGTTCATCCCCGAGGCGCTTAAAAAAATCGCGCTGGCGCGCCGCATGATCGACGATTCGGGCCGCGACATCATGCTCGAGGTCGACGGCGGCATCAAGACCGAGAACATCGCCGCCGCCGCCGCTGCGGGCGCCGACACCTTCGTGGCCGGCTCCGCCATCTTCGGCAAGACCGACTACAAGGCCGTGATCGACGCCATGCGCGCCGAACTGGCAACCGTGGCCGCGCATGCGGGCCGGTAAGCGGGCGATCCGCGCCGCCATCGTCGACCTCGATGGCACCATGCTCGACACGGTGCCCGACTTCCACGTCGCGATCAACGGCATGCGCGCCGAGTTCAACCTCGGCCCGATTAGCGCGGAGCAGATCAAGCACATGGTTGGCAAGGGCTCCGAGAACCTGATCCGCGGCGTGCTCGCGCTCGACCTCGACGCGGCCGGCGTGGATCAGGACTTCCCCGCGGCGATGCTGTCGTACCAGCGCCACTACCTCGCCATCAACGGCAACCACAGCGTGCTGTACCCGGGCGTGATCGCCGGCCTCGAGGCCATGCGCGCGCTCGGCCTGCGGCTCGCCTGCGTGACCAACAAGCCGCTCGCCTTCGCCGCGCCGCTGCTCGAAAAAAAGGGCCTCGCGCAGTATTTCGAGATCGTCTACGGCGGCGAATGCCTGCCCCGCAAAAAGCCGGACCCGATGCCCCTGCTGCAGGTCTGCGCCGATTTCGCGCTCGCGCCGGACCAGGTGGTGGCCATCGGCGACTCCTCGAACGACGCCGAGGCCGCGCGCGCGGCCGGCTGCTTCGTGCTCACGGTGCCCTACGGTTACAACCATGGACGGGCTATACACGAAACCGATTCAGATGGTATAGTTAATACGCTGCTAGACGCGGCCACCCTGATTAGTTCGCACAACACCACAGCAAACTGAAATTACACACGCATGTTTTTCATCCAAAAACACACTGTCACGCAAACCGGCTCGATTGAGGCCTGGCTTTGGCGACGCTGGCAATCCTGGGCTAAGTAAACCCACCCGATTGCTGCCGGACGCGCACGCGCGCCGGCAGGTTTTTAGAAACCCACCGCCACACCCACGTTGGCGGCCTGGAGAAAAAGCATGACCGAACTCGAATTCAAATCGCTCGCCACCGAAGGCTTCAACCGCATTCCCCTGATCGCCGAAGCCTTCGCCGACCTCGAAACCCCGCTCACCCTGTACCTCAAGCTGGCCCAGACCCAGAACGCCGGCAAGAACACCTTCCTGCTCGAATCGGTGGTCGGCGGCGAGCGCTTCGGCCGCTACTCGTTCATCGGGCTGCCCGCGACGACCGTGCTGCGCACCTTCGGACAGCGCACCGAGATCGTCAAGGACGGCAAGGTCATCGAAACGCACGAGGGCAACCCGCTCGACTTCATCGAACAGTTCCAGGCCCGCTTCAAGGTCGCGCTGCGCCCCGGCCTGCCGCGCTTTTGCGGCGGCCTGGCCGGCTACTTCGGCTACGACACCGTGCGCCACATCGAAACCCGGCTCGCCCACAGCATGCCCAAGGACGACCTCGGCCTGCCCGACATCAACCTGATGGTGACCGAGGAACTGGCCGTGATCGACAACCTGTCGGGCAAACTCTATCTGATCGTGTACGCCGACACCGCGCAGCCGGAGGCGTTCTCGAAGGCGCGCCAGCGCCTCAAGGACCTGCGCATGATGCTGCGGCGCGGCGTCGACGCCCCGGTCACTTCGAGCTCGGTGCGCACCGAGGCGATCCGCGACTTCGACAAACAAGACTACCTGAAGGCGGTCGCGCGGGCCCACGAATACGTGATGGCCGGCGACCTGATGCAGGTGCAGATCGGCCAGCGCATCCGCAAGCCGTATGTCGACTCGCCGCTCACGCTGTACCGCGCGCTGCGCTCGCTGAACCCGTCACCGTATATGTATTACTACAATTTCGGCGACATGCAGATCGTCGGCGCCTCGCCCGAGATTTTGGTGCGCAACGAGAGCGCGCCCGACGGCAGCAAGAAGGTCACGCTGCGCCCGATCGCCGGCACCCGTCCGCGCGGCGCCACGCCCGAACGCGACGCCGAATTGTCGGCCGAGCTGCTGGCCGACCCCAAGGAAATCGCCGAGCACGTGATGCTGATCGACCTCGCCCGCAACGACCTCGGACGCATCTCCGAGATCGGCAGCGTGAAGGTGACCGACCGCCTCGTGATCGAAAAATACTCGCACGTGCAGCACATCGTCTCGAACGTCGAGGGCAAGCTCAAACAAGGCATGTCGAACCTCGACGTGCTGCGCGCGACCTTCCCGGCCGGCACCCTGACCGGCGCGCCCAAGGTGCGCGCGATGGAGGTCATCGACGAACTCGAACTGACCAAGCGCGGCATCTACGGCGGCGCCTGCGGCTACCTCTCGTTCGGCGGCGAAATGGATGTCGCGATCGCGATCCGCACCGGCGTGATCAAGGACGGCATGCTGTACGTGCAGGCCGCGGCCGGCATCGTGGCCGACTCGATTCCCGAGATGGAATGGCAAGAAACCGAAAACAAGGCGCGCGCCGTGCTGCGCGCGGCCGAACAAGTGCAAGACGGCCTGGATGGGGAGCTCTGACATGCTGCTGATGATCGATAACTACGACTCGTTCACCTACAACCTGGTGCAGTACTTCGGCGAGTTGGGCGAGGAAGTGCGCACCTACCGCAACGACGAAATCACGATCGACGAGATCAGCGCTATGGCGCCCGACCGCATCTGCATCTCGCCCGGCCCCAAAACCCCGCTCGAAGCGGGCATCTCGATCGACATTTTGCAGCAGTTCAAAGGCAAGCTGCCGATCCTCGGCGTGTGCCTCGGCCACCAGGCCATCGGCGCCGCGTTCGGCGGCAAGGTGATTCGCGCCAAGCAGGTCATGCACGGCAAAACCTCGGTGATCGCGCATACCGGCGTGGGCGTGTTCAAGGAGCTGCCTAGCCCGTTCACGGTGATCCGCTACCACTCGCTGGCGATCGAACGCGCGTCGCTGCCGGCCTGCCTCGAAGTGACCGCCTGGACCGACGACGGCGAGATCATGGGCGTGCGGCACAAGGACTTCGATATCGAGGGTGTGCAGTTCCACCCCGAGTCGATCCTGTCCGAGCACGGCCATGCATTGCTGAAGAATTTTCTCGTACGCTGAAGTCCATACGACATCAAGGAAACGTCATGCCGATCACCCCACAAGAAGCCCTGCTGCGCTGTATCGAACACCGCGAAATTTTCCACGACGAGATGCTGCACCTGTTCCGCCTGATCATGTCGGGCGAAATGTCGCCGACCATGATCGCCGCGCTCACGCTCGGCCTGCGCGTCAAGAAAGAGACCATCGGCGAGATCGCCGCCGCCGCACAGGTGATGCGCGAATTCTCGACCAAGGTGCCGATGGCCGACACCACCAACCTGCTCGACATCGTCGGCACCGGCGGCGACGGCGCACACACCTTCAATATCTCGACCGCCTCGATGTTCGTCGCCGCCGCCGCCGGCGCGCGCGTGGCCAAGCACGGCGGGCGCAGCGTGTCGTCCTCGTCGGGCAGCGCCGACGTGCTCGAATCGCTCGGCGCCAACATCAACCTCAAGCCCGAGCAGATCGCGCAGTCGATCGCGCAAAGCGGCATCGGCTTCATGTTCGCGCCCAACCACCACGCGGCCATGAAGCATGCGGCCCCGGTGCGGCGCGAGCTCGGGGTGCGCACGATTTTTAATATCCTCGGCCCGCTGACCAATCCGGCCGGCGCCCCGAATATCCTGATGGGCGTGTTCCACCAGGACCTTGTCGGCATCCAGGTGCGCGTGCTGCAGCGCCTCGGCGCGCAGCATGCGATGGTCGTCTACGGGCGCGACAACATGGACGAAGTCTCGCTCGGCGCGGCCACCATGGTCGGCGAATTGGTCAACGGAGAAATCCGCGAATACGACATCCATCCCGAGGACTTCGGCATGCAGATGATCGCCAGCCGCAACCTCAAAGTGGCCGACGCCGCCGCCTCGAAGGCCATGATGATGGACGCGCTCGGCGGCGCACCCGGCGCGCCCTACGACATCGTCGCGCTCAATGCGGGCACCGCGCTGTACGCCGCCGGCGTGGCCTCCTCGATCCCCGACGGCCTCGCCAAAGCGCGCGCCGCGATCGAATCGGGCGCCGCGCGCGCCAAGCTCGATCAGTTCGTGCAGGTGACCCAGCAACTCGGCGCCAGCTAGGCCATGCTCGGCATCCACGACCTGGCCCTGTTCGTCGTTTCGGGCCTGCTGCTCAACATCATGCCGGGCCCCGATTCGCTGCTGATCATGGCGCGCAGCGCGACCCAGGGCTGGCGCGCGGGCTGCGCCGCGGCGCTGGGCATCGGCAGCGGCACGATGGTCCATGTGCTGGCCGCCGCCCTCGGCATGTCGGCCATCCTCGCGACCTCCGCCACCGCGTTCACGGTCATCAAATACATCGGGGCGGCCTACATCCTGTACATGGCCATCGGCCTGTTGCGCAGCAAAAAGAGCGGAACCGAAACGGCGCCGGCGGTGCCCGCGCTGCCATACCGGAAAATCTATGCGCAAGGCTTCCTGACCAATGTCCTCAACCCGAAGGTGGCCTTGTTCTTCCTCGCGTTCGTGCCCCAGTTTATCGACGCCGGCGCGCCCGACAAGGCGCTCGCGTTCATCGTTCTTGGCGTGATTTTTAATATCAACGGCATGTTGTGGTGCACCGCATTGGCGCTATTCACCGCGTTCGCGAGCGCCCGCCTCAAAGTAAGTCCGCTGGTGGCGCTCTGGCTTAACAGGGTCACCGGCGGCCTGTTCATCTGGCTCGGCATTAAACTCGCCCTGTCGAAACAACACTGATCCCCAACACCGATTCCCATTATGTCCGACATCCTGAACCAGATCCTCGCCGTCAAAGCCGACGAGGTGGCCGCCGCCAAGAAGCATCGCGATCTCAACAGCCTGCGGCGCGAGGTCGAAGCCGACGCCGAAGCGCGCGCCGCGCTGCGCGGTTTCGAGGCGGGCCTGCGCCGGCAAATCGCCGCCGGCAACGCCGGCGTGATCGCCGAAGTCAAAAAGGCCTCGCCTTCGAAGGGTGTGCTGCGCGCCGATTTCAGGCCCGCCGAGATCGCCGCCAGCTATGCGGCCCATGGCGCGGCCTGCCTCTCGGTGCTCACCGACGTCAACTTCTTCCAGGGCGATGCGGCCTATCTGAAGGCGGCGCGCGCCGCCTGCCAGATCCCCGTGCTGCGCAAGGACTTCATGATCGACCTGTACCAGGTCTACGAGGCGCGCGCGATGGGCGCCGACGCGATCCTGCTGATCGTCTCCGCGCTCGACCACGGCCTGATGGCCGAACTCGAGGCCTGCGCGCTCGAATTGGGCATGGATGTGCTGGTCGAGGTGCACGACGGCGACGAACTGACGGCCGCCCTCAAACTGCGCACGCCGCTGGTCGGCATCAACAACCGCAACCTGCGCACCTTCGAAACCTCGCTCCAGACCACGCTCGACCTGCTGCCGCGCATCCCTCCCGAAAAACTGGTGGTGACCGAGTCGGGCATCATGGTGCCCGACGACGTCAAGCGCATGCGCGAGGCGAACGTCAACGCGTTTTTGGTCGGCGAGGTGTTCATGCGCGCGCCCGATCCAGGCGTCGAGCTCGAACGCCTGTTCAAACGCTAGTTCCGATTACGCGCTGGGGCGCACCGGCTTGGGCGATCTGGCCGGTTTGGTCGCGCTGTCCGTGAGCGACAAGGTGATGCCCGGCACCCGGTCGCCCTGCAGCTTGACGCTGAAAGTCATGAGTTCATCGCGCCGGAACGCGTGCACCACAACCGTGTCGCCGACGCGGTAGCGCGCCAGCATCGCGTCCAGACTCCCCGGGCTGCCCGCGACGCGCAAACCGTCGAACGCAACCAGGACATCGCCGGCCGACATGCCTGCACTGTGCGCGGCGCCGCCTTCGTGCACCTGCGCCAGCTTGCAATCGCTGCCATCGCGACCGATGCCGACATCGAACGACGGCTTGGCGCTCTTGCGCGTGTCGACCAGCTTGACGCCGAACGGCGCGTACAGCTTGGCCAAGGGCAGGTCCTCGGTCCCGCGCACAAAGCGCTCGAACAGCGACTTGAGTTTGAGCCCGCTGACTTCGTCGAACAGTGCTTCGACTTCGGCCTCGGTCACGCCGCGCCCGACAGTTGGATAGAAATCGCGGCCATAGCGCTGCCAAAGCGCGCGCATGACGTCGTCGAGCGATTTTTTGCCGCCGGTTTTGGCGCGGATGGTGAGGTCGAACGCGAGCGCGATCAGCGAACCCTTGGTGTAGTAGCTGATGATCGCGTTCGGCGCGTTTTCGTCCTGGCGGTAGTATTTGCCCCAGGCGTCGAAGCTCGAATCGGCCACGCTCTGCTTGCCGCGCCCGCTGCCGCGCAACACGCTGCCGATGGTCTTGCCGACCAGCTTCAGGTAAGCCTCTTCGTTGATGATCCCGCTGCGTACCAGCATCAGGTCGTCGTAATAGCTGGTGAAGCCCTCGAACAGCCAAAGCAGCGGCGTGTAGGTCTCGGCCTGCAGGTCGTAGGGGGCGAAGGCGGCCGGCTTGATGCGCTTCACATTCCAGGTGTGGAAATACTCATGGCTGCACAGCCCGAGGAACTTGAGGTAGCCTTCGCCGACCTCGCGCGTTTTGGGCGCGGCGGTGCTCGGCAGGTCGGCGCGGGCGCAAATGAGCGCGGTCGAGGCGCGGTGTTCGAGTCCGCCGTAGCCGTCGCCCACGGCCAGCGTGAGGAATACATAGCGCTCCATCGGCGCGCGTTTTGTCTTTGGTTCGAAGAACGCGATCTGGGTTTCGCAGATCGCCTTCAGGTCGGCCTGCAGGCGCGCCATGTCGAGATTGGGCACGCGTCCGGAGATCACGATGTCGTGCGCGACGCCGTGCGCCTTGAAGCTGGCGAGCGCGAAGTCGCCCATCTCGACCGGGTGGTCGATCAGCTCATCGTAGTCGGCCGCGAGATAGCTGCCAAAGCCGTAGCGCTTGGCGCCGAGCTCCGGCAGCGAGGTGGCCACGCGCCAGGTCTTGGCGGCCGCGTCGTTCGGCCGTTCGATGTCCACCTGGTGCGGCGAACCCTCGTGCCCCAGCACCCGCAAAAACACGCTGGTGCCGTTGAAAAAGCCGTGGGTCTGGTCGAGGTGCGCCGCGCGCACCGACAAATCCCATGCATACACTTCGTAACGCACCGTAAGCGCGTCCTTGGTTGGCGCGGCCCGCCAGGTGTGCTTGTCGACTTTGGCCAGCGCGATCGGCTTGCCGCCCGCCTCTGCCGCGATGCGCACCACATTGCGTGAAAACTCGCGGATCATATAGCTGCCCGGGATCCACGCAGGCAGCGCCAGCACCTGCCCGTCGGGCGCCGGAACCGCCACGTTCAGGGTCACTTCGAACAAATGGCCGGCCAGGTCCTTGGGCACGATCGTGTACTGGACCTGGGCGGCCTGCTTTTTGAGCGCGGTTTTCTTCATGTGGTTTCCGGAGTCGGCGGGAAAGCCGGAACCGGCCGCGGCTCTCCCTGCAAAGCTTATTTGATGGAGGCGAATTTGGCTTCGATGGCTTTGACATCGACCGCGCCGGCGATGCGGCTGCCATCGGTGAAGATGATCGCGGGCGTGCCTTCGATGCGGTACTTGCGGCCGAGTTCGGAAATCTGCTCGTTCGGCGTCACGCAGGCGGCGGGGGCGGTCGGCGCCATCTTGTTGTCCAGCATCCAGTCATCCCAGGCCTTGTTGCGGTCGGCCGCGCACCAGATGTTCTTCGACTTGACGGCCGAATCGGGCGACAAAATGTTGAGCATATACGTGTAGACGGTGACGTTGTCGAGGTCCTTGAGCGTGGTCCTGCGGAATTGCTTGCAGTAGCCGCAGTTCGGATCTTCGAAAATCGCCATCACGCGCTTGCCGTTGCCCTTGACCATCTTCAGGGCCATCGCGGTAGGCAGGTCCGAAAACTTGATCTTGTTGATTTCGGCGAGGCGTTCCTCGGTCAGGTTCTTGCCCGATCCCGCATGCATGATATTGCCGATGAAAAGGTATTCGCCCTTCTTGTCGGTGTAGATGATCTCGCCGGGGACCCGCAGTTCGTACAGGCCGCCGTAAGGCGTCTCTTTGATCGACACGATCTTCGTGCCTGGGCGCAGGCGCGGCTCGATCGCCTTGCGGATATTGTCTTCGGTCGTCTGCGCGTTCGCACCGGAGGCCAGCAGCCCCGCAAACAGCGTCAATACGATTTTACCTTTTACCATGGGTTCTCCAGTTAACCTTATTTATGGGGATCATTCCCCAAGCCGGCGAGCGGCGAAATTACTTCCCCATCGCGTGCGCCATCAGGCGTCGCTTGATCATGGGCAATTTATCCAACAAGTTTAATCCCAAATTGCGCGCCACGCGCAAGGGTTCGAGTTCGGTGCCGAACAGGCGCGCGAGGCCGTCGGTGGCCAACTGCATGAGGAACACGTCCTCCTTGCGCGCCCTCGCGTAGCGGGCCAGCACACGCGCGTCGCCGATGCTGCGCTGGTCCTCGCGCGCGGCGACCGTGGCAAGCAGTTCGGCGACGTCGGCAAAGCCGAGGTTCATGCCGTGGCCGGCCAGCGGATGCACCACGTGGGCGGCGTCGCCGACCAGCGCCACGCGCGGCGCGACCATCGCGTGCGGACGGATCAGCACCAGCGGCACCTCCTTGACCATCTCGGGCGTGAGCGGGCGCAGCGCGCCGAGCTTGTCTTCGCACAGCACGCCGAGGCGCACGGCCAGTTCGCTCAGCGTCTCTTGCATGAGCGTGTCGGCCAGCGCGTCCGGCGCAGACCACACCAGCGACACGCGCTGGCCCGGCAGCGGCAGCAGCGCGACCACGCCCTCGGCGCCGGTGAACCACTGGTGCGCCACGCCATGGTGCGGCTTTTCGCAGGAAAAATTGGTGACCACGGCGCGCTGGTGGTACGAGCGGTAGTCGATGCCGATGTCGCACTGCCCGCGCACCCACGACTGGCCGCCGTCGGCGCCGACCAGCAGCGCGCTGGCGATGCTGCCGCCGCCTTCGAGCTGCACGGTCACGCCGGCGTCATCGCTGGCGATGCCGGTCGCGCGGCCGTGCACTATCTGGACCTTGGGTGCGAATTTGAGCGCGGCGTCGAGCGCCTGGTTCAGGTTGCGGTCTTCGACGATCCACGCGAGCGCGCCGACGTGGGCGCCAAAGGCATCGAAGGCAAGGTCGCCGGGCCGGGCGCCGTCGCCGTTGACGACCATCGAGTCGACCGCGGCGACCCGGTCGGCGTCGAGCGCGCCCCATACCTTGAGTGTCGAGAGCAAGGTGTGGGCGGTGTGGTTGAGCGCGTAGACGCGCACGTCCCAGGGCTGCTCCGCAGTGCCCGTAACGGCGGCGTCGGCGGCGCCGGGCGCGGCGGGTGGCGCCAGCAGCGTTACACTGTGGCCGGCCTGGGCGAAGCCGAGCGCGGCGGTCTTGGCGATTGCGCCGTTGCCGACGATGCACACATCGCTCTGGCTGCGCGTGGAGGAAGTTGGACTATTCATGCAAAGCATTATAGCGAATGCGCAGGGCCGCGTTTTAGGGGCTTTGCGCGCAAATTTGCATGAAAGTTGCCACTGCCTCCTTGCAATGTTCAGTTTGAGTGTCTATAATCATGCCTCTTGGCCTGGTAGCTCAGTCGGTAGAGCAGAGGATTGAAAATCCTTGTGTCGGTGGTTCGATTCCGCCCCGGGCCACCAAGAACATTAAAACGCCACCCTCGGGTGGCGTTTTTGTTTGTTGATTTCGCAGTCCTCGTTTCCGGTCTATCTCCGGCCCCCCCTCCTCCCCACACAAGACACGGAACTTGCGCCCCAAGCGTCCATCCCATCGCATGCGTTCGATGCAGCATCGGCTCGCCCCCCTTCGGCGCAGGGGACGATGGGATGCCGCCGCCTAATTTTTACACCGTCGCTGGGCACTGCGCCTGTTCCTCGTGGTCACCGGGGTCTGGCTCTTCCGGGTCGGCCTGATGTTCTGGATCGCCGTCAATCGTTGCCCGGTGGCCTTTGATCAGGCCACGTTCCGGGGACCTTTCCTCGACTTCCTGACATTTGCACAGTACCTGTACCTATACCTGTACCTGTTGCCACTGGCCGTTCTCGCGCGATTCCTGTGCGCACAGCAGCGTGCCGGGACGGCCGGCCGGAGCGCGATGGCGGCAGTGCTGCTGGTGCTGACACTGTCGATGGGCATGGGCATCGCCGTGGCTGCCATGGGAATGTGGCTGCCAGAAATGTGAGAGGGCCGGTCAATTCTGTCCCCGTGATCGTCCGATAGGATATGCTCGAAAGTCCAAATTCTGGCCACAAGGAAAATATGCGCTTCGTATCAATAATCCGGCTCGTGTACGCCGCATTCATGCTTCTGTTCCTGGCGCAAGGCGCCGCGTTTGCGGCGACAGGCGTTAAAGCTCAGCCCGTATTTAAAATTCAACGGGTCTATTTGAAACAGCTGGCGCTCGAACAGCCGAATTCTCCGGCCATATTCCTTGAGAGCGATGCGCCCAAGGTCGAAGTCAAAGTCGATATCGGCTCAAGCAGGCTGAACTCAAGCAAGTTGGAATCCGGTGTATACGAAACTTGGATCGACATCACTGTAACGCTCAAAGTCAAAGGCAAGATCGCGCTGCTCTTAAAGGGAAGACAGGCCGGAATTTTCGACATTCAAAATGTACCGGCGGATCAGATATCCTCACTGTTGGGAGTCGGATGTACAAACATCGTTTATCCATATCTCAGGGCCAATCTGGCCGATGCGATCACGCGCGCCGGATTCCCACCCGTGCACTTGGCTGAAGTAAATTGGGAAGATTTTTATAAGAAAGATCAGCTTAAAAAAACAGGCTCTATACCGTTTCCAGTGAAAGTCGACGAGAACTCGCGGCCATGAGTTTCGGTATTGCATGGTTCTCCACCACTAAGAACATACCTCGCGCAGCACCCACTCATGCAAGTGGGTGTTTTGCTTGGTAAATTCGCGGTCCTCGGCTCCGACCGCCCTGCTGGCCGGTAGCGTAGAATCCATGCGGCAGCAGCGCTGGACGATCGCGTAAATGTCAGCCCGCTCTCATCCGTTCGAGCCAAAGGGACTGGCGATTCGACTGTTTCTCCGGTTAAGGGGTCTTCAATTGCGGGAGCGCCGATTCCTATTACCGCTCCCACCCAATGCCGCAGCCGAAGGGTTTGCCGCCCTTCGGCTGTTTTGAATTTTTTCGCCATTTTGGCCATTACTTTGCAAAATAAAAACGGACTGGGGGAAGCACTTGCTGATTAAAATGCGTAAGAGAGGGTGGATTGGACTCGCCATTCATTGTGCTGTGCTGTTGCCCTTAGTCGGCTCTGCCTCTGCCGGAACGCCTACGGCGCAAGAGCTTTTAGCTGCACAAGACCGGGAACTCGTCAGCAGCATGCTTGAATGGAACAAGGATCTCTTCAGATTGCCAGACGATCTGGCGCTCGATCCGCCCTTGCGCCAGGCCGCAAACCAGATTGCACAGGAGCATATGGCACGCGTGCGTACGCTGGGGCCGGTGTGGATTGCGCAAGTGCGGGCCGCGTCGGGGAATCCGAGCCTGCTTAGCCGCGCGCAGTCGCGGTCGTTATACTTCCATTCGATAAACGAATTAGCGATCTGGTCGGTAGAGAGCGGCGGGCCGGCGCAGGATGAGGCATGGCTGAAAGCCGCGCTGGTTCCAGCGGCTTGCTATGCACCTTCTTCGGCTTACTTTGCTCAGCGAATCGCGATGATTCAGGCCGCCCCCCTTGATAGCCGGCCGGCGCTTTTGGCGGGCGAACGGGAATTGCTGTCCCGTTGGGGGACCAAGCGCCAGCACCTGCCACCACGTCCCGCGGCGCCAGAGCGCGATGCGGCTGACCATGCCATCGCGCGAATGCGCGCGGGCCTGCCGGTCGACGCCGTGCCCATGGCACCTGCCTTGGCTGGGCGAATCTTTGAGCGGGACCGCAAGCCGGGCCAGTCGGGTCGATCGGACCGGTGGGAGAAGTGCGCCAAGAGCCAATGGTGGCTCGCTTCGCAGTTAGCAAGCGGCAAGATCGACAAGTTGACGGCGCTCACTATCTATCGCTATTCCACGATGGTCGACGCCAATGAATTCGCGCCAGCTTCTATTGTCCAGAAGACTGCCGCACCGCGCCCAAGCGAAGGAAAGCAAGCCTATCCACCTGTCGCCGCCTACTTCAACGCCGAAGGATCGACGACCGTTGAAGCTAGAACCGACGATCAGGGCAAGTTCCTCAAGGCCCAGGTGGTATCGCGCAAGATCACAGTCCCAGGCGTGTACGACAACGCCCCCATCGCCTTTGAATTGCTGCTTGACGCCGCCTCCTTGGACTATGCCGAAAAGAGGCATAAATATCCGCCGAACAATAACCCAACTGTTCGGTTTGAAATAAACTGGCATCTGAGTGAGGCTGAAAATGAAGTTCACTAATTTCTCTCGTGCCCTGTGCGCGGTGACGCTTATGGCCCTGAGCGTCATGCAGGCGAACGCGCGGAATCAGGTCGCACCCACCGTGCCGGATCTGGTCGAAACGGCCTATCGATGGGGCGACTTCGCTGAACTCGAGCGTTTGTACGCAATTTACGGCAAGGCGGGGGTGCGGTCCGAACTCACTGGCACGCTGCGTCTGGAGCATTTTTGGATGGGAATTGGCGCGATCAACAATTCAAACCTCCGAGTTACCGACGAGTACTACCAGCAACTAGATGCACTGACAAGGCAATGGGCCCACAAGTACCCTCAATCGGTGCTGGCCCAACTGCTCTACGCCAACACCTTGATGACACACGCATCGGTCCATCGCGGAGGCGGGTATTCAAACACTGTATCGTCGGCAGCATGGACCGAGTTTCGCAAATATCTCGACTTGGCCATGGAGCAATTGCAGAAGACAGAGGCGCTTGCCGCGAAGGACAGTACCTGGAACAAGAGCATGCTGGCGATCGGCCGGAACCTGGGCTGGGACAGTGAACATCTGATGTCCGTATTCAAGGCCGGGATTGCCAAGAATCCCGATGACGACGATCTCTACTTCGCGATGCAGGTGGCCCTGCTGCCGAAGTGGGGTGGCGATCTAGAAAAAATCGATCGCTTCATCGCGTGGGCGGACAAAAACACCCGCGAAAAGCGCGGCCTGGAAATGTATGCACGGCTTTACGCGGGCCTGAGCTATGGCGAGGTGTCCCAGTCGCTATTCACCAGCACTAGTGCATCCTGGCCAAGCATGAAAATCGGCTTTGAAGATCGTTTGAAGCGCTATCCGCATACCGACCATCGGAACATGTACGCCTATTTCGCGTGCATGGCCAATGACCGGCCTGCGTTGCAAAAACAGCTTGAACTTATTGGTGACAAATTCGAACCTATCTTTTGGGGCACTTCCCCCGAACGCACTTTCGAGGCATGCAAGAAGATGGCGCAGCAAGTATAGCTGCGTAGCGCTTTCTGAGCCACGGGACTGGCGGCCATCGGCACGAATTTTTGGCCGCTTGATGTCGACCAAACGACGGCGTCATCGAGCACTTGACGCCAAAGCCGGCAGGCGACGTCGAAGTAGCCACGAACAATTTTTTTGAAGGGATTCGACACAAGCCCATCGGCACGATGATTGAAAATCCTTGTGTCGGTGGTTCGATTCCGCCCCGGGCCACCAAGAACATAGTTCACGCAACGCCAACCATCACAGGTTGGCGTTTTCGTTTGTGGAACGCCTACTCCTCGTGTCCGGCCGATTTCCGGTGCGCTTGCACGCGCAAAAACCTGCGGCAGCGCCCCTGATCAGGGCCCGGAAGGGCGCTGGCCCTGGTCCTCTCGGGCACTGCTTGGAAAACCCCGCCTGCTGTCCCGCAGCTTTTTGGCCAGCGTTACGGCAGGCTCGGCATAGACGAATCCGAATGACACACAGCCATCACGACTCTGCACTGCGTGATGCAAGCGGTGGGCCTGGTAGACGCGCTTGAGGTAGCCTTTGCGCGGCACATACTTGAACGGCCAACGCTGATGCACCAAACCGTCGTGCATGAAGAAATACAAGGCGCCGTAGATCGTTATGCCAACGGCGATCCACCACAATGGCCACAACCAGTAGGCCCCGAAGAACAGTGCAATGGCGAACGCGGCGAAAACAAGGGCATAAAGATCGTTTTTCTCCAGCGCCGCGTCATGCGGTTCGTGGTGGGACTTATGCCACCCCCAGCCCCAGCCATGCATGATGTGCTCATGCGACCAGGCCGCAAACCATTCCATGAAGGCGACGCTTCCCACCACGAGCACAATGGGGATGAGGTAATGCAACAGGCTATCCATTCTCGACCTCGGGATACTCCGGGTTGCTTGTCGACCGGCGCTGCGCCGGCACTTTCGACCACGGCAGCCATGGCGCGGCATGGTGCTCGTGATGGTAGCCGAAACGAAAACGGATCAGCAGCGACGTCGCCATGTTGGATATCCTAGGACCGAAGCCTTAACCTGGACACCATCAAGGCCAGCGTCGTACCCACGATGGCCATGGCCAATAGCGAGCCCAGTTCCGGCAGCAGATCCGTCAGGTCTTCTCCGCGCCAGAGCACCCCGTGATAGGCCTCGATGACCCAGGCGTTCGGCGTGTACCAACCGATTTGCTGCAGCCATGGTGGCATCATGTATCGTGGAACCATGGACCCGCCGATGGCCGAACAAACCAGCACCACGAAAGTGGAAATTGTTTGCGCCTGATGCCTGCTGGTGCAGGCTGCAGCCGTGGCCAGTCCCAGTCCCGAGGCGGCAGCTGCAGCGGCCAGCGTGGTAGCGAGCCAAAGACCGGCATGCTGCAAGACTTTGACATCGTATGCGAGCGCCGCCACGGCGAAGATCAGACTGGCCTGCACCATACCCTGCGCCGTCAGAAACAAGAATTTTCCGACCACCACGACATCGGTGCCGGCAGGACCGACCGCGATACGATCGATGATGCCCGAATCGCGCTCCTCGATCAGTGTGGCCGCGCTTTGCATCGCCGAAAATAGCAGGAAGAGGATGGCCACAGCACCGGCATAGTAAGTGACTGGCGCCCCCGATCCATTGTGCGGACCCACGGTCCGGGACTCGATCATCCCGGCCACGCCGTCCTCGCGCGTGGTGCCGGTGGCAAGTTGCTCTATGACGGCGGCAAGGCGCGCCGATTGTTCCGGTGTATAGCCGCCCACGAGCGATTCTATGGCCGGCGCGGTGCGCGACAGCACCAGATCCGGCAGTTGGAGCCCAATCAGGCGCTGTAAATGGCCCCCGAGAATCGCACCGGCCATCACTTTGCCCGGATCGACAAATACGACAAGCGGTGCGGTCCTGGTCTCATTAAGCTCGCCACGCAGCCACAGTCCGACATCTGCCTGCCCGCTTTCGACAGCAGCGACGACCGCTGCCTGGTCCGGAACGGTTTGCGGCAAGATGCGCAACCATGGCTCGGCGCGCAGGGCCGTTTCCAAACGCTCTGTCAGGCTGGAACGCGCGCTTACTCCGAGCACGACTTGCAGGTGCAGTTCTTCCCCGCTCGTGCCCGAGAAGATAATGGCAAAAATGACGAAGATGGAGGGCGGGAGCAGGAAAGCCATGACCAGAGCGCCCCGATCCCGGATCAGGCTCAAGGCCATGACACGGAGCATGGCCATGATCATTGTGCGGTCTCCGGGTCCGGCTTGCGCGACAATTGCACGAAGAGGCTGTCGAGCCCCGGCTTGCGCAGCCTGATCTCCCGGGTCGCAATGCCGGCCTTGTCGAGGGCGAATGAAAGCTCTGCGGCCGAACGGTCGGAGGCGCGCCCCAGCATGGACCACATCAGGCCGCTACTTGTCGCTGAGAATCCTGCCTGGCCGAGCGTCAGTACCTGACTTGGTGACGGTCGCTGCCTGAGTTCCAGAGAGATTTCATGCTGTCCCCCGAAGGCGCCATCGATCAGCGCCCGTGGCGGACCTTGTGGCGACACTACACCGCTTCGCAGAAAGCCAACCGTGGTGCAGATGGTTTCGGCCTGCTCGAGATCGTGCGTCGCCAGCAAAACCGCCATTCCCGTTTGACTCAGCTGCAAGATGACTTCCTGCAAACTGTTGCGGGCGTCGACATCGACGCCAACGGTTGGCTCGTCGAGAATAAGCAATGCGGGCCGATGCAAGATGCCCGCGGCAATATTGACGCGCCGCTTCCACCCTCCCGACAAAATATCGATCCTGTCGGCGAGCCGATCGGTGAGCTTGGCGGCCGCGCTGGCCCACTCGATGGCAGCCTTGGTCGCCGCCGAATCCATGCCCGACAGCCGACCGAAGACGTTCAGGTTTTCCGCGACGGTCAGGTGCGCGTAGAGCGCGATTTCCTGCGGGACCAGGCCGATCCTGCGCAAGGCCTCGCGGCCGGACGGAAAGCCCGCAACGGTGACACTTCCGGCGACCGGGCGCAGGCGCCCGCAGATGGCCCGGATCAGCGTGGTCTTGCCCGCGCCATTGGGGCCCAGCAGGCCGTAGATTTCACCCGCTGCAACGCTCAGGGTCAGTCCGCGCAACACGTCGCGATCACTGTAGCGGATGCGCAGGTCGGCAATGGCGAGCGCGGCGCACTGTTTGTTCACGGCGGCGAACCTCGTTGGCAGGCGCCGAACAGCCACATCATCAAAGCGTGGAAGGGTGCGGCGGAGACCCCGCTATCGACCAGTGCCTGCTCGGCATGGGCAAGGTGTTGCTGGCAACTGAGGCGCGCGTGGCCCGGACCGAACAGCGAAACCAAAGTGGCCTTGCCACCGTCCTTGCCCACGTCCTTGCCCGCCTGCGCCGCCGTATCGGTGCGGTCGAGCAGATCGTCGGCGGTCTGGAAGGCCAGGCCAAAATGTCGGGCAAACCGTCGGACCGCCTCCAGGCGCTCACTTTCGAGGCCGCGGAAGATCGCGCCCATCTCGGCTGCTGCCACGAAGAGGACGCCGGTCTTGAGCCAGTTCAGCTGCTCCACCTGCTCGGCATCGTGCACTCTGGCGCGGTTGTTAATGTCAAGCTCCTGACCGGCCACGAGGCCATCCCACCCGATCGCAGTGGCAAGCACCGAAGCCAAGCGCGCGCGTGTGCTCGCCGGCACGTCGTGGAGCGCGGCGATAATGCCAAATGCGCGTGTCAGCAGCGCCACTGCGCTGAGGATGGCAGTCGCCTGGCCGAACGCGACGTGCGTCGTTGCCCGCCGACGACGCAGCGTCGCATCGTCCATGCAGGGCAGGTCGTCCAGGATGAGGGATGCCGTATGGACCATTTCCACCGCACAGCCGAGATCGAGCACCGGACCGACCAAGGCGCCACGAGGCTCAGCGATCATGAGCAACATCACTGGCCGAATGCGCTTGCTGTGCCCCAGCAATGCGTGTCGCAGGGCAGCACGAAGATTGTCGGGCACGGTAGCCCGCAGATCGATCAGGCTGGCAAGACGCAGTTCCACCGCGGCGCGAATGTCACCGAGGTCGATCAGACGATCGTCGTTGTGCAGCCCTGATTCAGCGCCGCCTTGTATGACCTGTGCACCCATTGCATGCCGTCCCTATCGAAGGTGTAGTGACAAAAATGACACATGGCTTGTCTGCTGATCTTAACGGAAAACGGCACGCGCACCTTTGCGTGTCCGGTACGGCTGCGCCAACATTGTGCGGCATCACGAGGGGCGTACAAAGCCTGCGCGGCGTGCACCATGGCGTGTGTGTTGGCCTCAGAATAATGGACCCACGGCGAGCGCTGCTTGCTACTTTTGTTTGTCAAAAAAAGGTTCATTTCCATGGCGCACTTCGGCGTGGTGGCTCCCGCATATTTCAGCCATTTCAGTGCCCTTGAGGCGATCGCGGTCGAATTGATCACGCGCGGCCACCGCGTCACGTTCCTGCACCGCGCCGACGCCGCCTCCTGGGTGCGCGACCCGCGCATCGCTTTTCACGTGCTCGGCCAGGCCAGCCACCCGGCCGGCTCGCTGGCCGAATCGCTGCGCCGCGCCGCCAACCCGGGCGGCCCGCTCGGCATCCGCGCCGTCATCCTCGACATGGCGCGCAGCACCGACATGCTGTGCCGCGAGCTGCCCGCCGCCTTGAACGCCCTTGGCGTCGACGCGCTGCTGGCCGACCAGATGGAAGCGGCCGGCGCGCTGGCCGCGCAAGGCGCCGGCCTGCCCTTCATCTCGGTCGCCTGCGCCCTGCCGGTCAACCGCGAAGCAGGCCTGCCCCTTCCCGTGATGCCGTTCCGGTTCGACACCAGCGAGCGCGCCTTGCGGATGGTCCAGGGCAGCACCCGCGTCTATGACTGGCTCATGGCGCCGCACAGCCAGGTGGTGGCGCAGAACGCGGCGCGCTTCGGGCTTCCCGCGCACGGCATGCTGCACGAATGGCTCTCGCCGCTGGCGCAGATCAGCCAGACGGTGGCCAGCTTCGATTTTCCAAGGCGCGCGGCGCCGCCGCACTTTCACCACGTGGGCCCTCTGCGCACGCGCGGGTACGCCAGCGCCAACGGTGGCATGCCCCCCGTGGCCGCCGGGCGACCTTTCGTCTTCGCCTCACTCGGCACCTTGCAGGGTCAGCGCTTTTCCCTGTTCAAGCGCATCGCGCGCGCCTGCCGCGCCCAGGATGCCCAACTGCTGGTGGCCCATTGCGGCGGCCTCGATGACGCCCAGGCCAGGGCTTTGATCCAGGCAGGCGCGACCTGGGTGACCGGCTTCGCGCCGCAGGCAGCCGTGCTGGCCCGCGCCGACGCCGTAGTGTCGCATGCCGGCCTCAATACAGTGATGGACGCCATGCTGGCGCGCACACCCATCCTGGCGCTGCCGATCGCATTCGACCAGCCGGGCGTGGCGGCGCGGGTAGCCCACGCGGGCGTGGGCGTCAGCGCCTCGGCGCGCTTCGCCAGCGCTGCCCAATTGAGCCGGCAGCTCGGCCAGCTGCTTACGCGCGGCGAGTTTGCGCGCCGCCTCGAAATCCTAGGTGCCGACATCGAACTCGCCGGTGGTGCGCCGCACGCGGCCGCCATCATCGAGGCCGCGCTCGATCTGGGCTCGGACCCGGGCGCGGACCATGCCGATACGGTCGGCGCGCGTGGCTCACGTGGATACTCAGGTGGATAATCAGCCGCGCCAGAGCGAACCCAGAATCGATCTGATCCTGGTCGGCGCCGGCCTGGCCAATGGGCTGATCGCCTGGCGCCTGCAACAGAAGCGCCCCACCCTGCGCATCCTGGTGCTGGAGCAGGCCGCGGAAATGGGCGGCAACCACACCTGGTCGTTCCACGACAGCGACCTGACGGCGCAGCAGCGCATCTGGATCGCACCATTGGTGTCGCACCGCTGGCCGGCGTACCGCGTCATCTTCCCGGACTACGAACGGTCGCTCGCGAGCGCCTACAACAGCATCGCCTCGCCAGTGTTCGCGCGCGTGATCGGGGCCGCGCTGGGACAGTCGCTGCGCCTGAACGTGCCGATCGACGCCCTCACGCCCACCAGCGTCACGCTCGCTTCCGGCAAAACAATCACCGCCGGCGCCGTCATCGACGGGCGCGGCGTACGCGCCAGCACCAACCTGGCGCTGGGCTACCAGAGCTTCCTCGGCCAGGAAGTGCGCCTGGCCGCGCCGCATGGCTTGCGCACCCCCATCATCATGGATGCCAGCGTGGCCCAGCATGGCGGCTACCGCTTCGTCTACGTGCTGCCATTTTCGCCTGACACGCTACTGATCGAAGACACCCATTACGTCGACCGCGTCGACCGCGGCGAGCTCGCGCCCGCGCGCCTGCGCGCCAACATCGCCGCCTACGCCGCCGCGCGCGGCTGGCACATCGCCGAACTGCTGCGCGAAGAGCGTGGCGCGCTGCCCATCACGCTCGCCGGCGACGTCGACGCTTACTGGGCCGAGCTGGCCGGTCAGCCCTGCTCCGGCCTGCGCGCCGGGCTATTTCATTCGACCACAGGCTACTCGCTGGCGCACGCGGCGCGGCTGGCCGAGCGCATCGCCGAACAGGACGACCTGAGCGCGCCTGCCCTGTTTCGCACCATCCGTGCCGAAGCGGCCAGCCAGTGGCGCGCGCAGGGCTTCTTCCGCCTGCTCAACCGCATGCTGTTTTTGGCCGGCAGCGCCGACCAGCGCTGGCGCGTGATGCAGCGCTTCTACCGCCTGCCGGCGCCGCTCATCGCCCATTTCTACGCCGGCGCGCCGACCCTGGCCGACAAGCTGCGCATTGTCTCGGGCAAGCCGCCGGTACCGCTGCGCGAGGCGCTGGCGGCGGCGCGCAAGGTCCATCCGCACCAGATACACTCACCGGGGTTCGAATATGAATAACACTAAATCGGCGGTGGTCATCGGCGCCGGCTTCGGCGGCTTGGCGCTGGCGATCCGGCTCCAGGCCAGCGGCATTGCGACCACCTTGCTCGAGCAGCGCGACAAGCCCGGCGGACGCGCCTATGTCTACCAGGACCAGGGCTTCACGTTCGACGCCGGCCCCACCGTCATCACCGATCCGTCAGCCCTGGAGGAACTGTTCAGCGTGGCCGGCATGCGCCTGTCCGACTATGTCGAACTGCTGCCGGTGGCGCCGTTCTACCGCCTGTGCTGGGAGGACGGCTCGCACTTCGACTACGCCAACGACCAGGACGCCATTGACCGGCAGATCCACGCCCGCAATCCGGCCGACGTGGAAGGCTACCGCCGCTTCCTTGAATATTCCAAGTCTGTGTTCGAAGAGGGCTACCTGAAGCTCGGCGCGGTGCCCTTTCTGTCGTTTCGCGACATGGTGCAGGTCGGGCCGCAACTGGCCCGGCTGCAAGCCTGGCGCAGCGTCTACTCTATGGTGTCGCGCTTCATCAAGGACGAGCAGCTGCGCCAGGTATTCTCGTTTCACTCGCTGCTGGTGGGCGGCAATCCGTTCGCCACGTCCTCCATCTACACCCTGATCCATGCGCTCGAACGCAAATGGGGCGTTTGGTTTCCGCGCGGCGGCACGGGCGCGCTGGTGCGGGCCATGGTCAAACTGTTCCAGGATATCGGCGGCACCATCGAGATGAACGCGCCGGTGGCGCGCATCGAAACGCGCGGCAACCAGGCCACGGGCGTGCGCCTGATCGACGCGCGCCTGTTCCCGGCCAGTGCGGTGGCCTCGAATGCGGACGTGGTGCACACCTACGGCAAACTGCTGGGCGAGCATCCGCACGGCCAGGCCACCGCGGGCCACCTGAGCAAAAAACGCTTCAGCAATTCCCTGTTCGTGCTGTACTTCGGCCTCGACCAACATCACGCACAGCTGCAGCACCACACCGTGTGCTTCGGGCCGCGCTACCGGGGACTGATCGAGGACGTCTTCAACGCCAGTACGCTGGCCACCGATTTTTCGCTGTACCTGCACGCGCCCTGCGTCACCGATCCCTCGCTGGCGCCGCTCGGCTGCGGCAGCCATTACGTGCTGGCGCCGGTGCCACACCTGGGCAACGCGCCGATCGACTGGGAAGAAGAAGGACCGCGCTACCGCGACCGCATCTTCGACTACCTCGAACAGCGCTACATGCCGGGCCTGCGCGACCAGCTCGTCACCAGCCGCTGCTTCACGCCGATCGACTTTCGCGACCAACTGGGCGCCCACCTTGGCTCGGCGTTTTCACTCGAACCGATCCTGACCCAGAGCGCCTGGTTCCGTCCGCACAACCGCGACGGCACGATCTCCAACCTGTATCTGGTGGGCGCCGGCACCCATCCCGGCGCTGGCGTGCCGGGCGTGATCGGCTCGGCCAAGGCCACCGCGGGCTTGATGGTGGAGGATCTGCGCCTATGAGCGAAGCCCTGCTGGCGCATGCGACCGACACCATCGCGGTCGGCTCGAAAAGCTTCGCCGCCGCCGCACGCCTGTTCGCGCCGCCGGTGCGGCGCAGCGTACTGATGCTGTATGCGTGGTGCCGCCACTGCGACGACGTCATCGACAACCAGGAACTCGGCGCCCCCGGCGTCGGCGCCAGCGCGCACAAGCACGACGCCGCCGCCGCCCTGGCCATGCTGGAGAAACAGACACTGCGCGTCTACGCCGGGGAACCGGTGCGCGAACCGGCCTTTGCCGCATTCCAGGAAGTGGTGCGCGTACACCATATCGCCGAGCGCTTCGCCTTCGACCACCTGGCCGGTTTCGCCATGGACGTGCACCAGGCGCGCTACGAAACCTTCGACGACACACTGCGCTACTGTTACCACGTGGCCGGGGTCGTGGGCCTGATGATGGCCCAGATCATGGGCGCGCAGGAAGAAACGGTGCTCGACCGCGCCTGCGACCTTGGACTCGCTTTCCAGCTGACCAATATCGCGCGCGACATCGTTGAAGACGCCGCCATGGGTCGCTGTTACCTGCCGGTCCAGTGGCTGCGCGAGGCCGGCATCCCGGCGGCAGAACTGGGGCTTCCACATCACCGCGCCGCACTGGCCAAGGTGGCCGCGCGCCTGGTGGGCCAGGCGGAACCCTACTACGCCTCGGCCAGCGCTGGCATTGCCGCCCTGCCCCTGCGCTCGGCCTGGGCGATCGCCACCGCCCATGGCGTGTACCGTCAGATCGGCATCGACGTGCGTGCGCGCGGCGCGCTGGCGTGGGACGAGCGCGTGCGCACCTCGCGCCTGACCAAGCTGCGCCTGTTGGCACAAGGGGGCGTGCGCGCGTGGGCGTCCCGCTTTACGAATCCGGGTGTTCGTCCGGCTGGACTGTGGCTGAGGCCCGGCCGCTCTGCCGCAGCGGCCCCTGCCTCAGCTGGCGCAACTGTTGTTTGAGTGCTGCCGCCGGCGCTGCATACAAAAAGCCGAAGGATACCGCGCCATCCTTGGCCTCATTGACGGCGGCAAATCGATCGGGTTCGCGCCTATTCGACCTTGGATGAATTACTTTGCTTGGCCGCCCCGGCGGCGCCCGGGTCCTCGCACGCACACTGCCCGATCGGCACGGCCGGCGGCGGGCCGATCTTGCTTGCTGCGGGCATAGGCTATAGTCTCACTTTTCCGCGCCCCGAAACAGGGCGCTCGGGCGCGACACAATCGAGTTGAACAAGGGACACATGGAACCGAATCAGGAACTCTATCTTTGCCAAGCCATAGAAATTGGTCTGTGCGACGAATACTTACAGACGCCAGAACTCAACGATGCGCTGTGTATCATCGCCCTCGACAATGCGATTATCGCGTTGAAGCAGAAATATGGATTCGCCAAGAACGAGACCGTCATCAGCCGGCCGGCGATTGACCGTGTCATCTCGCACGTGGTCAACACCGGGCTCGATAACATTGGAAAAACCGGCGACCTGACGCTGAAGGAATATATCGCCGTCGTCAACAAGATCAAGCGATCGGTGGCCCGCCATTCAGTCTTCGGTCCACGCGCCTATGGTGATTTCATAAAAAACTACGTTTGACCCGCGCGTCGGATGCATCCGGCCGGCTTAGCTCAAGCGACCGCCGCGCCCGCCCCGCGAGACCTATTTCGCAGGGAGACAGGTCGTGTCCGGTTCATCTTCTCTATTTGCCCTGGAGCCAATCGACCACGATGCCCGACAATGTCACACGGTGGTCGGAAAAGGCGTGGTCGCTGGTCAAGGTGATGCTGTTGACTTTGCCTTTGTGCTTGCCAATGGCCTCTGCCAACGCCTTGCTTCTTTCGGCATTGCCGCCGGTGGCGCCTATGATCAGGGTCGGCACGGCCGCCATTGCCGGCACCATCGCCATCACGTCCCAGTCGTCGGCACGACGCAATATTTCCTCCGTCAGGGCCTCGCCACTGGCGCCAGGCAGGACGGCAGCGGCGGCCGACCTGGCCCTCACAAATGCCGGCCGATTGGCTGGATCGTCTCGCAACTTTTTGCCGACGGCACCTACATTCCAGAAATCAAGCAGCAACAAGCCGACCAACTCGGGGTGACGCGATGCGTAATACGCCGCCGCAAAGCCGCCCATGCTGTGGCCGCCAATCGCCAGCCGGTTCGGATCAATGCGGTACTTCACGGCAATCTCAGGCCGGCGCAGATAAGCCATTGCCGCTGCCGCGTCGTCCACCGCACCGGCGATGCTGAAGACGCCAGGCGAACCCCAATTGCCGCGATAGTTCACGGTCAGCACGTTCCATCCTGAACGCCGTATCGCTTGCGCGAGGTCCAGGTTCTTTTCATCGCCGGGCAAGCCGTGCCGCAGCAGCAAGGTCGGTTTCGACGCCGAGCCTGACGCCTGCATCAACAAGCCATTCATGCTGGCGTCGCCACTGGGAATCGACAAGGGCTGGTTGGCCGCCGGGAATTTCGGATCTCGTACCGGATCGCTGACCACGGCACTCGGCAAATCCGCACCAGCCGCTTGTACTTGGACCAAGGTGAGCAGCATTGCCGCCGTCAAAACGTAAGTCTGCCATGCTGTTTTCATCCGCGTCACCGTCCTCGCTTTGTCGTGACGCCAGTTTGGCATGTCTATTGCGTTTTTTGAAATAGCATTCATCGAAACGCATGCAGAAAAATCGGCACGGCACCAGCATCCCCATCGATGCAGCAGCGCTCTGTTTTGAAAATTCCTAGTGTCGGTGGCGACCTTTAGTCCTTCTTTTCCCTAAATTCAACATCAATCACCGCGCCATCGGTGGTTTTCGGAGGGTTTTTGTCAGCTGCAGATTTGAAGAACGTCGATGATATTCGATCGAATATAGCTCGCCTCATCCATGGGTACATGAGAAGAAAAGCCGTCGTAAAACCTATAAACAGCGCGGGCACCTGTTCCCCTCGCGACACAAAGCTCAACAAGCAGAGTGCGAGTATGCTCACCATGATTGGTCGACGGACGGGTTTCGGCAATAGACCAACAGTGCGCAACCTGCCTGCACTGATCCAAGGGAATCTTGCAAATAAAATGCCAAGAAGCAGGCCGGCCATGAATCGACCGGTGCCTAGATGATCAGCCAAAACCCCGACGACAAGGAAGCCGGTGTAGGCCATCGTGCTGGCCAAAGCTGCGAGCGCTAAAAATGCAACAGCGATCGTGAGCCTTGGCATACGCATCGCGGTTTTGACGAAGAAACGTAGAATTTTTGTACTCCTGAAAATGGTAGCTGACGGCTAACGCAAATTTTAACAGCACTCTCCCGTGTCCAAACTCACGGCCGGTGTGTATGCCGTAAGGCAATTCAGCGTCTGCTCAAACAGCTGCCGTCATGGATTTTTGAAACCGATGAAATATTTCCGAATTCCATCAACATGTTCAACACGGATGTCCGTTCCGTTTGACGCCATGGTCACAACCCGGCAAGTGTTCGGATCGCCGAGTTTAGAGGCAAAGTCAAATGCCACACTCCATCCCGCACTTGCGTTTCTTCGTCCAGATTTGGCACCTATCGCGCCGGGCAACAGGGTGTTTAACCTTCGCGCCACTAGCCTTTGACGATCAGAAGTCCACTCAATGCTCTCTCCATCGAGCGCTCGCTTGAGACTCGCTTCGGGTAAATTCGTATAGCCGTTTTCGGCCACAAACTTCTCTGCAATCTTTACGGCTTCTTCGATTGCCAAGAACTCAGACGCGTTCGCATGCAGACAAATCAATGCAAAGAACAAACCAGCAAGCAAATTCCGCATAGTTGCAATGTCCCCAAGTAAGTAACCGTCGGCTTTTGGCCCGGCTGTCGATCGTAAAACGTACGCAGCGGGGAATCCGCGCCACGTATGGCTTCCTTACTGCGCGAAAAGCAGCAATTGAGACACGCCGCTAATTGAACAATGGCGTCCAGCCCGGCGGCAGCGTCACCACACTTTCCTTGGCGGCAGCGGTCTCCGCACCATCGAATGCCGCGCAATATACAGTCTCCTTGGTCAGCATGCTTTCCTGCTGGGTCTGTGCGAGGCGTGTGACGGCGGTCCCGTTTGTGATGGTGATCGCTTGCTTAGCGTCCGGGTAGCAAATGCGTACCTCCTGAATCGCCGGCACCAGCAAGCGCACGTACCAAGGCACGAATTCGGCGTGCGCGCGTTTGGCTGCGATGATGCTGGCGGCGATGTCGCCATAGCGCAGTTGCTCCCGCGGCAGTTTGGGAACGAAGAAATACTCGGCCCTTACCGCTCCCTTTTTTTTGTTGGTCATAAAAACAGCCTTGTCGGCAAGCAGCTCCTGTCTCAAGGGGATGGACAGAAACCCCTCCGGCGCGAGCGTCAGCTTTTCGAAGCTGCTTTCGCCTTGCAGCGAAATTTCCAGATCGGGTATGGGGCGCATGGTTTGCGCCGACACGACCCGGATGGCCAAGGTCATTTTGCCGTCGCCGACCTTGGCTATCTTCGTCAGCATGTCGAACGCTTTTTCATACGGCATCATGGCCGGGTCGCGCACCCCGGTCACCTTGACTACCTGAAGCGGCGCGTCGGGCGCCGGTTCAGCAGCGACAAGCGCCGGCGTTTCCTGGGCGCTCGCGAGAGGTACCGTTCCCCAAAAGGCCATCACCAACACGCTACCGAATAGATTCTTTTTTTTCACGTAGCATCCATAAAAAGCCTAGTCGTCACGACTTGCATAAAACGTCTCCGCGAAGGGATTGCGCCTGCTTTGCAGCACCACAGCTTCGCGCCGCTACGCAAGCGCTTGCAGCGCCAGCGAGGCCATTGCCCGTATGCCTTCATACGACTTGGCAGAAGCGATGAAGCGGCCATTGTGGCAAAAGCCGGCGTCGTGAACCCCGGTGGCCGCTGCCAATTGCACGTCCCGCAAGCCGGCCCATGCCTGCGGCAGATCCGCGCGCGCCTTGAAGCTGTCCGGGCTGACCGGGATCGTGTTGATCATGTAGCGCTGCTCGGCGATATTGTGACTTATCACAAACGTCACCTTGGGCATCTCCTTGCGCACCACTTGGGTCCAGGGTACCGCGCCATTTTGCAGGAACAGCACCCTGCCCTCTTCGAGCACTTCCGCTTTCCTTACCTGCTCGACTGCGAGCAAAGCGCCGACGCGGTATTTAACGGCGTTGACCATGATGTCCGTCAATAGCTCCATCGCACGCGTAAATTGGCTCAGCCTGTGCGCATCGGCGGCGTCGCCGTAGCCCAGCTTTTGCTCGTCGAGCCAGTTGGGGTTAAAGCCCGACACCACCGCCGAGAGGCCGTAGCTGCCCGGCGCATTCTTGGCCGCGCCCACATCGGACAAGTCGAGGTATTGCACGATGTCGGCGTCGATCGAATGGGCCATCTCGACCGCCTTGTCGTCCGCCAGCTGATGCCCCGTATGCGCCGCCGCGAGCGCGCTGACGCAGCGGGCCCCGTATTCCTTCCACACCAAGCCGGCGCTGGCGTACGGCACGCCCGTTGCCCGCGCCCCGGCGAAACCCTTCTGGTGATGGTCGAAACGGCCGGTGGCCGGGTCCCAAATGCCGCCGACGTCAACCGCAAAATCGGCCGCCTCGACCAGTTCCGGATTGCGCGTGCGCCCAACCTCCGCCTGCGGAAACAGTATCTTCAACACCGCGACGGCCCAGGCATCGTCGGCGTGGAACTTGCCGCTGTGGGTCACAATCTTCATAAAAATCTAATCTCCTGTCCGCGAGCGTTTTTGCACGGCGGCTGATGCAGCGTTTTGATCCTGGCACGAAACCCGTGGCACGATGATACCGGTGTTTGGCGCGTCCGGCGTGGCACAATCCGCCCGCTGGCCGGGCGAAAAAGACGGCTTCGAACATTAAAGGCCTACTTCGTGTTCACGCCTGGCATGACCAGCACCTCGATACCGGAACGCATGCTCGGCGCGTGATAAACCCGCTGCGTCGCCTTCTTGAAATCCTCCGGCTTGGCCTTCGGAATATCGACGAAGGTTTGCGGGTTCAGGTCCAGCAGAGGGAACCACGAGCTCTGGATCTGCACCATGATCCGGTGGCCGCGGCGGAAGGTGTGGTTGACGTCGCTCATGTTAAAGTTGACCGCCTCCACCTTGCCCGGGGTGAACGGTTCGGGCGTCTCGAAACCGTTGCGGAACTTTCCGCGCAGCGGGTCGCCGCGCACCAGTTGCTGGTAGCCGGCCATGGTCAGGGTCGGCTTGGGCACGTCCGATCCGCGTACCTGGTCGTCGCCGGCGCTTGGATATTCCGGCGGATAAACGTCGATCAGCTTGACGACCCAATCGGCGTCGGTGCCGGTCGTCGAGACGAACAGCTTCGGCCTGACCGGTCCCGACAGCGTCACATCTTCCTCCAGCGGTTCGCTGCGATAGGTCAGCACGTCCGGACGGCTCGATGCGAAGCGCTGGTCGCCGGCCATGTATTCCTTCGGCATGCCGTGCGCAGGATACGCGGTGAACGGCACCGGCTTGCGCGGATCGGCGACATACTCGTCGAATGCCTCGCCGGCGGCCGGCTGTTTCCAGTCCAGCGTGCCGTTCGGGCCCAGGTACAGGGTTCGCGCCTGCGCCTGCTTCGGCGGCCACGCCGCATAGTTGCGCCAGACATTGCTGCCGGTTTCAAACGCGCGCACTTCGGCGACTTTCTTGTCGGCCACGCCTTTCAGGTGCTGCTCGAAAAACGGATACAGGATGTTGTTCCGGAAATGCTCGGCGGTGTTCGCGTCGAACTTGACGTGGCCCAGGCTCTTGCCGTCCGAGCGGCCCCAGGCGCCATGCACCCATGGCCCCATCACCAGGCCGTTGAAGATGTTCGGGTTGTGGCGCTTGATGGCGCTGTAGGTCGTCAGCGGCCCTTGCAAGTCTTCGGCGTCGTACCAGCCGCCGACGGTCAGCACGGCGGCCTTGATGTTTTTCAGGTGCGGCGCGATGTTGCGGCTTTTCCAGAACTGGTCGTAGGTGCTGTGCTCGATCGTCGGCATCAGCAGCGCACGCTGTTTCGGCGTCAGCGTGCCGGTGATGTTGGACAACGTCAGGTGCTTGAGGAAGAATTCGTAGCCGTCGGCGGTCCCGTAATCGAAATCGTCCACGGTCTTCGGCAGCGGCGTCGGATTTTCCGCCTCCACAAACGCCGAATAGAAAGCGAAGTTGGCCGCCAGCATGAAGGCGCCGCCGTGATACGAGTCGTCGTTCATGTAGAGGTCGGTAACCGGCGCCTGCGGCGAGGCGGCCTTGATCGCCGGATGCGAATCGATGATGCTGGCCGAGGTGTAAAAGCCCGGATACGAGGTGCCCAGGATGCCGACCTTGCCGTTATTGTTTGCAACATTTTTGAGCAGCCATTCCACGGTGTCGTGCATGTCCTCGCTCTCGTTGCCCTCCCCCTTGGCGCGCTTGGGGTTGATGTGCGGCGTCATTTCCTGCCATTTACCTTCCGACATATAGCGGCCGCGCACGTCCTGCTTGACGAAGATATAGCCGCTGGTCTCGAAATTTTTCGCCGGACCGATCTGCTCGGGATAGAAATCCACGCCGTACTGCAATTTGCCGTCGGCATGCACGCCCGCGCTGTAAGGCGTGCGCTGGATCAGGAAGGGGTAGGCTTTGGCTGTGTCCTTGGGAACATAGACGGCCGTGAACAATCGGATGCCGTCTCGCATCGGGATGCGGAATTCGTATTTGGTGTAGTGCTCGCGCAGGCTGTATTTCGGCGCGGCGGCGGCGTCCGCTTTGACAACTTCGGTGGCGATTGCCGGCAGGGACAGGCCTGCCAGTATGAGCGACAAGGCGAGGCCGGACAGACGCAGGTTCATGATTTCCTTGTTGTGTAAGTGCAAACGCGCTTAGTGTAATCCGATTGGCTAGTTGCCAAAAACCTTTATCTCCGCAAATTCACTGGCGGCGTGTGACGCCCGCCGAGCGGCTTTGACAAGGACGGGCCACGCGCCCATACTTCCAAGGTCCAATAATTGCAGTGAACTTCCCAGGAACAGCAGATGAAGAAAATCGTCGTCAAATTCGGGGGCTCGAACCTTCGCCGCCCCGAGGACATCGATCGCGTGGTCAATGTCGTGCAAACCTACCAGCGCCCCCTGGTGCTCGTGGTGTCGGCCTTTTTCGGCATCACCAACGCGCTCGTCGCCTGCGTCCAGGCTGCCAAGGAGGGCGCGGGCAAGCTGTCCGCGCTGGCCGAGAGCCGCGACTACACGCTGACCCTGCGCGCCCTGAAGAAAGAGATCCTCGACGCCAACATCGCCGATCCCGAGCGGCGCGCCCGCACCGAAGCGGCGCTCAACGCGCGCCTCGACCAGCTCGAGCGCTTCCTGACGGGCATCCACTACATCGGCGACGTGCCCGACTTCGTCAACGACGTCATCCTCAGCTACGGCGAGCGCCTGTCGAGCCTGTTGCTGACGGAGGTGCTTCAAAGCCGCGGCATCGCCGCGCGCGAAGCCCTGCCCGAGGATATCGGCCTGCTCACCGACGGTGTGTTCGGCAATGCCGCCTGCGATTTCGACGCCAGCACCGGCCCCGTGTCGGCGGCCCTGGCCGGCGACGGCGTCGTGGTCGTGCCCGGCTTCTACGGCGTCAGCCGGGACGGCAAGACGACCCTGTTCGGGCGCGGCGGCTCCGACTATTCGGCCGCGTCGATCGCGCGCTGCATCGGCGCCGAATCGCTCGACGTCTGGAAGGATGTCGACGGTTTCCTGAGCGCGGACCCGGGCGCGGTCGAAGCGCCCCATTCGATCGCCCGGCTGCACTACCTCGAGGCGGCCGAGCTGTCCTACTTCGGCGCCAAGATCCTGCATCCGCGCACGGTCGAACCGCTGTTCGACCAGGCGATCCCGATCCGCATCCTCAATATCACGCGTCCCGACCTCGGCCTGCACGCATTCACCGTCATCGACGGCGAACGCACCGTCACCCACGATGTCGTCAAGAGCGTCTCGTCGACCGACGACGTGGCCATCCTCAAGCTGCACGGCCCGGGCGTGGGCTTCAAGCCCGGCATCCTGGCCGAGGTCACCTCCACGCTCGACCGCAACGGCATCAACATCAAGAGCGTGTTGACGGCGCAAACGGCAATCAACGTGTTGCTCTCGCGCGAGAACCTCGAGGCCGCCTACGAGGCGCTGGTGGCGCATCACATGGCCGGCGTCGTCGAGGTGAGCCGCAACGACACGGTCGCCATCGTGGCGGTGGTCGGCGACGGCGTTCTCGACGCCTCGAACGTGGGCAGCGCGATCGCAAGCCGGGCCTTGTCGGCGGCACTCGCCGGCGGCGTGCGCGTGACGATGAGCGCCGCCGGCGCGAGCGAAGTGGCGGCCTACATGCTGGTCGACCGGAACGACCGGCGCCTCGCGTTGAGCCTTATCCACGCAGAATTTTTCAACGCGAAGCCAAGCGCCTGAGGATTGTTTTCCAGGTCGCGCGGTGCGCTCCAAGCCGCGATGAACACACAAACGCCACCTCCGGGTGGCGTTTTGCTTTAAAGGCGGACGAACGAGCGCGCTTACCTGGGAACGAGCGAGGCAGACGCTTTGGCCAGCCAAGCAAGCCACCGCGATGAACCGATATTGACCCGATATTAGTTGAATTTGTAACGAATCCTGTTGGACTGTACAGTACTTGTCCGATATTATCATCTTCATTAGGTTCAATATCGGTTCACAAAAACGATTTGCACCGTGTCACGGTGTGACAGCCGTCTTAAAACCGCGCATTTCGCGACGGTTAAATTCAAGGAGCTCACAAATGAAGAAATTTCTCATGGCAGCAGCATTGACGTTGGCATTCGGCTCGGCAAGCGCGGCCGACATCGTCGACACGGCCAAATCGGCAGGCACGTTCAACACGCTGGTAGCGGCGGTGGAAGCGGCGGGCTTGGTCGACACGCTCAAGGGCCCAGGGCCGTTCACGGTGTTCGCGCCGACCGACGCAGCTTTCGCCAAAATACCCAAGGCCAAGCTCGATGCCCTGCTCAAGGATAAGGTAGCGCTGACCAAAGTCCTGACCTACCACGTAGTGTCGGGCAAGGTCATGGCAGCCGACGTCAAGCCGGGCATGGTCAAAACAGTCGAAGGCAGTTCGGTGACCGTCAGGACCCATGGCAGCAAGGTGAAGGTCGGAAAGGCCCATGTCACCAAGACCGACATTGCGGCGGACAATGGCGTGATCCATGTTATCGACACGGTGCTGATGCCGAAGATGTAAGACGGGGCCGCCCGACCGACTCGCCCAAAACGCCAACATTACGTTGGCGTTTTTTTTGAATCAAGCACATTGACGGAGCTGCCGAAGTCGCCGGCAATCATGCGCATTGCGGCCGCGGGTGGAACGCGCCGTTCAGCGCCAGCCCTGGAGCCATTGCGCCGCGTCGTTCAGTTCGCGCCAGCGCAGGGTAAAGCTGCGCCCCGTCAGTACTGCCTCCATCGTGATGGCATCGAATTGCCTGCCCGTAGCGTCCGGCAATAACAGGGCCGTGACGATGAAGTGTTTTTCCTTGTTAACCGGGACGGTGGCGGTCCATTTGCTGCGCAGCAACTTGGCCGGCTGCAAGCGGTGCGCTTGCGCGTGCGCGCTCACCGATGTTGCGGCGGGAGCGGCCTGAGCGGCCAATAAGCCTTCAGCTGGCGCCGGCTTCTGTACGGCTGTGGGCTGCTTCGGCATGACGCTCCCCTTCTCTGCCTTCACATCCCTGGGGGCAAGGGCAAACCCTCCGCCCGCGCGAGCCGCTCGAGCGCAGTTTCGATCAACACGCGGGCCGAGCCGGCGGCGTGGCTGAGTTGCTCATGCAACAGTGCATCGTCGATGTTGCGCACGGCGCATTGCTCGCTATAACGCTCGAAGCTGCCCAACATCAGCAGGATCTCGGACAGGTGGCGCGGGCATTCGCAAGCGACGCCGTTGTTGGCGGCGGCCAGCAACAGCAGCGCCTGGTCGTCGAAGCGGCGCGGGGCCGGCGCCGCCGACCGCGCCGCCTGCAGCTGCGCCAACGGCGCCGGGGCGGCGGCGAGCGCCGCCTGGCACAGCAGGACGATTTCGGCGGCGTCGGTTGGCGCGCGCGCCACCAGGCAGCCGTGTGCGCGCAACTGGCGGATCGTCGCACCGGCACAGAAGCGATACAGCACTACGGCGGCGAGGCCGAGCTGCTGGCGTAGCGCGGCAATGGCCGGCACGGCACTGTCGTCGAGCTCGGCCACTTCCATCAGCAGCACCTCGGCGCCGGTGCCGGACAATGCCGCCGCCGCGCCGTCCAGATGCGGGCAGTGGGCCACGACCTCGAGCGCAAGCAATTCGCGCCCGCCGCCGGTCAGGCGCAGCGCGAGCGCCTGGCCCACGAGCGCCACCCGCACGGGACGCGATGGCGCGCGCGACGCCGGCACCACCGCCAACGCACTTAGCTGTTCAAGCGGCAGTTGCGCGAGCGCGCCGATCGGATGGCCCTGGTCGACCAGTTGCTTCATGAGCCGCAGCCGGCGCACCTGGGCGTCCGAATACAAACGCTGCCCATGTGCGCTGCGGCCGGTGTCGGAGATGCCGTAACGCCGTTCCCAAACCCGCAGCGTTTCCACTGGCAAGCCGGCGAGCCTGGCGGCCACACCACTGCGGTACTGGGGCAGTTGGCCCTCGCCTGCTTCGGGGGAAAGTTGAACCATAATCTGAACCTGTATTGAACCGTTATTTTCCGATTATAGCGCGATCGCGATTGAAAATATTAGTTGATTTCAGCCGCGCCCGGTTCAACTCCGGTTCAGTCAACGCTCAGTCGCCCCGACGCAAAAAACTAAATGCGCGCCATCGGTGTGCGCGCAGCGTTACAACAAATCCAGCTTCTCGGACATCGTGCGCGCCTGCTGCTGGAAATCGGCAATCGAAGCGGCATCCATTTTTTCCAATTGCCGATACACCATGCCGATGCGTGGGTTCCTCTCCAGGGTAGCCGCATTGCGATGGAAAAAATCCCAATACAGCGCATTGAACGGACAGGCACGCTCACCAATGCGGAGCTTTTTGTCGTAGTGGCAGCCTTTGCAATAGTCGCTCATACGGTCGATGTAGGCGGCGCTCGACACATACGGTTTGGTGGCTAACAGCCCGCCGTCGGCAAACTGGCTCATGCCGAGCGTATTAGGAAGTTCAACCCATTCGAACGCGTCGATGTAGACGCCCAAATACCAGTGGTGCACTTGCGTTGGATGCAAGCCTGCGAGCAAGGCGAAATTGCCGATCACCATCAAGCGCTGGATATGGTGGGCATGCGCCTGCTCCAGCGATTGGCCGATCGCATGCGACAGGCAATTCATATTGGTTTTACCATCCCAAAACCAGCTTGGGAGCGCGCGCGTGTGGCCGAAAAAATTCTTTTCAACATACTCGGGCATGTTGGCCCAGTAGACGCCGCGCACATATTCGCGCCACCCCAATATTTGCCGGACAAACCCCTCCACCGCGGCCAGCGGCGCATGACCGGCGTGATACGCCGCCTCGGCGCGCGCCACGACCTCGCGCGGGTTCAACATTTTCACGTTCAAGGCAAACGACAACAAAGAGTGGAACAAGCGCCACGCCTTGGCGCTCATCGCATCTTGAAAATCGCCAAACTGCGGCAAGGCCTTGCTGATAAACGCGTCCAGTTGGTGCAGGGCCTGTTCCCGGTTCAGGGCCCATGCGAACTGCTCGGCCTTCGGGTTGCCGAAACTCTTCACACCGGCATCGACAATCGTCTGCCATAAGCGCGAATGGTCATGCAAGGCCCGCGCGTCCGGCGGCTCGGCAGGGGTGCCGCGCCACGGCTTGCGGTTGTCGTGATCGTAGTTCCACTGGCCGCCGAGCGGATTCTTGGCATCCTCCATCAACACTTGCTGCGCCACCCGCATCTGGCGGTAGAAGAATTCCATCAACCATTGCTTGCGGCCTGTAAAAATGTCTGCGGCGCCATTGCGGGTCGTATAGAAATGGTCGCTGTCGACCATCAACCACGGGATCGACGCGCCGCGCCCATGCAGATACAGCTGCTGATCCAGTCGCCATTCGTCCGGCGCCTGATACTCGACGGCCGCGGCGTGATACCGGGTCGCGAGCGTGTCGATGTTGCCCGGTATCGATTGCAGATTGCCCGCGTCATCAATGGCGACGTAATGGACCTTGTGCCCGACCTCGCGCAACTGCCGCGCGAAATCGCGCATGGCCGCGAAAATCGCCAGAATCTTTTGTGCGTGGTGGAGTACGTAATCGGTTTCTTGGCGCACCTCCATCAAGACATAGATGGTCGCGTCGTCGACCTCGCTGAACCAGCGGTGTCGCGGATCGAGCTGGTCGCCCAGAATCAGCCTGAGTGTGGTGCCGGCCGCGTTTTCCTTTGAAGTCATCGTCATTTTCGTCGCCATCTGAGCCCAATAGCGAACGATTGTAGCGTGCGCCTTCGGTCCGCGCTGTCGCGCCGGATGCCTCCCCGAACAGCGCCGCATATTGGTGGCGACTGCAGGCTGCTGGATGTTATCTACGTGCTATATTTGGCGACGCGGCCGCCGCCGGTCAACGCGATCCCGGAACTGGAAATTGCGCTCCTTGTCCAAGTGCTTGATTGAACGAACACACAAATATAGCGGCGTTTTTTTACGCCGAAGGGGAATCAATGAAGACCACACGCGTTGCCGCTTCAGTTGCCGTGCTTGCCGGCATTGGCCTTGTGTCGCTGGCAAACTTGCCGCAGACGCGAGCCGCAGCACCGGGGAAGGTCGATCCCTTGTTCGCGTTCGCCGATGGTGCGCTATGCACGTCGGCACGGGCCGGGCGCCCGCCGCTGCTCGAGCGCATGATTCTCGCGCAGGCAGAGACCAAGCCATTTCAACCATCTAAACAACCGCCGGGCACGAACGCCAGCGGCAACGCGCCCCTGTTCCACGACCTCGGCACGCTCAACTATCCCATCACGAGCGCGAGCGGCAAGGCCCAAGCCTATTTCAACCAGGGCATGCGCCTGACCTTCGGGTTCAACCATGCCGAAGCGGCCCGCGCATTCCGCGCCGCGCAGCAGCTCGACCCGAACTGCGCCATGTGCCACTGGGGCGAGGCGCTGGTGCTCGGTCCCAACATCAATAGCCCGATGTTTCCCGACGCCGTAGCGCCGGCCGCCCGCGCGGCCGCGCGCGCCGTCGAATTGTCGGCCTCGGCAAAGCCGGCCGAACAGGCCCTGATCAAGGCCTTGTCCTTGCGCTATGCCGCGCCGGCGCCGGCCAATCGCGCACCGCTCGACCAGGCCTATGCCGCCGCCATGACCGACGCCGCGCGCGCCTTCCCCACGGACGACACGGTTCAAGTGCTGTTTGCGGAATCCCTGATGGACCTGTCGCCGTGGGACTACTGGGAGGCGGGCGGCGCCAAGCCCAAGAATCGCACCGCGGAGCTGGTCGATGCGCTCGAGCGCGTGCTTGAGCGCAACCCGACGCATCCCGGCGCGATTCACTACTATATCCATGCGATGGAAGCGTCGACCCATCCCGAAAAAGCGTTGCCATACGCGCGCCAGCTGGCAAGGCAGATTCCGGGGGCCGGGCACATCGTCCATATGCCCTCGCACATCTATTACCGGCTCGGCCTGTACCGCGAGGCGCTCGTGAGCAACCTCGACGCCATCGCCGTCGACGAGAAATACTTCAAGCGTTCGGCCAGCGACCCCGTGTACAAGGGTGCCTACTATCCGCACAACATCCACTTCGTCATGGTGTCTGCCCTGATGGGCGGCGACGGCAAAACGGCGCTCACCGCCGCGGCCAAGCTCGACAACTCGCTCAGTCCGGCCTTGCTCAAGGAGTTAAGCGTGATGCAGCCCGTGAAGGCCGCGCCGTATTTCTCGCACGTCCAGTTCAGCAGCCCCGACACGCTGCTCGCCTTGCCCGACCCCGGTCCCGACCTGGTGCTGGTCAAGGCCATGTGGCACTATGCGCGCGCGATCGGCTTTGCGCGCAAAGGTGCGGTCGGCGACAGCCGCAAAGAAATCGACGCGATCGCGGCCATCGAACGCAGCGCCGACTTAAAGCCCATCATCGACGCCGGCGTGCCGGCGCGCGAGATCGTGCAGACCGCGCAAGCGGTTGCCAACGGACGCCTCGCCGATGTCCGGCGCGACTGGCCGGCGGCGATCAAGTACTACCAAGATGCGATCGCGATCCAGGACAAGCTGCCGTACACCGAGCCGCCGCACTGGTACTACCCGGTGCGCCAGTCGCTGGGCGCCACCTTGCTGCGCGCGGGACGCCTCGACGAAGCCGAAGACGTGCTGCGCGCGTCGCTGGCGCGCACGCCCAGCAACGGATGGGCGCTCAGCGGGCTCATAGAAGTTTACCGCCAGCGCGGCGACCAGGCCGCACTCGCCGCCGCGCGCAAGCGCTTCGAAACTACCTGGCTCGGCAAACCGGGCGGGCCTGCACTATCGGCTTTGTAATTTAGCCGTACTAAAACGCAGCGCCGATTGCGGGGTAAATGCATCCGGCATCCACAATGGCGGTAACATAAGACTTGGCGCATCCTTTTGTGTGGGCCGAGCAATTTGCGGAGGCAAACTTTCAAGGACGTACATGAATTCCAAACCAGATATTGTTGTCTACTCTCACGATCAAAACTTGCTTCTGGTTGTGGAAATAAAAGGCACGCCAAAATCGGATGCGTACTGGGCCGCGAAAGTGCGAAGAAATCTTGCGGTACATGCGGCCGTGCCCGCCGCGCCCTATTTCTTGCTGGTCGTCTCTGACCATCTTTACCTGTGGGAAAACGAGATTTCCACTGAGGCCGTTCTGCCGAACTATGTTGCGGAGACGCGAACCGTGCTACAAAAATATTTACCTAAGTGGAAAAAAATCCAAAACGGTCCAGTACGTGAAAGTGGACTTGAACTAGCCGTACGCTCTTGGCTAAGTGAACTAACAACGGTAGATGGAAGTGCGCAGCTTGATGACGGCGCAAATGCTTGGTTGGAAGGCTCCGGATTGCAAGAAAAAATCCGTACCGGCGAAGTTAGGGCCGAATGCCAAATCTGATACTTTACGTTGAGTCGAATTTTATCTTGGAGCTTGCCTTTCGTCAGGAGGACTACGAAAGTTGCGAAAATATCCTTGGATTAGCCGAAGCTGGCAAGATCGACCTATTGCTTCCCGCCTACTGCCTCGGGGAGCCATATGAGCGGCTCGTACGGCGTGACAGACAGCGGCGAGAGGTTCATCGCAAGCTCTCGGAAGAGCTACGCGAACTTGCCCGCTCGGCTCCCTATACCGAGGCTGCAGCGAATCTCAGTGATTTGACCGGATTGCTTGTTGAATCCGGCGAACAGGAAATGAGCCAACTTAACGCACTACTTGTCAGATTGCTCGATATCGCCAAATTGATTCCGCTAGATCGTGACGTGCTTAGGAACGCTTTACAGGCACAACATAACCTAGGGCTAAGTCCTCAGGACTCTATAGTTTATGCCTCGGTGCATTCAAAAGTCGTCGTTGCAAATGCTCCTCAATGCTTTGTCAATAAAAATACGCGAGATTATCTGATACCTGAAATCGTGGAAGATTTCGAGGCACACAACTGTAGATTGATAGGGAAATTCTCGGACAGCCTGAACTACGCTAGAAGCGTGCTCACGCCGGACAACGGCGAGGACCAGCCCTAAGACGCGTTCTGTGAGTTGGAAGCCTTATTTCGATGATTCAGTTCCGAAACAAACTCACAGCTCACCTTATGGTGGCATTTTTGTTTTTGTGGATGGAGCGCAAAGGCTGTAAGCGGTCCATGAACCCCAATCTGTTCAGCTGATGCAAACGGCGGCATCCTTGCCATATCGTTTTCATCGGGAGTGGATATGGCAGGCAGAATGGATTTTTGGCGTGAGCATTTGACGGCGATTGAGCGTGACGGGTGGGTGAGTAGCGAGTACGCCCGGGTACACGACTTGTCAGTGACGGCACTTTATTATTGGCGAGCCAAGTTGAAGGCGACGGTAGCGGCACCCGACACGCGAGGCAAATTCGTCACTCTCGACGTTGTGCCCGCAGCGGGCACTGCACCATTGGGATCCTGCGTGCTGATGATCGGCGCGGTGCGCATGGAGTTGGGCGTGCTGCCTGCCCCGGAATGGATTGCGGCGCTTGCAATGGCTGCCCAAGGGGTTCACTGATGCATCCCGGTTACCACATCTGTCAAGTGCACCTATGTCGTACGCCGATAGACTTTCGCAAGTCGATCAACGGGCTGTCGGTGCTGGTGGAGCAGGAACTGGGCCTCGATCCGTTCGCCCAGGCGCTGTACCTGTTTATCAACCGGCAGCGTACCAAGATCAAGGTGCTTTACTGGCATCGCAACGGCTTCTGCCTGTGGCTGAAACGCCTAGAGGCCGAACGGTTCGCCTGGCCGGATGAACGCACAGGCCTGGAGCGGATCAATGCGCAGCAACTGGAGTGGCTGCTCGAGGGCTTCGACCTATGGCGCCACGCCCCGCATAAAACGCTGACGTTCTCTTCTGTTTCTTGATGAGGGCTGTTAACATGTTGCATGCCTGCTGTTTCCGACATTCTCGCCATCACGCTGCCGCCAATCGAGCTACCCAAGCCCGATGTGGCCGCGTTCGGGTTGCCGGCCATTCTGCCTGGCGACGCCGGCAGCCTGGCCGCCATGTTGCTTGCGCAGCAGCAGGCTTTCTTCGACACCGTCGACACCCTTTACGCCCAGGCCACGCAAGCTGCCCAGCATGCGATGGAACAGGCTGTTCAGCGTGCCGCCGCACAGGCTGTCAACGAGTACGTAGTTCGAATGGTCGAGCAAGCCAAACTGGCGCGTCATCGGCTATATGGTGCCAGCTCGGAACAGATGGCAGCACTGCAGCAGAGCCTATTCGACGAGGCCGAGGCACTGGCGCAAGGCAGCAACGAGGAGAGCGAGGCACCGCAGGCACCGAGCGATGCCAGCGACAAGCCATTCCGCAAGGCGGCGCGCGGAAAGCGTGCGCCATTGCCTGTAGGCCTCCCACGCGTGGAAGTGGTGCACGACGTGCCGGAATCCGAGCGCACGTGCCCGTGCGGCAGCGCGATGGTGGTGATCGGCGAAGATGTGAGCGAGCAGCTCGACATCGTGCCGATGCAAGTGCGCGTGCTGCGTCATGTGCGCAAGCGCTACGCTTGCCCCGGCAGCACCCACGCGCCCGTGACCGCTACGCTGCCGCCGCAGCCTCTGCCAAAGAGCAATGCCAGCGTCAACTTCCTGGCCATGTTATTAGTGGCCAAATTCCTCGACGGATTGCCGCTGGCGCGCTTCGAGCATGTACTGGCGCGCCATGGCGCAATGGTGCCGCGTCAGACGCTTGCGCGCTGGGTGATCGGTGCCGCCGCAGTGCTGCAGCCAGTGCTCAACCTATTACGAGACATACTGCTCGACGGTGCCCTGATTCATATGGACGAGACCGTTGTGCAAGTTCTCAAGGAGCCAGGCAAAGCGCCTACCTCCAACAGCTACATGTGGGTCCAGACGGGTGGCCCCCCTTCGCAACCCGTGATTCTTTACGACTACGATCCGAGTCGCAGTTCGGAGGTGCCGTCACGTCTGCTGGAAGGCTTCCGTGGCTACCTGATGACCGACGGCTACGAAGCCTACAACGCGGTGGCGCGCGGCGAACATGTCGAGCATCTCGTATGCTGGGCGCACGCGCGTCGGCGCTTTGTGGAGGCGGCGCGCGTGCAGCCCAAGGGCAAGCGCGGCAAGGCGGACGAGGCCATCGACCTGATCGGCAAGCTGTATGGCATCGAGCGAACTTGGCGCGATGGCGACGACGCGCAGCGCTGGCATGCGCGTCAGCAGCACAACGTGCCACTCTTAGCCAAGCTGCGGGCATGGCTCGACGTGACTTTACCCACGGTTCCCAGCAAGAACAAGCTGGGCGAAGCATTGAACTACATGCACAAATACTGGCCCAAACTGGCGCGCTACGTCGAACGCGGCGATCTGCCGATCGACAACAACCGCTGCGAGAACGCGATCCGTCCGTTCGTGGTCGGGCGCAAAGGCTGGTTGTTCGCCGACACGACTGCCGGTGCCCACGCCAGCGCAGTGATCTACTCGCTGGTGCAGACCGCCAAAGCCAACGGGACCGAGCCATACCAGTGGCTTTGTCAAGTGCTGCGCGACCTTCCGGCAGCTTCCACCGTCGAACAGGTCGAGGCGCTATTGCCATGGAATATCAACGCCATCCAGGCCGGCATTGCGTCGGCCGCCATCTCAGGACAAGCATGAGCCGGATCTCCATCGACAACCTCGTCAAGGCCATTAAGGCTGTTCAGGCGATGAATTCACAGCAGAAAGAAACGCTAGCAGACGAACTGTTCCGTACGCAGCCGACGTTGTTCGGGGCCTGTCTCGTGCTGCCTCAGTTGGGCGTATCGCTTGAGAAGATGGAGCTGCCGCTTAATTTGCTCTTTATTTGCTTTCAAGCCATGAAACAATCCGGTTTGCCATGGCCCTGTATTTCTGAAGACGAACTGGAACGGCAAGCAGCCCGTTATGCAGCAACGCTCAAATTCAGCGAAGGCATGCTCCCGGAGCTTGTAGCGCAGGCTCAACATCAATACGCCACGAGTCACCCAGAACCCGAGTTGCTGGCTTACGTCTCGAATGAAACCTCGCGATGGCTATCCCAGGTCGCACCAGAAGATAGTGATCGCTTTGTCCTTATGGCTGCCATGAACATGGTCAACTGCATCGCGCACGTGCCACTCAAGCCGATGAAAAAATAGGCGTGACCGCATCACAACCTGTAGATTGTGGATCGCTTACCAAAGGCTCTTAGCGACGCGCTTCGCGCAGTAACTCAGGCAAAAGAAGCAGCGAACATTCACAAGCCCTCGCCCTTGGCATCTTTTTGAATTTCGTAGCGCAGCTCCACCATGCCAACGCCCATCTGATGCACAGAGAGCAGGCGCAGAACCGGGCTTAGCACCCTGCGCGGGAACAGCGGTTTCCCCCAGCCGAGGGTGGCCGAACCGACTTGGAGGATCAGTTCGTCGAGCAGACCGGCATCGTAGAACTGGCCCGCGAGATCGCCGCCGCCAACGATCCAAATGTTTTTACTGCCAGCAGCAGCGCGCATTTCTGCATGGAAGCTGCGCACATCGCCACGGACGAATCGTATGTTCGCGCCGGCGATCGTCGGCAGTTCGCGGCTCGTGAAAATCCAGACCGGCTGCGTGTATGGCCATGCCGAACCCGTATCGGCGGCAACCCTTTCGGCGTGGCGCAACATCCACTCGTAGGTTGAGGAGCCCATTGCCATGGCGCCTACATCGGCAATAAAGGCCGGATAGCTCGAACTATTCAAGTCGCCAAGCGGAAACAGCCAGTCAAGTGAGTCATCTTCGGTTGCGATGAATCCGTCGAGGCTTGCCGCCGTGAAGTACTGGGTTTTCATTGGCCCTCGCCCTTCATAAAATTCGGTGCATAAATGCCTGCCTGACCTTGCGCTGCTCGCTTGCGCCTGAGCGTTCGCTCAGATTTTTTTCAAAGCGGACCCCTTGTGTGCCGCTTCGGCGCCCGTCTTGTCGCTGACGACCAAATACTCGGGATTTTCGGGCGATGCGGCAACGTGATGCCCTTTAATGTCGGCGGGTGAGGTCAGCTTTTTCTTGACCAAACCGTGCACCGTACCTTGCGGCGAATGCCATTGCACCTTGTCGCCTACCTTGAACTCGTCCGTCATTATGGGGCCCCTTAGAATCGACACCGAAGTTTCATTAATAGGTTGGACCAAAAAATCCAAGCATTGACTCCCCCCGCCCCCATTTACTTGACTTGCCTCGAAGCCACCGTCCGCGCGCATCGGGGCGCTCCTTCCAGGCTGTAGCTGCTAGACTTTGAAGACGTCAATCCGCCCGCGTCGGTAGCGGCGCAGGGCGACATGCCAAGGACCACGGACATGCCTCCACAACTCGGACTCGTCTGCATTACTCAGTCAAAGGACGTGCGTTACCGGACAGTTACGCGCAAACGTTTGCTCGAACTATCGCCGGACAAACAGCGCACGCTCCTCGATGAAATTTTTCGCGACAACATCGCGACCTTCGACGCGGCCTTGCGCTACTGCGAGCGCGAGCACATCTTCCTGTACCGCATCCTCTCTTCGATCTTCCCGTTCGCCGACGAGGACATCGGACGCGAATCGCTGCAAGCTTTGGCTGGGGCCCTGGCGAAGGCGGGACGCCACGCGCTCGAGCGCAACATCCGCCTCGTGATGCATCCCGACCAGTTCGTGGTGCTCAGTTCGGACTCGCCCGACGTGGTGAACAATAGCGTCAATATTCTCCAGATGCATGCCGACATCATGGATCTGTTGCAACAGCCGCGCTCCCCGAGGGCTTTGCTCGAGATCCACGGCGGCAAGGCCGGCCGCGCCGACGCTCTGGTCGAGCGCATCGCCATGCTGCCGGACGCGATCCGCCTGCGTATCGGACTCGAGAACGACGAGTACGCCTATAGCGCCGCCGAGATCCACGAAGTCTGCATGCGCAGCGGCGTGCCGATGGTGTTCGACGCCCACCACCATATTGTCCACGAGCGTCTCGACAGCTACGACGACCCGAGCGTGGCCGAAATGCTCGCGAAGGCGCGCGCCACCTGGTCCGACCCTTTGCAGCAGTTGGTGCACATTTCGAACGGGCGCAGCGGCTTCAACGACCGCCAGCATGCCGACCTCATCGACGTGATGCCCGCCTGCTACGCGCATGCGCCGTACATCGAGGTCGAAGCGAAGTCCAAGGAGGAGGCGATCCGCAAACTGCGCGGCTGGCAGGCCGGCGCCCCAGGCGCCGCACGCGTTTGAGGCGGCCCCGACCGGATTGCTTCGCCTTCAAGGGCGGTTGATGAAAGTGCATTTCACCATGTGAAAAACGCGTATGGCAAGGCGTGCGCCATCATTTCATTTTTCGAAAATCAATCCCACATTACAAAAAATATTTTGCATCTCATTGAATCTAAACGGATTAATTTTACTTATATGTCTTATATAAGACTCGATACTCATCCAAAAAACGTCTATCATTACTTCATGCACTTAGCTTCTTCGCCGTCTTGCTGGCAGCGGTTCCAGACAAGCCGGTGACACCAGATACGACTTTCAAACTTGCCACACATCCAGGAGATTCACATGTCACAGTATCAAGACGATATCAAAGCCATCGCCGGCCTCAAAGAAAAAGAAGGTAGTGCTTGGAACGCGATCAATCCTGAGTCCGCCGCCCGCATGCGCGCACAGAACCGCTTCAAGACCGGCCTCGACATCGCCAACTACACGGCCAAGATCATGCGCGACGACATGGCGAACTATGACCTCGACTCGTCGAAGTACACGCAGTCGCTGGGCTGCTGGCATGGTTTCATCGGTCAACAGAAGATGATCTCCATTAAAAAGCACTTCAATTCGACCGACCGCCGCTACCTCTACCTGTCGGGCTGGATGATCGCCGCGCTGCGTTCCGAATTCGGCCCGCTGCCCGACCAGTCGATGCACGAGAAAACCGCCGTCGCCGACCTGATCCGCGAGCTGTACACCTTCCTGCGCCAGGCCGATGCGCGCGAACTCGGCGGCCTGTTCCGCCAGCTCGACGGTGCCGAAGGCGCCGCCAAGCAAGCCATCCAGGACCAGATCGACAATCACATCACCCACGTGGTGCCGATCATCGCCGACATCGATGCCGGTTTCGGCAATGCCGAAGCGACCTACCTGATGGCCAAGCAGATGATCGAAGCGGGCGCATGCTGCATCCAGATCGAGAACCAGGTCTCCGACGAAAAACAGTGCGGCCACCAGGACGGCAAAGTCACGGTTCCCCACGAAGACTTCCTCGCCAAGATCCGTGCGGTGCGCTACGCCTTCCTCGAGCTCGGCGTTGACAACGGCCTCATCGTTGCGCGCACCGACTCGCTCGGCGCCGGCCTGACCAAGCAAATCGCGGTCACGCGCGAGCCGGGCGACCTCGGCGACCAATACAACTCCTTCCTCGACGTCGAAGAAGTCTCGACCGAATCGATGAGCAACGGCGACGTTGTCATCAAGCGCGACGGCAAGCTGCTGCGTCCAAAGCGCCTGCCCAGCAACTTGTTCCAGTTCCGCGCCGGCACGGGCGAAGAGCGTTGCGTTCTCGATTGCATCACCTCGCTGCAAAACGGCGCCGACTTGCTCTGGATCGAAACCGAAAAACCGCATATCGCGCAAATCGGCGGCATGGTCAACGAGATCCGCAAGGTCATTCCGAACGCCAAGCTGGTGTACAACAACAGCCCGTCGTTCAACTGGACCCTGAACTTCCGCCAGCAGATTTTCGACAGCATGAAGGGCGAAGGCAAAGACGTCTCGGCCTACGATCGCAGCAAGCTCATGAGTGTCGAATACGACGCGACCGAACTGGCGATCGCCGCCGACGAGAAAATCCGCACCTTCCAGGCCGACGCCGCGCGCGAAGCCGGTATTTTCCACCACCTCATCACGCTGCCGACCTACCATACCGCGGCGCTGTCGACCGACAACCTGGCCAAAGAGTACTTCGGCGACCAGGGCATGCTCGGCTATGTGGCCGGCGTCCAGCGCAAGGAAATCCGCCAGGGCATCGCCTGCGTCAAGCACCAGAACATGTCGGGCTCCGACATCGGCGACGACCACAAGGAGTACTTCAGCGGCGAAGCGGCCCTGAAGGCATCCGGCAAAGACAACACGATGAACCAGTTCTAAGCACTCACCGTGGCATCAAAAAGCCCGCTTCGGCGGGCTTTTTTTCGTCCATCCGGCCTCGTGCTGTCGCCACCGCCGTGCGCGGCATCAGGGTGTATGCTTAGTGGACATTCACCGCAGGCGGACAGTTTGAAAAATCTTATCAATCGCACACGCGGCGCGATCGCGCCCTGCCTGGTCCTCGCCGGACTCGCGCTGTCGGCCTGCGCGCAGGCGCACGACGGCGACAATCTTGTCGACCTGATCAACGAGTACCGCGCCGCGCCGGGCAGTTGCAACGGCGCGCGCGCGGCGCCGGTTGCCGCGCTCACGCCGCATCCGGCCCTGGGCCGGGTGCGGGTCACGACGGGCACGCTGCTCGACCAGGCGCTCGAGCGCGCCGGCTACCGGGTCGCGCGTGCCGAAGCCATTGGCATCTCGGGCGCGCGCGACACCGACTACGTGATGGCGGAAATCGCGCGCAGGTATTGCAAGACACTGTTGAGCACACAATTTTCGGCCATCGGCGCCAGCCGGAACGGCGACAGCTGGCTGATCGTGCTTGCCCAGCCGGCCCCGCCACCGGTGGCGACCACGCTGCCCGAGCTGCGCGCGGCCGGCCAAACCGTCCTGGCCGCCGTCAACGCGGCGCGCGCCAGCGGCAGGCAGTGCGGGCCGCGCTACTTCGCCGCCGCGCCCGCGCTGTCGTGGAACGGCGCGCTGGCCGAGGCCGCGCGGCTCCATAGCGTCGACATGGCCACGCAGCGCTATTTCGAGCACAAGGGCAAGGACGGGCGCACCGTGTCCGAACGCGCCGTGCAGGCGGGCTACCGCTGGCGCCGTGTCGGCGAAAACATCGCGATGGGCCAGGAGTCGGCGGCCGAAGTCGTCGCCGGCTGGCTCGCGAGCCCGGGGCACTGCGCCAACATCATGCAGCGCGATTTCACCGAGATGGGCTCGGCGTACGGCTTCGACCGCGCCCTCGAACGCCCGCGCGTCTATTGAACGCAGGTATTCGGGACGCCGCGCTAGGCGCCGCAAGATCGGTACCGCGTTGACGGTCGGCCCATACACGCCGACGATCGACACATTGCCGCCCTTGCGCACCGAGGTGATCGTCCAGTGCAGCGCGGTGGCGGCGCCGGCTTAACCCGAAGCGCCGACCTCCTCGACTGTTAGGACTGCGCACTCCGACAAAAATTTTTGCGTGCCGCGTCTTTAAAACGGCAGCGTCCGCTGCGGAGTGCCTGCCAGTTTGCCTACCACATTAAATCGTCGGGGATCTGGAAGGCTGCGTACGGATCGTCCGCGTCGACCTCGGTGCTGGCCTTGTTGACCCGGACCACGAGCGAGGCGTCGCGTTCGGCGATCTTGTCGGCGATCACGCGCGGCACCAGCTCGATGCCGGCGCCAAGGCAAACGATCACGAGGCGCCCGGCGATCAGGTGCGCCTGCACCGCGGCCGACACGTACATCCGTTCGATCTTGGTGCCGTGCGTGAAGTTATACGCGATGTCGCCGTTGCCCTTGCTCTGGCGGTTCTTTTGCACCATCTGCGCGATCTGCGCCATGATCGCCTTTTGCTGCGCGGCCGCGTCGCGCTGGGCGTTGAGCTCGCGGGCCCGCTCGGCATTCTTGCGTTGCGTCTCGAGCGCGGCCAGGCGCGCCTCGTCGACCGTCTCGGTGCCCGTGCGGCGCTCGACCTTTTTTTGCTTGTTCTTGTCCTGGGCGGCCAGTTTGGCCTTGTTCTTGTCGATGAGTCCGGCTTTCAGGAACTGATCTTGCAATGAGGCCATGTGTGCTGCTCCGAAATGAGTGTGCGCGGCACGGACAGCGGCGCCGGCCAGCGCAAAGTCGACAGCATAGCAAATATGCGGCCGCCGGCCAAAGTTGGAAAGCGCCGGCTTGCGCCCTGCCTGCGGACGGCGGGCGCGGACGCGAGGCGGCGTCGGACATCGACAATAAGGCTTGCAATAGTTCGATGGTTAGCTAATAATCGACACATGAGCACAATTTTTAAAGCCTTGTCAGATCCCACCCGCCGCATGGTCCTCCAGCATCTTCAGCAGGGACCGATCGGCGCGGGCGAACTTGCCGACATGTTCGACGTGTCCAAGCCCACCATGTCGGCGCACTTCGCGGTGCTCGTCGCGGCCGGCCTGATCGAACCGGAAAAACAGGGCCGCACGATCACCTACCGGCTCAAGCTGTCGGTGCTCGAGGATGCCCTGCTCAGTTTTGCCCAAACCTTCGGCCTGGCGGTAACACGCTCCGCGGAAGTTCCCGTTAAATCAAAAAAGGAGAAATCATGAGTGCGACGTTTTCGTTGGGCCGGTCGGTACTGGCAGCAGCCTTGATCATCGGCGCCTCGGCCGCGCTTGCGTGGCTCGCGCCGGCCTATATCAGCGCCGAATGGTCGCAGCGCCTGCTCGGCGTGCTGCTCGGCGGAGTCGTCGTGGCGTATTCGAATTCGATACCGAAGATCCTCACCGCGCGCTCCCGTGCGGCGAGCTCCCCGGCGGCCGACCAGGCCGCGCGCCGCTTCGCCGGCTGGAGCCTGGTGCTCGGGGGCATAGGTTACATGGGGGCCGCGCTGTTCGCGCCGATCGGCATGGCCAACCTGGTCGGCGCCGGCCTGCTGGGCACCGGCGTGCTGCTCGCCGTGCTGCGCTGCCTCGGGTTCGGCGCGAGCGGTTCGCGCACCTGATCGAGGCTCTCGCGGTTCGACATTTCCGATAAACGACAAGCACAATAAAGGAACACCATGTTCGCAATGCTGATGGGACTCAAATCGATTTCGCCGAAAGATCTGCATGAACGCATGCAGAAAGGCCCGCTGACGATCGTCGATGTCAACAACGCGCAGTCGTGGCAAAAGGCGCGCGTTCCCGGCGCCATCAACCTCGGCGTCGATTTCGCGGCGGCGGCGCTGCCGCAAGACAGGGACGCGGGCCTCGTTTTTTATTGCTCGAACCCGCTATGCCGCAAGGCGCCCAATGCGGCGAAGCGCGCCAAAAGCCTCGGCTACAGCGACGTCCGCGTGATGTCGGCCGGCATCGCTGGCTGGACCGACGCGAGCCTGCCGGTCGCCAGCGGCGCCTGAGGCAAACGGTCGGCCGGCCCCCGCCTACATCAGCAGCGCCCGTTTATAAACGACAACCTCGAGGTATTCCGACGGCACCACCAGCGACGACGGGCCGCCCTCGTTGAAGCGGTCGAACAGCGCGACAATGTCTTTTTCGAGCGCCTGCTGGCCGTTCGCATCGAGCGTGGCGAAGGCCCGGTTGGTGGGGCCGTAATAATTACGGAACACCTCGAGCCAGTGGGCCGGCGAGGCGTAGCGGAACTTGAACATCTTGCGTTCGATATGAATGTGTTCGGCCTGGCCGCCGAACAGGTCTTGCAGATGTTCTTCGGTGCCCCATGTCGCCGGCGGCTGCACGCCGGCGGGCGGAGGAACATAGCGGCCGACCGTTTTGAACAGGTTGCCGATAAAACCGTCCGGCGTCCAGTTCGCCAGGCCGATGCGGCCGCCCTCACGCACCACACGCAACATTTCCGACGCGGCGCGCCGGTGGTCGGGCGTGAACATCACGCCGAAGGTCGACAGCGCGACATCGAACTCGCCGTCGGAAAAAGGCAGGTCCTCGGCGTCGGCTTCGCGCAAGGTGGCGCTCAGGCCGTCGGCCTCGAGACGCGCGCGCGCCTTTTCGAGCAGGGCCGGCACGTAATCGGTCGCGGTGACGCGGGCGTTGCGGCGCGCCGCGGCGAGCGTCGCGTTGCCGTTGCCGGCGGCGATGTCGAGCACGCGCTCGTTGGCGCGCAGGTCGACGGCCTCGGCAAGCGATTCGCCGACAATCTGGAGCGTGACGCCGATGATGGCGTAGTCGCCACTGGCCCAGGTGGCGCGCTGGCGTTGCTTGATGGCGTCGAAGGCGGGCGCCGGCGTGGCGCCCGGCTGCGCGCCTGGAACTGCTGGTTGAACAGGGTCGGTCATGATGGGTCTCCGATCGCAAGGTGGGGTGCATAACGGTTCGACCGACGCCGCCCCATTCTGTTCAACGCCGTGCCTCCGGCGCGCCCTTGCGACACACGCGCAACTCGCTGCCGAAGCCGGCCTCGAACGCCGGGTCGGCCCCTTATCGGCGGGCGCAGACTGAACTCAGCAAATCGGCGGCGGTCGAACAATGGACTGCATCGCGGCGGCGCCTGCCCGCCGCAGTGCGCCCCTTCAATTGCCCGGCCCGACTCAAGGAGTAACACATGCCAAACCAAGTGACCAATTGGGGTGATGCGCTCATGGCATCGCTCTCGTCAGCGTTTTCCCTGTTCTTTTCGGCGGTGCCAAGAATCCTTGGGTTTGTCGTCATTGTCATCATCGGCTGGATCGTCGCCTCGCTGATCGAAAAAGCGCTCGCCGCCGTGTTGCGCACGGTGCACTTCGACGGCTTCGCCGCGCGCGCGGGCCTGGCCGGCTTCATCGAAAAAACCGGCACCCGGCGCGACGCCTCGGGCACGATCGCCCTGATCGCCAAATGGTTCGTGCGCCTGCTCACACTCATGATCGCGTTCGACGCGCTCGGCCTGCCGGCCGTGTCCGACGTGCTGCGCCAGTTGCTGCTGTGGCTGCCCAACCTGATCGTCGCGCTCGTCGTGCTCGTCATCGGCGGCATCGCCGCCAACGCGCTGAGCACCATCGTGCGCGGCGCGGCCGCCAAGGGCGAACTCGGCAACCCCGACCTGCTCGCCCGGATCGCCAAATCGGCGGTCTGGGTGTTTGCGATCGTGGTCGCGATCAACCAGATCGGCATCGCCGCCAGCCTGGTCAACATCCTGTTCACGGGCTTTATCGGCGCGATCGCGATCGCGCTCGGCCTGTCCTTCGGCCTCGGCGGGCGCGAGACGGCGGGCGAGATCGTGCGAGGCTGGCATATGCGCCAGCAAGGTGCGTCTGGCCGCCTGTCACGCGATATGCGCTCGGCGGCGAACGAAAACGCCGGCGGCAACTTCGAAGGCAACGAACGGCGCAACCTGATTGGCGACCGCCGCAATCCCTACGGCCGTAGCGGCGGCTGAGCACGGGCGGTGTTGCGCCGGGCGGGCTAGCACAGTGGGGCAGGCGCGGCTCGATGTAGTTCCGCTTCAGCCCCGCTGCAAGCGCAGATTCACAGCGACGCGAGACGCGCGCGGCGGCGCCGGATTTACAGTGGCGCCAGTCTGCCGCTGCGGCCCCGGATGTACAGCGGAGCAAAATTGCCGCTGTGGCCCCGGATTTGCAGCGGCGCCAAGTTCCCGCTGCGGTCTCGGATTTGCACCGGCGCCAAGTTGCCGCTGCGGCGCCGGATTTGCAGCGGCGCGAAGTTCCCGCTGCGGAGTTGGAATTGCAGCGGCGCCTTGTTGCCGCTGCGGCGCCCATATTGCAGCGACGCCAGGCGCGCGCTGCGGCGCCCGAATTTCAGCGACGCCAGGCGCGCGCTGCGGCGCCGGATTTACAGCGACACCAAATTGTCGCTGCGGCGCCGGATTTACGGCGGCGCCAAGGTCCTGCCGGCGGCGGCGCTTGCCGCGGCGGCAGGCGCTCACGACCTTGCCGGCAATTACAGCGGTGCCAGGATCGCCTGCAGATCGGCCTGGGTCAGCGCCAGGTCCTGGGCCACGCCGCCGGCCAGCACGGCATCGGCCAGCTCGGCCTTTTTGCGCTGCAGTTCCTGGATTTTCTCTTCGAGCGTGCCCTTCGCAATGAGCTTGTAGACGAACACCGGTTTGTCCTGGCCGATGCGCCAGGCGCGGTCGGTGGCCTGGTTTTCGACCGCAGGATTCCACCACGGGTCGTAATGGATCACGGTGTCGGCGGCGGTCAAATTAAGGCCGACGCCGCCCGCCTTCAGACTGATCAAAAACACAGGCACGGCCCCTTGCTGGAACGCGTCCACCTGCCCGGACCGGTCCTTGGTCTCGCCCGTGAGCAAGGCGTAGTCGATCGCGCGCTCGCGCAGTTCGGCCTCGATCAGCGCGAGCATGCTGGTAAATTGCGAAAAAACGATGATCTTCCTGCCCTCGTCGAGCAGGGCGACGACCATCTCCATCAGTTCCGCGAGCTTGGCCGAGGGCGCGCCGCGGCCGACCTCGCCGGCGATTTTGACCAGCCGCGGGTCGCAGCACACCTGGCGCAGTTTGAGCAGGGCGTCGAGGATCACGATCTGGCTGCGCGCCACGCCCTTGCTCGCGATTGCCGCGCGCACTTTTTTGTCCATCGCCAGGCGCACCGTCTCGTAGAGGTCGCGCTGGGCGCCCGACAACTCGACCTCGCGCACCATCTCGGTTTTGGCGGGCAACTCGGTCGCGACCGCGTCTTTGGTGCGGCGTAACAGGAATGGCTTGATGCGGCGTACGAGGAAGGTGTTGCGCGCGTCGTCGCCGAGCTTTTCGATCGGCTTGCGGAAGTCGGCGTTGAAGGTCTTCTCGTCGCCGAGCAGACCCGGCAGCAGGAAATGGAACTGGGCCCACAGCTCGCCGAGGTGGTTTTGCAGCGGCGTGCCGGTCAGGCACAAGCGGTGCCGCGCGTTCAGCAGGACCGCCGTCTGCGCCGCTTTCGCGCGGCTGTTCTTGATGTATTGCGATTCGTCGAGTATGAGCAGATGAAACTGCTGCGCGCGCAGTTGTTCCTCGTCGCGCGGCAGCAGGGCGTAGGTCGTCAGCACCAGGTCGTGCGCGCCGATCGCGCCGAAGCGCTCGGCGCGGTCGGGTCCGTGCAGCAACAGCACGCGCAGTCCGGGTGCGAAGCGGGCCGCCTCGGCCTGCCAGTTTCCCATCAGGCTGGTCGGCGCGACCACCAGTGCCGGCGCCGTCAGGCGTCCCGCCTCTTTCTCGGCCAGGATGTGGGCCAGGGTCTGGATGGTTTTGCCAAGGCCCATGTCGTCGGCGAGGATGCCGGCCAAGCCGTACTCGCGCAAAAACTGCATCCACGCCAGGCCTTCGCTCTGGTAGGGGCGCAGGCTCGCCTTCAGGCCCGCAGGCGCGGCGACCGCCTGCACGCCGCCGAAGGTGCGCAGCTTGTGGCCGATTTCGCGCAACTGTTCGCCGCCCATCCAGCGCAACTGCACGCCCGCCTCGAGCTCAGCGAGGCGGGCCGCATCGAGCAGCGGCAGGCGCAAGGCGTCGCCCATCCTTTCGTTGAAGTAGAGCTCGCCGAGGGTGTGCAGGATGGGCTTGACGCGGCCCCATGCCAGGGCCACCTTGACCCCGCCGGGCAGGTGCGCAATCAATTGGTCGGTGTCGGCGTGGGCGTCGAGCGCGGCACGGTCGAAGTCGCGCGGCGCGTTGCGTATCAGTTGCAGCAAGACCGGCAGCAGCGCGACCCTGGCGCCGTTGACCACGATTCCGAGTTCGAGCTCGAACCAAGGGTTGGCCTGTTCGCCGCCCTGCTCGACGTCGGCATACCAGTCGTCGACCTCGGTCACATCGAAACGGAACGACGGCAGCTGCTGCACGTCCCAGCCTTGCGCGCCGAGCAAGGGCAAGTCGTCGGCGGTGAAGCGCAGCCAGTCGTTTTGATTCGCGAGCTCGAGCATGCCTTGCGGCGCGCCGGGGGCGGGGCCGGCGGCCGGCGCGCTAAAGCCGAGCGCACCGAGCTGCGCGTGCGCGGCGCCTTCCAAGGCCGGATTGCGCTCGATGCGCTCGTAGCCACTTGCGCTCCAGCGCCCCAGCGGCTGGGTCGGACCGGCGCCCGCGCGCGCGCCGTCGTAGTCGAACTCGAGCAGCGCGTAATCGTCCCACGCGGTCCTGCCGCCGCCGGCGTCGCGCGCACGGCTGCCCAGCAGCAGGGTCGGGCGCGGCTTGATATCGACGCGCGTCACCTGCTCCACCGGCGGCGGAATCGGCACCACCCTGCCCAGGCCGTGCTCGGCCATCCGAAACGAGAACGCCGACACGTCGCGCGCCGTCAACAGCGGCGAGCTCGCGACCAAGGCCTGCAATTTCTGGATCGAGACCATCGGCATCGGATGGCTCAGCGCAAGCTGGCCGAGCACGCCGTTCTGGATGTACATCGGCGGCTCCGTGGCGAGCACACAGTCGGCGCTTGAACCGTCGTCGAGCAGCCATTCGAGCCGCCGCGCATCGGGCCGCTCGGGTGTGCACATCCAGCCCAGCCCCCCCGTGCGCACCGGGCCCGCTTTGAGCGCGCGAATCCGCCCCGCACGGATGTCGGCCTTGCTGTCGGCCATCCCCACGCAATCGAGTTCCAACGCCGACTGCAACAGCAACGCGCCCGCCTTGTGGCGCAGCTCGGTGGCGGAGCCGCCGAACGCGCTGCCGGCCATCGCCGTGAACAAACGCGCCAAGAACTGTTCGGCCGGACCGACAAACGGGGGCGCGTCGTGGATCAGCGCGTAACTGTCGTTGTACACGGTCGCCGATCCGGGGCGTCCGTCCGCGCCCACGCGCCCCTTGCATAGCGATATTTCAACCCTCCCATTCGAACGATTGTGCTGGACTACGCACAGCAGGCGGTGGCTCCCCGTGTTGTTGGGCACGGTTTTCGGACTGCTGTCGGCGAGCACCGACTGCACCTGGCCCAGCCAAACGCTCAAGGCCGGCGCGAGCCGCGCATCGTCCTGGCGCGCGAGCGGGGCGGCCGGCTTCATCGCGAGCCAGGACAACAAGGCGGCGACGACGTGCTTGCAATTGTGGTCCATCGGACAGCTGCATTCACCGCTGAAGACGACCCCGTCGGCGCGCACGACCACCGCGATCGACTGGGTGTAGGGCGTGCCGCCGCTGCCCGCGACCTTGCTGTTGATCCGGCCGCCCTTGAGCGCGACCGCGCGCACCTTGCCGCGCTCGGCATAATCGCGCCCGCGCCGGTAGGTGCCGTTGTCAAAATTGTCGAGGATGTCGTCGAGGGTGAAGTTCATGGGGGAAGGCTGCGGGGACGGTGGGCACGGGCGCAATTATCCCCCATGCCAGCGGCGCCCGCAGCGTGTGCTACCTGATCACGATCCGCCCGCCGCTGATGGCCGAGCCCGGCGCGCCCGCGCGCATGCCGCGCACGTTGGCGCCGTTGTCGTAATCGACGATTTCGGCCTTGGTAACGGGATCGCTATGCGTGATGCGCAAACTGAAGCTATCCTGCGCGCCGCCGCCCGCGGCCGCGCCGTCGACCATCGCCAGCGTAAACCGGTAACCCGCCACACCGTTGAGCTTGCCGCTACCCTGGAACTGTCCGCGTCCAGCCGCCGCGCCGGTCTGCTGGTAGGCATCGCTCTGGAAATGCATATCGCCGGCGTTGAATCGCAGCTTGGACTGGCCCGCGCCTTTTGCCAGGGCCTGCGTGCCCGCCGTGGTGAAACTGAAACTCGCCAGTGCCGCCTTGTGCGGCGCCTGTTTGACCGAACCCGCCGGCGACATGAACCAGCCGCTGGCCGCGACCATGCAGCCGCACGGCTCACCGACCGTGACGAAGCGGCCGACCGTGCTGCTGCGGCCCGTGTTGTCGGCGAGCGTGAGCGTGACCCAATACACGCCCGGCGCGCCGAAGCTGTGGCTGCCGAGCGCGCGGCCCGCGCCCAGGCGCTCGTTCACGGTGCCGGCCGCGTCGGCGCTGCCGTCGCCCCACGACCAGCTGGCGCTGTGCGTGTCGGCCGTGTCGGCGTCGGTGAAACCGGCCGCCAACTCGACCGCCCTGCCGGCGCGCACGCTGCCCGGCGTTCCGATCGGACCGACGGCGGGCGCGACCAGCGCGGCCGGGCCCGGCTTGAGCAGCACCAGCCCCGCGTTCGAATCGGCCACGATCCAACCCCTGTCGTTGATGGCGAGCCCGGTCTCGAGCCTGAGCCCGGCGGGCGCACCCCTGAGCCGCCGGTTCAGGTCGACCAGCGGCTGTCCTTTGCTCCACAGGAAGGCGCGCGAGCGCTGGTGGCGGTTGTTGGCCCACCCCACCACTTGCCCCTTGTTGTTGACCGAGATCGCGCTCGAGCTGGCGCCGCCGAGGGTGCCGATGTCGCGCATGCCGCCCGCCATGGTCCAGGACATCGCGTGCTGGTCGCCACCGGCCGTTTCGGCCAGTCCCACCACCTGGCCCAGATTGTTCATATCCCACACCCCCGAACCGCTGCCGCCGAGCGCGCCGAGGTCGAACAGCCTGCCGGCGCTGTTCCAGAACACCGCGCGGTAGGCGAAGTCGGCGCCGGACGCGAGCGAAATCCCCGCCACCTGGCCCAGGTCGTTGACGTGCTCGGCGAACGAACTGCCCCCGCCCAGGTCGGGCAACTCGACCATGCCGGTAGCGTAACGCCAGACGAACGCGTGCGCGTTGTCGCCGGCGTCGCCGGCCGACCCGACCACCGTGCCGGCATTGTTGATCTCGTAGCCGATCGAGCCGCGCCCGGCGATCGTGCCCAGGTCCATCAGGCCGGACGCCGGCGACCAGCGGAACGCGTGGTACGGATCCAGCAACGGCCCGCTGAAATACGAATAGCCGGTCACCTGCCCGAGCTTGTTGATCGCCCGGCCCTGCGAGAAGACCGCGGGATAGAAGGTGCCGATGTCGAGCATGCCGCCCGCCGCGCTCCACACGTAGGCGTGCACGTTGTCGCCGCTGCCGTAGGCGGAATACCCGGTCACCTGCCCCAGGTCGTTGAGGTCCTCGGCATACGCCTCGGGCGCGCCGAGGTCGCCGATGTCACGGACCGTGGTCCCGTCGTAGAAATAGGCGCGCGGCAGCGGCGAGAACGCGGAAAAGGCGACCTGCCCGCTGGCGTTGATCTCGGGGATGGTCGCGTACTGGCCGGAGCCGAGGTTGACGATGTGGTAGGTCTGCACGCAGTTGCAGGTGCCCGCGTCGGTGCCGGCCGCGGCCGATGGCGCCGGCGGCGGCGTGGCCGCGCCGGCCGTCGCCGCCGTCATGCAGGCCCCGAGCAGGCAGGGGACCGACCAGCCGGACAGGCGTTTCTTGCGTTGCGTTCGGGTTGCAAAATCCATTGTTCTCTCCATGATGAAAGTGTTCGCGCCACAACGCGCTCGCTTGTTGCCCCGCGCGCGGCCGCGCCTCGATAGCCTCCACCAGCATGCGGGCATGGCCCCGCCGCCACCTGTGCCACAGCGAGGCGCGCGCGCGTTCGAGCAAGCGGAGATCAAGCGTGCGCGAACTAGCGTTTCTCGACGATTACAAGCTGCCGATTACAACTGCGTTAACGAAAAAATGCCCGCTGGTCGGCGGGCATTGTTGTGCGGCGGAAGACTTGCGCTTACGGTTTCAGATGGCTGTCGAGCCAGCCCTTGACCGTGTGATGCCAGAGCAAGGAGTTGGCCGGCTTGAGCACCCAGTGGTTCTCGTCCGGGAACACCAGCAACTTGCTTTCGACGCCCTGGCGCTGCAGCGCGGTGAAGGTGCCGAGCGCCTGCGCGGTCGGGATCCGGAAGTCGAGGTCGCCCTGGATGACGAGCATCGGGGTCTTCCAGTTTTTCACGAACAGCACCGGATTGTGCTTCTCGTGCGCGGCCGGCTGCTCGAGATAGGTGCCGCCGTTTTCCCATTCCGTGAACCAGAGTTCCTCGGTCGAGTAGGCCATGCCGCGCGTGTCGAACACGCCGTCGTGGTTGACCAGGCACTTGAAGCCGTCCGACCAGTTGCCGGCGATCCAGTTCATCATGTAGCCGCCGTACGACGCGCCGAGCGCGCAGCTGCGCGAACGGTCGAGCCAGGGGAACTTGGCGACGGCCGCGTCCAGGCCTTTTTTGAGGTCTTCGAGCGGCTTGCCGCCCCAGTCGCCGCTGATCGAATCGGTGAACGCCTGGCCGTAGCCGGTCGAACCGTGGAAATCGATGAACACGGCCGCGTAGCCGGCGCCGGCGTAGGTTTGCGGGTTCCAGCGGTAGCTCCACGAATTGCCGAAGCTGCCTTGCGGGCCGCCGTGCACGATGAAGGCGATCGGGTATTTGACGCCCGGCACCGCGTTCCACGGCTTCATCACATGGCCGTAGACGGTGTCGCCGTTGGCGCCGGCGAACGAGAATTGCTCGGCTTCGCCCATGCGCACGTCCTGCAGCAGCGCCGCGTTCAATTGCGTGAGCTGGGTCGCGGCGGCGGCGTCCGCGCCGAGCTTTGTCTTGAACAATTGCGCGCCCGAACCGAGGTGCGCCTGCGCCATCACGATGGTGTCGCCGCGCATGTCGAAGCTGCTCACATAGCCTTTGCCGCTGACCGGCGCGACCTTGCCGCTGGCGGCATTGATGGCGAACAGGCGGTGCTGGCCGAGGTCGTCGGCGGTCGCGAGCACTGCCTTGCCGTCGGGACTCCAGCGGAAATCGCCGATCGAGCGGTCCCAGCCCTCGGCCAGCTTGCGCCTGGTGCCGCTCGCCACGTCCATCAGCACCAGGTGGAAGCGGTCGGCCTCGAAGCCGGGCTTGGTCATGGCGATCCATGCGAGCGTTTTGCCGTCCGGCGAATACGCGGGTTTGCTGTCCCAGGCGAGGTTGTCGGCGCTCAGGTTGCGCGGCGCGGCGCCGCCGGCGGCCGGCACCTGGTAGACGTCGAAGTTGGTCGACCACGCCTCGGTCTTGCCGGCCACGCGCACGGCGAACACGATGCTCTTGCCGTCGGGGCTGAAACGGTACTCCTCGCGGTCGCCGAAGGGCTTGGACGGCACGTCGCCGTCGATGCCGCCGCTGAGGCTGACGGGCGCGGCGCTGACGCGACCGCTGCTGTCGATCGGCGCCGAATACAGCACCGCGTTGCGGCCGTCGGCCCAGCTGTCCCAATGGCGCACGAACAGGCGGTCGTAGACTTTGCCGCTCGATTTTTCCTTGCCCTTGGCATCCATGCGCGCCTTGCTGCAGGCGAGGTCGGCACAATCGCGGAACACGGCCAGCCCGAGCGCGATGCGCTCGCCGGCCGGCGACAGGCGGAAATTGTCGACGTCGACCGGCAGGTCGGTGACCCTGGCGGCCTCGCCCCCGCCGAGCGGCAGGCGCCACACCTGCGACGAGCCCGAGCGGCTCGACAGGAAATACACGGCGTCGCCCGACGCCGACCATTCGGGGTCGGTGCTGCTGGCGTCGCTCTGGGTGAGCCGCACCGGCGTCGGCTTGGCCGCGCGCAGGTCGAGCATCCAGAGCTGGGTGTTGCCGCGGTTCTTCTCGAGATTGGTCGAGCGCACGGTGTACACCACGCGCGTGGCGTCGGGTGATATCGCGGGGCTGCCCACGCGCTCCATGGCGACCAGGTCTTCGACGGTAAACCCGCGCGGCGCGGCGAGCGCGCCGCCGGCGGCCAGCATCGCGGCCGTCAACATCAACAAGCGTGACTTCATTGGATCATCTCCGGAATTTTTTAATAACCAGCAATGATACCAAGTTCGACAGCGTGTGCGGACGAACTTGTCTGGACAAGCGCACCCTTGGTCACGGCCGCATTTTTCTTCCCGGTATCGGCAGTGCGTGACCGTTCAACAACAGTTTTCTGGCCAAAAAAATATGCTGGAGGTTTTCAATTGTTGGGCGTATATTCGTGAAAAAGAATTTTCACTTTCACACTTTGTGAATAATTATTTTCTTCCACGGAAGGGGTGATTACTCACAAGCAACATGCGCGACCAAAGGAGCGCGCCCGGCAGGCCAGCGACGACAAACAGAACCGCGCACGCGGTCACCCAATAAATTGGAGACAAAACAATGAAGATGAGTACGTATTTGAAAGGCGCGCTGTCGCTCGGCGCCGCCACGCTGGGACCGCTTTGCTTCGCGGCCTGCCTGACGACCGAGGTCGAACCGAACAACACCGACGCCCAGGCCAACACCGGGCTGTGCTCGACCACCGCCGCCAGCGGCACGCTCTCCTCGACGTCCGACCTCGACTGGTACAAGCTCGAAGTGTCGGGCCCGGGCAGCATCAGCATCAACCTCGCGCACGACAGCGGCATCGACCTCGACTGGTACCTGTACAAGGCGACCGGCTCCTACGTGGCCTACCGCTCGACCGCCAGCAACCCCGAGACTGGCAGCTACAACGCCACCGCCGCGGGCACCTACTACGTGCGCGTCAAGAGCTACACCGGCGCCGGCCGCTACACGCTGACCGCGACCTTCCCGCAGTCGGGCACGACGCCGCCGACGAATCCACCGGTCGCCTGCACCTTCCCCAACGGCGTCAACCTCGGCAAGAGCGGCAACGCCACGCCCAAGGCAACCGCTACCACCGGCGGCGTGGTGCTCATGGGCGGCGGACCCGACGTCGACGCGGCCATCAAATGGATGAACACCAAGTCGGGCGGCGGCGACTTCGTCGTGATCCGCTCGACCGGCACCAATGGCTACAACGACTACATCTACGGGCTCGGCGGGGTGAACTCGGTGCAGACCCTGCTCATCAACACCGTGGCCGAAGCCAACGACGCCTGCGTGGTGCAGACGATCAAGAACGCCGGTGCCGTATTTTTGGCGGGCGGCAACCAGGCCGACTACATCAATTACTTCAAGGGACAGGGCGTAGGCACTGCCTTGAACTACCTGATCAACACCAAGGGCGCGCCGGTCGGCGGCACCAGCGCGGGCATGGCGATCCAGGGCCAGTATTTCCATCCGGGCGGGGCGGCCGACGACACGACCGTGTTGCTCAAACCGACCGCGGTCGCGATCGGCAATAACTTCCTGAGCAACTCGCTGATGAGCAACATCGTCACCGACACCCACTTCCTGCAGCGCAACCGGCAGCCGCGCCTGACCACCTTCCTGGCCAGCAGCATCTACAACTACGGCGCCCAATGGCAAAGCATCCGCGGGATCTCGGCCGACGAAGGCACCGCGGTCGCGATCGAGGCGAACGGGACGTCCAAAGTGTTTGGCGCCGGCTTCATCAACTTCGTCTCGGCCACGGGCGCGGCCGAGACACTGGCGCCGAACACCGCGCTGACCTGGTTCGTCGGCAGCCAGGCGTTGCGCGTGTACCAGGTGCAGGGCACGGCGACGGGCACCAACACCTTCAACCTCGGCACCTGGAGCGGCGTCGGCGGCACCACCCGCTACTGGTACGTCAACAACGGTACCATGACGATCAACTGATTCCGAGCCAACAAACAATTCCAAGGAAACGACAATGAAACTACTTTTTAAGACGGCGCTCGCGGCGCTGGCGGCCGCACTGAGCATCGGCGCGCAGGCCGCGAACCAGAACCAGGACTACGTTTACACGCCGGCCAACGGCGTGCATGAAATTAAATATTTCCACGCCTGTTACGACACCACCGATCCGGGACCGCGCACCAAGGTCAACGTGCGCATGAACGGACTGGCGACGAGCGACGTGACGATCGCCACCCGCGCCGTGGAGGAAGGCCAGCCATCGACCGAGATGGTTACCTTCCGGCTCAAAAACATGAACGCGAGCCTGAGCGTGCAGTTCCGCAGCAACGACGGTGCGCATTGCCAGCAAGGCGTGCAGAGCATCGCGTTCAGCAACGCCGTGTTGCGCGGCCGCGGCGAGCTGAACGCGTTCAGGTAAGGTGGTTAGGGCGCGCCAGCCATTGCATGGCTGGCGCGCCAAGCCCAATAACCTAAGTCAGCGACGATGCGTAAAGTCCACGTTCCGGGCGCGCAGCCTAAGCCTTCGCGACCAGGGCACCGTTTCGCAGTGCCTATAGGCGAGCGGACTGTTAGGCGGCTCCCTTGCGCTTCTGGCGGCGCCGGATCAGCGCGCCGATACCGACCAGTCCCGCCAGGCCGATCCCGGCCACCGGCATCGGCACCGGGCCAGGCGTCGACGGCGCCATCGGGTTGTCGTGCAGCTCGGCCGGAAACGGGCGCGGGCCGACGGGAACGATTTTCCAGTCCTTCTGGTCGGGCGGCGTGCGCGCCATGAATTCGTCGAACGAAAAGATCGGATTCGACCCCATCGCCCTGCTCGACGGGATTTGGGGAATCCGCACCAGCACGATCGCCTCTACGTCGCCCTGCAACTGCTTTTCGTAGGCCGTCAATTCGCGCGCGAGCCCCGGCGCCGCGCCGACCAGTTGCATCAGGTCGCTGCCGGCCGCTTCGAACGCCACCGCCGGATACAGGCGGGTCTGCTCCTCGGTCAGGTAATCGTAGATCTTGCGCCCGCTCGCCAGGCTCATCTCCTTGGCCGACAGGTAGCCGTAGGCCCCGATCGCCTTCAGGCTGCTGGTCGCCCCGCGTTCGGGCACGTTCCAACCTAGCGCCTTGAACACATCCATGCTGATGCCGGTGCAGTTGGCCGCCGCGTGCGCGTAGGTGAAGTCGTGCCGGTAAAAGCGGTTGAACACGCGCTGCACGCCGCCCTGGTAGGCGATGGCGGTACGCGCCTTGTTCAACACCGCCACCAGCATGTACGACGGCCGGTAGTACTGCTGGCCGCTGTTGAGGTCCATCAGGTAGTTATCCATCGGGACCGCCGACGCGATGATGCCTTTTTCGCTGACCGAATCGAGGTTGTAGAAGTTATTCACCAGCCAGTCGGACCATTCGCCCTGTTTGCCGATGGTGCCGGTGGCGATCGCGAAGTGGCCGCCGAAGGCTTCGTCGTCGTCGCCCTGCGCACCGTTGAGCATGATGCCGAGGACCGGCTTGCCGTGCAGCTCGCGCGCAGCGCCCGGCTTGCGCTCCCACAGCAAGCGGGTCGAGAACGGGCTCTTGGCGCCGCCACCTTCCTCCTGCACGAACGAGACCAGCGTTTCCTTCGCACCGAGCGGGCGCGCGACCATGGTGGCCGGATCGAGTGCGAAGTCTTTCGGCCACACGGTGCGCGCGACAAATGCCTGCTCTCCGCCGACGTCCTTCACCGTGCCGCGCATGCGCACAGGGCGCTCCGCAAAATATTGGGACGTGCTTTTGTCCCAGTAGGACAGGTTGGTGGAAATTTTGGGCACAAGGCGTAGCGCGGCGGTGCTGCCGTCGGCGCTGCGCAGCTCGCGCCCGTTGGGCAGGATGGTCACGTTGTCGAGCAGGTGCGGCGCGCCAAGCCACACCAGGCTGGGATGGGCCAGCGTGGCCGCCTCCGGGCTCGCCGCCCATTCCCTCACATCGGTGACGGTTGGCGTCTGCCGCGTATGGCCCGACATGGCCTGGCCCGCGTGCGGCACGGCCACCACGTCGTCTTTGAAGTACCACAGGCTTTGCGGCAAAGTTGCGCAGTCCATGCAGCGGCCGGTGGTGAGGCGGAAGCTCTCGGCCGGCAACAGGCCGATCCGTTCGCCTTCGAGCGCGCTTTTCAAACCCGCCGGCGCTGCGGCGGTGGCAAGCGAGGTGGTGGACACAAGCAGAACACAGGTGGCGATCGCCCGAAGTTTGAACATGAAGGTCCTAAAAATTGTTTAATAAAATCCAATCATCGGATACTAAACGGTTTATTTTAAACATTGTAAAAAAATAAATATCACCGACCCCTTCCGGCACGAAAAGGAAGGGTACTAACCCCGGTACCCGGATGCTTCGATTGCGATTGGGGTGTGCTAAAGTCGATATTGGATGGGCAAGCCTGGATTCCTATGGGAGGCCCGAAATCCCATCCGCCCTACTAACGCGCATCGGAGATCACATGAAACGAGTCACTGGCATCGGCGGCATCTTCTTCAAGGCGAAGGACGCCCCGTCACTGCAGGCTTGGTACAAGCGGCACCTGGGAATCGATGTCCAGGACTGGGGCGGCGCAGCGTTTACCTGGTCCGATGGCGAGGGCAAGCCGGTTCCCGGCACGACCATCTGGTCGGTCGGTTCGGAAGAAGGAGATCAATTCGCGCCGAGCAGTGCGCCGTTCATGATCAACTACCGGGTCGAAGACCTGCACGCCTTGGTCAAGGTCTTGAAGGAAGAAGGCTGCAACGTGCTCGACAAGGTTGACGACTCCGAGTATGGGAAGTTTGCCTGGGTCATCGATCCCGAAGGAAACAAGGTCGAGCTGTGGCAGCCGCCGCAAGGCCAGTGAACACGCTCGGGCAATTCGGCGATGCTATTCATCGTCTTCGGCAGCGACCACCGAGACCGCTCCCTACATCTCCGGTCCATTGCCTGAAGATATGAAGCGCTTGATTGCTGACTTCGTCGCAGTCGATCCCTCGTGCGCGAAAGCGAGGCTTGTGCAAATCGCCTGACCTCAAAGGAGGTATCTGTGTTCTCGCATGTCTTTGTTGGCGTCGCCGACTTCGAGCGCGCGCTCGCGTTCTACACGCCCTTGATGGCGGCACTTGGCAACGAACTTCGCTTCTGCGAAAAAAATCGCCCGTGGGCCGGCTGGCAATCCTCTCCTGGACCCAGGCCGCTTTTTGTAATCGGAAAACCGTACGACCAGCTCGCGTCGCAGCCGGGCAACGGGAACATGGTGGCGTTCCTCGCCGAAACGCGAACTGCGGTCGACCAGCTGTTCGCGATCGCAATCGCGCAAGGTGGGTCCTCCGAGGGCGCGCCGGGCTTGAGGCCGGAGTACCACGAGCACTACTACGGCGCGTATTTCCGTGATCCTGACGGCAACAAGCTTTGTGTGGTCTGTCACTCGGCGGCAGGCTAGACTTCGGCGTCCTCGTTGTTCGAAATTAAACCGCTCGCCGTCGACCGCACCACTCCACCACGGCGACGTCTTTTGGAACGATCGAAAGCGGCATTACGCCTTACACCCCGCTTGTAACTATTCAGCCTGACTGATTGTTGAAGATAACTGCTGTAAACGCGACAGGCTTCGTTCCAGAGTCTTTTCCGACCGGTGTGAGCGAAGCACAGGCAATGAACGAGTTCCTGCTCAATGCCAATAAGCTGTGCCACGCGGCGCGCGAACGGCAGATCGTGTTTTAGCGACGACGACGTCCGCGCCTTCCGCACCGTCTACTCCGGCATCGTGCGCGAGGGCGAGTTGCTCAACCCTGAAAACTGCACCTAGAGCGGACGTGTCAAGCAGTCCTCCACCGCGAACCTGTTGCGCCGCTTCCGCTTGCATGCCGAAGCCGTGCTGCGCTTCATCGCTGACCTCTCGATACCATTTGCCAACAACACGGCAGAAACGGCCAAGTCGAACTTGCAGCAAGTAAAAATTAGTGTTAATTTTGCTTACAATTATGTACGTAGTGGAGCAACGGTTCATAGTCGGTAGCCGGACCATGTTTTGTGTATTTCTTCTGGCCGACGATCTGTCATATCAAGGTAATCAGTTTGCATTCAAACCAATTTCGGTGTTACTGGACACATGCAGCTTAGAACATAGCACATTCGGGGGTAAGGCATGATCAGCTCAATAGTCAATGCATTTCAAGCAAGAAACATAAGTTTAGCGATCTCATGTTCGGCGCTTCTGTTAGGTTGTCTAGCAACCGCACCTAAAACCCCAACCTTTAGTGAAAACTACCAGCAATGGTCGCAGAAATACGTCGAAATGTTAAATCTAGCTCGTGCTGGGAAGTGTGATGAGACCATCAAATCTTTTGAGCATCTGGTAAAAACATATCCGGATTTCTCGACCGCTGGACAGAGTTTAATCAAGCGCTCATCTAGTCCAGTCGCAACATGTTTTATAAACGCTGGCCGAGCCAATGAAGTCGTCAAACAGTTTGAAAATTTATGCATTCCTGGCAAAACCATTTATTTGGACTTACAGAGGGATATTTGCACGGAGGAAAATTTGCAGGGTGCTGCTGCGGCCTATAAACTAGTTGGACGGGAAAATCCCTTTGTGGACCCTCAGATTATTGTTAAACAAATTGTCAGCAACCATGAAGCTGCAATCGCGAATTCTAAAATAGAATTAAAAAATATCGAGTACACTGCCGGGCTGCAAGCAGCAATAAGAGCAATCTTCGCTCGGGTAGTCACCCAACGACCAGGTTACAGTCATGAAACGCGTCTGCACTACCAGCAGTCGAAAATCGCCACGACTGAAGCCATTGCATTTATTGATGCGCAAGCTCCGAAATGCAAAGTCGCCAGAAATGACTACTGCCTGAAAACTTTGGCGGAGGATAGGCGACGCTACGCGGATTATTTTGTCGAGCTGAGCAAAAAATTAAACGAATCCCTTGAAGATCAGGCGGCTGCCAGGCGGATTGCAGGAATGGCACCTGCGATACTGTCTGTCATAGCGAACGCAGGGGAAAAATACGCAGCGGCCAACCCAATCAGACAGTCTCCGCAAATTTCAACGCCTTCAATAAGCTCCACACGTAAACCAATCGCCCCCCCTGTGAGCACAACGAGCCAAAATCCTTACGCGACCAATAGCCCAGCGGCGGATTCCTCCGGTGTAACCGCGCGACAGCCTCAATCTAAAAGACGACCGTACAAGCCAAATGCCAATTCTTGTATAGCATTAAGTGGAAACCAATTAGTTAATAATTGCGCCAAGGCGGTTTGGGTCACCTTTTGTGTAACAAATCCAAAGCAAACAAAAAACTTTTTTGACTCGTCAGGCGCTTTCACATGTCCGACACATGGCGGTCTTGAAAGAATCTCCGGTAATGGTAGGAACGGTCTTGTCTGGCATGGATGGGTTCATTTCTTCGCATGCGAGGAGAACGACATCGGCACTATGAAAACTCGTTGGCATAACCCTTTAGCGAATAGCGTTGGAACTCATATTGGTTTGTGTGGAGGCCCAGATGCCCCCAACTCCTCCGATCGCTTCGACAGTGGGTCTTCCCTTTACGCCGAATGAAAATTCCCGGAGAAGTTGAGCAGAAAAAGTGGTTCCGCAGAAGGTCGATACGGAGTGACTATTCAGCTATTGCACCGGATCGGTCACACGCGGCGCGAAGGCGCTGGTGTGCGCTTGCCCACACGTGCAACGCACCGACAGGGTGCGGTGTTCCACGACGTCGAACATGGCAACGGGCACATCGAATGCCTGGCGGCGCTCCGCGACGAACGCATCATGCGCCGCCAATTCGTGGTGACAGCGCTCGCACTGTTCGGGCAGTCGATGATCAATGCTCCGGGTCGGCTGCCGGGCCTGCCTGAGCGTGCTGCCTTTACGGCCAGCCTGACCGTCGGGCGCTTTACCGGAGGATTCGCGCAACGAACTGGTCTTCTTGGCGAGGCCGTCCGATGAGGGCGCTGGCTCGGGTTGCTGCTGTTTTTGTTGACCTTCAACTCGAGCGCTTCCAAGCGCGCCAGCAACGTGTTGCCATGCCCGCATCATGACCCTGTTCCAAATCGTTTACAACTAATTTCTGCTGTACATAGGGACTGAACAGACCTCCCGCTGTACACCTATTACTCGTAAACCGTGCCGATCGCAATCGGACGCACGGCAGTCGTGACCACGCCCTCGGCAGGCCAGTCGGCAAACCGGAATCTGGCCACTTTGAACAAACCCATCGTGTCGTTCTCGAACGGCTGCCCATCGACGGCGGCTAGCACGCTGACGCGCTTTGTGGCATCGGTGAAGCGGATCTCCTGCCCGCTGTCGGCCAAGGCATAAATAAAGCTCACGCCCGCGCACTTTTTTCCGATCAGGCGCAGCCGGTAGCCCGACTCCCTCTGCGCGCTCAGCAGTTGCTCGCAGGCGGCGCGCAGGTCGGCCGCGCGGTAAATGCCATCCTCGCGCTCGCGGATCGAATACCGTCCGCTGAAATGGTAATGCCCCTTGAGCCGGTTGAGCCGCAACACCGCGTCCTCGACATAGGATTGCTTCAACATCGGTATCGTCGCCCGTCCGATCCGGTCGACCGCGATGTCGACCGTGCCCGTCTCGCCCTCGAGCTGGATGCGCATGCCGTCCATCGGCAAATCTCTGCGGTTGGGCCGGATCTGCATATGGGCCTGGATCAGCGGCCGCGTGCGAGTGAATTTTTCGAAAAACGCCGCCGCGCTATATGCGTGCCGATAGCTGTGCCACTCCGAATCCTTCTTGGCGACAACCGTCACCTTCTGCATCGGCGCCTCGCCCTGCGCGCCTGCCGCAAGCGGCAGCAGCAGCGCCGCGAACACGAGTCCGTATTTAATCATTGATCCGCCACGTGATGACCACAAGCCCAGGTAAAGGCGCGATTCTAACGCCTAAACCACGCCGGCCATATATGCCAAAGGATAGAGGCCATGACTTTCGGCACTCCCTGACAGGGTTGACGCTCAAGTAGAATGCAAGCGCTTGGGCATTGCCCGCCCACCTCGCCGGAATCCCCCCCGAAAACCATGCTCTCACGCTTCAAGCACAACCAATTTGCCCTCGGGGCGCTGTTCGCGGCGGCCCTGTTCGTGGTCGTCGAACTGTTTGGCGTCTGGTCGGGCGGCTTCGGGCGCGCCGACCTGAACAACCCGCTCGGCGCGCTGTCGCGGTTTGTGGCCGCCGGGTTCACCCCGGCCCCGTCGCTGCTGCGGGCCGGGTCGGACCGGGCGGAACTGGCGTTCACGCTGTTTTCCTACGCCGACACCGTCCTCGCCGCGCTGTTCATCTGGCTGCTCTACCTGCGCGTCGATCCCGGCGCCCGCCGTGCGCCGTCACGCAACGACGCTCTCATCATTGCCCAGCTGTTGATCGGCCTGCTGGTCGATTCGGTCCTGTACAACCTGCTCGTCGCGGCCCAGCTCGCGGCACTGATGCCGCTGCGGCGCGCCCTGGCCTGGCTCGCCGTCCAGGTCGTGATCGGACTGGGCACCGACGTGTACCTGATCTTCACCATGCTCGCGGATGGCCGGGGCGCGGGCGACGGCTTCGCCTTGTCCCTCATTTTCATGACGGGCCTCGAACGCGTGGTGCAGGCGCTCGCCTTCGGGCTGGCCTACATCGGCGGACGCGACCGGCGCTCGCGCCTCTCGCTCGCCGCCGCCCATGCCGAGCTGCTCGCGACCCAGTCGCTGCTCGGCGACATGGTGCGCGCGTCCGAGCGCATGCGCATCGCGCGCGACCTGCACGACGTCGTCGGGCACCACCTGACGGCGCTCAACCTGCACCTCGACCTCGCGCTGCGCCAGTCCGAGGGCAAGGTCGCGGCGTCGCTGCAGACCTCGCGCGAACTGGCGCACGACATGCTGGCCGAAGTGCGCGCCATGGTCGGCACGGAACGGCGCGACCAACCGATCCAACTGCGCGAGGCGCTGCTGACCTTGTGCTCAGGCATTCCGGCGCCCGCAATCCGCGTCAGCTTCGACGAGCGCTGCCAGATCCATTCGGCGGCCGCGGCGCACGCCCTGTTCTACTGCGTGCAGGAGGCGGTCACCAACGCGGTCCGGCATGCCGGGGCCGACCTGCTGACGATCGACGTCGGCTGCCGCGACGACGCATTGGTCGTCACCATCGCCGACGATGGCCGCGGCCGTGCCGGTGACAAGGAGGGCAACGGCCTGCGCGGCATGCGCGAGCGGCTGGACCAGCTCGGTGGCGCTTTACAGGCGGGCAACCTGCCCTTGCGCGGCTTCGGGCTTTCGCTGAGCGTGCCGTGCGCCGGGACGGCGCTGTGATCCGCGTGGTGCTGGTCGACGACCAGATGCTGGTGCGCAGCGGCATCCGCGGCCTGCTCGAACTCACGCCCGACATCCGCGTCGTGGCCGAGGCGGCCGACGGCGCCGAGGCGGTCGCCGTGATCGCGCAGGCCGCGGCCGACATCCTCCTGCTCGACGTGCGCATGCCGCATTGCAGCGGCATCGAATTGCTGCAACGCCAGCAAGGGCAACTTCCGCCGACCATCCTGCTGACCACCTTCGACGACGACGAGGCGCTGTTCGACGGCATGCGCGCCGGCGCCAAAGGGTTCCTGCTCAAAGACATCTCGCTCGAGCGGCTGGCCGAGGGCATCCGCAGCGTGGCCGCCGGCGAAACCTTGTTCCGCCCGGCCCTGACCGAACGCGCGCGCGCCTCCTACGAAAGCGCGCACCGCCCCAACCCGAACGCCTCCGACGCCCTCATGCGCGAGCGCCTGACGAGCCGCGAGACCGAAATCCTGGCGCTGATGGCGGCCGGCTTCAACAACGGCGAAATCGCCGCCGCGCTCGGGCCGACCGAAGGCACGATCAAGAACCACGTGTCGAGCATCCTCGCAAAACTCAATGTGCGGGACCGCGTGCGCGCCGTCCTGCGCGGACTCGAACTGGGCTACATCTGATGAAAATTTTCTGCGTCCTCCCCCTGCTGCTCGCCTGCGCGGGCGCGCTGGCCCAATCGCCCGTGACGAACATGCCGGAGGGTACCAAGGACGTCTCCGTCGGCCTCGCGCTCGGCACAGTCCAACGTGCCGAGGGCAGCCGCGAGCGCACCGCGTTCCTTATCCCGCATTTTTCGGTTCAATGGAGCAATGGAGTGTTTTTGGAGGGCTTGAACCTCGGCTTGCATATGTCCGAGACGCCACACATGCAATACGGGCCCACGCTGTTCTTCGACCTCGGTTCGCAGCGCGCCGACGGCCTGGGGCCGAACGGCAAGAAGCGCTTCGTGCCGGGCGCTTTTTTCAGCTACCAGCCGCTCCACAACGTCTCGCTGCGCAGCGCGGTCAAATACGGGGCGGCGCTCGAAGGGGGCGGCGTGCTATTTCAGGGTAGCGCGGTGTATTCGATGCCGGTTGCTTCGCGCCAATCGGTCCACGTCGCCACCGGATTCGAATGGGGCGACGAAGCCTATATGCAGTCCTACTACGGGGTGTCGGCGCAGCAGGCGGGACTCGGCAAAGCGCCGGCCTTTGCTGCGTCGGGCGGCATCAACAATGTGTTCGTGCGCGCCGGGTGGCGCTGGCAGGTCAGCCGCAAATACACGGTGACGTCGTCCGTCACGTTCAGCCAGCTGCGCGGCAGCGCGGCCGCCAGTCCGATCATCGAAAGCCGAGATGCGCGCCTGTTCTACACCTCGCTGACATACAAGTTCTGATATTCATTTATGCATAGCCGAGCACTCGGCTATGCATATATGGTTAGCGGCTTAAAAGCTGAATTTGAGGCCGGCTTCAAGCTTGTTGATGCCAAAGCTGCGCTTGGGCGCGGCCTGGACCCTGCCGTAGTGCTCATAGCCGAGCGTCAACGCGACCTGTTGCGAGATGTTGTATTCAGCGCCGAAGCCAACGAGCGGGCGGGTCATTTTGACGTCGGGGTCGCCGAAGCCGGTCAGTGCGAACGTCGTGCGCGCGACGCCCAGCTTGCCATAAAGGTTGAAGCGGTCGTTGATCGCGTAAGTGCCCTTGCCGGCCGCGTAAAAGGTGCTGGTATCGATGCGCGCATCGCCGCTGGCACCGGCGCCCGTGTTCTTGAGCGTGATCGAGCCGAAATTCCCGTAGCCCGCCTCGAGCGCGAAGTTGCGGTTGATGTTGTAGCCGCCGAAGATCTTGACGCCGTAGCGTCCACGCTCCGTGACCATTTCTCCCGTGCGGGAGACGGCGTTCGCGCGATCCTTGCCGCTCAGCGTGAAGCCGGCGTAGGTTTGGGCGGCGTCGTCGGCGTGGGCGAGCGGGGAGATGAGGGCGGCGGCCAGCAGTGCGTACAAATGGTTCTTCATGATGCTCCTTGAGTGATGGGGGTCCGGGCCTGGCGCAAGCACAGGCTCAGTGCACGCAGTCTATAAAAGTGCGGTCGCTGGCGCATGTGCCAGAAGGTAGAGAGGCGCCCGATATATCGCGAAGCCAAAACCTCAAAAACCGAAACCAACATCGTCCTCGCGGAGGCGGGGACCCATAGAACGGTGGCTCATAGCAACTGTTCTATGGGTCAACGCGGGGGCGCCGAGCCATCCGCGAGGACGATGTGGTGGTGTGCGTAATCCGCGTGTTTGGCTAGCCACCCATCCCGCTTTTTTACCGTTCATCAAGCACAAGCTACCACTCGTTTTTCCGCCATTCCCCCTTGCCGATGCCCGCCTTACTCTGGTCGCATATACCAAACAGGAGAGCGCCATGCTATCGATCAAGCACCTCAACAAAACCTACGCCAACGGCGTCCACGCCACCAACGACATCAGCCTAGAGATCCCCACCGGCCTGTTCGGCCTGCTCGGCCCTAACGGCGCCGGCAAATCCTCGCTGATGCGCACCATCGCCACGCTGCAAGACCCCGACAGCGGCAGCATCCATTTCAACGGCATCGACGTGCTCAAGGACAAGGCCGGCCTGCGCCGCCAGCTCGGCTACCTGCCGCAGGACTTCGGCGTCTACCCCAAGGTCAGTGCGCTCGAGCTGCTGACCCATTTCGCGATCCTCAAGGGCGTCACCAACCGCGGCGAACGCAAGGAAATGGTCGACGGCCTGCTGCACCAGACCAACCTGTGGGAGGCGCGCAAACGCGGCGTGGGCAGCTATTCGGGCGGCATGCGCCAGCGTTTCGGCATCGCCCAGGCCCTGCTCGGCGCGCCCAAGCTGGTCATCGTCGACGAGCCCACCGCCGGCCTCGACCCCGACGAGCGCAACCGCTTCCTGAACCTGCTGGCCCGCATCGGCGAGCAAGTCGTCGTGATCCTCTCAACCCACATCGTCGAGGACGTTACCGACCTGTGCCCGCGCATGGCCATGATCGGCAAGGGAAAAGTGCTGATCGAAGGCGAGCCGAAGGTCGCGATCGAGGCCATGAAGCACCACGTGTGGCGCCGCAGCGTCGACGACGCCGACCTGCCCGCCTACCAGCGCGACTTCACCGTGCTGTCGACCCGCCTCGTGGCCGGCAAGCCGCAGATCAATGTGTTCGCGAGCGTGCAGCCGGACGCCGGCTTCGTGATGGTCGAGCCCGATCTCGAGGACGTCTATTTCCTGCAACTGCGCGCCGCGCGCATCGCCCAAGCAGCAGCCTGAGGACACGACCATGTGGAAAGAATTCTTCCGTTTTGACCTGCGCTACCAACTGCGCCAGCCGCTTCTGTGGCTGACCGCGCTCGCGCTCTCGGCGATGGCCTTCATGAGCGCCGGCAGCGACGCCTTCCGCATCGGCGGCGCGATCGGCAACGTGCACATGAACGCGCCCGTCGTCATCGCCAACCAACTGGCGATTTTGAGCATCATCGCGATGTTCCTGGTCACCGTGTTCATCGCCGGCGCCGTGTTGCGCGACCGCGAAGTCGGAATCGCCGACATGCTGTTCGCCACGCCGATGCGCAAGACCGATTACCTGGCCGGCCGCTTCCTGGCCGGCTTCGCCGCTTGCCTGGCGATCTTCGCCCTGATCACGCTGGCCATGATGCTCGGGTCGCGCCTGCCCTCGATCGACCCGGCCCGCCTCGGCGCGTTCTCGCTGCACACCTACGCCTGGGGCTTCTGTGTGTTCGTCGTGCCCAACCTGTTGTTCGTCGCCGCGCTGCTGATGATGCTCGCGGCCACCACCCGGTCGATGATCCTCGTGTATGTCGGCGTGCTCGCCTTTTTGGTGCTGTGGTCGGTCGCGGGCGGCCTCGCCGGCGACAGCGGCCAGGCCTCGCTGGCCGTCTTGCTCGACCCGTTCGGCCTGCGCGCACTCAAGCAGGCAACGCGCTACTACACGAGCGCCCAGTCGAACACGATGTTGCCGCCGCTCGGAGGCTTGTTGCTGCTCAACCGCGTGGTCTGGAGCGCGATCGCAATCGCCCTGTTCGCCGCCACCGTCGTCTGGTTCAAGCCGCAGCGCGCCGGTACCGCCCGCGCCTGGTTTAAACGCCGCAGCATGCCGGCCGAGGCAAGCGCTCCGGCCCGCGTGACCGCCGCGCGCCGCATCGCCCCGCGTTTTAGCGCCTCGACCGCATGCGCGCAATGGCTGGCCGTGCTGCGCTTCGACGCCAAGGGCGTGATCAAGAGCATGCCCTTCCTCGTGATGCTGCTGCTGGCCGTGGCCAACTTTGTCACCAACTTCACGATCAACGGCATGCGCTTCGACAGCGCGCCCTACCCGCTGACGCGCCTGCTGCTCGAGGAACTGGCCGGCGGCATCAATTCGGTGCTCGTGATCGTGCTCATTTTTTACAGCGGCGAGCTGATTTTTAAGGAGCGCCAAGTCAAGATCAGCGACGTCAACGACGCCATGCCGGTGCCCGACTGGGTTCCGCTGACGGCCAAGGCCGCCGCGTTGGTCGCCGTGATCTTCGCCTTTTTGTTCACCGGCGTGGCCGCCGCGCTCGTGATCCAGCTGGTCCAGGGCGGCGCACCCGTCGAAGCCATGCTCTACCTGCAAGGCACGCTGATCAACTCGGTCTATTTCATCCTGATGGCGGTCGCGATCCTGGCCCTGCAAACGATCACCAACAACAAGTTTCTCGGCTATGCTCTGGCGATCGTGCTGTTCTTGTCGAACACCATCCTCGGCGCCCTGCACCTCGAACACAAACTCTACAGCTTCGCCGCGCTGCCGACGCTGACCTACTCCGACGTCAACGGCTACGGCCACTTCCTGACGGGCTGGTCCTGGTTTGCCGTCTACTGGGCGCTGTTCAGCGTGGCGCTGCTGATCGTCGCGCAAGCCTTCTGGCAACGTGGCCTTGCGCAAAGCGGACGCGCACGCTTCGGCGCGGCACTGCGCAAACTGCGCGGCAAGACCGGCTTTGCATTGGCGCTGAGCATGGCTGCTTGGGCGGTCACTGGCGGCTGGATCTTTTACAACACCAACGTCCTCAACCGCTACCAGGCGAGCGACGTGGTGCTTGACGACCAGGCCGATTACGAAAAACTGTACCGCAATACGCTCGGGCTGCCGCAGCCGAGCCTGACGAGCGTGCGCGCCGATGTCGCGATCTTCCCGGCTGAACGGCGCGTCACGATCAAGGGCCACTACCTGCTCAAGAACAAAACCGCCGCCGCGCTCGACACGCTGCGCGTGCAAACCGACGTCAACACCACGACCACAATCGACCAGTTGCCCGCGCACAAAGTGCTGGTCGACGATAAGCGCTTCGGCATGCGCGTCCTGCAACTGGCCGCGCCGCTTGCGCCCGGCGCCACGCTCGCGCTCGACTTCACGGTAGAGGTAAGCAACCCGGGCTTCACCAACAGCGGCGCGCCCGACCAGGTCAACCACAACGGCACGATGTTCGCCTCGGAGAATTTCTTCCCGACGCTGGGCTATGTGCAGGCGCGCGAGATCGAAGACGGCAACGAGCGCCGCAAGCGCGGCCTCGACAAGACGCACCGCATGCCCAAGCTCGAAGACCAGCAGGCCCGCAACAGCAACTACTGGAAACTGTTTGGCTTCGACGCCGACCTGATCGATTTCGAGACCACGGTCTCGACCAGCGCCGGCCAGACCGCGATCGCCCCGGGCCGGCTCGAAAAGCGCTGGGAAAAAGACGGCCGCAATTACTTCCAGTACAAGATGGACCGCCCGATCCTGCCCTTCTTCTCGTACCAGTCGGCCACCTGGGAAGTCAAGAAAGCCGACTGGAACGGCCTGCCGATCGAAGTCTATTACGACAAAAAGCACGCCTACAACATCGGCAGCATGGTCAAGGGCACCCAGCGCGCGCTCGACTATTACACGGCCAACTTCGGTCCCTATCCGCACAAGCAGGTGCGCATCCTCGAGTTTCCGCTGTACCTCCCGTTCGCGCGCAGCTTTCCGGGCACGATCCCGTTCTCGGAGTCGCTCGGCTTCATCTCCGACATGCGCAAGGCGGACGGCGTCGACCATGTGTTCTACGTCACCGCGCACGAGATCGCGCACCAGTGGTGGGGCGACCAGGTCATCGCCGCCAATGTGCAGGGCAGCGGCATGCTCAACGAGTCGGTGGCCGAGTATTCAGCCTTGATGACGCTCGAAAAGGAATACGGCGCCGAGAAAGTGCGCCACATCCTGCGCTGGGACATGGACCAGTACCTGGCCGGCCGCGCCCGCGAACTGGTCGAGGAACTGCCGCTGGTGCGCAGCGAGAGCCAGATCTACCTGCATTACCGCAAGGGCAGCCTGGTCTTTTACCGCCTGCGCGAAGAGATCGGCGAGGTCGCGCTGAACCGCGCCCTCAAGGGTTTCCTCGACGCGAACCGGTACAAGAGCACGCCCTACCCGACCAGCCTCGACCTGCTCGCCTTCATCCGCGCCGAAGCACGCCCGGATCAGCAGGACTTGATCACCGATATGTTCGAGAAGATCGTCATTTACGACAACCGCGTGCTCGAGGCGTATGCGCGCCAACGTGGCGACGGCAAGTGGGATGTCACGGTCAAGCTGAGCCTTGCGAAGATCGAGGCCGACGGCAAGGGCAAGGAAAGTGTGCGCAAGTACGACGAGGCGGTCGATGTCGCCGTGTTCGGCGGCGCCAAAGGCGAACGCGTATTGCACCGAAAAAAGGTGGTGCTGCCGGCCGGCGAGTCGAGCGTCACGATCACGGTCGCGGAAAAGCCGTACGACGCCGGCGTCGATCCCTACAACCTGCTGATCGACCGGGTCGCGGCCGACAACCGCAAAAAGCTTACGCTCGCGAAGTAGTTTTAGAGGCGGTTGACTTGCTTGAACTCGGCGGCGCGGCGGCGCGACATCGGCACCTTGATGTCGTCCTTGAGCGTCATGACCATGCCGCCCGCCGGGCCCGGCGCGATGTCGACCACGAACTTGAGGTTGACGATCTGGCGCCGGCTCACCCGCATGAAGCTGTCGGGGTCGAGCTTGGCCTCGAGCTGGTTCAGCGAACGCAGCAGCAAGGGCCGGTTGTTGTCGAAGTAGACGCGCGTGTAGTTGCCCTCCGATTCGAACAACACGATCTGCTCCATCGCGACAAACCAGCAGCGCTCGCCGTCCTTGATGAACACCTTGCCGTCGGCGCCCGCCGGCCGCTCCTTCGGCGCGTCGGACAGGCGCTGGTATTTAAGCAGGGCGTGCGCCAACCGCGGCGGCTCGATCGGCTTGAGCAGGTAGTCGAGCGCGCTGACGTCGAAGGCCTTGATCGCATAGGTGTCGAAGGCGGTCGTGAAGATCACCGCCGGCGGCGCGTCGAGCGCGGCGAGCAGGTCGAAGCCGCTGCCGCCGGGCATCTGGATGTCGAGGAAAATCAGCTCGGGCGCGAGTTCGGCGATCGCGCCCAGGCCGTCGCGCATATTGGCGGCCTCGCCGATCACGACCACCTCGGGATGGGCCAGCAACAGGCGGCGCAGCTCGTAGCGGGCCAGCCGTTCGTCGTCGATGATGAGTGCTTTCATACGGGTTCCTGTGGCAGCGTCATGCGCGCGGTCACCCAGCCGTCTTGCGCGGCGAGGGTGCAGCTGGCGCGCGGGCCGAACAGCAGCGCGAGCCGCTTCGAGGTGTTGACCAGCCCGAGCCGGGTCGAAGCGCTGGCCTCGGCCAGCTGGCCCTGGTTGGCGATGCTGATCTCGACCATGTCACCGACGCGTCGCGCCGCGATGCGCACTTCGCACACCTCCATGCTGTGCTCGACGCCATGCTTGATCGCGTTCTCGACCAGGGTTTGCAGCGCCATCGGCGGCAACGCCACCTCCAGCAGCGCGTCGGGCACATCGACCGTCAGGTGCAGGCGCTCGTCGAAGCGCAATTTTTCCATGCCAAGGTAGGCGTCGACGGCGGCCAGTTCGTCGGCCAGGCGCACCGTGTCGGCCTGGCCCGCCTGCAGGCTGTGGCGCATCATGCCGGCGAGCTGGCCGACGGCGCGCGCGGCGGCATCGGCGTCCTGGTAGATCAATGCGCGGATGCTGTTGAGGCTATTAAAGAAGAAATGCGGATTGATCTGCGCCTGCAGCGCGCGCAGTTCGGCGTCCTTGACGCTCACTTCGAGTTCGAGCTTTTCGAGTTCGACGCGGGTCGCGCGCCGGCGCGACAGCGCGACCGCATAGCATAGCGACCACGCCAGGAACACCCCGAACCACAGAAAGAAGACGGCCACGATGAGCACGGGCACCGCCTCTGGCTCGTCGGTCAGGAGGCGGCCGTTCCTGAAAATCTGGTCGGACAGCACCAGAACGCCCGTCTGCACCAGCGCCAGCGCCAGCAGCCACGCGAAGAACCGCTTGACCGGAAAGGCGCCACTGCCATGCAGCCAGCCGCGCTCGCGCAGGTGCAATCGCCAGCGGTGCGAAAGCGCGAAGCCGATCACCATGCACGTGGTCTTGGCCGCGGCGAAGCGCAGCACCGTTTCCCAACTGCCGGAGGCCGAGGACAGCACATTGACCACGGTCAGCGCGCCCCAGCCGCCGAGCTGGCACAACCAATATTCGCGCTCGGTGCTGGCGATGGCGCTGCGCTGGGCTGCGGCGCCGCCTTTGTCGCCCAATCCTGCTGCCTGAATTCCTTGCATTCTCTGGATCACTTTTTCTTCAATAGGTCGAGCAGCGCCACGACGCTGGTCGCCACGCCGGTCTTGATCGACACGTCGGGAACCACCTTGAACAGGGGGCTGTGGTTGCTCGGGACGATCGTGCCGCTCTTCTCGGCCAGTTCCATCTCGGCGGCGGGCGTGCCGCCGACGCGGAAATACACGCTCGGAATGTACGGATCGGTCGTGAAATTGACGAAATCCTCCGACCCCATGCCGGCGCGCTTGTAGTCCTTGCTGAAGATGTCGGCGCCGAGCTTGTCGCGCCAGGCCGCCTGAAGGCGCGCGCTCAGGGCGCGGTCGTTGATGACCGGCGCGGCCGGATCATCGGTGACCTTGATTTCGGGAAGCATGTTCTCGGCGATGCCTGCCGCGCGCGCCGTGTTCAGCGTGACCCGCGTGATCGCATTGAGCAGCAGTTCGCGCGTCTTCACGCTTTCGGAGCGCACCGACAACTCGAGCTTGGCCGTGTCGGAGATGATGTTGCCCTTGGTGCCCGCATGGAAGGAGCCGACCGTGATCAGGCCGGGCTCGCGCGGCGCCAGCTCGCGCGAGGTGATCGTCTGCAGCGCCATCACGATCTGCGCGCCGAGCACCACCGGATCCTTGCCCGTGTGGGGCGATGCGCCATGGGCGCCGAGCCCGTGCACGATGATTTCGAGGCTGTCGATGCCGGAATACGGCGCGTCCGAGACGTCGATCGTGCCTGCCGCCATTCCGCTCCCCACATGCAGCGCCAGTGCATAGTCGGGTTTGCCGAAGCGCTGCCACAGATTGTCCTTCATCATGTCGCGCGCGCCGCCCGAGCGTTCTTCGGCTGGTTGGGCCAGCAGCATCAGCGTGCCCGACCATTCAGAGCGGCGCGCCGCCATCTGGCGCGCGCTGCCGACCATGCTGGTCATATGCACGTCGTGTCCGCAGGCGTGGCTGACCGGCACTTCGCGGCCGCTGTCATCCTTTTGCGTGACCTTCGATGCGTTGGCGAGCCCCGATTTCTCGAGCACCGGCAAGCCGTCCATGTCGGCGCGCAGCATGACCATCGGCCCTGGCCCGTTCTTGAGGATCGCGACCACGCCCGTCTTGCCCACGCGCTCGGTCACCTCGAAGCCGGCCTCGCGCAGCTCCGCGGCCATGCGCGCGGCCGTCTTGACCTCCATATAGGACAGTTCGGGGTTGCGGTGCAGATAGTCGAACAGCGGGGCGAGGCGGGCGTCGTAGTCGCGCGCGATCGCGCCCGCCAATGCTGTGTCGGCGGCGCCGGCCGTGGCGGCGGGCAGCGCCAGCGCCGTTAGAAGGAATAATTTATGCACGCCGACTCCACAAGGAAACGAGAGCCGCAAAAATATCACTTTCTAAACGGAAAGGATAGGCTCATTTGTCGCGCAGCCGCCGCAATAACAAGGGCAGGCAGTTGAAGGCCATCACCATCCAGTGCAACTGCCACGGGAATACGCTGCGCGCGACCCGGCCGTCGATGGCCTTGACCATGTGCACCAGCGCCTGTTGCTCAGATAGCAGGTAAGGCTTGTTCGCCGCGCTGCAATTGTTCAGTTCGCGCAGGCGGGCGGTGTCGACATAGCCGGGCACGATCACCGTGACGGCGACCGAGAACGGCGCCAGCGTTTTTCGGTACAGCGCGCACAGGGCGATCACGAGCCGTTTATTCGCGCTGTAGAGCGAGGCGCCCGGATAGTCGCGCAGCAAGCCGGCGATCGAGGCGACCGCGACCAGGTGGCCGCTCTTGCGCGCCATCATGCCGCGCGCGGCCGCCTCGAATGCGTTGTTCAAGCCGCCCACATTGGTGTGCAGCATGCGCGTGCCGGCGGCGGGGTCGCGTTCGAGCGTGGCGGCGTCGGCGTAGAAGCCGGCGGTCACGACCAGCGTGTCGAGCGCGCCGCACGCGAAATCGTCGATCGCGGCGCCCACGGCGGCCTTGTCGGCGATATCGAACTGGTACAGGCGCAAGCCCGGATGGCGCGCCAAAATATCAGGATCGACGCGCCCGAGGTCGCGCCCGCAAATGGCGACCTGCGCGCCCTGCCCCGCGTAATGGCGCGCCAGCGCCAGCCCGATGCCGCTGGTGCCGCCGATGACCATGAGCTTCAAAAGCCGACCCGGTTGTACTTGTTGGCGTTGCGCATATGCGATTGCTGGTTGCGGCCCGGCTGGCCGAACGCCTCGATGCCGCGCGCATAGCCATACTGCCACTGCGCTTCGATATGCTCGACATAGGTCGCATGGCTGTCGGGCATGATCAGGCGGATACGGTTGTGCCGCCACGACAGCAACTTTTGCATGCCGCGCGTGCTCAGCACCTGCTCGACGTCGGAGGTGTCGACCCAGACGTCGGCATGTTGCGCGTGGATATGGCGCAGGCGCGCATTGCCGTCGATGCCGAGCACCGCGCGCAGGGCCGGAATCGCGAGCGCACGGTTAAATTGCGATTTCATTTCGATGGTCACGCTGTCGGCCATCCGGTGCGCGAGTTCGATCGGAAACAGGTCGATCACGCCGCCCATATAGTGACCCGAGCTGTGCGTGTGGCAGCGGAAGTAGTACATGTCGGAAATCGAAATGCGCACCGCGTCGGCCACCGGCATCGCGACGTCGAGCCGCAGCGGCCCGTCGATCGCGTTGTCGCCCCATTCGGGCAGGCTCAGGGGAGCCACCGCGCCGTCGAGCAAGGCGGCGCTGCGCGGGTCCGTGAAGACGGTTTCGGCAAACAGCTTGCGGCCGGCGCGCAATTGTCCGACCTCGTCCGGCGTGAATAATATCTTGCCGCCGACGATAGCGAGCGCGACCTTGCTGTCGGCGTGGCGCGGCGGCAGCGGCAACTGCGCGGGGATGTCGAAAAAATAGTCGTCGAACAGATCGGGAATCCGCGCCGCGCGCCCGGAACTGAGGCGGCGCTTGATCGCGTGAGCGAACGAACGCCCGATCGCCGCCTTCGGGGTCGACTGCAAACCGCACATGAAGGCATACATCTCGGGCGAGCTGACCCATACCTTGCGCTGGTCATCGTCGGGCAGGGCCGCGATCACGGCGGCCGCGATCGAGCCGCCGCAACTGGCCAGCAGCACGTCGGGCGCATTGCCCGTCTCGACCGCCGCCGCGTACATGCCGAGGTAATAGCTGAAGCGAAAACCGCCCCCCGCCATCACCATGCAGCGCTTATATTTTTTCGAATCAAGCATAGGCTAGAATCATGCCTCACCGCCCGCCTATCAACAAGGATTTCAATCGATGGAATTGCAGGAACGGGCCGGCTGGCCGCGCAGGGCGTTGCATCTGCTGGTCAACCTGATCGGGTTCTCCCTGTGCTATCCGGCGGCCAACCTGCTCGCGCAACGCGCCGGCGTGAGCGCCGAGCTCGTGCTCGACATTGACAAGGCGATTCCATTTGTTCCGTGGATGATCGTCCCGTACATGACATCGGGCCTGTTCTTCGTGCTCAGTTTTTTCCTCGTGCGCAGCAACGACGATTTGCGCGTGCTGAGCCAGCGCATGTTGCTCGCGACCGTCGCCGGCACATTGATCTTCGCACTGTTCCCGCTGCAATTTTCCACCCTCCGCCCGTCGGTCGACGCGCCCTTTGCTGCATTGTTCGCGCTGCTGTCGCTGGTCGACCTTCCCTACAATCAATTGCCCTCGCTGCATGTCGCCTACGCACTGATCTACTGGCATGCGCTGCGCGACCTGCCGCCGCGGCGCTGGGCGCGCGCCGCGCTGGCCGCGTGGCTGCTCCTGCTCGCCAGCGCGACAGTGTTCACCTACCAGCACCATCTGCTCGACGTCGCCGGCGGCGCGCTGCTCGGCAGCGTTGCCTGCGCGATGGTGCGCCGCAAGCGCCAGCATCCGGATGTGGCCTTCTACTATGGCGCAGCCGCGGTTGTCGTCTGGATCTGCGGCGTGCTGTACCTGCGCTCGCTGCCGATGCTGTACCTGGCCGCCAGCCTGTTCATGGTCGGCCAGGCCTATGCGCGCGGCAAGCGCGACTTCTTGCGCAAGCGCGAAGGCAAGTTCGCCCTGGAGACCTGGCTGCTGTACGGCCCCTACCTCGCGCTCTACCGGCTCAGTTGGCTTTGCGTGCGCTGGCATGGCCGTGCCAAGCCGGCGTTCGTCCAGTACACGCCGAAGCTGTGGGTGGGACGGCGCCTCACCGCCGCCGAGGCCGCGCAACTGCCGCCGGATTGCTGCGTGATCGACCTCGCCAACGAACTGAGCGAAACGCCCGCCCTGCGCAAGTCGGACTACCTGCATTTCCACCTGCTCGACCTGCAGCCGCCTCCCGACGAGGTGGTCGAGGCCATCGTCGCGGCGATGCTGCGCGAAACCGCCCTCGGCCGCACGCTTTATTTGCATTGTGCGATGGGCTACAGCCGGTCTAAAATCATTGCAAAAATCTACATGAACCGGGCACCCGATGACGCTTTCGATCTACCAGCTGAAACCGAAATTCCAGCAACTCCTTAGCCCCTTCATCAAGGGCCTGATGCGCCTCGGCATCACGCCCAACCAGGTCACGGTGCTGGCCATGCTGCTCAGTTTGGCCTACGGCGCGGCGCTGGCCCTGATGCCCGGGTGCGCCGCGCTGTGGCTCGGCTTGCCGTTCTTCCTGTTCCTGCGCATGACCCTGAACGCGATCGACGGCATGCTGGCCAACGCGAGCGGGCGCAAAACGCCGCTCGGCGCCCTGCTCAACGAAATGGGCGACCAGGTCTCGGACCTCGCGCTGGCCTTGCCTTTCGCGCTGTTGCCGCTGGTGTCGGCGCCGCTCGTGGTGCTGGTCGCGTGCGCCGCCCTGCTGGTCGAATTCGCGGGCGTGCTCGCGCTCGCGCTCGGCGCGCCGCGCAACTTCGCGGGGCCGATGGGCAAGAGCGACCGCGCGTTCGCGTTCGGCCTGCTGGCCCTGATGGTCTGGGCCGGCGCGGGGCAGGCCTGGCTCGACGGCTTGCTCGGACTGGTGCTGCTGCTGTCCTTGTGGACCCTGCTTAACCGCTTGCGCCAGGCGCTGGCGTTTTCTGCGCGACCGACACCGTGAAGATGCCGGCGACGCCGATCTGGCTGCCGAGCTTGCGGCAACCGGCGCTCGCGACCAGGCCATCCATTTCGGCCTGCGGGCGCGGGCGCATGATCCAGGGCTTGCCCTGGTGATTGGTCAGCGTCAGCGCGATCATCTCGAGTTGTGGATGCCAAGGTTGGGCCGTGTAGATCAGGTGGGCGCCCGGCTTCATGCAGCTTGAAGCACCGTGCAGCGAACGCAGCACGAGCGCGTTATCGCTGAACAATTCATACAGGCCGGACACGATCACGATGTCGTACGGCGCCTCGTCGGCGCGGTAGCTGCCGCTGTCGAAGGCGTCGCGCAGTTGATATTCGATCGGTGCGCGCAGCTGCAGGCGCTCGGCCAGCAATTTTGCCTGTTCGAGATTGTGCGCCGAGAAGTCGCGCAGGCACAGTTCGATGTCCTTGCCCTGGAAGCGCTTGACGGTTTCGAGCACATAGCGGCCCGAGCCGGCGGCGATGTCGAGGATCCGCAGCGGCTGCGTGCCCGTGTGCTGCGCGATCAGCGCGGCCAGGCTCTGTTGCATGTGCACCTTGCGCAGGCGGATGCCGCGCCAGCCGATCGCGTCGAGGTAGCCGCGGTCGATGATCTTGCCGACCATATAGCCGCCGCCGGCCTGGTTGCGGTACACATAGTCGAGCGAGGCGCCGGAGTCGAAGCCGTGCGTCATGCCGATTTTCATGCCGTCGCTGAGCGGGCCCATGATGCCCAGCATGGTTTTTTGCAGGCCGAACCAGGCGCGGCTCACAACGCTGCCGGCCTCGCCCCTTTGCATCGCCCCGTAGTGGCGCGCGCTCGCGCTGTGCTGGTCGGCCGACGCGTAGTGCTCGGGCGCCGGCAGCGCGTGGGCGAAGCATTCATCGATGAAGCGGCGGCTTTCGTGCATCGCCTCGCTGCAATCGCGCTCGAAATAGATCGCGTGGTAGCTTTCCTTGAGCACAACATAGCGCTTGCGGGTCGACGACAGCCGTTCGAAAAACAGCTTTTGCGGCGTGGCGCTGACGACAAAGTCGCGCCCGGCCGCGAGCATCAGGACCGGCGTGTCGATCGCGGCGGCATCGTGCACGATGCGCTCGGCCGTGTCGGCGAGGTCGAGCAGCACGCGCGCAGAGATGTTCTTGGTGATCAAAGGATCGCGGTCGTAGGCGGCCGCTTGCTCGGCCGAATGGGTCAGCATCGACGAGCGGATATAACTCGTGATCGAAAAATCGGGCTTAAAGCGGCATGCGAGGCGCAGCGCCGGCTTGGCCAGCGGCACGTACAGTTTGATCTCGAACGCGGCCGCGGCCATGATGACGCCGCGCACGCGCGGTGCATAATCGTGCAGCCAGGTCGCGGCCAGCACGGCGCCGACGCTATTGGCGACAATCACCATGTTTTCGGGCGCGATGCCGTGTGTGGCCTCGATATGCGCGACGAAGGCATCGAAGTCGTGCACCAGGGTCATGAAGTCGGGCGCGTCGCCGCGCTCGCCCGGGGAGTGGCCGTGGCCGCGCGCGTCGGCCGCAAACGCCCAGTCGCCCTGGAATCCGAATTGCTCGACCAGCGTCTGGATGCGGCCCGAATGTTCATGCCCGCGGTGCAAGAAAATCAGCGCGCGCGGGGGCCCGTCGCCACGCGGCACGGCGGGCTCCCACGCGCGGTAGAACAAGCGGGTCTGGCCGGTGCCGTCGAATCCGGATTCGCGGCAATTCCAGGCAAGCTGGGGTTCAATCTTCATGGCAATCCTTAATTATGGTGGCGTGAGGCGAATGGCGAAATACAGCAAGGGCGCGGTCAGCACCAGGCTGTCGACCCGGTCGAGGATGCCGCCGTGGCCCGGGATGAGGTTCGAAAAATCTTTGATGCCCAAATAGCGCTTGGCCGCCGAAAACATCAGGTCGCCGCAAAAGCCGCCGACCGCCAGCATCAGCGCGACAAGCAACAGCCATGCGGGCGCGGCCAGTTGCAGCCAGCTTCCGAGCGCGAGCGACAGCAGCGCGCTCACAAACACGCCGCCGGCGAGGCCCTGCCAGGTCTTGTTGGGGCTGATGCGGACGGCGATTTTCCCGCGTCCGAAAACGGTGCCGGCGACGAACTGGCCGATGTCGTTCAGGGCCGTCAGCACGAACAGGTAGAACAGCCAGGCGACGGTTTTTTCCGGCGGCAGCGGCATGCGTGCGAGCTGGATCACGCAACTGGTGCCAAGGCAGGTGGCCAGCAACAGCAATGGCAGCAGCCGCGCGACACTCTTGCGGGCGATAAAACTCGCGAGTTGCCCGGACACCAGCAAGGCCAGCACGGATAAGGCGAGCGCGGGCGCGTACCAGCTCAATGCCGCGGCGACCGATAGCGCCGCGGCGCCGGCCAGCCTGAAGCGGGTTTTTTCATTGGCAAGATGGAACGCTAGCTCACGCACCGTCAACGCACCGATCAGCATAAAAAGCAGGAGCGCGCCGGGCGGACCGAGCAGCAGGCTCACGGTAACCAGCGGGAAAATGAGCCACCACGAATTGATCTGCATCCGCAGCTTGCTGTGCGCGACGGCGCGGGTGGTGACCGTCACGCCGCACGAGGCGGCCGCCAGCAACACATACAGCATCGAGGTGGCGAGCGTGATCGGGTAGTTCAGTGCGATTGCAGAAAACACGTGACTCCTTTCCTGCTCAGCCGGCGACGATAGGCGCCGATATTATCATGAATGCAATATTTTTCACGCGCGATTCAGGCTCGGCGATAACGCGATGTTATGGGCGTAGTATTGCTACAAAATGTGTGCCGGCGTGCGATTTCCGCCCAAGTATCGGGTTACTATTCCCTTAGCTGCGCAATTGAATACCGGTAATTTAAATACAAACAGGAGATAGGCATGGAATTCAACACCAAATTCGCCAAGGCGCTCACGTGCGCGCTGGTATTGAGCGCCTGTTGCGGCGCGGCCGTCGCCCAGACGCCGGCGGCGGCCCCGGCGGCGCCAAGCGCGGCCGCGCCGATGGCGCATCCGGCCTGGACGCGCGACGCCAACATCTATGAAGTCAATATCCGGCAATACACGAAGGAAGGCACGTTCAAGGCCTTTGCCGCCCATTTGCCGCGGCTTAAAAAAATGGGCGTCGACATCTTGTGGCTGATGCCGGTGCAGCCGATCGGCGAGAAGAACCGCAAGGGCACGCTGGGCAGCTATTACGCGGTGCGCGACTACACGGCCGTCAATCCGGAATTCGGCAACATGGCCGATTTCAAAAGCCTCGTCGACGAGGCCCACCGTCTCGGTATGCGCGTGATCCTCGACTGGGTCGCCAACCACACGGCCTGGGACAACCCCTGGGTCACCGAGCACGACAACTGGTACAAAAAGGACGCGAAGGGCCAGATTTTCCCGGTCACCTTCACCAACGGCGCCGAGCCCGAGTATTGGACCGACGTCGTCGCGCTCGACTACACCCAGCCGGCGCTATGGAAGGGCATGACCGAGGCGATGGCGTTCTGGGTGCGCGAAGCCAATGTCGACGGCTTCCGCTGCGACGTCGCCGGCCTCGTGCCGACCCCGTTCTGGAACCAGGCGCGCGCCGAACTCGACAAGATCAAGCCCGTGTTCATGCTGGCCGAATGGGACGAACCGGGCCTGCACGAGCAAGCCTTCGACATGACGTACGACTGGAACCTGTCCGAGCTGTTTAAAAAAATCGGCAAGGGCCAGGCCGACGCGCGCGACCTGGTCGCGTATGTGGCCAAGCCGGCCAAGGCGTATCCGGGCCACGCCTACCGCATGTTGTTCACCAACAACCACGACCTCAACTCGTGGCAGGGGACCGACAAGGAGTTGTACGGCCCGGCGTACAAGGCGCTGGCGGTGCTCGCGGCCACCTTGCCGGGCATGCCGCTGGTCTACGGCGGCCAGGAAGCGGGACTCGACAAGCGGCTCGCGTTTTTCGAAAAAGACCCGATCGTGTGGAACGACTACCCGAATGAAAAGTTCTATACGGACTTGCTCAAGCTGAAAAAAGTCAATCCGGCCCTGCGCAACGGCCAGTACGGCGCCCCGGCCCAGACCCTCGCCACCGGCAACGACAAGGTGTTCGCGTTCCGCCGCGCGCAGGCCGGCAACGCGGTGACGGTGGTGGTCAATGTGTCGCCCGGCAAGCAGGGCTTCAGGCTGCCGGGCGCCAAGGGCCAGACGATCGAGCCTTGGGCGTGGCGCATCGTCACGGGCAAGTGATGGTCGGCAGGAAATGCCGGGCGGATAATACCTGCAACGTCACACTGGACAAGTAGCAAGGATTCGCCTATTTTGATTCCTGCTGGCATTTTCGTGCCAAAAAGAACATCAAAAGGGCGCACCATGCATGCGGACGAGCGCATCGACATTGTCTATCTGTGGGTCGACGGGGCCGACCCGGCGTGGCAGGCGCGGCGCCGCAAGGCCCTGGGCCTGCGGCCGCCGGACCGGCTCGCCCCGCACGGCGATGTGCAGGGCCGTTACCGCGACAACGGCGAGTTGCGCTTCAATTTGCGTGCACTTGAGCGCTTTTTCCCTACCCATGGCCATGTTTTCATCGTCACCGACGGCCAAACGCCGTCCTGGCTGCGCCCGTCCGACGGCTTGACGATCGTCGACCACCGCGCGCTGATGCCGGCCGCAACGCTGCCCGTGTTCGATTCGGGCCACATCGAATCCTATCTGCACCACCTGCCCGGGCTGGCCGAGCGCTTCATTTACCTTAACGACGATGTGTTTTTCGGCGCGCCCGTGGACCCGGCCGCCTGGTTCGGCGCGGCCGGCGTGGCGGTGTTCCGCGAGGAAGCGAGCGTGCCCGCGTATGCCGGGCCGCAACCGTTCGAGAACGCGCTGGTCAACGCCTCGCTGCTGTCGCAGGCGTGGTTGTCGGCGCGCGATCCGGGCTACCGCCACGTGCCGCGCATTTTCGCGCACTCGCCGCGGCCGATGTTCAAGAGCGCCCTGCACGAGCTCGAACTGGCGGCGCCGGAGTTGTTCAGCCAGGTGCGCAGCAGCGTGTTCCGATCGTGGGCGATCCCGCCCCTGCTGCCCGACCTCGTGCCGCGCTGGCTCTTGCACACGGGGCGCGCGCTCGAATGCGCGAACCAAGGCATGTACTTGAGCACGGGGGCCTCGGACGCGGCGCAGCAATTCAAGAGGCTGCGCAAGGAGTTCGGACGGCTGCCGTTTTTTTGCATCAACGACACGAGCGACGAGGCGGCGCCGGACGCGCCCGAACTGCTGCAAATCAGCCTGACCCTGGCGCGGCTGTTGCCGGCACCCTCGCGTTTCGAGCGCGCCGGCGCTGCGCCCCCGGTGCGCGCAGCCGAGGCGTTTGCCGTGTAAAACGCGATTGCCGTGTAAAGCGCCTAGCCGTGCGCGACCACGGCGGCGGCCGACATCAGGTCGTCGATCAGCGCCAGCGCGTTCTTGCCCGACATCGCATGCGGATTGAGCTCGGCGCACTCGGAATAGCGCAGCAAGGTAGCGCGGTTGACCTTGCACAGATTGGCCTGGCCCATGGTCCAGCCCGAATAACGGCGCTCGTTGATTTCCTCGTAGTGCAGCAAGATGACGTCGCTGTGGCGCGCGTCGCCGAGGATCTTCGCGTACAGGGAGTTGACGGCGCCGCGTCCGCCCTCGAGCACCTGCATGAACACCGTGTCGGTATGGCACAGCACGCCCGTGATGCCGTGCGGCGGGTTGAATTCGCGCGACTGCCGGGTGATCTCGTTGACCGTGTCGCACACGGTGTCGCCGACGATGCGGCTGGCGTACAGGAGTCGGACAAGCATGGTGTTCTCTCTGGTCGGAATGGGGTTGGCTTGCGGTGTGCTCAGCGCTTGATCAGCGACAGGAATTCGCGGCGCAGCGCGGCGTCCTTGAGGAAGGAGCCGTGCATCACGCTGTTGATCATCTTCGCGTCCATGTCCTTGACGCCGCGCCACTGCATGCAGAAATGGTCGGCCTCCAT
>JAZKIN010000042.1:0-45078 GCA_040384885.1 Pseudomonadota bacterium | reverse complement strand
CGTTCAACAACGCGCTGCGCTCGGCGCTGCGCGAAGACCCGGACTGCATCCTGGTCGGCGAGTTGCGCGACCTCGAAACGATCCGGCTGGCGCTGTCTGCCGCGGAGACGGGCCACCTGGTGTTCGGCACGCTGCACACCTCCTCGGCCGCGAAGACGATCGACCGTATCGTCGACGTGTTCCCGGCCGACGAAAAAGAGATGGTGCGGGCGATGTTGTCGGAGTCGCTGCAGGCGGTGGTCTCGCAGACCCTGCTCAAGACCAAGGACGGCAGCGGGCGCGTCGCCGCGCACGAGATCATGATCGGCACGCCGGCGATCCGCAACCTGATCCGCGAGGCGAAGATCGCCCAGATGTACTCGGCGATCCAGACCGGCAGCAACGTCGGCATGCAGACCTTGGACCAGAATCTGACAGACCTGGTGCGCCGCAACGTGATTTCCCCCAGCGCGGCGCGGCATGCGGCTAAAATCCCGGACAACTTCCCCGGCTAACCTGCATCCAAGGACAAATTATGGAACGCGACCAGGCATCAAAATTCATGTTCGACCTGCTGCGTCTGATGACCAGCAAGGGCGGTTCCGACTTGTTCATCACGGCCGGCTTCCCGCCCGCGATCAAGATCGACGGCAAAATGACGCCCGTGTCGAGCCAGCCGCTGACGTCGGTGCACACCGCCGACCTGGCCCGTTCGATCATGAACGACAAGCAGACCGCCGGTTTCGAGCTGACCAAGGAATCGAACTTCGCGATCAGCCCGGGCGACCTCGGACGCTTCCGCGTCTCGGCCTTTGTGCAGATGAGCTGCGTCGGCATGGTGCTGCGCGTGATCACCACCACCATCCCGCGCCTCGAGGACCTCGACCTGCCGCCGGTGCTGTCGGAAGTGGTCATGTCCAAGCGCGGCCTGGTCATCATGGTGGGCGCCACGGGCTCGGGTAAATCGACCACCCTGGCGGCCATGGTGGGCTACCGCAACGAGAACAGCTACGGCCATATCATCACGATCGAGGACCCGGTCGAGTATGTGCACCCGCACCGCAACTGCGTGATCACACAACGCGAAGTGGGCGTCGACACCGAGTCGTTCGAGGCGGCGCTTAAAAACTCGCTGCGCCAGGCGCCCGATGTGATCCAGATCGGCGAGATCCGCGACCGCGAAACGATGGAGCACGCGATCGCGTTCGCCGAGACCGGCCACTTGTGCCTGGCCACGCTGCACGCCAACAGCTCGAACCAGGCGCTCGACCGGATCATCAACTTCTTCCCCGAAGAGCGCCGCCAGCAGCTGCTGATGGACTTGTCGCTGAACCTGCGCGCCCTGGTCTCGCAGCGGCTGATTCCACGCAAGGAGATCAAGGGACGCTGCGTGGCGATCGAGATCATGCTCAATTCGCCGTTGATCTCGGACCTGATTTTCAAAGGCCAGGTGCACGAGATCAAGGAGATCATGAAGAAGTCGCGCGAGCTGGGCATGCAGACCTTCGACCAGGCGCTGTTCGACCTGCACGAGGCCGACAAGATCAGCTACGAGGACGCGCTGCGCAATGCCGACTCGGTCAACGACCTGCGCCTGCAGATCAAATTGAAGGGTAAGGAGTCGAAAGGCCGCGACCTGTCGGCGGGCACCCACCACCTGGGGATCGTGTAATGGGCACCAACATCTTCGACTTCCAGGCGACCGGCATCAGCGGCGACGAGGTGGACCTGTCGCAGTACAAGGGCAAGGTCCTGCTGATCGTGAACACGGCCAGCGCCTGCGGCTTCACGCCGCAGTACAAGGGGCTCGAAAAGGTCTACGAGCAGTTCAAGGACAAGGGCGTGGTGGTGCTGGGCTTCCCGTGCAACCAGTTCAAGGGGCAGGAGCCCGGCAGCGAAGCGGAGATCGGCGCGTTTTGCGAAAAGAACTTCGGGGTCACCTTTCCCCTGTTCTCGAAGATCGACGTGAACGGCACCGCCACCCACCCGCTGTTCGCCGCGCTCAAGAAGGAGGCGCCGGGCCTGCTCGGCTTCGAGGCGATCAAGTGGAACTTCACCAAATTCCTGGTGCGCAAGGATGGCAGCGTGTACAAGCGCTATGCGCCCTTGACCGAGCCCGAGAAGATGATGGGTGATATCGAAAAACTGCTTGCGGAGTAGGAGTGTCATTCACGAGGTCGATAACTGATATCAAACGTTTCGGTGGCAGACATTCGATTTATGAATGGGCAGCATCTAAACATTGAATTGGAGTTATATGTTGCAGGGAGTCATACTGTGTCCACACTCAACGAAAGGACGCAAAATGAACATCCTCAAAAACATGGAACTGGTTTTCATCGTCGCCCTCGCACTGACCGCCGTGACGGCGATTGCGGCATCCCCGGCAGCGCCAGCACGCGCACCGGTTGCAGCGCCGGCAGTCCAAGTGGTTGACACCGGGATGACGACAGTTGTGGTCAGCGCCAAGCGTTTGACGCCAGCGCAAAAGGCTGCACCGGACGCGTAAAAAGCGTTTCAGGCGCTCGCACGGTCGATCAGGACGATCCCGTGCGAACAGCCTGCCCAAGTCGGGCACCATCAAGAACAAAGTCGCGTCGTAAAAACCCAACTACATCGTCCTCGGGCTCGGCGCCCCCCTTTGCGGGGACCCATAGAACAGTTGCTCTGAGCTAGCGTTCTATGGGGGCGCGGCATGCCGAGCCGCATTCGCGAGGACGATGTTGGTTTAAAATTTTTAGTTCCCTTCGATACGATTTCTGATGCGCTTTAAACGCAAATTTGGCGTATTGCACTGTCAAGAATTTATCCATTACAGCAGCGCGCGTCCGCCAAGACGACCGGCTTAACGCAAACCGTGCCGGCGCATCTTATTGAGCAATCCAACCCGCGAAATCCCCAGCTGCCTGGCCGCATGCGTGTGGTTGTGGCGGCTCTCGTCCAGCGCGGCCACGATCAGTCTCTTTTCCAACACCGCCAGTTGCGCCTCGAGCGGCCCGGCCTCGACCTGCTGCGCCGGCGCCGCCACTTCGCCGCAGGCCAGCGCCAGATCATCCACCGTAATCTCGCTTTGCTGCCCCGCCAGCGCGGCCGCCGTTTGCACGCAGTGCTGCAACTGCCGCACATTGCCCGGCCAGGCCCGCGCGCTGACCCATTCGAGCGCCGCCGCGGCCAGCCGCTTGGCGCCGTGCGCACCGGCCGCGATGGCCTGCGCGATCGGCGCCACATCCTCGGCCCGCTCGGCCAGCGCCGAAGTGCGCAACTGGATCCCCTTCAGCCGGTAAAACAGGTCGTCGCGAAAGGTCTTCTCGTCGATCATCGCCGCCAGGTCGCGGTTGGTGGCGGCGACGATGCGCACATCGACGCGCTGTTCGGCCCGCGCCCCGATCGCAAAAAAACTGCTCGACTGTAAAAAGCGCAGCAGCTTGACCTGCATCGCCAAGGGCATCTCCCCGACCTCGTCCAAAAACAAGGTGCCGCCGTCGGCGGCGGCGATCAGGCCGATGCGGTCGCGGTCCGCACCCGTGAAACTGCCCTTGCAATGGCCGAACAATTCGCTCTCGAACAGCTCGGCCGGAATGGCGCCGCAATGGACCGCCACGAAAGGCTTGCCGGCGCGCTTGCCATGCCCGTGCAAGGCGCGCGCGACCAGCTCCTTGCCGGTGCCGCTGGGCCCGGTGATCATGACCGGCACATCGGTCGGCGCGATGCGTCGGATCAGCCCGCGCAATTCGTTCAGGTCGGCGCTCGCGCCGATCAGGCCCATGGTGCTGTCGTCGCGCAGTCCGCGCGCGCGCCACTGCGCCAGCTCGTGCTCGAGGCGGCGCTTGGTCAGCGCGCGCTCGACCACCACGCGCAGCAGGTCCGGGTCGAGCGGCTTGGGTAAAAAGTCCCACGCACCCAGGCCGATCGCGCGCAGGGCGAGTTCGCGGTCGGCGTGGCCCGTCATGACCACGACCGGCGCCGGGGCCAAGCCGGGCAGCAGCGACAGCCCCTCCTCCGGCGTGAACGACGGCGGCAAGGCCAGGTCGAGCAGCACCAGGTCGAAACTGTGCTGCGCCGTGAGCGCGTGCACCTGCTCGGCCGTGGCGGCCATCATGACCTGGTAGCCGAGGCCCGACAGCCAGGCGCCACACAGGCGCTGGAAGGCCGGTTCGTCGTCGACAAGCAGGATGCGTTGCATGGTCATGGGGTGTCCGGTAGGTGAAGTTCGAAGCAGCAGTTCCAGCCGTCGCGCGTGATCAGTTCGACGCTGCCGCCGTGCGCCTCGGTCAGGCGGCGCACGATCGCCAGGCCCAGGCCGGTGCCGCCCGGGCGCCGCGTTTTAAATGGCTGGAACAGCTCGCCCGCGAGGTCGGCCGCCACGCCCGGGCCGTTGTCGCACACGCGCAGCGCGATACCCCGGCCGGTCACGGATTCGGCCTCGATGCGCACGCGCGGCTCGGGCCGGCCGCGCAGCATGGCGATCGCATTGTTAAGCAGGTTGCCCAGGATTTGTTCGCCGCGCATGCGGTCGATCTGCACGTTCAGGCCCGCGTCGATGTCGATGTCGATGTTGGCGCCGGGATGCGCGGCCGCCACCGAACGCGCAAGTTCGGCCAGGTTGACCTGCTGGCGCTTGAGCCGCACCTCGCCCGAGTAGCTCAGCAAATCCTGGATCAGGTGGTCGGCCCGTTCGATCTGGGTGCGGATCTCGGCGCGCGTCTCTGGCGGGCACGACACGGCCGCCATGCTGATGATATTGAGCGGGTTGCGCAGTTCGTGCGCGACCGTCGCCGACAGCCCGCCCAGTTCGAGCAGGTGCGCCTGCTGCAGGCTGCGCTTTTCCTGTTCGGCGTAACGCAGCAGCTGGTCGAGCCGCGCCGCGGCGGCGGCGAGCAAGGCGCCGAACACTTCGCCAACCCGCTGCACGGTCGGCGTCGCGCCCTCCCACGCGATCAAATCGCTGCGCCAGTTCGGCAGGTGCTGGCCCGCTTCGAGCTTGAGGTAGCAATGCACGCAGGGCCGCCCGCTCGGCGCGCTCGCCGCCAGCACCACGGCCATCGGCTGGCGCAGGTGGGCGCCGAGCGTGTCGGCGGCGACGGTTTCGAGCGCCTGCCAACTGCTGGCCGCCTCGAGCCGCTCGCGCCAGCCGGCGAGCACGCCCGCCTCCAGGTGCGCGCCCGGGAAGATCAGTTTTTCCATCGCGCGCCGGGTCGGCCCTTCGAGCACCAGCGTGGCGCCGAGCATCATGGTCCCCAACAGCCAGAGCTGCCACAAAGGCAGCGCCGCGAACGGCGCGAAGCCGGTCTGCGCCACCAGGCTGATACACAGCGCGGCGATGGCGACCGTGGCCACGCTCAGCGCCAGCCACGCGAGGAAGCGGTTGGCCCACAGGTTGACCGCCATCAGGTCGTAGCGCAGGATGCCGAACACCAGCAGCACGGCATACAACGGCAGCAGGATCACGCTGTACGGGAAAATCGGGATGCCGAACGAGGCATTCAAGAACATCAAGGTCGCAACCGAGCCCCATACGCCGGCCAGGCACAGCGCCACGATCTGGCCACGCTTTTTGGGCGCGGCAGCCGGCCACGCCAGCAGCAGCAAGACATACGCCCAGGTGCTCGTGACGGTCACGAAGATGCCGGGCACCCAACCCCAGGTCGGGAACACGTAGTAGCGCGTGAAGCCGAGCCAAGGCTGGAGCTGCCCCATGTCCGCGATCCAGATCGCGAGCACCATCGACACCGCCGCCGCGTACCAGGCGAGCATGCGGCCCTTGTGCAGGCGGCCTAAAAATCGCAGCACGAAATGCAGGAAAAACACCGTGTTCAAGGGTCCTGTGTTGACCAGCATTTTGCCGAACTGCGCGACCCGGTCGTCGCCGAGGTTGATCGCGAGCTGGCCGGCGCCCCACAGGCCGATGCCGATGCAAAACAGCGCGAGCGGCCGCATGCCCGTCTGCTGGCCGGCCTTGACCCACAGCCAAGCGGCGAGCAGGAAGCTGATCACCCCCTGGAGGGCGAGCGAAAAATAGTAGAGGCCGTACAGGTCCATGGGAGGCAGGTGTCCATCGCGTTGATAGTCAAACCGGCTCAACTATATAGGAAGCTTACAGCCAGCGGGGATGCATAAATGGAAAAACTAATGGAAACAAGACCTTAGCAAGGGCCGGCGAGTGGCATGCCGATTGCGTATGTAAACGTAAAACACCACAAGCCGGAGAAAGCCATGAGCACCCTGATTCACACATTTCCCTTAGCGTTGTTTCCATCGCGGAAGGCCTGGATGCGCATCAACCGCTTGCTCGCTTGGGCGCTGCTGGTCTCGCCCGTCGCGCAGCTTCTGATGGGGACCAATTTTTGGCGCGCCCTGCCCTTCGACTTCGCCCTGCTGGTCGGGCATGGCGTCTTGTCGCTCGTGTTGTTCGGCGTGCCAAAAATGAAGGGCGAAGGCCCGTCGCTGGCGATGCTCGGCTTCGGCATCCGCGATATCGGCATGAGTGCGCGCAATGACTTTTTGCTGACCGGTTACCGGATCGCCATGGTGGTCGCCGCGGGCGTGTCGGTCTGGGCGAACCCTTTGCTTTGGATGGCCATCCCGACGGCGTTTTATCCGATCCTGCGTTTGCCGGTCTCGATCATCGAGCACCTGTACCACGCCGTCTTGTACGCATTCAAACGCTGGGGCGTGGCCGGGCGCACCTCCGATGCCGCCGAATTGATCGTCACCGCCTACTTCCTGCTGTCGATCGCCAACCTCGTCGTAAATGCTAACTGATCGGAGAAAGCGATGCTCACCAATTCCGCGAGCCGGCGCGACGCCGGATTACCAAACCTGAAGGCGCTCGGCCACGACCTGCTGCTCGCCACCACATTCCAGCGCGTGCTGTGGCCCATGTTGCCGCTGATGACCCTGGCCGCGTTTGCGGGCGCGTTTTCGCTGGGCTGGTATCTGCTGCTGCCGCCGATAATGATCGCGCATTTCCTGGTCTCGGTGACGTTCACGCACGACGTCGTGCATGGCGCCGCCGGCGTGGGCCGGCGCCACGCCGAATGGATATTATTCGGCATGAGCCTGGTGCTGATCGAAAGCGGGCACGCGTTCAGGCATACGCACCTGCACCACCACAGCCACTGCCTCGACGACGACGACTTCGAGGGCGCGCCGGCGCGCATGACACTCGGCGAGGCCCTGCTGGCCGGGCCGTTCTACCTGCCGCGCCTTTGGCTGGAAGCGTTCCGCACCACTAAGCATGCGCGCGAGCGGCGCTGGATGATGGCGGAATTGGGCGCCGCCCTGACCTTGATGGTGGCGGCTTTTTTACTGCTGCCATGGAGCGGCGCGCCGCTCGCCTACTTCGGCTTGATCTGGGGCGGCAGCTTTTTCTATCCGCTCACGACGGCCTGGCTGCCGCACTACAAGCCGACCGATTCCGCGCTGGGCCAGGCGCGCACGCTGCGCGGGAAACTGGTGCCGTCCTTGCTGTGCAACCTGTCCTACCATCTGGAACACCACCTGTATCCGCAGGTGCCGAGCTTTAACCTGCCGGCGCTCGCGGGCAGGCTCGATCCGTATTTTGCGGAGCGCAGCTTCCGGCCGGTCGCCGTGTATTAGACGGCGAGCGCGCGGTCGACCAGTTCGATCCAGTGGCTGACCGGCGTGTCGGTACCGGACTGCAGGTGCGCGATGCAACCGATATTGGCCGAGACGATGAGCGCGGCGCCGGTGGCCTTGAGGTCGGCGAGCTTGCGGTCGCGCAGTTCAGTGGACAGCGCTGGTTGAAGCACCGAGTAGGTGCCGGCCGATCCGCAGCACAGGTGGCTGTCGGCGCACATGCGCACGTCGACACCGGCCGCGCGCAACAGCCCTTCGACTTTGCCGCGCACCTGCTGCCCGTGCTGCAAGGTGCATGGCGGATGCCAGGCCACGCGCTCGCTGATCTTCCCTTGCAGCTTTAGCGCCAGCGCCGACTCAAACTGCGGCATGACTTCGCTGAGGTCGCGCGTGAGTTCGGAAATGCGTAGCGCCTTGGCGGCATAGGCGCTGTCGTGCGCGAGCAAATGACCGTACTCCCTGACGGTGGCGCCGCAGCCCGACGCGGTCATGACGATCGCTTCGACCTGCTCGACCAGCGGCCACCATGCGTCGATATTGCGGCGCATGTCGTCGAGCCCGCGCTCCTGGTCGTTGAGGTGGTAGCGCAGCGCGCCGCAGCAACCCGCCTTGGGCGCGACCACGAGCTGCACCCCGAATGCATCGAGCACGCGCGCGGCGGCGGCGTTGATGTTGGGACCCATCGCAGGCTGCACGCAGCCCTCGAGCACGAGCATCTTGCGTGCGTGGGTTTGCGCCGGCCAGCGCCCGGCCGCCGGCGTGCGTACGAGTTTGTCTTGCAGCGACTTCGACAACAGCGGCCGAAACAACTGGCCGGCCTTGAACGCGGGCGTGAACAACCATTTGCGCGGCAGCGCCTCTTTGAGCACCAAGCGCTTGACGCGTTCGCCCAGCGGGCGCGGCACGCGCTGCTCGAGCACCTTGCGGCCGATGTCGGCGAGCCGCCCGTATTTGACACCCGAAGGACAAGTCGTCTCGCAGCTGCGGCAGCTCAGGCAGCGGTCGAGATGGGTCTGCGTCTTTTGCGTGACCGGCGCGCCTTCGAGCATTTGCTTGATCAGGTAGATGCGCCCGCGCGGGCCATCGAGTTCGTCGCCGAGCAGTTGGTAGGTCGGACAGGTCGCCGTGCAAAAGCCGCAGTGGACGCAGGCGCGCAGGATAGCTTCGGCTTCGTCGCCGTCCCGCGTGCCCTTGATGAAATCAGCCAGATTGGTTTGCATGGTGTCAGTACATCCGTCGCGGGTTGAATACATTGTGCGGATCGAAGGCCAGCTTCAGGCGCTCGTGGATCTTTCCCACCGCCGGCGCCAGCGGATGGAACACGCCGACGCTTTTGTCACCACCGCGGAACAGCGTCGCATGGCCGCCCGCGGCAGCCGCCACACGCCGGATGTTGCGCGCCATGTCGGGGTCGGCGTCGACCTTGAGCCAACGCTGCGCGCCGCCCCACTCGATGAGCTGTTCACCCCTGAGGATGATCGCGCTGGCCGCCGGCGGCACCGACAGGCGCCAGATGCTTGCGCCTTCAAAAAAGGCGTGCCGTTGATCGCGCAGCGCGCGCCAGAAAGCGTCGGCGTCGGGCACCATGTCCCCGCCAAGCGTTCGCAGGGCGGCGCTGATCGCCGCATCGGCACCGGACAGGCGCAACGTGAGCACGCCGTCGTACCAGCAGCTGCCCGACAATGGCAGCGGCTGGCCGGCCCACGCATTGAGGCGGGCGATGGCGTCTATTTCGCTCAGCTCGAATGCGATGGTCGCTTCGCGCGTGGGGCGCGGCAGCACCTTGATCGAGTGCTCCAGCATGAGGCCGAGCGTGCCGAGGGAGCCGGCCAGCAGCCGCGAGACGTCGTAACCGGCCACGTTCTTCATGACCTGGCCGCCGAAGCGGAGCACTTCGCCCTTGCCGTCCATGAGCACCGTGCCGAGCACGAAATCGCGCACGCCGCCACTGGTGGCGCGGCGCGGCCCGGACAAGCCGCTCGCGATCGCGCCGCCGAAGGTGCCGCCATCGCCAAAACGGGGCGGCTCGAACGCGAGCATCTGCTTGTGCTCCGCGAGCGCGGCCTCGATCTCGGCCAGCGGCGTCCCGCAGCGCGCCGTGATCACCAGTTCGGTCGGCTCGTAGTCGATGATGCCGCTGTGCGCGCGCGTGTCGAGCAGTGCGCCGTCGAACCCCTGACCGTACCAGTCCTTGCTGCCGCCGCCGCGCACGCGCAGCGCCGTCTTGTTGGCCGCCGCCGCGCGTATTTGCTCCTTGAACTGTTCGACCATTAAAAACGCTCCAGATGGGCGAACCTGAGCAGGCCCGCCGAGACGCGCATCTTGCCCGATTCGGCGCAGCGGTTCAGGGTGGGAATGGCCTTGTCGGGGTTGAGCAGGCCGTGCATGTCGAAGGCGCGCTTGACGGCGTGGAAGGCCGACAGCTCGGCGTCGGAGAACTGCACGCACATCGAACCGATTTTTTCGACGCCCACGCCATGCTCGCCCGTGATGGTGCCGCCGACTTCGACGCACAGCGCCAGAATGGCCGCGCCGAACGCTTCGGCCTGGGCGAATTCGCCGGCCTTGTTGGCGTCGAACAGGATCAGCGGATGCAGGTTGCCGTCGCCCGCGTGGAACACGTTGGCGCAGCGCAGGCCGTAGGTCTGCTCCATTTGTGCGATCCCGGTCAGCACCTCGGCCAGGCGCTTGCGCGGGATGGTGCCGTCCATGCAGTAGTAGTCGGGCGAGATGCGGCCGGCCGCCGGGAACGCGTTTTTGCGGCCCGACCAAAAGCGCAGGCGCTCGGCCTCGGTCTGCGAGACGGCGATCGCGCTGGCGCCGGCCTTTGATAGCACCGCGGTCATGCGCGCGATTTCCTCGTCGACCTCGAGCGCGGTGCCGTCCGCCTCGCACAGCAAAATGGCGGCGGCGTCGGTGTCGTAGCCGGCCTTGACGAAGGGCTCGACCATGCGCACCGATGTGCGGTCCATCATTTCGAGGCCGGCCGGGATGATGCCGGCGCCGATCACGCGCGCCACCGCATTGCCGCCGGTGACGACGTCGTCGAACGAGGCCATGATCACGCGCGCTTTTTCGGGCTTTGGCACCAGCTTGACGGTGACCTCGGTGACGATGCCGAGCATGCCTTCGGAACCGATGAACACGGCCAGCAGGTCGAGCCCGGGCGCGTCGAGCGATTCGCCGCCAAGCTCGATGATCTCGCCGTCGATGGTGGCCACGCGCACGCGCAGCACGTTGTGCACGGTCAGGCCGTATTTGAGGCAATGCACGCCGCCCGAATTCTCGGCCACATTGCCGGCGATGGTGCAGGCGATCTGCGACGACGGATCGGGCGCGTAGTACAAGCCATGCTGCGCGGCGGCGTCTGAAATGGCGAGGTTGCGCACGCCGGGCTGCACCACCGCCACGCGCGAGAGCGGCTCCATGCGCACGATGCGGTTCATGCGCGCGGTCGAGATCACGACGCCATTGGCCAGCGGCAGGGCGCCGCCGGACAAGCCGGTGCCGGCGCCGCGCGGCACGATCGGCACGCCCAGTTCGCGGCAAATATTGAGGATCGCGAGCACCTGTTCTTCGCTGTCGGGCAGCGTGACGAGCATCGGCAATTGGCGGTACGCGGCCAGGCCATCGCACTCGTAGGGGCGCGTGTCTTCGGGCGCCGACAGCACGCAGCGCTCGGGCAAAATGGCAAGCAAGGCGGTGTTGACCTGGCGTTGACGCTCGAGGTCGATTGGAAGGTGGGCGGACATCGGACGATTGTAAGACATTCGGTCCGCCCCCGTGAAAAACGGGTATGCTCGCCCTATTCTTTTTTGCTAATACAGGATAACCAAATGGGTAACCGACTTTCGAAGATCGCCACGCGCACCGGCGACAATGGCACCACGGGTCTGGGCGACGGCAGCCGCACCGAAAAAGACAGCTTGCGCGTGCATGCGCTGGGCGAGGTCGACGAGCTCAATTCCTTCGTCGGCCTGCTGCTGTGCGAAGACATGCCGGCCGCGCTGCGCGAAGAACTGGTCTCGATCCAGCACGACCTGTTCGACCTCGGCGGAGAGCTGTGCATCCCCGGCTACACGCTGATCACCGACGACCATGTCGCGCGCCTCGACGGCTTGCTCGAAAAGTACAATGCCGACCTGCCGGCGCTGAAGGATTTCATCCTGCCGGCCGGCTCGCGGGCCGCGTCGGTCGCGCATGTTTGCCGTACCGTGTGCCGGCGCGCCGAGCGCGCCATCGTCACGTTGGGCAAAAACGAGACCATCAACGAACACCCGCGCCAGTATGTGAACCGGCTGTCGGATTTGATGTTCGTGCTGTCGCGCGTGCTGAACCGGTTTGCGGGCGGCAGCGACGTGCTGTGGCAGCACGAGCGCAATCGCGGCTAGTGACATTCGCGGACAAGTGTGCTCCTGATTCAACGCGGCAATGCCTCGCGCGACCGTGTTGAAAGCGTCGCAAATGCCACGCGTCGATGCCGGACAAACTCAAGCTGCCGCTGCGCCGCTTGCTGCCGGCGATATTGCCGCGCAAACAGCTCGCCGAACGAGTTGATGCAATGACCATTCCACGCTAAAATCCCTGTCCGCCACTACCGTTTCCATCCCATGTCGCGCAAAAACAAATCCGCTAAACCGACGGCCAAAGCCGCCCCGATCTCGGTCCGCGACAGCGCCATCCTGGCCGCCGACGCCGCGGCCGCGCTCGCGGGCGCGCACTTCAAGGAGGCGACCGATCTCTACAAAGAGCTCGTCAAGCGCGAGCGGCGCCCCGAATGGGTCGACGGCCTGGCCGAATGTTATGCCGGCCGCGCGAACGGCCTGGCCGACAAGGGCATGCACAGGGAATCGCTGGTGCTGTGGCGCAATCGTCACCAGTTTTGCGGCAAGCCCCTGATCGAAGGCCCGTATTTGCGCTGGCTGCTGCTCGCGGGCGAAAATGGCGAAGTGTTCCGGCTGCTGCGCGAGGGCGCGATCCAGGGCCACGACCTGGCCGATCTCGAAACCGGCTTGGCGCCGTCGGTGTTGGCCGCTGCGGACAAGGAATTGTCCGCCTTGCCCGCGGACAGCGCGCTGCTGCGCCACCGCCCCGCCATCCTCGCCGCCCTCGACGCTTACGGCCGCGCCGATTTCGGCGCGATGGCCGAGCAGCTCCAGGCGGTCCCCTTCCGCTCGCCCTACCGCGACCTCAAGCCGATGCTCAAGGCGCTCGCGCAACTGCACTCCGACCCGGCAGGCGCCGCCGAGGCGGTCGCGCGCCTGCCGGCCGACACGCCGTTCGTACGCATGGCCGCCGTGCTGCGCGCGGCCGTGTTGCCGGCGCCGTACTGGCTCGCGGCCATGCACAAGCTTGACGACGACAGCCGCCACATGCTGCTCGACGTCAAGGGCTGCCCGGCAGCCCAGCGACCGCTGCTGCTCGAGCTTGCCAAACAAGCCGCCTCGGCGGCGCCCCCGCCCACCGCCTTGTTCGACCTGCTGATGCGCCACCGGCGCGCGTTGCCCGACGGCGTAGCCGCCGCCTTGTGCCGGCGCCTGCTGCCGAGCGCCAGCGCGCGCCTGAACCAGTACATCAGCAGTTTCGGCAAGCTCTCCGACGCCGAGCGCCAGCATGTCCTGGCGTTGGCCGGCGAGTACGGTGGCGAGCGCCGCAGCGTGCAACACTGGCGCCGCATGGCCGGAATGATCAGCGACGGTCCCAAGCAAAAGAAGCGGGCCGCACTGATCTGGTGGCATCTGGCCGATGTCGACTACCCAGAAATGGACCCCGATGCCAGATTGTCGTATCTGAAGCGCAGCGTGGCGCTCGACCCGCAATCGCAGCCCGTGCAACTGGCGCTGGTCAAGTGCCTGCGCGCCGAGGACGATCGGGCCGACGCCGGGCCTGCGCTCAAGGCCGCCCTTGCCCAATTCCCCGACGACGTGGCGCTGCTGCGCGAGGCGGTCGACATGGCCTTGGAGGCCAAGGCCTTCAAAAAGGCTTGCGGTCTGGCCAAGCGGGTGCTCGAACTCGATCCGATCAACACCGAGGTGCGCGCGCTGACCGGGCGGGCCTTGCTGTCGCACGCGCGCAAATTGATCAAGGCGGGCAAGCGCGAAGCGGCGCGCAAGGAGCTCGCCGACGCCGCCGAATGGCTGCGCACGCCGGCCGAACGCGCCAGCTTGCACCTGCTCGAGGCGTTCGCGCGCGACGGCGACGCCCCGGACGCGCACTGGCAGAAGGTCGCGGCAGAATTGGGGGGCTCGGCGGCGGCTGCGTTCCGGCTGCTGCTCGAAGCAGGGCGGACGGGCCGGGACGCGAAAAGCCTGCTCGAACGCGCCGGCCTCGGGCAGCTTGACACGCCGGCGCCGGCGGCGGTGCTCGCGCTGGCCGACGCGCTGATGGAGGCGCGCGACGACGAGCGCTTGGCGCGCGCCGCGCTGCTGCCCTTGCACGACGCCTTGTGGCACGCGGCCGGCGCACCCTATGCCGAGGCGGAACAGGCGCGCGTCTGTGACGCCTTCCTCTCCTGCCGCGAATACAATCTGCTGGAAAAATATGCCGCCACGGGCATAGAAAAATGGCCTCATCGTCCTGTCTTTGTGTATTACTTCATCGTCGCTGGCCACGGCGACCGCCCCGAAGATATGTCCGAAGCCGACTTTGCTCTGCTAGACAAAGCCGCCGAACGCGCCGCGGCCGAGGGCGACCTGCGCCTGCATCGACGCATCACCCGCCTGCTCGACCAGGTCGCCAACGCGGGTTTCAACCCGTTCGACGATGCGTTCGACGATAGGTTCGACGACCGGCTCGGCGATCCATCGTTCGATCCGTCCGACGGCGGTTTCGTGTCACCGCACATGATGCTGCGGGCCATGCTGGAAATGGGCGGCGAGAAGGCCTTCGTCAAACTAGCGCGGGACATGCTCGGCAGCGGCGAGGTCGACGCGCTCAAAACCGCTTTGGGCGGCAACAAAAAAGCCTTCCACACCGCCCTGATCAACCTCATGGCCGCCGCCGCGCCGCCCGGCATCGCCAACCCGCCGCCGTTCGAGCCGGCGCGGATCGTCGCGCCCGCCCCCGCAAAAAAGCCAGGCGCTTCCAACAAGCGGCCACCACTCCGCGCGCAGCAAAAGGACTTGTTCGATGAATGACCCCTACCGCATTCTCGGCCTCGCGCCGGGAGCCGACGACGCCGCGATCCGCGCCGCCTACCTGGCCGCCACCCGCGCCTGCCCACCCGAGCGCGACAGCGCGCGCTTCGAACAGGTGCGCGGCGCCTACGAGGCGATCGCGACCGAACGCGACCGGCTGATGCACAGCTTGTTCGCGCGCGACGAGCCGGAGGCGGCCGACGTATTGGCCGCAATCGAGCCCGGCTTCGCGCCGCAGATCGTACCGCCGGCGCGCCTGCGCGCGGTGCTGGGCCCGGCATGAGCGCGCTCGATCCCGACGCGCGCGAGCGCCTGCTCGCGCAGTTCAGCGCCTGCCTCGACCAGGACGACGCGGCCGACGCGCTCGACGCCGAGGGCGTCGACCTGCACGAGCTGCTGGCCGAACTGGCGATGCTCAAAAACGAGGTCCGGCTCGAATCGCGCCAGTTCAAGAGCATGCTCGACGAGATGCGCGCCCTCGGCGAAAACCTGCGCGGGCAAAACGAGCGCCTCGCGGGCGAGCTCGAACGCGCGCGCCAACAGGCGGCAGGCGCCGCGCGCGAGGCCGAACGCGCCCTGCTGCTCGACATGCTCGACCTGCACGACCGGCTGCGCGCCGGACTCGAGGCGGGCGCCGCGCACCGTCCCGGTTTGCTCGCGCGCCTGGCGCCGGGCGGCGCCCGCATGGCGGCCAGCCTGGCCGAGGGCACCGCGCTGACCCTGCAAAGGCTCGACCAGACGCTGGCGCGGCACCGCGTGCGCCCGCTCGAGGTGCTGGGCGAGGCGCTCGATCCGCACCTGATGCGCGCGGTCGGGGTCGAGGCGGTGCCCGGCCAGGCCGACGGCGTCGTGCTGCGCGAGACGCGGCGCGGCTTTTTCCACGACGGCGAGCTGCTGCGCGCGGCCGAAGTCATCGTCAACAAAAACACATAAAAGAGCCACACACATGAACGACATCATCATCGGGATCGACCTCGGCACCACCAACTCCGAAGTGGCGGTTTTGCGCGACGGCCGCGTGCAGGTGCTCGCGGTCGGCCCCGGCACCCGCATCCTGCCGTCGATGGTCGGGCTGGCCGACGACGGCACCCTGCTCGTGGGCGAGGCGGCGCGCAACCAGTACGTGCTGCGCCCCGAGGCGACGGTGCGCTCGATCAAGCGGCGCATGGGCGAGGACGCGCAGGTCGAACTCGGCGGCAAGCAGTACAGCCCGCAGGAGATCTCGGCCATGATCCTGCGGCGCCTCAAACAGGTCGCCGAGGAGCACCTGGGCCAGCCGGTCGAAAAAGCCGTGATCACGGTGCCCGCCTATTTCTCCGACGTCCAGCGCCAGGCCACGCGCGAGGCGGGCCAGATCGCCGGCCTCGAGGTGGTACGCATCATCAACGAGCCGACGGCGGCGGCGCTGGCCTACGAGAGCGGGCATGAAGGCGCGCGCAAAGTGCTGGTATACGACCTCGGCGGCGGCACCTTCGACGTCTCGGTCGTCAACCTCGAGGGCGACGTGGTCGAGGTGCTGGCCAGCCACGGCAACAACCACCTCGGCGGCGACGATTTCGACGAGCTGATCGTCGAGCTTGCGATCGCGCACCTGCGCGAACTGCACGGCGCCGACTTGGAGCTGCCGGCCGGCGCGATGGCGCGCGTGCGCCGCGCCGCCGAGACGGCCAAGATCGCGCTGTCGGACCAGCCCTTCGCCACGCTGGCCGAGGAGTACCTGCTCGAACGCGACGGCGTGCCGCTGCACCTGTCGCTCGAGATCTCGCGCGACCACTACGAGGAGCTGATCGCGCCGTTCATCGACGAGACCATGGACGCGATGCACACCGCTCTCGCCGGCGCCGGGCTGACCGCGTCCGGGATCGACGAGATCCTGCTGGTCGGCGGCGCCACGCGCACGCCGCTGGTGGCGCAGCGGCTCGAGCAGATGCTCGGGGTGCAGCCGCGCGGCGAGCTTGACCCCGACTTGTGCGTGGCCATGGGCGCGGCGATCCAGGCCGGCGTGATCGCCGGCGTCAAGACCTCGGCGGTGCTGGTCGACGTGACCCCGTACACCTTCGGCACCTCCGCGCTCGACGACTTGGACGGCGAGTACTATGCGCACTGCTTCGTGCCGCTGATCCGCAAAAACACCGCGATCCCGGTTTCCAAGAGCGATGTGTTCTACACCACGCACGCGGGGCAGGAGAAGGTCGAGGTCATGGTGTACCAGGGCGAAAATCGGGATGCGCTCGAAAACATCGAAATCGGCCGTTTCATGATCGACCTGCGCCGCAACGCCCCCATGCATAGCGCGATCGTCACCACCTTCACGCTCGATGTCGACGGCATTTTGCATGTAACCTCGCGCGAAAAGGAGACCGGGGTCGAACACTCGATCACGATTGCCAACGCCATCGCACGCTTCGAGGACGACAAACTCGACCAGGCGCGCGCGCGCGTGGACACGCTGTTCGGCGGCGCCGGGGCGGCCAGCGACGTCACGGAATCCGGGCAGCGCCGCCACCGGGTCGAGGCGGTGGCGCTGGTCGAAAAAGCGACGCGCTTGCTCGACCTGGCCGGCCCCGAGGACGGCGAGGACCTGGTCGACGCGATCGAGTCGGTGAAGGACGCGCTCGACGGACCGGACGAGGCGCTGCGGGAGGCCTCGGGCAGCCTGGCCGACCTGATCTACTACCTCGAGAGCTGAGCCGTGGAGCGATGCGGCGCCTGCCGCGCACGGCTGGGGGACGCGACGGTTTGTCCGCGCTGCGGTTGCGATTTCGGCTTGTCCGTCAAGGCCGAGCGGCAGGCCCATACGTTGTTGGGGCGCGCACTGTGCACCTGGGCGGATGGCCGGGTCGATGCCGCCCGCGCCCTCGTGGACGAGTCCTTGTCCTTGCGCAGGACGCGCTTGACGCTGGCGGCCGCACGTATGATGAAGGCGGCAGGACCTTGGCCCGCCGCTTCGGAATTCGCGGACACCATGCCGACACAAGCGCCGGTTGCGAAAGCCTTCTTCAATCCATGCGACGGGTCCAAGCAATAGTTTTTACCATGCAGGTTTAACCGTCTCTCAGCGGTCGCATTCGGAAGTTGCGGCCGATCTGGCGCGCAGGAAAAACCCCGCAAGCCTGTCCGCTTCCGATTTCCCCCCCTGCCTCTGCTATGTTTCCTCTGCGATTTTGCCAAAATCGGGCGCGGGAAGCTTGGCCCGCGCCGGCGGGCGCCGCGACCTCGTGTGCGTCGTCGGGGTGTCAGCCGAGCGGGCGCGGTCGTGCTGGAGGTCGGCACCGATCGCCTCGGCCACGCTGCGCGCATGTGCCTGCATCGATTCAGAGGCGGCGGCGGCCTGATCGACCAAGGCGGCGTTTTGCTGCGTGATCTGGTCCATCTGGCTGATCGCCAGGTTGACCTGCGCAATGCCAGCACTTTGCTCCTCGCTGGCCGAGGTGATTTCGCCCATGATGTCGGCCACCTGTTTCACCGAACCGACGAGCACTTCCATCGTCTGTCCGGCCTGGTCGACCAGTTTGCCGCCGGCGTCGACACGGTCGACCGAGTCGTTGATGAGCGACTTGATCTCCTTCGCCGCGCCGGCGCTGCGCTGGGCCAGGTTGCGCACTTCGGCGGCGACCACGGCGAAACCGCGGCCCTGTTCCCCCGCGCGCGCGGCCTCGACCGCGGCGTTCAAGGCCAGGATGTTGGTCTGGAAAGCGATACCGTCGATGACGCCGATGATATCGACGATCTTGCGCGAGCTTTCCTTGATCGATCCCATGGTGTCGACCACCTTGCCCACCAGGCTGCCACCCTGCTGCGCGACCGTGGAGGCCGCCTGCACCAGTTGATTGGCCTGGCGCGCGTTGTTCGCGTTTTGCTGCACGGTCGCGGTCAGCTGCTCCATTGTGCTGGCGGTTTCCTCAAGGCTCGACGCTTGCGATTCGGTCCGGTTCGACAGGCTGGCGTTGCCGGCGATTAGGTCGAGCGAGGCGCGGTTGATGGCCTGGATGCCGCCCCGGGTCGGCTCGACCATCTCTTGCATCGCCGCCATCTGCGCATGCAGCTTGGCGTTTCCGCTCGCAAGCAGCTGGCCGTCGCGATTGAGCATGATGGCGAGGTAGGAAAGCGCTGCGGCCTCGAGCACCACGTAGGCCGCGTGGACGAGCACGATTCCGAGGCCGGTCTTGGTAAAGCACATCGGGCCGTAGCCCCACTCCTGCAGGAAGTTAAAGCTCAGGTGGTGCACGGCGACAATCAGCGCCGATACGATGATCACGCGCCAGTCTTGATAGAACAGGAGGAATGCCAATAGGACAAAGATGCCGAAGTGCAGTTCGATCATGCCCCATGCCTGGTGGATGTTAAGGGCGCAGAACACCATCAGCGCGGCGCCGACCGCGATGCGTGTCGCCAGCGCATGCGGCGCCATGAAGATCAGCGCGGTCGGAATCAGCGCCGCCGGCACGCCGATCAGGAAAGCGAGCGCCAAGGTGTCGTGCCAAGGGCCAAGCGCGAAGGACAACACCACCAGGCCCCATAGAACAAAGAGGAAAAATTTATGCGTCTTAATCATCGCGGCCTGTATCAGGCCTTCATCTCGTGTCATGGACTACCCTCGTTATGGTGAAACCGGCGTTTATACGCGCGTGCATACAATTCCTTAAAAACAATTAATTGCTTTTAAGAATCTGTCATTTTGCATATTACGAGTATTGCTTGTCCATGTGAAAAATTTGTTCAATTAGTCATTAAACTACGACCATTTGTTGCATTTTTGCATTAGTTTGTCGCCAATTGACATTTGAGCGGCGACGAAGCCGTACCGGCGCAAGATCCACGGCGCATACTATGCTGCGCTCGGCCGGCAGGAAGAAGGGAAGATGACCTCGCCGGCGCGCTGGTCGTCCAGCTGCGCTTCGCGCATCACTCACCAACCAACCTTAGTTCGCGTCGCCGCTAGACAGCATGGGGTCCCAGCGCATGTCGTTCCCGCGACGCTCAGCGCCGCCGTAGAATTGTTTCGCGTTGATACGGAGGACAGGGAAGGCGAAATACTCAGAGCGGGCCTCAACGGGAGTGGGATTCGACTTTGGCGGCCCTTTATGGGTTGCGAAGTGCTTGAATTTATTATGCCCTGCGAAATAAATTTATCACCAAATCATCCTAAGTGATTATTGGGTCGATAAGTATTCTGCATAAACCAGGAAATGCATACACAGTGCTGCCCTAAGGACCATCACGCACTATCCATACCCAAACATCTATCAAAGTTCCGCTCTTGTCAAATCCAAAATATATTGTGCCAGACGTCACTTCAAGCAAACCTGTCCGCCGCTCAGGCAGGAAGACCCACATGGAAGTAGACCCAACAACTTGGTTTGTTCGCTGATCAAGATAACCCACATTCAGATTTTCATGACAAATCAATTTCCGGCGGCCGCAATATATCTTTACATCATCGATACTACTACCAATTAAAACCTCCTTTAGTAGCTCAGTTTTTATATCGTTCTCATCATAGCATCCAGAAACTAATAGTCCAGCTAATAAGACGATGCAAACTGAAATGATATTTCTAGTTTTTTTCATAACCACTAACCAATAATTAAGTAGGAAAAATGGTAGCACGAATGCGTTTTCGACAACAAATTTTATTTGCAACTACGGAACTGGTTAATGCAACGATATAACCTTGAGACATTTAGCGATTAACTTTAGGTGTAGGGGATGAAGAGCATTGTCGAGTAAGCCGAAGACGTCGCGGGGCGGTAATCAGAGTAGCTTGGGAGTACGCCTGAGCTGGCACGCTGCTAGTTGACGGCATGCGTGGGTGAGAGTAATCCGCCCCAATTTCGCGCAAATTGTGCGCGGCGGTATGTGCCGGATCTCGTATTTTGAGCTTCGCCTTGCACACGCCGAACCGGTTTTCGCGCGATAGCGGCTTGTTCTTTCTGTTGCGGAGTGGTTAGCGCTGCTGGCTATGGGCCGCGAAAGCAGGGTCAGAGAAATTTTCGCAGAAAGCCGCGAAAAAAATCTCTGACCCTGGTTTCGCTATGCCGGGGGTGGGATTGGTTTTACCCCGGACGAGCGGAATTACTTAGGCGTTGTTGACTACCAGGCGTAGCTCGCCGCCGAAGCGCGCGCGGATCGAGGCGGCGATGCCCTTGGCGTCGAGGCCGACGCCGGCCAGCAAGGCCGCCGGGTCGCCGTGGTCGATGAACACGTCGGGCAGGCCGAGCATGAGCAGCGGTTTGACGATGCCTTCGGCGGCCAGCGCCTCGGCCACGGCCGAACCGGCGCCGCCCATGATCGAGCCCTCTTCGACCGTCACGAGCACGTCGTGATCTTGCGCGAGTTTGCGCACCATCTCGACGTCGAGCGGCTTCACGAAGCGCATATTGGCGACCGTCGCGTCGAGCGCTTCGCCGGCCGCCACGCTTGGCGCGACCATCGAGCCAAACGCCAGGATCGCCACGCTCTTGCCGCTGCGTTTGATCTGCCCCTTGCCGATCTCGATCGAGGTCAGTTCTTTTTCCATCGGCGCGCCGATGCCGGCGCCGCGCGGGTAACGCACTGCCGCCGGGCCTTCGTAGTGGAAGCCTGTGGTGAGCATCTGGCGGCATTCGTTTTCGTCCGACGCGGCCATGATGACCATATTCGGAATGCAGCGCAGGTAGGACATATCGTAGTTACCTGCGTGGGTCGCGCCGTCGGCGCCAACCAGGCCTGCACGGTCAAGCGCGAACATGACGTCGAGGTTTTGCAGCGCCACGTCGTGGATCAACTGGTCGTAGGCACGCTGCAAAAAGGTCGAGTAGATCGCGACCACCGGCTTGAGGCCTTCGGTGGCCAGGCCGCCGGCGAAGGTGACCGAGTGTTGCTCGGCGATGCCGACGTCGAAATAACGCTCAGGGTACTGCTGCTCGAAGCGCACCATGCCCGAGCCTTCGCGCATGGCCGGCGTGATTCCGACCAGGCGTTTGTCGGCGGCGGCCATGTCGCACAGCCAGTTGCCGAACACCTCGGTGTAGGTCATCTTGCCCGCCTTGGTCGGCGCGAGGATGCCTTCGGTCGGGTCGAATTTGCCGGTGCCGTGGTACAGGATCGGCTCGGCCTCGGCCAGCTTGTAGCCCTGGCCTTTTTTGGTCACCACGTGCAGGAACTGCGGGCCCTTGAGCTTTTTGATGTTCTCGAGCGTGGGGATCAGCGATTCGAGGTCGTGGCCGTCGATCGGGCCGATATAGTTAAAGCCGAATTCTTCGAACATCGTGGCCGGCACCACCATGCCTTTGGCATGCTCTTCGAGGCGCTTGGCCAGCTCGCGCACGGGGCCCGGCAGCACCGTCTTGCCAACGTTTTTGGCGGCCGCATAAAACTGGCCCGACATCAGGCGCGCAAGGTAGCGGTTGAGCGCACCCACCGGCGGCGAAATCGACATGTCGTTGTCGTTGAGGACCACGAGCAGGTTGATGTCTTCCTGCACGCCCGCGTTGTTGAGCGCTTCAAAGGCCATACCGGCCGTCATCGAGCCGTCGCCGATGACCGCGATCGCGTGCCGCGCCTCGCCCTTGATCTTGGCCGCCTGCGCCATGCCGAGCGCGGCCGAGATTGACGTCGACGAGTGCGCCGTGCCAAAAGTGTCGTACTCGCTCTCCACCCGCCGCGGGAAGCCCGAGATGCCGTTGAACTGGCGCAGCGTGTGGAACTGCTCGCGCCGGCCCGTGAGGATCTTGTGCGAATAGGTCTGGTGGCCCACGTCCCAGACGATGCGGTCGTACGGCGTGTTGAACACGTAGTGCAGCGCGATGGTCAACTCGACCGTGCCCAGGTTCGACGACAAATGGCCGCCCGTCTTGGAGACCGAGTCGAGCAGGAAGTTGCGCAACTCGTGGGCCAAAGGCGTCAGTTGGGAGCGAGACAGTTTGCGCAGCTCGGCCGGTTCGTTGATGTTCTCTAGCAGGTTCATTTAGGCCTTCCGCTGCACGATCAGGTCCGCCAATTCGCGCAGCCTGCATGCCTTGTCACCAAATGGTGCGAGCGCCTCATGCGCGTCGCACCGCAGTTTTTCCGCCAGCGCGCGGGACTGGTCGAGTCCCAATATCGATACATAGGTCGGTTTGTTGGCCGCCGCGTCTTTGCCCGCGGTTTTGCCCAATGTGGCCGAATCGGCCGTCGCGTCTAGCACGTCGTCGACCACCTGGAACGCCAGCCCGACCGCCTTCGAATACGTGTCGAGCGCGCTGATCTGCGCGGCCGACAAATCGGCCCCGGCCAGCGCACCCAGCACCACGGCGGCGCGCAGCAAGGCGCCGGTTTTAAGCTGGTGCATCTGCTCGAGCTGCTCGAGCGTGAGCATCAGGCCCACGCTGTCGAGGTCGATCGCCTGGCCGCCGCACATGCCGCCAGAACCGGCCGCGTGCGCGAGCAGGCGCAGCATGCCGACCAGGCGCGCCGGTGGCACGGCGTCGGCGTCGGATTCGGCCAGCACCATGAAGGCCTGCGCCTGCAGCGCGTCGCCGACCAGCAGCGCGGTCGCCTCGTCGTAGGCGACGTGCACGGTCGGCTTGCCGCGGCGCAGTGCGTCGTCGTCCATGCAGGGCATGTCGTCGTGGACCAGCGAGTACACATGTATCATTTCGAGCGCGCAGGCGGCGCGCGCGAGGGTGCCGGCGTCGGCGCCGAACAGGTCGCCGGCCGCGTACACCAGCAGCGGGCGCACGCGCTTGCCGCCGCCGAGCGCGGTGTAGCGCATCGCGTCATGCAGCTTGAGCGGCACCGCGTTGGCGGCCGGCAGGTAGCCGCCGAGCGCCTCCTCGACCTTCGCCTGCACCGACTTCATCCATTGTTCGAACGGGACCGTCATTGCATGCCCTCGCCCGCGCCGTCGGCGAACGGCTTGAGCATGTCGCCCTCGAGCACCTTGACCTGCGACTCGACTTTTTCGAGCTGGGCCGCGCAATATTTGACGAGCTCGGAGCCGCGCGCATAGGCGGCGACCGACGCTTCGAGGGGCAAGGCCCCGCCTTCCATCTGGGTCACCAGCTCGGCCAGTTCGGCCATGGCCTGCTCGAACGACTCGGGCGCCGCTGCGTTTTCCGCGATTGATTTTTTTGACATGGTTACTTTGTGTGAGACGGCGGCACGCAACTTGTGCGAAGCGCGCCAGTCTAAACGCTTATTTTAGAACAATCCATCCTACTGGTGACGACGGTTCGCCGCATTGGCAGATTTTATCGCAATTGGGGGCCGGTCCATGAATCCAATGCCATTCCACCAATACTTTCGGCTTTTGATGCCACATTCGCGCGCGGGTCCACGACTGTAGAGCCCGTTCCACGGTATAATCTCCGGTTCTGTCCGAAATACCGTATTCAGCAATCAAAATACTGGTCTTTGGATTCTTTCTCTTCTTTGGCTTGATGCCTGAATTTAAGGGGGGTTGGGATGTCCGATCTGGCTACCCACGCCAAGCTTGCGCGCACGTGCGCGCAGCTTCCGGTAAATGTCTACTTTGACGAAGCGCTGCTGCAGCGCGAAATGCAGCAACTGTTCCGTGCCGGCCCGCGCTATGTCGGCCACGAACTGATGGTGCCCGAAGTGGGCGATTTCGCCACCCTCGTCGCCGAGGACGAGGGCCGTATGCTGGTGCGCAACGCCAATGGCGTTGAGGTGCTGTCGAACGTGTGCCGCCACCGGCAGGCGCTGATGTTCAATGGCCGCGGCAATGCGAACAACATTGTTTGCCCGCTGCACCGCTGGACCTACGACCTCAAGGGCGAGCTGATCGGAGCGCCGCACTTTCCCGAGACGCCCTGCCTGCACCTGTCCAAGACCCCGATGCTGAGCTGGAACGGCCTGCTGTTCGAGCAGAACGGCTACGACGTGCTCGGCAAACTGGCCGGGCTGTCGGTGGCCAAGGACTTCGACTTTGGCGGCTATATGTTCGACCACGCCGAAGTGCACCACTGCGACTACAACTGGAAGACCTTCATCGAGGTCTACCTCGAGGACTACCACGTCGAGCCGTTCCACCCGGGCCTGGGCGGCTTTGTGAGCTGCGACGACCTGCGCTGGGAGTTTGGGCGCGACTACAGCGTGCAGACCGTGGGCGTGAACCGCGGCCTGCAAAAGTCCGGCTCGCCCGTGTACCAGAAGTGGCAGGAGCAGGTGCTCAAGTTCCGCGGCGGCGAGCCGCCGAAGTACGGCGCGATCTGGTTCACGCTGTACCCGAACATCATGGTCGAGTGGTATCCGCACGTGCTGATCGTCTCGACGCTGTGGCCGGACGGCCCGCAAAAGACGCGCAACGTGGTCGAGTTCTACTACCCCGAGGAGATCGTGCTGTTCGAGCGCGAGTTCATCGAGGCCGAACGCGCCGCCTACATGGAGACCTGCGTCGAGGACGACGAGATCGCCCTGCGCATGGACGCCGGCCGCCGCATCCTGATGCAGCGCGGCGTCAACGAGGTTGGCCCGTACCAGTCGCCGATGGAAGACGGCATGCAGCACTTCCACGAGTGGTACCGCAGTAATATCGAGATCTGATGCACGCAGCACTCTGGATGCTGTTCGCCAGCTTTGGCTTTGCCGCGATGGGTGCGGCGGTCAAGCTGGCCTCGCAGCTCTACTCGACCTCCGAAATCGTCATGTACCGCGGCCTGATCGGCACGCTCATGCTACTGCTGATCGTGCACCAACGCGGCGGCACCCTGCGCACCCCGTACGTCAACGCCCACCTGTGGCGCAGCCTGGTCGGGGTGGCGTCGCTGTGGATGTGGTTCTACGCGGTCGGCAAACTGCCGCTCGCAACCGCCGTCACCCTCAACTACATGTCGCCGATCTGGATGGCCGTATTCCTGCTGTGCGTCGGCTGGTGGAGCAAAAAGAACCAGGTCGAATGGCCGCTGCTTGTCGCCATCGGCATGAGCTTCGTCGGCGTCACGCTGGTGCTGCAGCCGGCCATCGCGAGCAAGGAGTGGCTGGGCGGGCTGGTCGCCGTGGTCTCGAGCGTGCTCGCGGCGCTGGCCTATCTCGAGGTGCGCCGGCTCGGCCAAAAGGGCGAGCCCGAATACCGTGTGGTCTTTTATTTTTCGCTGGCGACGGCGGTGGTCGGTTTTCTCGGCGCGCTGCTGCCGGACGGCGCGGGCCGCTTCGGTTTCAGCGCGTTCAGCTGGTACGGCGCGGGCCTGCTGCTGTTCATCGGGGTCAGCGCACTGTGCGCCCAAATGGCGATGACGCGCGCCTACCGCGTGGGCAAGGTGCTGGTGGTGGCCAACTTGCAGTACACGGGCATCGTGTTCTCGAGCGTGTGGGGCATGCTGCTGTGGGGCGACCGCTTCGACTGGCATGTCTGGCTCGGGATCGGCATCATTCTCGCTTCAGGTTTGGCGGCCACGTTTTACAATACCCGTAACACCGCGCGCGGCGCCGCCGTGAGCAAGACCGATCCGATCGCAAGCGAACTTTGAGGACTCCATGCACACCACACTGATTACGGCCACCGAACTTGCGAATCACCTCGACGCCCCGAAGTGGGTGCTGGTCGACTGCCGGCACGATCTCGCGAACCTGAACGCGGGGCGCGAGGGCTACGCCATCGGGCACCTGCCGAACGCCCGTTTCGCCGACATGGAAACGGCGCTGTCGGGCGCCAAGCGCGGCGCCGACGGACGGTTTCGCGGGCGCCACCCGCTGCCCGAGCGCGCGGACCTGCTCGCGACCTTGCGCGGTTGGGGCATCGACGACGACACCCAGGTGGTGGCCTACGACGCGCACGGTGGCATGTTCGCCGCGCGCCTTTGGTGGCTGCTGCGCTGGATGGGCCATCCGGCGGTGGCGGTGCTCGATGGCGGCATGGCGGCGTGGCAGGCGGACGGACATCCGTTGACGTTTGAGACGCCCGTGGTGCAGGCCGGTACGGTCAGCGAGCGGGCGCCGCTGGTGCAGACCGTGTCGGTCGACGAGGTGATGGCCAACATCGCAAGCGGCGAGCGCGTCGTGATCGACGCGCGTTCGGCGGACCGCTTCCGCGGCGAGAACGAGACCATGGACCCGGTCGGGGGGCATATCCCCGGTGCGAAGAACCGCTTTTTCAAGGACAACCTGCGGCCTGACGGCACCTTTAAAAGTGGCGATCAGCTTAAGGCTGATTTTGAGCCACTGATTGCAGACCAGACGGCGGCGATCATGCAGTGCGGTTCTGGCGTGACTGCCTGCCACAATCTGCTCGCGCTCGAAGTGGCGGGCTTGCCCGGCGCGGCGCTGTATCCGGGATCGTGGAGCGAGTGGTGCGCCGATCCGGTGCGGCCGGTGGCGATGGGTCCGGCCTAAACCACGTCGTCAAACGCTTATGGTGCAGTCCTGGCCACCCGAAAACCAAAGCTCCAATGGCGAACTTCGGAGCGGATATCGTTGCGATAGCTGACGTAACGGTCATCCGCCGGCCCGTACCACGAAAAGCCGCGCATCACGCGCTTGGCGCAGTCGCCACTGGTGCGCGCTTGGCCGTCGGATGGCGCGCCGTCATGATTGCCGTTCCAGCAATCGGCCGTCCACTGTTCGACGTTGCCCAGCATGTCGTACAAGCCAAAACCATTCGCTGGAAAACTGCCGACGGGCGACGTATTTACCCACTGATCGCGGCCCCCCACCCCTCCCATACAACAAATGTCCTTGCCGTAGTTAGCGTGTTCACGGCTCACCGCGTCGCCCCAGGTGAATAGCGACGTGGTGCCGCCGCGCGCTGCATACTCCCATTCGGCTTCGCTCAACAAGCGATACTGCTTGCCGCTCTTCTGATTCAACCACCGGATATAGCTCTGGGCGTCGTCCCAGCTCACATTGATGACCGGTAAGCGCCCCCGCCCCCAACCATTGCCGCCCAGGTGATCTTTGTCCGATGGCCGGTAGCCGTTGCAACCACCGCCGGCCACGCAGGCATCCCATTCCTCGAACGTGACGACATACTTTCCAACCGCCAGCGGGTAGGCAATCCGCACGTCGTGGGCCGGCTTTTGATTTGTAAAGCGCTTGCCGCCCATGACGAATTGGCCGGCTGGCAGCCACACAAGTTCGGGGCAATCGGGGCAGTCGCGGATGGTCACGCCGCTCATGTTTGTCGTCACCTTTGTTGGCGATACCGACACACCGATTGGCTTTGTCGGCCGCACGGCGACTTGAACCGGCTCGGGCCGCTGGCTCGCCACTTGCGCGCCCGGCGGGTAGAAATAGTAGGTCCCAAGCACCTGGTCATACAAGGCGGGTACTTGTTCGTGGTTGACTGTCTTGGCAAGCCGGTTGACCTCGACACGCACGTTCCGGAGCACCTGGTCGATCGACACGCCGGACCGTTCCATCTCCTTGACGAAGACGCGCGTGAAGACGCCGTTTTTGACAGGATCGTTGCTGCCCAGCCGGTCGAGCGCCTGTTGCCCCTCGCCGGCGGCGTATAGCACCATCTGCCCGGTGGCGCCGTCCGCGCGCGACAGGCCGCGCCCGCCGATGGCGCGGCCCGCCTTGGGAAACGGATTGTCGCGGCAGGCGTCGACGATGGCCAGCATCAGCCCTGGACGCGCAGCGCGCAAGTCGGCCAGCACGTTGGAGAGGGCCACGGCGTCGTCACGCACCTGCTCCTCGTTGTCGGCGCGTACGTCCACCGGGAGCAGGAAATTCTCTCCGCTGATCTGCACGCCGTGACCGGAGAAAAACAGCACGACCTCGTCGCCGCCCTGGATCTGCCTGCGAAAAGCGCGCAAGTCATCTTTCAATGCCTTGAAATTACGGTCGCGGCTCAAAGTGACCTTGTAGCCGGCCTTGCGGAACGCCTCCGCCATCGATTCGGCATCGGCCCCGGCGTTGCGCAATTGCGTCACGTTCTGGTATTTGTCGTTGCCCACCACCAGCGCCAAGCGTTCGGCACGGGCCGGCGCGAGCGCGGTCAGCGTGAGCAGGAGCAACAGGCACAGACAGGCGAGTCGCGCATGCAAGGCTCGACCGACGTTCGGAAGGGAGGGCGTGAGTATCATGTTGATATCCTGAATGGCTGATCTTCGGGTCAAGTTCCACGACCGGCCCAAGCAGTCATTGCCCGTGCACGCTACATTGATCGGAATATTTAATTGTAGCAAGATGAAAGACCACGAAGGCGACAATCTTGGCTGTCACACTCTGCCGGCGATAGGTCTATGCGGCCGGGCGGCGGCCGGGGCGGGCGTATGGACTAGGACCGAGCAGTCAATTTCAACTCGCGCGGATCGATGTGAGCCTGGCATTGGCGATCGCCGCTCTGAACTTGAACGCGAAAGAAGCCATGAGCAGAATTGAGAATCCATACATCCACATTTGCGGTGACCAATCAGACACTGAGGCGTCTTGGCCGACCGATCTTAGGAAGTGCCAATCGACGTAGAAGTGACCGACGAACACAATGAAATTGTAAGCAGAATGGATAATGACGCAGACGAGGAGCGAGCGCGAGATTGAAAATATGTAGCAGAGAGAGAAGCCGAAAATAAATGTACTGATGTAGTCCCGATTGTTAAAGTGCAACATCGTAAAAATGATCGAACTGATTAATGCGGCTACAAAAAAACCGTTTTTTGCGATAAGCGCCCGCAACATCACTCCTCGAAAAAAGAACTCTTCAACGACGGGAGCTATGAGAGCGCCGATCGCAACCTTGCAGAAGAAAAAAGACCATTCGATCGGGAAATGAGATCGCGGGGATTCTTGGAAAAGCCAAAACTTGGCGAAGTTCCTGTCGAACTGAGACAGCACCCACGCTTCCATCGCATTCTGGCCGAACTCGAAAGCGACACAGCCGATTGCCCACAGGATGGCGAACCCGATGCCGCGGATGCCCGGCTGCTCGCCGGCAAATTCAGCCCACTGCCGGGCATTGAGTTTGAAGATTTTTATGCTGAGGACGATGAGCAAAAAGTAGAAGAGAACCTGCACCAGCATGCTGGCGAAAAGGGGATATTCACCATGAATGCTCAGGATCAGCACGCCGGCAAAAGCCCGCAGAATGACTGCAGATATCAGAATCACCACTACATCGCGCATTCTTATCACCACCGCCCCCTGTCATGAGTCTCCGATCCAGGCCGGATCGCTTAGAAACAGTACAGAGTGCGATGTTTAAAACGTTGACGATTGTCAACATTTTCCGAATGGGCTTGAACGGAAGCGTATTCTCGATGTCGTGTCGACCAGCGCCAGCTCGCCGCGGTGCCTTAGTGCGATCCGTTGGTCAGCAGCAGCACGATCGCCACGCCCAAACCTATCAGCAAGACCTGCGGCACCGACTCGCGCACGGTGGCGCGGCGCTGCATCTGCGGCATCAAGTCGCTCACGGCGATATAGATGAAGCCCGACGACGCGAATACGAGCACGTATGGAATCATGCCGCTGGCGCGGTCGAGCGTGTAGTAGCCGAGCAGGCCGCCGGCCACGGCCATCAAGCTGCACAGCAGGTTGAACAAATATGCGCGTTTGCGCGTGAAGCCAGCGTTGAGCAGCACGATGAAGTCGCCGATCTCCTGCGGGATTTCGTGGGCGATGATGGCCAGGCCGGTCACGATGCCGAGCCCCGGGTCGGCCAGGAAGGCGGCTGCGATCAGGATGCCGTCCGTGAAGTTGTGCATGCCGTCGCCGACCAGGATCATCCAGCCCGCTTTGCCGGCCTCGCGTTTGTCGTGGCCGTGCGCGTGGTGGTGGCCGTCGCCCTCGTGGTGGTGCGAGTGGCGCAAGATGGCGAATTTCTCGAGCATGAAGAAGGCCAGCAGGCCTGCCAGCAAGGTGGCGAACAGGCTGCGCGGGTCGGCCTGCGATTCGAATGCTTCGGGCAAGGCGTGCAGCAAGGAGGTCGACAGCATGATGCCGACCGACAGGCTGACCATGCGCTCGACCATCTTCGACAGGAGCGCGAACGAAAACACCGCCGCGGCGGTGATGCTGATTACCCCGGCGAGCGTCGTCGCCAGCAGGATGGAAAGGAGGATTGGATCGATTTTGACGCCTCTTGATCGGGCCTTGCGATAGCCGCAAGCCGTGCATTGTACCGCCCAGCTTGGGACGGTGCACTACATCCAAGTCGGATCAGGAAGAACTTGGCGACAAATCGGTGGTTCGCGTGTCAGAAATCGTGTCCGAAAAATTTCAAAAGCAAAAACCAACATCGTCCTCGCGCATGGGCGAGGCATGCCTCGCCCCCATAGAACGGTTGCTCATAGCTAAGGTTCTATGGGTCCCCGCTTTCGCGGGGACGATGTTGGTTTAGCTTGTTGAGATGCTGGCTTCGCTATTTATGAAGCAGTTTCAGACCCCAGTGAAAGCTTTGGTTCAAGGCACTAGGGCGAAGTTCACGTTGGCCGCGGACGTCACGTTCAGGTCAACCAACGGCGTCGACTTGCTCGTGTAGCCGGTGGCCGACGCCTCGACCGCGTACATCCCCGTCGCCGGCGTGGTCGTCAGGTGCTGCGCGAACACGAGCGGGCGCGCGGTGCTGTAGACCGTGTATTGCGGTGCGGCGATCGGCAGGTTGCTGATCGTGTAGGCGCCCGACACCAGATCCGCCCCCTTGTATTTGACGACAACCGTCGGCCCGCTAAAGAAGCTTTGCTTGGCGGAGACGTACGCCGCTTCGGTCGCGCTCGCCGGGCTCAGCGTCACGGTGCCGCTGATCGAACGCTGCGTGCTCGCGACCATCGTCAACGGCGCGGCGGCCGTGCTCAGCGAGGTGGTGCTGGTGGTCGTCGCAACCGGCACCGCCGAGATCACGCTCGCCGCCCTGTTGTCGGCGGTGATCACCACGTCGTAATTGCCCGGCGCCACGCGCGCGAGGAAGAATTCGCCGGTGGTCGCGTTCGGCACCGTCGAGCTCACGATCACGCCGTTCTGCTGCGCGCTGACCATGACGTTGCTGGAGAGCAGAGTCGGACTGACGAAGCCGGAGATGCCGTTGATCAGCGTCGGGATGACTTTGACGACCGGCTTGAGCGCATATTTGCCGTTGCCCTTGGTCAGCACCGATTTGCAGGCGTCGAAGTCGAGCACGAGGTCGACTCGCTGGTCGGCCAGCACGTCGAACGAGCTGACCAGCTTAATGCCGCTCTGCACCGCGCTTGGCGTGTCCAGGCTCACCTCGTTGCTGGTGCCGGTGACGATCACGGAGTTGTTGAGCGCATTGCCATTATTGGCGTCGAGCACCAGGCGCATCTGCGTGTAGTGGCCGACCGCGAGCGGGGTCTGGCCGAGCTCTTCGAGCGCGCCGTTGGTCAAGTTGAGCAAGTTGATCTTCTTGGCCGGGCTCAACGTGATGTCGGTCCAGCCCGCATCGCCCTCGGCCGCCGACGAACTCTGGTGAACACGCACTTTGTTGACGGTGACGTTGACCGCGTCGTAGCCGCAAGCCGGCGCATCGGTCATGGCGACCTTCATCGAGCCGAACTGGGGTGCGGGCGTGGTGCCGCCACCGCCGCCGCCACCACCGCCGCAGGCTACCAATGCTGCCGCGGCGATCGCGCTGCTGGTGATTAAGCTGATACGGGTGAGTTGATTTTTCATGTCGGATACCTCGGTAAGTGTGCGGAAATTCGGTTTTTGCACGCAAGCGTGCTCTTCTGAATCGCAACAATACCGTGCTCCGAAGCAATCCCGAGTGCGCGAACACACATTGAAACGATTGCTTACAACTTCAGCTTATCAAAAAAAGAACGCTAAAAGCAATATGCGTTTAGTCCTTGCAAACTGTCCTGCACAAGCTGCAACAACCCTTATGGCACCAAGGCAAAATTCACATTCACCGCGGCCGTAATGTTGAGGTTGACCGAGGCCACCGACTTTGCCGCGTAGCCCTCGGCCGACGCATCGACCTTGTACATGCCCGCGGCCGGCGTGGTATTGAGGTGCGTCGCAAACACGAGCGGCCGGGCGGCACTGTAGGCCGTGTATTGCGGCGCGGCGATCGGCAAATTACCGATGGTGTATGCACCATTGACCAGATCGGCGCCCTTGTATTTAAGGACCACCGAAGGGCCGTTAAAAAAGCTTTGCTTGGCATACACATAGGCGGCCTCGGTCGCGCTCGCCGGGCTGAGCGTGACGGTGCCGCTGATCGAACGCTGCGTGCTCGCCACCATGGCCAGCGGCGCGGCGGCCGTGCTCAGCGAGGTCGTGCTCGTGCTGGTTGCCACCGGCACTGCCGAGACAACGCTGGCCGCACGGTTGTCGGCCGTTATCACCACGTCGTAATTGCCGGGGGCCAGGCGCGACAGCAGGAATTCGCCGGTGGTCGCGTTCGGCACCGTCGAGCTCACGATCGCCCCGTTCTGCTGCGCGCTGACCGTCACATTGCTGCTCAGCAGAGCCGTGCCGACGAAACCCGAGATGCCGTTGAGCGCGGCCGGCACCACCTTGACGACCGGCTTCAACGCGTATTTGCCGCTGCCTTTGGTCACGATCGATTTGCAGGCGTCGAAGTCGAGGACGAGGTCCACGCGCTGGTTGGCGACCACATCGAACTGGGTGTTGAGTTTGATGCCGCTCTGCACTGCGCTCGGCGTGTCGAGGCTCTGCTCGGCTGTGGTGCCCGTCAAGACCACCGAATTGCGCGTTGCATTGCCCGTGTTGGCGTCAAGCACGAGGCGCAACTGGGCGTAGCTCCCGGGGTTGAGCTGGGTCTCGCCGAGAGTCTCGAGCGTGCCATTGGTCAAGTTGAGCAGGTTGATCTTCTTGGCCGGGCTCAGCGTGATATCGGTCCAGCCGGCGTCGGTGTCGGCCGCCGTCGGATTCGCGTGCGCGCGCACCTTGTTGACGGTGACGTTGACGGCGTCATAGCCGCAGGCCGGCGCGTCGGTCAGCGACACCCTGAGCGAGCCGAGCGTCGATGGCGGCTTTTCCGGGGCCGGGCCGCCGGGACCGCAAGCGGCCAGGGCCAAGGCGGCGATGGCGCCGCTCGCGATCAGGCTGGTGCGGGACAAGGTGTTTTTCATGTTGTTACCTTAGCAGAATGGGGGATGGCGGCAACTCCGCGCGCGCATCGAAGCACGCACGATCGCACGCGCCGATATGGTTGAGCACAATATCACATTGCCATAAACGCATTTGTCGAAGAAATGTCGTCGGTTGTCCGCGCGCCATACAAAAATGCATGGCGCGGGCCTCGGTAATACAATTTTGTATGGCCGTCGGGGAGACGGTCAGTGCGCCTCGTCCCAGTTCTTGCCGATGCCCACTTCCGCCAGCAGCGGCACCTTGAGCTCGGCGACGCCGGCCATCAGTTCGGGCAACCTGACCTTGACCAGGTCGAGCTCGGCCTCGGGCACCTCGAGCACGAGCTCGTCGTGCACCTGCATGATCATGCGCGTGGAGAGGCCGTCGCGCTCGAGCCAGCCCTGCACCGCGATCATGGCCAGCTTGATCAAATCGGCCGCCGTGCCCTGCATCGGCGCGTTGATCGCGGCCCGTTCGGCGCCCTGGCGGCGCGGGCCGTTCGGCGAATTGATCTCGGGCAGCCACAGGCGGCGGCCGAACACGGTCTCTACATAGCCGCGCGCCTTGGCCTGCAGGCGCGTGTCGTCCATATACTGCTTGACGCCCGAAAAGCGCGCGAAGTATTTGTCGATATAGCTTTGCGCGGCGCCCCGCTCGACCCCGAGGTTGCCGGCCAGGCCGAACGCGCTCATGCCGTAAATGAGGCCAAAGTTGATGACCTTGGCGTAGCGGCGCTGCTCGCTTTGCACCTCGGCCGGCGCAACGCCGAAGATCTCGGCGGCGGTGGCGCGGTGGATGTCCTCGCCCTCGGCGAAGGCGCGCAGCATCGCCTCGTCGCCCGAGATGTGCGCCATGATGCGCAGCTCGATCTGCGAATAGTCGGCCGATACGATCACGCTGCCGGGCGGCGCGATGAAGGCTTCGCGGATGCGCCGTCCCTCGGCCGTGCGGATCGGGATGTTCTGCAAATTCGGATCGTTCGACGACAGCCGCCCGGTCACCGCGACCGCTTGCGCGTAGTTGGTGTGCACGCGGCCGGTGTCGCGGTTGACCATCTTCGGCAGCTTGTCGGTGTAGGTCGACTTGAGCTTGGACATGCCGCGGTATTCGAGCAGGATTTTTGGCAGCGGGAAGTCCTCGGCGAGCTTTTGCAGCACCTCCTCGTCGGTCGACGGGGCGCCGCCCGGGGTCTTTTTAATGACGGGCAGCTGCAGCTTGCCAAAGAAGATCTCGCCGATCTGCTTGGGCGAGCCGAGGTTGAACGGGCCGCCCGCCAGCTCGTAGGCTTTTTGTTCGAGTTCGACGATGCGCGCGCCCAGCTCGCGCGACTGCACGCCGAGCAGTTCGGCGTCGATCAGCACGCCGTTGCGCTCGATCTTGTGCAGCACCACCGAAGTGGGCAACTCGATGTTGCGGTAGATGTACTCGAGCTTCGGGTCGCCCTCGACATGGCCCTTCATGGCCTGGTGCAGGCGCAGCGTGATGTCGGAATCCTCGCCCGCATATTCGGTCGCGCGGCCCAGTTCGACCTGGTCGAAGCAGATCTGCCCGACGCCCTTGCCGCACACCTCGTTGAACGGGATCGTGGTGTAGTTCAGGTGGCGCAGCGCGAGGCTGTCCATGTCGTGCGATTTGTGCGACTCGAACACGTACGACTGCAGCAGCGTGTCGTGCCCGACGCCGCGCAGGGTCACGCCGTGGTTGGCGAAAATATGGCTGTCGTACTTGAGGTTCTGGCCGACCTTGGGCTTGTCGGGGTTCTCGAGCCAGTCCTTGAGCTTGGCCAGCACCAGTTCGCGCGGCAGTTGTTCGGGCACGCCTGCGTAGCGGTGCGCGACCGGGATGTAGGCGCCCTTGCCCGCCTCGACGCTGAGCGAGATGCCGACCATCTGGGCCGTCATCGGGTCGAGCGAGGTGGTTTCGGTGTCGACCGAGGTGAGTGTGGCGGCGTCGATCAGCGCGAGCCAGGCGTCCAGTTGCGACTCGAGCACGATGGTCTCGTACTCGCCGCGCGGCAGTTGCGCGGGCGCGGCGTCGCCAAACAGGTCGCCCTCGGGCGAATTGAGCGCGGGCGCGCCGACCGGGGAGCCATTCTCGGCGCCGATCTCGCGCAGCAGCGTCTTAAAACCGAAGCGCTGGAAGAACTCGCGCAGCCCGGCCTTGTCTTCGGGACGGCCGACGAGTGTCTCGTTGATCGACACCATGTGCTCGGCGAGGTCGCAGTCGGTCTTGACGGTGATGAGCACGCGACCCTGCGGCAGCCACTCGAGCGCCTGGCGCAGGTACTCGCCGACCGCACCGCCGATGCTGGCCGCGTTTTGCATGACGCCTTCGAGGCTGTCGTGCAGCGCGAGCCACTTGAGGGCCGTCTTGGGGCCGCACTTGTTCACGCCGGGGATGTTGTCGACGCTGTCGCCGATCAGGGTCAGGTAGTCGATGATGCGGTTCGGCGGCACGCCGAACTTGGCCAGCACGCCGGCCTCGTCGAGCTTCTCGTTGCTCATCGTGTTGATCAGCATGACCTTGTCGTTGACGAGTTGCGCGAGGTCTTTGTCGCCGGTCGAGACCACGGTGTTCATGCCGAGCGCCGCGGCCTGCACGCACAGGGTGCCGATCACGTCGTCGGCCTCGACGCCCTCGACCATCAGGATCGGCCAGCCCATGTGGCGCACGGCCTCGTGGATCGGTTCGATCTGCAGGCGCAGGTCGTCGGGCATCGAGGCGCGCGTGGCCTTGTATTCGGTGTAGAGGTCGTCGCGGAAGGTCTTGCCCTTGGCGTCGAAGACGCAGGCGATGTAGGCGGCCGGGTAGTCCTGGCGCAGGCGGCGCAGCATGTTGACCATGCCGTGCATGGCGCCGGTCGGGTGCCCGTCGGGGCTGCGCAAGTCGGGCAGCGCGTGGAACGCGCGGTACAGGTAGCTGGAACCGTCAACCAAGAGCAGGGTATTTTGCATAGCGCCAAATCAGTAAAAGAGGCTTGGAACCGCGGGGGCTCGGAAGCGTGGGGCCGCTGGGCGGCACAGTGTCTGTCATTATCGCAGAATCCGGGCCGGATCAAGCGGTGCCGGCGCGGGGCGGCGCGGACCGGCGAAGGGGGCGCGCGACACACGCCGCGCCCCGGCGTTGAGCCGCGATCGGGGTCTTTTGTTACAATGATGTATACGACTTAAAGGCGAACCTATCATGCTGCGCTCCTCCCTGTTCAAAATTGCCTCGCTGTGCTTGCTGGCCTCGGCCGGCCAGGTGTTCGCACAGGCGCCGCAAAGCACGCCTACGCCCTCGCCAAAACTCGAGCGCGTCCCCGAATCCGAGGCGCCGCTGTCGGTCGCGCCCAAGCGCGAGGGCGGCACGCAAATCACCGAAAAACGCGAAGGCGGCCAGGTCACCGAGGTCCAGGTCAAGAGCGGTAAAAGCCGCTACACGATGAAGCCGAACCTCAAGGCCGGCAACGCCCAGCGCGGCGACGCGCAAAGCGGCGACACGCGAGCGCCCCAATGGACCGTGCTCGAATTCGACCTCGGCAAAAAGAAGCAAAAAACCGAAGCCGAAGCGGCCAAGGCCGGCGCGGTGGAACCACCGCCGCCGCCACGCCCGCCAAGCAAATAAAGCAGCCGACGCCGCGCTCCACACGCGGCGTGTCCGGGCTTCGCGGCCCGCCACGCCGGCCCCCACCGACTTTCCTTACTCTCGCTTGCACATGGCTGTATTTACCGCGGTCTCACTGGATGACGTCTCCGAGTGGATCAAGCAATTCCCCCTTGGCAAAGCCCTGGCAGTCCGCGGGATCGCCTCCGGCATCGAGAACAGCAATTTTTTCATCACGACCGAGAGCGGCGAACACGTGCTCACGATCTTTGAAAACCTGAGCTTCGAGCAACTGCCCTTCTACCTGAACCTGATGCGCCATCTCGCCGAGCGCGGCGTGCTCGTGCCCGCGCCGGTCGCCAACGACCAGGGCGAGCTGATCGTGCCCCTGCACGGCAAACCGGCCGCGATCGTCAGTAAACTCGAAGGCAGCTCGCAAATGTCGCCGCAGCCGGCGCACTGCGCCGCCGTCGGCGCCATGCTCGCGCGCATGCACCTCGCGGCGCAAGACTTCCCGCTCGTGCAGCCCAATTTGCGCGGTCTCGACTGGTGGAACGCGGTCACGCCGACCGTGCTGCCGTTCCTGTCCGACAGCAACGCGCACCTGCTGCGCGCCGAGATGCATTTCCAGGAGTCGTACGCGAGCTGCGAACACTACAAGCAACTCGCGCGCGGGCCCGTGCACGCCGACCTGTTCCGCAACAACGTGATGTTCGTCGGCGAACAGCTCGGCGGGTTTTTCGATTTCTACTTCGCCGGCTGCGACACCTGGCTGTTCGACGTCGCCGTCACGGTCAACGACTGGTGCATCGATCTCGGCACCGGCGTGCTCGACGAGGCGCGCGTGCGCGCCATGCTCGACGCCTACCACGCGGTGCGCCCGTTCACGGCAGACGAGCAAGCGTCGTGGCAGCCGATGTTGCGCGCGGCCGCGTTGCGCTTCTGGCTCTCGCGCCTGTATGATTTCTACCAGCCGCGCGCGGCCGAAATGCTGACCCCGCACGACCCGACCCATTTCGAGCGCATCCTGCGCGAACGTATCGCCACACCCGCACCTAGATTGTCCTGATGAGTAATAGAATTCCCGCAGCGACCGGCTGGCTTTGGTTCAAGCAAGGCTTTGCCCTGTATCGCAAACAGCCGGGCCTCCTGGCGATGTTGCTGCTTCTCACCTTTATGTGTTTCATGGTGCTCAACGGGTTCCCGCTGATCGGCCAAATCGTCGCGGCGCTATTGATCCCATCGTTCAACATTGCGAGGATGCAGGCCTGCTACCTGATCGAAAAGGGCCAGCCGGTGTCTCCATCGGTGTTGTTCACGGGATTCCGTAAAGACAGCTTCGGCCCCTTGTGCAAGCTTGGCGTGGTCTATCTGGTGCTCTTCATGATTTTCATGGTAATCCTGGCGCTTTCCATCAGTCCCGAATTCGTCAAGCAGTTCGAGCTCGCGCGCACCAGCAAAAAGCCGCCCACGCTCGCCACCGGCGAGGTCGTCAAGATGTTGGCGATCGGCCTGACCTTGCAATTGGCCTTGCTGCTCATGAGCTTTGCGCCGGCACTCACTTACTGGAAACAAATGCCTCCTTTGAAGGCGACGTTTTACAGCGTCTTCGCGATTATCGGTTCGGCACGCGCGTTCGCCGTATTGCTGGTGTCCTGGTTCGGCATCTTGTTCATTGTGCTTCAGCTCGTGTCATTGCTTTTTAGAAACACCGAAATCAGTCTGTCGCTGAGTCTGTTCGCCTTGTTCCTGTTCGAATTGCTGCGCCGCCTCGCGATCTATGCGAGCTATCGCCAGCTGTTTCCCGACGACGCGCCATTAAAGGAAGAGGCCGCCCCGGACTGAGACCGGGGCGCCGCCCTCAGCGCCCCATCCTCTCGAGCTTGGCGACCGACAGGTCGAGCACCTTGACCCCCGCGCGCCCGAAATTGATCTGGGCGCGCGCATTGCTGCCGCTGCCCTCCAGATTGACGATCACGCCCTCGCCGAACTTGGCGTGCGCGACCGACTCGCCGATGCGCCAGCCGGGACCGCTGCTGGCGGCCTTCTGCGCGATTTGCTGGGCGATCTTGTTGTCCGAACCGCCGTTGAACACAGCGGGCTCGTCCCAGGCAGATTTCTTGTTGCCGAACCATTGCGCCTGCACCCGCGGCGACAGCCACTTGAGCGCCTCTTCGGGCAGCTCGTCGAAAAAGCGCGATTTCATGTTGTAGCGGGTCTGGCCGTGCAGCATGCGGGTCTGCGTAAAACTCATGTACAGGCGCTTTTTGGCGCGCGTGATGGCCACGTACATCAGGCGCCGCTCCTCGTCGACGCCATCGAGTTCGCGCGAGCTGCTCTCGTGCGGGAACAAACCCTCCTCGAGGCCGGTGATGAACACGGCGTCGAACTCGAGCCCCTTGGCAGAGTGCACCGTCATCAGTTGCAGCGCGTCCTGCCCGGCCTGGGCCTGGGCGTCGCCGGCCTCGAGCGAGGCGTGCGACAGGAACGCCGACAACGGCGACATCACGGTAGGCAGCGGCGCGTCGGCGTCGAAGATCTCGATCCCGTCCTCGCTCACGATCGGCGCGCCCGCCTGCGCCTGCGCACGCGGGCCGAGGTGGGCCGGCGCGTTCTGGCCAAAGCCCTCCTCCTGCACGAAATGGGTCGCGGCGCTGACCATCTGCTCGATGTTTTCGACTTTGTCGGTGCCGTCTTTTTCGGCTTGGTAATGGGCCAGCAGGCCGCTCGCCTCGAGCACCACGCGCACCATCTCCGGCAGCGGGAGCTGGGTCGTCTCGAAGCGCGCACCCTCGATCAGGCGCACGAAATTGGCCAGCGAGGACCCGGCCTTGCCGGCCACATGCGGCACCGCCGCGTACAGCGAAATGCGCTGCTGCTCGGCGGCGGCCTGCAATTGTTCGATCGAACGCGAGCCGATGCCGCGCGTGGGAAAGTTAACCACGCGCAGGAACGCCGAGTCGTTGTGCGGATTGTCCATCAACTGCAGGTAGGCGATCACATGCTTGACCTCGGCGCGCTGGAAGTAGCGCTGGCCGCCGTACACGATATACGGAAGGCCGGCCGCAAACAGCTTTTGCTCGATCACGCGCGACTGCGCGTTGGAGCGGTACAGGATCGCGATGTCGCGCCGCGCGCTGCCTTCGGCCATCAGCGACTTGGCCTCTTCGATGATCCATTGCGCCTCCTCGAGGTCGGACGAGGCTTCGTAGATGCGCACCGGCTCGCCGTGGCCGGCATCGGTGCGCAGGTTCTTGCCCAGGCGCTTGCTGTTATTGGAAATCAGCATGTTCGCGCTGTCGAGGATGTGGCCGTGCGAGCGGTAGTTCTGCTCGAGCTTGATCAAATTCTGGACCCGGAATTCGCGTTCGAAGGCGGCCATATTGCCGACGTTGGCGCCGCGGAAGGCATAGATGCTCTGGTCGTCGTCGCCGACCGCGAACAGCGCCCCGCCGCCGACCACATTGTGGCCGGCGAGCAGTTTGAGCCAGTTGTACTGCAGGTCGTTGGTGTCCTGGAACTCGTCGACGAGGAGGTGGCGGAAGCGCTGCTGGTAATGCTCGCGCAGCGGCTGGTTGCGCGCGAGCAGCTCGTAGGAGCGCAGCAGCAATTCGGCGAAATCGACCACGCCCTCGCGCTGGCATTGCTGGTCGTAGATATCGTAGAGTTCGACCAGTTTGCGCTCGATCGGATCGTGCGCCTCGACCTGGTGGGCGCGCAGGCCCTGGTCCTTGGCGTTGTTGATGAAATACATCAGCGTCTTCGGCGGATATTTTTCATCGTCGATGTTGTTGGCCTTGAGCAGGCGCTTGATGACCGACAGCTGGTCCTGCGAATCGAGGATCTGGAAGGTCTGCGGCAAGGCGGCGTCGCGGTAATGGGTGCGCAGCAGGCGGTTGCACAAGCCATGGAAGGTGCCGATCCACATCCCGCGCGTACTCATCGGCAACATCGCCGACAGGCGCGCAAGCATCTCCTTGGCCGCCTTGTTGGTGAACGTGACGGCCATGATGCCCGCCGGCGACACCTGCTGGGTCTGGATCAGCCAGGCGATGCGGGTCGTCAGCACGCGCGTCTTGCCCGATCCGGCGCCGGCCAAAATGAGGGCGCTTTGGGCTGGGAGCGTGACGGCGGCGAGTTGTTCGGGATTGAGATTGTGGAGGAGATTCTGCATGCCGACATTATACCGGCGCGGTCCCGGCGCGTACCCGACGAACAAAATGTTGTCACACCTCGCAAACAGAGATGTCTCCCATAGTGACACGAACGTCTCCCAATATGATACATTAAAGGCATGCTCTCCGAATTCCTACTTGGTCCATTTCGCACTCGTGTCCTGTCGGCACTTTTACTGCACCCAGATACAGCATTGCACGTCAGAGAACTTGCGCGTCAACTCAATGCTCTGCCGGGTAGCACTAACCGCGAGTTGGTCAAGCTGGCGGACGCTGGCATCCTGTCACGGCAGGATGTCGGAAATCAGGTTCATTACCGCGCGAATCGCGACTGCCCGGTATTCACGGAGCTTGCTGGTTTGTTGCGCAAGACTTCGGGCATGACCACGGTGGTGGCCGATGCACTACACCCCTTGGCCGACAGGATTCAATGCGCCTTGATCTTCGGCTCCGTGGCGCGCGGCGAAGAGAGCGCACACTCCGATGTTGACGTTCTGATTTTGGGAGATATTGGTTTTGGCGAAGTTGTTGAAGCCTTGCATTCTGCGCAAGCAGTCGTGCGGCGCGAGATTAATCCAGTGGTGTACCGGGTAAATGACTTTCGTGCCAAGGTAGCATCCAACAACACGTGGGCGCGTGAAGTGGTCGAGAAGCAAAAGCTTTTTTTGATCGGAAATGCGAATGACTTTGAAAAACTTATTGGCAATCCAGAGTCTCGTTGAGTTCATTGCCCAGCGCGGCGACATCCAGCGCCTGTTGACTGCGGCCGAGCGCAATTTGCAAGACGCGAGTGTCACCGCGATCAGCGAAGAAAATCGTTTCGATGCTGCATACAAGTGCATCATGCAATGCGCGATGGTGGCGCTGTGGGCCAATGGATATCGCACTTCGACCAGTAAACCAGGCCACCACCAGGTGGCCATCCAGACCTTGACCATCGGTCTCGACACCAAGACCGTGTTAGTCCTCGACAAGTTGCGCAAGCAGCGCAACATCAGTGATTACGACGGCGACCCTATAGCGCCAAGCCTTGTCGAGGAAAGCCAGAGGCAGGCGCAGGCGCTCTTGGCGCGGGTCAAGTCGTGGCTCCGCGCCAACCGCCCGAATTTCTCTTGACCATACTCAAACAATGTTCTCAGGGATTTAAGTTGGCACCATGGCAATTTCACGCGACCGAAAAATTCAAAGGAGGCGAATTCGAGGACGATGTTGGCTTAGGTCTTCAGTGAAACTTTCGGCCTTCGCGATGTCTGCCGCCTTGACCGCTATTTGTTCTCGTGGGTCTGAACCGGTCCACCATGAGCCACGAGCGGGGTATTGCTGCCCACCTGTGCGACCTTCATCTTCATCTTGATGGACTGCTGCGAGCCGCTGTCGCTCACGCCCATCCCCGCCTGATCGTCAAGCTTGAAGACCAGCCGGGGCTTTGCGACGATCGTGTTTTCGCGCGTCACCGTGGTCGTCAGGTCGAGCTGCCGGTTGGGCAGCGGCCGCAGCACGCCGTCGAGCCGCCAGTGCGCATCGGCTTCGTCAACCGCAACGGCGAACGCCTCGCCGGCCTGCACCCGCAGCTTCGGTTCGATGTGCTTGGCGCCCACATCGAGTTGCAATGCGATCTCGTACATCGGCGCCTTGGTCACGAGCACCAGCATGTCGAGTTTGGCGGCCGTTTTCGGATCGTGCCGGATCAAACGGTAGCGATTATTGAGCGCGCCGACCAGCGTGTGGGTTCCCGGCCCGGGCGCCCCGGCCTGCACGTTCGATTGCATATCAATGGCGCCGTCTTTGCCGGGCTTGATCAGCATCTCGCCGACCCATTTGGTGCCGGCCTCCTCCACGGCGATCTCGAACCGTTCGTCGAGCCGCGCATACTTGCGCTGCATGATTTGCTTGCCGCCCACATCGATCAGCATCTCCACTTCGTACACCTGTGCGCCGGGTGCGAGGTCGGCCGACGCGTGCGCGGCCAGGGCGCTGTAGCCGCCCAGGCAGATCAGGGTGGCGAGCACGGCGCGGCCGGCGAACAAGCGGCCCGAACGGGGTTGGAGTCGGTCTAGATTCATGATGCGATCCTTTAATGGATGGTGGGACTGCCAATGACAGCTGATAAAACTGCCGCCCCCCGACAACTGGGCTTTCAACATGGCTTGCGCGTAGCTGCGCCGCAAAGCCGGTTTCTCACGCATGACCGCGTCGTCGCAGGCGAGCTCTTGATCCAAGCGGAAACAGCGCGCCCCGAGGTGGACCAACGGGTTGAACCAGAACAAGCACTGGAGCAGCGCGCACGCAAGATTGGCCGCCGTGTCGCCCCGCCGTGCATGCACGCGTTCGTGGGCAAGGATGAGGTTTTGCTCGTCGGGCGTGAAGCGCGACGTGAAATCGGATGGGACGACGATGCGCGGGCGCCAGACGCCGATCAGCGCGGGGCCGGCATGCGCCGAAGCCGCGTGGAAGATGCCGTCGCGTTCGACCGTGGCGCCCACGGTCAGTAAAAATCGTTTGTGCGCAAGGGCGATCCATATCCCGAGCGCGGCTGCGCCCGCCAGCCAGCCAAGCAACAGCCATGGCGCCCAGTCGATACCGCCCGTGCCGGCGACCGCGACGGCGGCCGATGCCGCCTGCATCGCCGGCAGCGATTCGAGCATGAGTGGACGCGCCACTGGCGCCATCGGCAACAGTGCCGCCGCGAGCGAGGCGAAGGTCACGACCGGCACGATCAGCCAAGCCTGATAGGCGATGGCGGCACCCGACAACAGTCGCAGCGGCTTTCTGAGCAGCAGGACCAGCAGCAGTGCGGCGCCGGCGGCCAAGCTGGCCTGCAGCAGCGTGGAGAGCAGATTATTTTCCATCGCTCATGCCCTCGATCAGCTTCTTGATTTCGTCGGCTTCGGCTTTGCTCAGTTTGCGGTGCTGGCCGAAATGGGCGACCAGCGGTGCGAGATTGCCGCCGAACAGGCGGTCGATCAGTCCCGTGCTTTCGCTCGCCACCCAGTCCTCGCGCGTCAGCACGGGCGAATACAGGAAGCGCCTGCCATCCTTCTGGGCGCTGATGGCGCCTTTCTTGAGCAGGCGGTTGAGCAAGGTCTTGACCGTTGCCTCCTGCCATCGCTGCTTGTCGGCAAGCGCGGCGAGCACGTCGTCGGCGGCCATGCCGGGCGTCTGCCAGAGCGACTCCATGACCAGCGACTCCGCTTCGCTGATGTGAATGTTCAATGCCATGCTAACCCCCGATGAATTACATCTGTAATCGATAGGGTTATGATTACATGCGTAATCGATGGCGTCAAGCTGAATCGGTTTGTTGGATCCGGGGCGCGGCAAGGGCGGCGACCTGCCACCGCGGCGCGAGTGCGACGATTTTGTGGCTGGCCCAATGTGCTCGAAAAATTGCCCCGCATCGAACTGACCCTGCTGATCGGCCTGCGCGCGCAGCGGCATTTTCGAAGCGCCTCGTTGCATTCATAAAAAAATCGCGACGCTGGCCACTCACAAACCCAAACCAACATCGTCCTCGCGCAGGCGGGTGTCGCAAAACTTGAAATTAGCCGCTTGATTTGCCAGAAATCGCGAAATCGCTAGCTTCTAATACCTCAAACCAACATCGTCCTCGCGCATGCGGGGACCCATAG
>JAZKIN010000041.1:0-99069 GCA_040384885.1 Pseudomonadota bacterium | reverse complement strand
GTCCTAACATTCATACACGGACACAGCCGTAGACTCCACTACCTGCCCGCGCGGCTGCTCCGCTTCGCCTGACGACTGTTGAGCCCGTGTACGATTGTTAGGACTGACCCCACTGTTCTTACGCGCCGGTTAGCAGGCGCAGCAATTGGCCTGCAATCCAGCCGCCGTAGGTGCCCAGCGCATAGCCCAGCACCGCCAGTAACACGCCGACCGGCGCCAGGGCAGGGTGGAAGGCGCTAGCCACCACCGGGGCACTCGCCGCCCCGCCAACGTTGGCCTGGCTACCGACGGCCATGTAGAACACCGGCGCCTTGATCAGCCAGGCCATGCCCAGCATCAGCGCGCCGTGGAAGCTGATCCAGATCAGACCGAGCACGAACAATTCGGGATCCGAGAAGATCGCCGCCAGGTTCATCTGCATGCCAATGGTGGCCACCAGAATGTAGATCGCCACCGAGCCGATCTTGGATGCGCCCGCGCCCTCCAGCTTCTTTGCCCGCGTGAACGACAGGATCAGGCCGAACGTGGTGGCCAGTACCGTCACCCAGAAGAAGTTCGCCGTCAGGCTGTAGCGCTCCAGGTGGGGCGCATGTTCCTTGATGAAGGGGACGATGAAACCGGTCATCCAGTGCGCCAAGCCGGTCGCGCCCAGGCCATAGGCGAGGATCAGGTGCATGTCGTAGGCACTGCCCACGCGCGCGGTGTCGAGCTGGACTTTCTCGACCTTGACCCGCAGCTCGTCCAGCGCCGTGGTGTCTGCGCCCCGCCAGGCATCGATGCGCGCGCTGCGACTGGCCAGGAACAGCAGGAAGGCCATCCAGATATTGGCGCAGATGACGTCGACCGCCACGAACTTGCCGAACACGTCGGCACCGACACCATAGACTTCCTTCATGGCCGCCTGGTTGGCGCCGCCGCCGATCCAGGCGCCGGCTGTGGTGGTCATGCCGCGCCAGATCGCGTTCGGACCTTCCGGGTTGAGCAGCGAGGGGTCGAACAAGCCCATGATCGCCAGCGCAAACGGTGCGCCCAGGATGATCCCGGCGGTACCGGTCAGGAACAAAATGATGGCCTTGGGGCCGAGGCGGAGGATGGAGCCGAGGTCGCACGACAGCGTCAGCAATACCAGTGCCATCGGCAGCAGGTAGTCGCGCGCCATCGGGTACAGGCGCGATGCTTCTCCGTTGATGATGCCGAAGGTATTGAGCAGGCCGGGAATGAAGTAACACAGCAGCAGTGCGGGCACGATCGTATAGAAGCGCCGCCACACGGGATGGGACGAGCGTTCGCTGGCCATCACCAGGGCCAGGATGACAATCAGGATGCCCAGGACGACCGGGTCCGAGGTGATCAATGCGGGCGCTGCGGTGGTGCTCGATACGGCCATGACGATTCCGAGTTGGGGAGAAAGGCGCATCTTAACCCATGAGGTCGGCTGAAAGCATGTCTTATGGGGCATGCCATTACCGCAATAAAAAACGTTGACATTTTATGTCGCAGCCCTATACTTGGACATATTATGTCTCGCCCCCATCCGGTGGCGTCAACAACTGCAAGGGGGGATGAAAGACCATGGCTGGAACTTTGATGGGGATGTTGGCATGCCGCCTGTTCGTGCTCGCTGCGCTGCTCGCCGCAGTCGCTGCCGTGGCGGCGTTCAGCGCAACAACCTTGTTGGGGTAAGAAAATGACCGCCGGAAAGTCTTGACATTTTATGTCGGATATTTATACTGGTGACATAATATGTCGAAACGACCCCGCAGGGGATGATCGAAGTACCGCGTGCAAGGACGAGAAAATGGAAGTGGCAATGAAACAGATGCTGGACATTGAACATGCGCTGGCCGGCAAACTTGGCTCGACGGGCGTGAGCAGCAATTTGCTGCCGCCGGCCGATGACGATGGCGTGCCGGTCATGCGCATCAGTATTGAAGGCCTGGAAGAGTTGCCCGTGTTCGTGACGGCCTCGCCCAGCCAGGTCCTCTGCATTTGCTACCTCTGGACCGAGGACGAGGTGCGGCCCGAGCGGCGCGCCGACATGCTCGAAGCGATGATGGACCTGAACATGGCCATCCCCCTGTCGAACTTCGGCCGCATCGGCGGCCATTACGTCCTGTTCGGCTCCCTGGCACACGACGCCAGCGCCGACAGCATCGCGACCGATGTGGCCATGGTGGCCGACAACGCGTTCGAAGCCCTGGACGTATTCACTGAATTCTTGAAATAAGGAGAGCAAGATGGCTGTCTTTTCCAAAATCCTCACCATGCTGCGCGGCGATGTGCGCTCGATCGGCCAGAGCATCGTCGACAACAATGCCAGCACCATTTACGAGCAGGAGATCGTCGAGGCCAAGGCCCACGTCGCCGCCGCGCGGCAAGACCTGACCGGTGTCATGGCCAAGGAAATGCAGGCCACGCGCGAGATCGAACGGCTGGCCAAGGAGATGAGCCGCTACGAGTTGCTGGCGATCGAGGCGATGCAGAAGAAGCAGGACGCGCTGGCCGAAGACGTGGCCCAGAAGGTGGCCGACATCGAACAGGCGGTGGTCGAGCAGACCGCCGCGCGCGATGAATTCGCCGGCCATATCGTGCGCCTCAAGGGCTTGATCCGCACCGCCGAGACCACCTTGCGCGACCATGAACGCGAGCTGGCCATGGCCAAGACCACCGAGAGCGTCTATAAGGCCACGGCCACGATCTCGAACAGCATGGGCAGCAGCGGCTCCAAGCTCATGAGCGCCAAGGAGTCGCTCGAGCGCATCAAGCAGCGCCACCAGGACATGGCCGACCGCATGGAAGCGGCCGACGTGCTCGAAGGCGAAATGGGCAACCAGGCGCTCGAACGCAAGCTGGCCGCCGCCGGTATCGGCGAGACGGCCAGCCGCAAGGCGCAGGTCATGGCGCGTTTGCAGGCCCGGCTGAACGATCCCGCCGATGGCGGCCGTCAAGGCTGAAGGGGGCGCCATGGTACGCAGTTCCCCGCGCTGGAGCAGTTCGGACGCAGCCTTGCGTTCGGGGCAGGTGGCGTTTGACGTCGAGAAGCAGGTGATTGACGCGGTGCGCTACGCCGCCTTCGAGACCCAGCTCTCGCCGTCGGACCAGATCCGCACCATCCTCGGCTTGCCCTGCACCAGCAAGCCGGTGCGTCCGCGCCTGACCGTCACGCTCAGCGATGCCGACTACGCCCTGTTGGCCGAACGCTTTGGCGTGCCGGCCGACGACAAACGCAAGATCAAGGAAGGTTTGCATGATGCCTTAATTAATTTTGCAAAAAAGCAAAAGCCCCGCGACAATACCTAGACTTATATTTTGAGTAACCCACGATAAAGGGACGGCATGAGTACCTGGCAGCTTCTGAGCAGTTTTCCCAGTGCGGTCCCGACGGTATTGCTGGCGGTCTTGCTCATCTACTGGCTGTTGTCGATCATCGGCATCGTTGATATGGGCGACGCGCTCGACATCGATCTGGATGTCGATGTGGGCCACGCCGGCCACGACACGCCCGACCTGCAGTCCCTCGCCGGTTACGTGGTGGCGCTCGGTCTCGGCGGCGTACCCCTCTCGGTGGCCGCCAGCGTGCTGGTCTTTTTCACCTGGCTGTTCACGGCCTTGCTGCACCAGTACCTGGTGGCCTGGCTGCCGACGGAGATCGTACGGGTGGCCGCCGGCGTGGGCGTGCTGCTGCTCTCGGCCGCGCTGTCGATCCCGATTTCGGCGCGCGTGCTCAAGCCCATGCGCGGGCTGTTCGTCAAGCATGCGGCGCGCAGCAATGAAAGCCTGGTCGGACTCGACTGCAAGATCGTGACCCAGAAGGTCGACCACACCTTCGGTCGCGCCGAAGTCGACAGCCACGGCGCCAGCATCAACATTCGCGTCTGGGCGGAAGCGCCCAACACCCTGGCGAAAAATTCCAAGGCCATTATCGTCGCCTACGATGCAGCTACCCAGCAGTACGAAGTGCAGGCAGTACCCGTTTCCATTTAACGTCTCCACCCCCGAACCAGAAAGAAACCATGGATATTATGTTGCTCTCGATCGGAATCATCACCGTCATCGTGCTGGGCTGCTTCGTACTGTTTGCCAAGTTCTACCACAAGGTGGAGCAAGGCCACGTCATGATCATCAACACGCTGCGCGCCGAGCCGGAAGTCACCTTTACCGGCGGCATGGTTTATCCCATCATTCACAAGAAGGAGATGATGGAGATTTCCCTCAAGACGATTGAAATCGGTCGCCTGGGCAAGGATGGCCTGATTTGCATGGACAACATCCGCGCCGATATCAAGGTCACCTTCTTCCTGCGCGTGAACAAGACCGCCCAGGATGTGCTGAAGGTTGCCCAGGCCGTCGGCTGCGTGCGCGCTTCCAACCAGGAGACGCTGGAAAACCTGTTCGCCGCAAAGTTTGCCGAGGCGCTCAAAACGGTGGGCAAGTCGATGGATTTCGTCGACTTGTACCAGGCCCGCGACCGCTTCCGCGACGACATCATCCGCCAGATCGGCGACGACCTGTCTGGCTATGTGCTGGAAGACGCCGCCATCGATTACATCGAACAGACGGCGCTCGACAAGCTCGACGGCCACAACATCCTCGACGCCCAGGGCATCAAGAAGATCACCGAGCTGACCGTGATCGAGAACATCCGCACCAACGAACTCAAGCGCGATGAGGAGATGCGCATCAAGAAGAAAAACGTCGAGACGCGCGAAGCGATCCTCGAGCTCGAGCGCCAGCAGTGCGACGCCGAGTCGCGCCAGGGCCGCGAAGTCGGTTCGGTGCGCGCGCGCGAGCATGCCGAGACGCTCAAGGTGCAGGCCGAGGAGCACGCCAAGTCGGAGCTGGCCCGCCTGCAGTCCGAGCAACTCGTGCTGGTGCAGCAAGAAAACACCACGCGCGAAAAAGAAGTGGCCGAGAACAACCGCAAGCGCGCCGTCGCGATCGAAGAGGAGCGCGTGACGCGCGCCCGCCAACTCGAAATCGTCGACCGCGAGAAGGAGGTCGCGCTGCAGACGATCGACAAGGAAAAAGCGATCGAGGTGCAAAAGAAGGCGATCGCCGACGTCATCCGCGAGCGCATCGTGGTCGAGCGCACCGTGGCCGAGCAGGAAGAGGCGATCAAGGATGTGCGCGCGGCGGCCGATTCGGACCGCCAGAAACGCGCCGTGGTCGTGGCCGCCGAGGCGCGTGCCGAAGAAAAAATGCTGACCGCGGTCAAGGCGGCCGAGGGCGAGGAGCGCTCGTCCAAGCACAAGGCGGCGCAGGAACTGACGCTGGCCGACGCCAACCTCAAGGTGTCCGAGCGCCTGGCCGAAGGCATGAAGCGCGAAGCCGAAGGCACCGAGGCGCAACTGGCGGCCTCGGGCCTCGCGTCCGCCAAGGTCATGATCGCCTCGGCCGAGGCGGTCCTCAAGCAGGGTGCGGCGCAGGCCGAAGCGACCCGCCTCAAGATGCAGGCCGAGGCGCAGGGCAACGAGCAGATCGGCCTGGCCGCGGCCGCCGTCAAGACCGCCGACGCGGCCGCCACGGCGATCCACGGCGACGCCTCGGCCAAGGTGATCCAGGCCCGTTTCGAGGCCGAGTCGAAAGGCCTGGCGCTCAAGTTCGAGGCGATGTCGGCCATGAGCGAGGAGACCCGCGCGCACGAGGAGTTCCGCATGCAGCTCGAGATCGCCAACCAGCAGATCATCAAGGGCATCGACGCGCAGACGCACATCGCCAAGGACCAGGCCGAAGTGCTGGGCAAGGCGCTGCAGAACGCCAAGATCGACATCGTCGGCGGCGAGGGCGATTACTTCGAGAAATTCGTCAACGCGCTGTCGATCGGCAAGGGCATCGACGCGACCGTCGAGAAGAGCCGCACGCTGCAGATCGGCCTCAAGGACCACCTCACCGGCGAGCGCGACATGGTGGGCGACTTGGGCGGCCTGATCGGCGCGCTGGGCAACTCGGCCGGCGAATTGCAGAACCTGACGGTGGCGGCCATGATGGCCAAGATCACGCGCGACGGCACCGGCCCGCAGCAGCAGGCACTGCAAAGCCTGCTGGCGACCTTCGCGCCCGCGATTGGCGGCAACAAGCCCTCGTAAGCCACCGACCTTCAAGGAAGCAATCAAGATGATGATTTGTCCAGCATGTGGCAATAAGCATTTCTCCCCGGTCCAGCTCGAAGGCGGCCTGCCGGGCGAGCGTTGCAAGGATTGCAGCGGGGTCTGGGTCGAGCTCGAACGTTACCGCATATGGCGCAGCAAGATGCCGGCGGTCGCCGCGCTTGAATTCCCCGGCGACATAGGCCTGTCCGACGGCGCGGTGCGCGTGTGCGCGACCACGGGGCGCCTGATGGCGCGCATCAACGTCAGCCGCGACCCGGTGCTGCGGCTCGACTTCAGCCCGATGGCCGACGCCGTCTGGCTCGACCGCGGCGAGTGGGAGGCGCTGGTCGCGCTTGGCCTGCACGACCAGCTCGACGCGATCGTGTCGGAGCGCTGGCAGCGCGAGCTCAAAGAGGCGGCCTCGCGCGAGCGGATGGAGGCGAACCTGCGCGCGCGCTTCGGCGACGCCGACTATGAGGAATTGCTGCGCATGCGCGCCTGGCTGCAAGGCCAGCCGAAGCGCGCCGACATGGTCGCCTTCCTTAACGCCAAGGCAGACTAAGCCCCGACCACTCACTTAAGCGGAAACCCATCGATGAGCGCAGCAGCACCGGCAACAGCAGCACCGGAGACCGACCTGGCCGACCAGCAAGTGGCGCAGGCGGTGGCCCAATCGAGCAGTTTCGACCTGCTGCGCAAGCGCCTCGGCGAGCATGGCAACGCGCTGCTCGACAAGGCCGGCTTGCTCAACACGGCGCGCCTGGCCGAGTTCGGGCGCCAGGAGATGGTGCTGCGCGGCCGCGCCCGCGCGCGCACCGAGAACAACTGCGTCGCGCGCGACCTGGTGCAGGTGGGCGACTTGCTGCTGTTCGGCTACAACGTGTTCATCGGGCTGCGCCAGGAAACCAAGGTCGCCGACGTGTTCGGCCTGTACCGCCTGCGCCAGGACGGCGAGCAGTTCGACCTCGAAAGCGTACCGCTGGCCAACACCTTCCTGCACGAGTCGCGCTTCGTGGCCGAGTTCAAGGAGCTGTACGCGTATTACAAGAACGCCCAGCTGGTGCAGCTGCGCGTCAACCAGGGCAAGCTGCTCGCCGCGTTCAAGATCGGCGAGCGCATTTCCGACGTGCGCGTATTCCGCTGGAGCCTGAGCGAAAACGGCGAGGCGAGCTACATCGACAACCGCGGCGAGCGCGACCTGGCCTTGCCGCCGACCCACGATTTCGAATGGATCCAGACCACGCGCGAACAGCACGTGCTGGGCAAGCACCCGCACATCAATGTGCTCGACACCTTGTTCGTCGAGACCGTCGGCGGCGACCTGACCGTCAAGATCGAGAACAACACCGAGAGCGGGCTGGGCATCTACAGCGAGCCCGTCGACGACCTCAACCAGTCGCTCAACGACGGCGACATTTCCTACGCGGCCGTCGGCGAGCTGATCCTGCTGCGCATGAAGCCCTACCGCGAGACCGACTACCGCTACCTCGTGTACAGCCGCCGCACGGCGCGCGTGACGCGGGTCGACGGCATCGGCGCGTCCTGTGTGCAACTGCCCGAGGACCACGGCATCGTGTTCCCCGACGGTTATATCCTGCAAAGCGGCGAGTACAAGGTCTTCGACGACATTCCGAAGGGCCTCGTGTTCAAGCGGCGCGTGCTCGCGCCCAACGGCGAGGATGTTTTGTATGTGTTCTACGAGCGCGAGCACGGCGTGTACGCGCTGCTGACCTACAACATGATCAACAAGACGCTGGCCAAGCCGCTGATCGCGCACGGCTACGCCCGCTTCGCCGACGGCGACATGCTGCTGTTCGCCACCGAAAGCGACGAACCGACGCGCCACCACACGATGCAACTGTGGCGCACCGCCTTCGCCAGCGACGGCCACGCCGCGCAGCAGGCGCCGCGCATGAGCTTTTTCGGCAAGATCGGCAACCGCGAACTCGTGCGCGGCCTGTCCGAACTGTATTCGATCGCCAAGCTCGTGCGCGAGCAGGCCGAGGCCCCGCGCGACCAGTTGCCGGCCCGCTTCGTGTTCGAAACCCTGGCGCGCCAATGCCGGCGCGTGATCGACGCCTTCCATTGGCTCGGTTCCGCCGAGGCGCACGACGCCGGCGCCCAGGTGCGCGCGATGATCGAGGTCGCCGGCGCCACGCTCGACGAGTTCGACAAGGTCGCGGCGGCGCGCCACGGCGCGGCGCAGACGCTCGAACATGCCGCGCTGGAAAACCGCCAGCTGCTGACCGAGACGGCGAGCCGCCTGTGGCAGTCGCCGACCGAATTCGTCGAGGCGCTCGACCAGATCCGTCTCGCGCGCGGGCGCCTGGCCGGCCTCAAGGAACAGCGCTACATGGATGTGGCGCAGCTGGCGCTGCTCGACACGGCGCTGGCCGAGGAGGAGGGCCGGGTCGCCGGCCGCACCGTGCAATTTCTGTCGCAAGACAAGGCCTTTGCCAAGGTCAACGAGGAACTGGCGAAGCAGCGCACCCAGTTGCCCAACCTGCACACGACGGCCGAACTGCTGCCGCTGCACGAGGCGCTCGACCGCAGCGCCAAGAATCTCGACGGCCTGAGCGAATTGCTCGGCACGCTCGCGGTCGGGGACGCAACGCTGCGCACCCGCATCCTCAATACGATCTCGGGCATTTACGCGGACGTCAACAAGCTGCGCGCCGAGGCCCGCCAGCGCCGCAAGCAACTGTCGCAGGGCGAGTCGGCGGCCGAGTTCGCCGCCCAGTTCCAGCTGTTCGGCCAGTCGGTCGAGAGCGCGCTCGAGCAGGCCGATTCGCCCGAGCGCTGCGACGAATTGCTCACGCGCCTGCTGACCCAGCTCGAGGATCTCGAAGGCCGCTTCGCCGAGCAGGAGGACTACCTGACCCAGATCGCGCACAAGCGCGAATCGGTCTACGAGGCGCTCGAAGGGCGCAAGCAAGGGTTGCTGGACGGCCGCGCGCGTCGGGTGCAGGCGATCATGGAGGCGGCGCGGCGCATCCTGGCCGGCGTGCCCAAGCGGCTCGCGCAACTGACCGATCCGGCGCAGATGGAGGCCTACTTCGCCTCCGACGCGCTGTTGAACAAACTCAAGGCGAGCATCGGCGAACTGCGCAACCTGGGCAACGCCGTCGGCGCGGACGACCTCGCCGGCCAGTTCAAGAACCTGCGCGAGCAGGGCCAACGTTCCCTGCGCGACCGCAACGAACTGGTCACTGGCAACACGATTCGCCTCGGCAAGCACGGCTTCACGGTCAACCGCCAGGCGCTCGACCTGACCCTGGTCGCCCACCAGGGCGTGCAAACCTACCACCTGACCGGCACCGATTACTACATGCCGCTGGCCGATGCCAGGCTCGAACAATTGCGCCACTACTGGGGCATGGAAAACCTCGCCGAAAGCGGCCAGGTCTACCGCGCCGAGTATCTTGCGTACCAGATCGTGCTCGCCGCCCAGGCCGGCACCGACGGCTGGCGTTGGGACAGCTTGCTGGCCGCCGTGCGCGACCCCGAGACGGCCGCGTTCGACGACAGCGTGCGCCGTTTCGCCGCGCCGCGCTACGAGGAGGGCTACCAGAAGGGCTTGCACGACCACGACGCCGCCGCCATCCTGCGGCAACTGGTGCCGATGGTCGAGGGCGCCGGCTTGCTGCGCTTCAGCCCGCTGGCGCGCGCCGTCGCCGTGCTGTATTGGCAGCACCTGAGCGCCACGCCGAGCCTGCAGGTCGGCGCGCAAACGCTCAAGCACCAGGCCGAGCAGGCCGAGCTCATGCGGCGCCAGTTCGGCAGCGAACGGCTGTGGCAGCAAGTGGCCGAGCAGCTCAAGACATCGGTGCAAAAATTCCTGACGCACCAGCAAATCGACATCGCCCAGTGGCAGGACGAGGCCACCGAGACGGCCGCGATGCTGCTCGACGAATGTGCCGCCTACCTGCTTGCCGAACTCGGAGCGCAGGCCGGCGGTGCGCCGCGCGCGCAGGCCCACGAATGGGTGCTCAGCCGCGCCGGCGCCGACCTCGCGCAGGGCCTGCAGCAGCACCTGGGCCGGCATGTCGCGGCGCTGCCCTGGCTCGATGAAACCCTGAGCTGGCGCGAACGCTGGCAACTGGCGACCGAATGGCTGCACGGCTTCAGCACGCATCAGCAACTCGACCTGACCTTGCTGCCCGAGGCGGCCGCGAGCTTGCTGTCGAGCCTGCCGCGCCGGATACAGGCGGCCGAGCTCAAGGGCCGTGTCGAGGGATTGTTGGGCGAACATGCGCGCCTCGACCAGCAGGTGCTCGCGCTGCAATTGAACGACTTCATGCGCCGCCTGCAACACCACACGCGCGTGATCGTGCCCGCCTGCCAGCAACTGCAACAGCTGCGCACGACGCTTGTGCAGGAGGAAAAAACGCGCCTGCACCTCGAGCAGTTCCAGGCCAAGCCGCTGTCGAGTTTTGTGCGCAACCGGCTCATCGACGAAGTCTATCTGCCACTGATCGGCGACAACCTTGCCAAGCAGATTGGCGCGGCGGGCGAGCAGCGGCGCACCGATTCGATGGGCATGTTGCTGCTGATCTCGCCACCCGGCTACGGCAAGACGACGCTGATGGAATACCTGGCCGACCGCCTCGGCATGATTTTCGTGCGCATCAATTGCCCGGTGCTGGGGCACGATGTGACTTCGCTCGACCCGGCCGAGGCCGGCAACGGCGCGGCGCGCATGGAGCTCGAAAAGCTCAACCTCGGCCTCGCGATGGGCAACAACGTGATGTTGTACCTGGACGACATCCAGCACACGCATCCCGAGTTTTTGCAGAAATTCATCGCGCTGGCCGACGGCACCCGCCGGGTCGAGGGCGTCTGGCGCGGCGAGAGCCGCAGCTACGACCTGCGCGGCAAGCGTTTCGCGATCGTTATGGCGGGCAATCCGTACACGGAGTCGGGCGATGTGTTCAAGATTCCCGACATGCTGGCCAACCGCGCCGACATCTACAACCTCGGCGACGTGCTGAGCGGCCGCGAGGACGTGTTCGCGATGTCGTATATCGAAAACGCGCTGGTGACGCACCCGCAGTTGCAGCCGCTCGCCTCGCGCGATCCGCAGGACGTCTACCGCCTGATCCGCATGGCCGAAGGGGCGCCGGTCGCGCCGAGCGAACTCAAACACAGCTACAACACGCAGGAGTTGAACGAGATCTGCGCCGTGTTGCAGCGCCTGTTCAAGGTGCGCGACGCCTTGCTCGCCGTGAACCAGACGTATATCTCGTCGGCGGCGCAGGACGACGCCTACCGCATGGAGCCGCCGTTCAAGCTGCAGGGCAGCTACCGCAATATGAGCAAGCTCACGCCGAAGGTGTCGGCGCTGATGCAAGACGGCGAGCTCGACGACCTGCTGCGCGACCACTACCGTGGCGAAGCGCAGACCCTGACCACGGGCGCCGAGGAAAACCTGCTCAAGCTGGCCCACCTGCTGGGCCGGCCGGACGCAGGCGAGAAGGTGCGCTGGGACGCGCTCGTGCTCGACTTTGTGCGCTTACGCAAGCAGGGCGGGGCCGACGCCGACGGCGCGACCAAGGTCGCCAACCTGCTGTCGGAGATCGGCTTGCAGATCGCCGGGCTCGGCGCGCGTCTGGCGCCGGCCGTGCAGATCAACATGCCGGAACAGGTGCTCCTGCAAGGCGCAGTGACGAGCCTTGCCAAGAGCTATGAAGAGACCTTGCTGCCTTTGATCAGCGCGATGAACCACAAGATGCGGCTCGACCACAGCATCTGGGACAGCGTGCGCGGCAGCGCGGAGGACATCAAGGAGATCGAACGCCGCCTTGCCCGCATCGTGTTGCCGATGGAGGGCGCCGGGTCGAAGGCGCCAGCCAAGCCGGCGAGCAAGGTCAAGCGTGATACCCCCGAGGCTTAATAAAGTTTCACGGACGGGCTGATGCGGGCCCGGATCCAGTCGGCCACGGTCTGCGCGGCCATGCGTGCGAAGCCGTGCAGGGCCAGCAGGTGCTTGCGGTACATCAGCCGGTAGATCAGGCGCGCCGCGGCGCCGCCGACCTGGTACTTGCGGCCCTTGATGGTCCCGGCCATGACGCCGACCGCGGCGAGCGGTCCGAGCGAGACGAACGAGCCATAGTCGTGGTATTTGAACGAGGGCAGCGGCGCGTCCGCGTGCTGCGCCAGCGCGTGCGCGAGGAACATCGCCTGCTGGTGCGCCGCCTGCGCGCGCGGCGGCACCACGCCCTGCAGCGGGCAGACGAAGTTGGCGCAGTCGCCGAGCGCGAAAATATCGGGGTCGCTGACCGATTGCAGGGTCGGCCCGACCACGATCTGGCGCAGGCGGTTGACCGACAGGCCGAGCGTGGCGCACAGCGCCGGCGCCTCGACCCCGGCCGCCCACAGCGTGATGGCCGAGTCATGCTGCGCGCCGCTGCTGTCGTGCAGGCCGTCGGGCCCGACGCTGGCCACCACGGTGTTGGTGCGCACCTCGATCCCGAGCGAGCCCAGATGGCGCGCGGCGCGCCGCGACAGGCGCCGGTGCAGGTGCGGCAGCAGGTATTCGCCGCGTTCGATCAGGCGGATGCGCACGTCGCGCACCGGGTCGAGCGCATGCACGTGGTAATTGGCCAGCGTGCGCGCGGTGTGGCTCAGCTCGGCCGCGAGCTCGACCCCTGTCGCGCCGCCGCCGACGATGACGATGTTGACCGCCGCGCCATCGGTTTCGCCCTGCGCCTTGCGCGCGCTGGCCTGGATGCAGGCGCCGACGAAGCGTTTGCGGAAAACTTCGGCCTCGGCCACGCTGTCGAGCGTGAGCACATGTTCGGCCGCGCCGGGCACGCCGTAAAAATTGGTCACCGATCCGAGCGCGAGCACCAGCTTGTCGTAGCCGATCTGGCGCGCCGGCAGCACTTCGCGCCCGTCGTCGCCGATCCAGGGCGCGAGCTCGATGGTGCGCTTGCTGCGGTCGATCGCGCGCACCTCGCCTTGCGAGAATTCAAAACCGTGGCCGGCCGCCTGCGCCGAATACTCGATCTCGCACTGCTGCGGGTCGCGCGCGCCGGAGGCGACGGTATGCAGCAAGGGCTTCCAGAAATGGGCCGGCCAGCGGTCCACCAGAATCACGCGCGCGCGTCCTGCCTTGCCCGCGCTGTCGCCGAGCCTCGTGGCCAGTTCGAGTCCGCCGGCGCCGCCTCCGACAATGACGATGGTTCGCGCATTGACGGTGTTTCGCACGTTGACGTTGGTTCGCACATTCTCGTTGGTTCCCTCATTAGCGCTGGTTCGCGTCATGGCAATCCTTTCGAATGGTGAAGCGCGCACTCAGGCGGCGAGGGAACTTGGCGCGGGGGCGGGCGTTGCCGCCACCGCCCGCCCGTAAGCAAGGTGCAACTGGGGCGCGGCGTGGCGCGGCCCGGGCGCGCGCGTGGGCATCTCGCGCAGCGGCGGGCAGGCCAGCATGGCGTCGGCGCTGTTATGCGGCGCCAGCGAATGGACCCACATGCCCGCCGCAAGGGCCGCGTCGAGGCTAGGCGCGGCCGTGTCGATCAGGATCGCGCACTCCGCTTCGACCCCGAGCAAGCGCAGCGCGCGCAGGTACGGGCCGGTTTCGCACGCGGCGTCGAAACGCTGGCCGCTGGCGACCACCGCCAGCTTGCTGCTGGCCTCGTGGCCGAAGCACTGTTCGAGCAGCAGCGCCGTCAGCGCGGCCGGCATGTCGGTCAGGATCGCGACCTTGCAGCCGGCTTCGATCGCGTCGTCGACCAGGGCGCGGCAAGCCGGATCGACGCGCGGCGGCTGCGCGGCTACCGCGGCGCGCAACAGGGCATCGCGGCGGGCGATCAGTTCATCGACGCGGGCCCGGGCGATGCTCCCCGCGGCCAGCGGCAGCGCGGCCGCAATCGCCCTAGCGCCGCCGTGGGTGCGCGACTGCTTGCGCAGCGTGGCCGGCTGCCAGCGCAGTGAGAGGCCGGTTTGTTCGAAGGCGGCGTTGCTGGCGGCGAGCTGCTGCGCTTCGGTATCGACGAGGACGTCCAGCCCAAGAAAGATCGCTTCGATATGCATGCTTAATGCCTCCCAGAAATTATCCGCCGGCCCGGATTGGCCTTGAATGACTGTTAATATAGGCCCGTACGACGCAAAAGAAAAATTAAAGATATTCGATAATCGATAAGGGATGCTTATGTATCACGCGAGTTTTCGGCAATTGCAGGCGCTCACGCTGGTGGCCCAGCACGAGAGCGTTTCACGCGCGGCCGACGCGATGCACCTGACCCAGCCGGCGGTGTCGCTGCAGTTGCGCACGCTCGAGCAGATCACCGGCATGGCGCTCACGCGCAAGGACGGGCGCAACATCCAGCTCACCGCGGCGGGCGAGGTCATGGCGCAGTTTTCGGAGCGCATACTGCGGCTGTGGGAGCAAGCCGGCGACGAGCTCGCCGCGCTGCACGGGGTCACCAGCGGCACCCTGCGCATCGGCGCGGTCACCACGGCCGAGCACTTGCTGCCGCCGCTGCTGGTGCCGTTCACGCTCGAGCGGCCGGACGTGCGCCTGAAGCTGCAGGTCGGCAACCGCGTCGAAATCGTCAACATGCTCGCGCGGCACGAGATCGACCTGGCGATCATGGGCACGCCGCCGCGCGAATTGCGCACCAACGCGGCGCGCTTCGCGCGCCATCCGATGGCCTTCGTGGCCAATCCCCAGCATCCGCTGATGCAAAAGAAGAAGGTCACGCTGGCCGATGTGTTGGGCGCCAACCTGCTGGTGCGCGAGCGCGGCTCGGGCACGCGCACGGCGGTCGAGCGCCTGCTCAAGGAGGGCGGCCACGCGTTTAATTTCGGCTCCGAGGTGTCGAGCAACGAGGCGATCAAGAGTATGGTGTCGGCCGGACTGGGCGTCGGCTTTTTGTCGGTGCATGCGTGCGCGCTCGAATTCGACGCGGCGCTGCTGCAGGTCTTGCCGATGGCCGAGCACCCGGTCGAGGCCGACTGGCATGTGATGCATCTGGTCGACCACCCGATCGCCAAGGTGGCGGCGGCATTCCAGGATTTTGTGATCGAGAACGGGCAGGACCTCGTCAAGCGCGAGCTCGAGGCCTTTTACAAGGGCAAGCCGAACGGCGCGGCAAAAGGCAGGGCGAGCGGCGAAGCGAAGGGGAGGGCGCACGGCGAAGCAAACGGCAAGCCGAACGGGCAAGCAAAGGACAAGCCGAACGGCGAGGCAAAGGGCAAGCCGAACGGCGAGGCAAAGGGCAAGCCGAACGGCGAAGCAAAGGACAACTCGAACGGCGAAGCAAAGGGCAACTCGAACGGCGAAGCAATGGGCAACTCGAACGGCGAAGCAAAGGGCAAGCCGAACGGCGACGAAAAGAACAGGGCGCGCGCACGCAAATGAGCCGGTGCACGGCCCATTTGCGCTGCCTGCCCGCGACCTCGCCGCTTATTTATTGCCCGACTCGGTAGCCTGCTTGGTGCTGCTGCCACGCATTTGCTGCGCCGAATGCAAATGCTGCTCGACCGCCGGGCGGGTCTTGGCGGCGAGCGCCTTGAGGTCGGGATCGGCGGCGCGTGTTTCGGTGCGCGACAGCAGTTGGTGCATCTTTTTATGGTCGTTCAGACCGGCGTTGCTCATGTAGGCGCGGTCGAATTGCTCGCCCGTCATGGCGTTCATCCTGTCGCTGAGCTTTTTGTGCTTGCGATCCATCTCGGTCGGCAGCGTCACGCCTTTGGCAGCCGCCAATTGCTGCACCTCGGTCAACACACGCGTATGGTCGTCGATCATTTGTTGCGCGTAGTTTTTGACTTGCTCGTTCTGGCTCTTGGCCTGGGCCAGCTTGGCCGTCTCGATCTCCGCGATGTTACCTTGCGCGATTTCTTTCAGAAGCCGTTGGTCGGCCGCGCGCATGGTGCCCGTGGCGGCCTGCCTGGTGGTGCTGCCTTCGGTGGCCGACTGCGTGGCGCCGCTCTCGGTGGCCGCCTGCGCGCTGCTGCCCTGGGTGGTCGCGCCCATGCTGCCGCTGGTTGGTGGCGTCTGCATGCCTTGTTGTCCGGCCGCCGGTGTCGGCGTGCCCTGGCCGGTGGCCGGGGTCTGCGCGCCCTGGCCCGTGATGGGCGCGCGGTCGTCGGTGGTCGGCGTGGCGGTCGACTGGGCTTGCACCGCGACGCTGCCAAACAGCAAGGCCAGCGCCGAGGCCCCCAGCAGTACTTTTGGAAGGTTCTTGTTGAGCATGTCAATCTCCTGGTGAGGTACGGAAATGAATTGGCGCGCCTGCCTCCCACGCCAAACCTGAACCGTTTCGACACCGGTTTGTACCCGCAAGTTCATGTTGTGTCCGCCAGGAAGCTATTCGGTTGACACTTAAAAGCCATGGGTGGTATATTTTGCGCATATTGGGAACGTTTCCAATCGGCCGAGCCGGGGCTACAACCGGGGCCGTTTGTGAAGTAAGCTGTCACAGCAACAGCCGTTGCCATCCAGCGGGCACACGACCCGCACAAAAGGAGACAAGATGTTCAGAACAAACAGCCTGGTGCTGGCCGGCGCGCTCGCGTTGGGCGCCACCGCCAGCGCCGCCGCCGCGGGCCCCAAGGCGGAAGTGATCCATTGGTGGACCTCGGGCGGCGAATCGGCCGCCGTCAAGCAGATCGCCCAGGCCTACCGCAACGCCGGCGGCGTCTGGGTCGACACCGCCGTGGCCGGCGGCGACCAGGCGCGCGCCGTGGCGATCAACCGCATGGTCGGCGGCAACCCGCCGACGGCGGCCCAGTTCAACACCTCGAAGCAGTTCCTCGACCTGATCGAGGAGGGCATGCTCAACAACGTCGACGATGTCGCCCAGCGCGAAGGTTGGGACAAGATCCTGCCCGAGCTGCTGCTCAACGCGATCCGCGTCAAAGGACACTATTACGCGGTGCCGGTCGACATCCACATGCCGGCCTGGATCTGGTATTCGAAGGCGGCGTTCAAGCAAGCCGGCATCGCCAAGGAGCCGGCGAGCATCGACGAACTGTTCGCCGCGCTCGACAAGCTCAAGGCCGCCGGCCTGGTCCCGCTCGCGCACGGCGGCCAGCCGTGGCAGGAGAGCATCGTGTTCATGGCCTTGCTCGCCAACGTGGGCGGCAAGGACCTGTACCTGTCGGTGTACCGCGACCGCGACCAGCGCGCGCTCGCGTCCGAGCCGTTCAAAAAAGTGCTGCTCGCTTTCAAGCGCATGCAAGGCTATGTCGACGCCGGCTCGCCTGGCCGCAACTGGAACGACGCCACCGCCATGCTCATCAGCGGCAAGGCCGGCGTGCAGATCATGGGCGACTGGGCCAAGGGCGAATTCGGCGCCGCCAAACAGGTCGCCGGCACCCACTTCGGCTGCATCGCGAGCCTCGGCGACAAATCGCCCTACCTGATCCAGGGCGACGCCTTCGTGTTCCCCAAGACCAGCAACGGCGAGGCGGTCAAGGCGCAAAAGCTGCTCGCCAGCGTCATCGTGGCGCCGGCGACCCAGATCGCGTTCAGCAAATTCAAGGGCTCGATCCCGATCCGCACCGACGTCGACGCCTCGCAGATGGACCAGTGCGCCCAGGCCGGCCTGAAGATCATGAAGGACAAGACGCGCCACGTCGGCGTCAACGAGATCTACCTCACGCCCGACCAGAACGGCGCCCTGCAAGACGTGCTGACGGCCTTCTGGAACACGCGCATGCCGGTCGAGAAGGCGCAAAAGAGCATCGCCGCGGCGCTGCGCAACTAGCATGGCGCTGCATGCGAGACGCAGGCTGCGCCAGGCCGTCCCGTTCGCGGCGCTGCTGCCGCTGGCGCTGACCGTCATCGTCGGCTACCTGGGCACGGTGCTGTGGTCGATCAAGGTCTCGCTGAGCAGTTCGCGCACCTTCCCGTCCGACACCTTCGTCGGCCTGGCCCAGTACACCCGCCTGTTCGAGAACGAGCGCTGGCTGCTGTCGCTTAACAACCTGGCGCTGTACGGGGTGCTGTTCATCGGGGCCTGCCTCGTGATCGGCTTTTTGCTGGCGGTCTTCATCGACCAGAACGTCAGCGGCGAGGGCGTGCTGCGCACCGTGTTTTTGTACCCTTACGCGATGTCCTTCGTCGCCACGGGGCTGGTCTGGCAGTGGATGCTCACGCCCGGGATCGGCATCGAGCAGACCATCCATGCGCTCGGCTTCACCGACTTCGCGTTCGACTGGATCGTCGACGAGGACATGGTCATCTACACGGTCGTCATCGCCACGGTGTGGCAGGCTTCGGGCCTGGTGATGGCGCTCATGCTGTCGGGCCTGCGCGGCATCGACGAAGAAATCTGGAAGGCGGCCCGGCTCGACGGCATTCCCGCGTGGCGGGTCTATCTGTCGATCGTGCTGCCGATGCTCGCACCGACCATCGCCACCGTGCTGCTGCTGCTTTCGACCGCCGTGGTCAAACTGTTCGACGCCGTGGTCGCGATGACCCAGGGCGGCCCCGGCACCGCCAGCGAGGTGCCGGCCAAGTTCGTCATGGACCATTTGTTCGGGCGCGCCAACCTGGCGCTGGCCTCGGCCGGCGCGGTGATGCTGCTGGTGCCGGTGCTGGCGCTGGTCGCGCCCTACTTGTATGCGCGCAGCCGCAAGGGCCGCGCGTGAGGGCCGCGCCGCGCCGGGTCGGATCGGCCAAATTCACACCGGCGCGCCTCGGCATCTACGCCTTTTTGATCTGCGCGGCCCTGTTCTTCCTGCTGCCGCTGTACGTGATGCTGGTGACCTCTTTCAAGCCGATGGACCAGATCCGCCTCGGCGGCATTTTCTCGCTGCCGACCGACCCGACCCTGGCACCGTGGCGCGAGGCCTGGAGCAGCGCCTGCACCGGCGTCGATTGCGACGGCATCGGGGTCGGTTTCTACAATTCGCTGGCGATCGTGCTGCCGGCCACGGTGCTGCCGATTTTTCTCGGCGCCCTCAACGGTTACGCGCTGTCGTTCTGGCGCCCGCGCGGCGCCGCGCTGCTGTTCGGCGCGCTGATGGTCGGCGCCTTCATTCCGGTGCAGGTGATGATCTATCCGTTGGTGCGCGTGACCGCCGCACTCGGCGTGTTCAGCTCATTGCCGGGCATCGTGCTGGTGCACACGATCTTCGCGATGCCCGTGCTCACCCTGCTGTTCCGCAACTACTACGCGGGCATCCCGCGCGAGCTGTTCCAGGCCGCGCGCATCGACGGCGGCGGCTTTTGGCGCATCTTCGTGCAGCTGATGCTGCCGATGTCGGTGCCGATCATCGTGGTCGCGGCGATCATGCAGGTGACCGGCGTGTGGAACGATTACATCCTCGGCCTCGTGTTCGCGGGGCGCGACTACGTGCCGATGACGGTACAGCTCAATAACGTGATCAACACCACCACCGGCACGCGCCTCTACAACGTCAACATGGCCGCGACCATCCTCACATCGCTGGTGCCGCTGGCGATCTACTTCATATCAGGCCGCTGGTTCGTGCGCGGCATCGCCGCCGGCGCGGTGAAAGGTTAATCGATGTCGAATCTGCGTCTGCGCAAACTGTGCGTGAGCCTTGGCGGCAACGCCATCATCGAGCAGCTCGACCTCGAGGTCGAGCAGGGCGAGTTCCTCGTGCTGCTCGGCCCGTCCGGCTGCGGCAAGTCGACCCTGCTGCACAGCATCGCCGGCCTGATCGACATCAGCGGCGGCAGCATCGAGATCGGCGGCGTCGACATGAGCCACGCCGACCCGAGCGAGCGCGGGATCGGCATGGTGTTCCAGTCGTACGCGCTGTACCCGACCATGACGGTCGAAAAAAACATGTCGTTCGGCCTGCGCATCAGCGGCGCGCCCAAGGCCGAAATCGCGCGCCGCATCGCACGCGTGGCCGAGATGCTGCAACTGGGCCCGCTGCTGGGACGCAAACCTGCCCAGCTCTCGGGCGGACAGCGCCAGCGCGTCGCGATCGGCCGCGCTCTGGTGCGCGAGGCCGGCGTGTTCTTGTTCGACGAGCCCTTGTCCAACCTAGACGCCAAGCTGCGCGCCGAGCTGCGCCGCGAGCTCAAGCTGCTGCACCAGAAGCTCGGTTCGACCATGGTCTACGTGACCCACGACCAGGTCGAGGCGCTCACGCTGGCGACCCGCATCGTGGTCATGCGCGGCGGCGTGATCCAACAGATCGGCGCGCCGGCCGAGGTCTACGAGCGGCCCGCGAATATCTTCGTGGCGGGCTTTTTGGGCTCGCCCGCGATGAACTTCGTGGCCGGCACGCTGGCGCCGGGCGGCGCGTTCGCCTCGCCGGCCATGTCGCTCGCTCTGACCCAAAGCGATGCGTCCGTGTGCGACGGCCGCCACGTAACGCTGGGCATCCGCCCCGAACACGTGCTGATCGACGACGGCGCCGCGCTGCGCGGCACGGTCACGCTGGTCGAGCCGATGGGCAACCACCAGGTCGTGTGGTTCACCAGCGGCGCGCAACTGCTGTCGGCGCTGGTGCACGACGCACGCGTGTTCGCGCCCGGCCAGCAGATCGGCTTCGCGGTCGACGTGGCGCGCGCCTCGTTGTTCGACGACGCCAGCGGAAACCGCCTGTGAACCCCGAGAAGGTCACGATCAAGGATGTGGCGCGACTGGCCGGGGTCGGCCTGGGCACGGCCTCGCGCGTGGTCAGCGGCAAAGGCTCGGTCTCGCCGGCCACGCTCGAGCGCGTCAAGAAGGCGATCGAGGAACTCGACTTCCGGCCCTCGCACGCGGCGCGCTCGCTGCTGTCGGGCTCCTCGCGCATGATCGGGGTCTACGTCCCCGTGTTGAAGGGCACCTTCTACATGCCGATCCTGCAGACCATCGACAGCCAGCTGCGCGCCGCCGGCCTGCACATGGTGGTCGCCTTCGGCATGGGTGTGGGCGCCGGCGACGAACGGCGCCAATGCATCGAAGGCATCGCGTTCTTGATCGAACGCGGTTGCGACGGCCTGATCGTGATGGGCGACGGGATGGTCGAGGACGATCTCGGCGAGCTTGGCGCCAAGCTGGACTGCCTCGTCGTGCTCAACCACAGTTTCGATAGCATCCCCGAGCAGTGTTTTTCGGCCGACCACGCGCGCGGCGGGGCGCTCGCCGCGCGTGCGCTGCTGGACCAGGGCCACCGGGCGTTGGCCGTGGTGGCGGGGCCGGCGAGCTTGCCCGACAACGTGGCCCGGATCGACGGCTTCATGGCCGAAGTGGCCGCCGCCGGCATTGAGCCCGGCAGCGTGTGGGTGGCCGAAAGCGATTTTTCGCCCGAGGGCGGCTGGGCCGCGGCGCGCGAGCTGGCCGGCTCCGGCTATCCGTTCACCGGCCTGTTTTGCGCGAACGACGAAATGGCGCTCGGCGCGCTGTCGTATTTCCAGCAGGCCGGCATCGCGGTGCCGCAGCAGGTGTCGGTGGTCGGCTACGACGACACCCCGAGCGCCGAGTTCTCGGCGCCGCGGCTGACCACCGTGCACGTGCCCTGGAACGACGTCACGCACAACGCGCTCAACGCCCTGCTCGAGCGCTGCTACGCCATGCCGGCCCCTGCGGCGCGGGCCTTGCCGGTCACCGTCACGCAGCGCGCCTCGCTCGCGCCGCCGCCACGCAAAAAAATCAAAATCAAATAAATGCGCAGCAAAACGTACACATCCACACCTTTCTGCGCTAGACTTGGAAACCTTTCCAATAACGCGCGACATCGATTTTTAGAAGAATAGCGACCATGACAAAAACAGTGACCGATCAGACAACGCCGCTGGCATCGAGCGACTTTGCGCGCGACTTCCTGTGGGGCTGCGCCACCTCGTCCTACCAGATCGAAGGCGCGGTCGCCGAGGATGGCCGGGTCGAATCGATCTGGGACCGCTTCTGCGCCCAGCCCGGCGCGATCCGCGACGGCAGCACCGGCGCGGTCGCCTGCGACCACTACCACCGCTGGCCCGAGGACCTCGACCTGGCGCGTTCGCTCGGCGTGAGCGCCTACCGCTTTTCGATCGCATGGCCGCGCATCTTCGGCGGCCCCGGCGCCAAACCGAACCAGCGCGGGCTCGACTTTTATGCACGCCTCGTCGACGGCATGCTCGAGCGCGGCCTGCAGCCCTGGGCCACGCTGTACCACTGGGACCTGCCGCAATACCTGCAGGACGCCGGCGGCTGGCAGCGGCGCGAGACGATCGACGCGTTCGTCGAATTCGCCGACACCATGAGCCGCCACCTGGGCGGCCGCGTGAAGCACTGGATCACCCACAACGAGCCGTGGTGCACGGCGATGCATGGCAATTTCGACGGCGCGCACGCGCCCGGCGGCAAGGACCTGGCGACCGCGATGCAGGTCTGCCACAACGTGCTGGTCTCGCACGGGATGGCGGTGCCGCTGATCCGCGCCAACAGCCCGGGCGCGCAGGTCGGCATTTCGCTGAGCCTGCATCCGATATCGGCGGCCAGCGATTCGCCGCAGGACGAGGCGGCGCGCGTGCGCCAGGACGGCCTGCGCAACCGCTGGTTCCTCGACGCCCTGACCGGGCGCGGCTATCCGCAGGACGTGCTGGCGCAGCTGGCCGGCAAGGCGCCGCAGGTCGCCGCCGGCGACATGGAACTGATCGCCGCGCCGCTCGACTTCCTCGGCGTGAACTACTACTTCCCCGAGAAGGTCGAGGACGCGCCGGACACCGAGCCGGTGAACACGCGCCTCGTCATGCCCGCCGATGTCGAGCGCACCGCCTTTGGCTGGGAGGTCGCGCCCGGCGGGCTGACCGAGCTGCTGACGCGCATCGCGCGCGACTACCGGCCGGCCGCCCTGTACGTGACCGAGAACGGCTCGACCTACGACGACGTGGTCGGCCCCGACGGCGAGATCGACGACCAGGCGCGCCTGAGCTACCTGGTGCGCCACCTGCAGGCGCTGCGCGAGACGATCGCGCAGGGCGCCCCGATCAAGGGGTATTTCGCCTGGAGCCTGCTCGACAACTTCGAGTGGGGCGAAGGCCTGGCGCGCCGCTTCGGCATCACCCATGTCGATTTCGAGACCCAGCGCCGGACCCTCAAATCGAGCGGGAAATGGCTGCGCGACTTTCTCGCGGAGGGCGGTTCCACCATCGACCCAAGCACCAGTACAAGCTCCGATCCAAGCACCTAATCGACCAATTAATCGACCACTAACGCGACCACCTGACAACGCCATGAAAAAACTCGCCCTCACTTGCATGATCGCCGCCGCGTTGCAGCCGGCACTCTCGCTTGCGGCCGCGCCGCAGCCCAAGGACTGGCCGCTCCTGCAAAGCGCGATCGGCAAGGACGCCGCACTCGAGGCGCGCGTGGCCGCCATCGTGGCCGGCATGACGCTGGCGCAAAAGGTCGGCCAGATGACGCAGCCCGAAATCAAAAGCGTCACGCCGGCGCAGGTGAGCGAGTACTATATCGGTTCGGTGCTCAACGGCGGCGGCAGCTGGCCCGGCATGAACAAGCGCGCCAGCGCGGCCGACTGGGTGGCGCTGGCCGACAGCTACCACGCGGCGTCGATGGCGACCGACATGAAGGTCAAGGTGCCGGTGATTTGGGGCACCGACGCGATCCACGGCCACGGCAACGTCTACGGCGCGACCCTGTTCCCGCACAATATCGGCCTCGGCGCCGCGCGCGACCCGGCGCTGGTCGGACGCATCGGCGCGGCGGTCGGCAAGGCGGTGCGCGCGACCGGCGTGGCCTGGGTCTTCGGGCCGACGCTGGCGGTGGTGCGCGACGACCGCTGGGGCCGCACCTACGAGAGTTTTTCGGAGGACGGCGCGCTGGTCAACAGCTACGGCGGCGCCTATGTGCGCGCGATGCAGGGCAGCTTCGGCAGCGAAGCCAACGTGGTCGCCACGGCCAAGCATTTCCTGGGCGACGGCGGCACCGACCAGGGCAAGGACCGCGGCGTCAACAAGGCGAGCAAGGCGCAGATGTTAAGCCAGCACGCGCAAGGCTATTACAGCGCGCTGGGCGCCGGCGCGCAAACCGTGATGGCGTCCTTCAATAGCTGGAACGATGTCGCGGCCGGTGTCGATTACGGCAAAATGCATGGCAATCAAGCGCTGCTGACGGGCGTGCTCAAAACGCAGATGGGCTTTGACGGCTTTGTGATCGGCGACTGGAACGGGCACGCCGAGGTACCGGGTTGCCGCGACGACAGCTGCGCGCAGGCGATCAACGCGGGCGTCGACATGATCATGGTGCCCGATGCGTGGAAGGGCTTTATCGCCAACACGATCGCCCAGGTCAAGGCCGGCGAAATCCCGATGGCGCGCATCGACGACGCGGTGACCCGCATCGTGCGCGTCAAGCTGCGCGCCGGCTTGTTCGGCAAAACGCCTTCGGGCAACCGCTACGCCGGCAAGCAGGATGCGCTCAAGGCGCGCCCGCTGGCGCGCGAAGCTGTGCGCAAATCGCTGGTGCTGCTCAAAAACGACGGCGCGGTGCTGCCGCTGGCGCGCGGCAAGCGCATTCTCGTGGTCGGGCGCAGCGCTGACAATATGCAGAACCAGGCCGGCGGCTGGTCGCTGACGTGGCAGGGCACCGACAACAAAAATAGCGACTACCCCGACAGCGACACGATTCTCGCGGCGATCACCGAGGTGGCCGGCGCCGCCAACGTGCACTACAGCGCCGATCCGGCCGCGCTCGACCTGTCGCGCTTCGACGTCGTGATCGCGGTGCTCGGCGAAGGCCCGTATGCCGAGGGCGATGGCGACATCGGACCGGGCGGCACCCTGCGCCACAGCGCGCGCCATCCGGAAGACCTGGCCGCGCTGGCCGCCGTCGCCGGCAAGGGCAAACCGGTCGTCACGGTCTTCATGTCCGGGCGTCCCCTGTACGTCAACGACCTGCTCAACCTGTCGGACAGTTTTGTCGCGGCCTGGCTGCCGGGCACCGAAGGCAAGGGCGTGACCGACGTGCTGTTCCGCGACCGGGGCGGCAAAATCGCGCACGACTTCACGGGCAGGCTGTCGTTCTCGTGGCCGAAGTCCGCATGCCACACCAGCCTCAATCTGGGCGACGCCGGCTACGCGCCCTTGTTCGCCTACGGCCATGGCCTGAACTACAAGCGCAAGAGCACACTCGGACAGCTTGCAGCGCCGGCGCATGAAGGCGGCTGCGGCGTCACCAGCGCCTACCCGGTATTCAACCAGACCGACCGCGCCAGCTTTCCGCTGGCGATCGTCAGCGGCAACCAGCGCAGCGCCTTGGGCGCCGACCTCAACAGCAGCTTCAGCCTGCCCGGCGTGAGCGTGCAGACCTCGCAGATCAACACGCAGCAGGACGCCAAGCTCGTCACCTGGAGCGGCCCTGCCCGCTTCGAGGCGCGCGCCGCCGCCCCGCGCGCGCTGCCAAGCTATGCGAGCACCGACGGCGCCCTGCAGTTCGACACCCTGGTGTCGCAGGCACCGCAAGGCAAGGTCGAAATGAGCGTCGGCTGCGGCCCCGCTTGCGCCGGCACGCTCGACGTCACGAAGCTGTTCGCCGCGCTGGCCGGCAAGCCGCGCCAGACCGTCAAGATCCCGCTGGCCTGCTTCGCGGCCAAGGGCGCGCGCTTCGAACAGCTCGACATGCCGTTCAGCGTGGCCAGCGACGCCCCGTTCGCGGCCGCCTTCACCAATCTGCAAATCGTCGGCGGCGCCGCCAAGGACCCGGACGCGCTCAACTGCAAGGAGGCGCCGTGAGCACGATCGACCGCGGCCCGCGCCTGCTGGCCGACGTCGGCGGCACCAACGCGCGCTTCACCATCGAGACCTCGGAGAACGGCTACAGCGCGATCGCCGTGCTCGCGTGCGACCAGTATCCGAGCCTGGGCAGCGCGGTTGCGGCCTATCTTGGCAGCGCCGAGGTACGCGCGCTGGACGTCGGTCCGGTGCGCCACGCGGCCATCGCGATCGCCAACCCGGTCGACGGCGACCAGGTCAGCATGACCAACCACCACTGGAGTTTTTCGACCTCCGCGCTGCGCACCGAACTCGATATGAGCGCCCTGTTGGTGGTCAACGACTTCACCGCGCTGGCGATGGCGCTGCCGCACCTGCTGCCGTCGCAGCGCACGCGCGTCGGCGGCGGCATCGAACTGGCCGGGCGCACCATCGGCCTGATCGGACCGGGCACCGGGCTGGGCGTGTCGGGCATCGTGCCGGCCGGCGGCGGGCGCTGGATCGCGCTCGACAGCGAAGGCGGCCACGTCACGTTCGCGCCGGCCAACTCCGACGAGGCGGCCATACTCGCATTTTTGTGGGACAAGCTGGGGCACGTGTCGGCCGAGCGTTTGCTGTCGGGCTCCGGCCTCGAGACGATCCTGCTGGCCCTTTCCGGCCAGTCGCTCGGCGCGGCCGAGATCACGCAATGCGCGCTCGACGACAGTTGCGCCGATTGCGTGCGCGCCGTCGCCTGCTTTTGCGCGGTGCTGGGCACCATCGCCGGCAACGTCGCACTCACGCTGGGCGCGACCGGCGGCGTGTATATCGGCGGCGGCATCGTGCCGCGGCTGGGGCGCTTGTTCACCGAGTCGGCGTTCCGCGCGCGCTTCGAGGCCAAGGGCCGGCTCTCGCCCTATATGGCGCGCATTCCCACCTATCTGATCACCGCGGCCTACCCGGCCTTCGTCGGCATCTCGGCCATGCTGTCCGAGCAGACCGCGCAGCACTAAGCACACCAGCTTCAACACAAGAAAAGACCAGGAGACAAGCATGGAACACTACGCACAGCCAAGCACGGCGCAGGCCGGCCAGATCGGCACCGACAACAACACCGGGCCACTGGTCATCGTGACCATCCTGTTTTTCATGTGGGGCCTGCTGACCTCGCTCAACGACGTCTTGATCCCGCACCTGAAGGCGGTCTACACGCTGAGCTATGTGCAGGCGATGCTGGTGCAGTTCTGCTTCTTTGGCGCCTACTTCGTGGTGTCGCTGCCGGCCGGTATGCTGATCCGAAAAATCGGCTACCAGAACGGCGCCGTCACCGGCCTGCTGATCGCCGCCACCGGCTGCGCGCTGTTCTACCCGGCCTCGACCAGCGGCTACGCGCTGTTCCTGTTCGCCTTGTTCGTGCTGGCCTCCGGCATCACGATTTTGCAGGTCGCCGCCAACCCGTATGTCACGGTGCTGGGCAAGGCCAGCACCGCCTCGAGCCGGCTCACGCTCACGCAGGCCTTCAATGCGCTCGGCACCACGGTGGCGCCGACACTGGGCGGCCTGCTGATCCTGGGCGGCGGCGCGGCGGCGCTGTCGCAGACGCCGCTCGAGCAGGCGGCGGCGGTGCAGGGCCCGTACCTGGCGCTGGCCGGCGCACTGCTGCTGCTGGCGGTGTTGTTCGCGCTCGCGCGCCTGCCAAAAATCAGCCACACCGACGACAGTTCGGCGCTGGCCACCGACAGCGCCGTCACCTCGGCGATGTCGCAGCGCCATCTGGTGCTGGGCGCGGTCGGCATTTTCCTGTATGTCGGCGGCGAGGTCAGTATCGGCAGCTTTTTGATCAACTTCCTCGGCGAGCCCGATATCGCCAACATGGCGTCGGCGACGGCGTTCCACTATGTCAGTTTCTATTGGGGCGGCGCGATGGTCGGGCGCTTCATCGGCTTCGCCGTGATGCGCTATGTCAGCCCGGGCAAGACGCTCGCCTTCAACGCGCTGTGCTCGATCGCGCTGATCCTGACCGCCATTTTCACCAAGGGCACGCTCGCGATGTGGGCGATCCTCGCGGTCGGCCTGTGCAACTCGATCATGTTCCCGACCATCTTCAGCATGGCGCTGCACAAGCTCGGCAAATTCACGGGCCAGGGCTCGGGCATCTTGTGCATGGCGATCGTGGGCGGCGCGCTGGTGCCGCTCGCGCAGGGCGCGATGGCCGATGCGATCGGCCTGCAATGGTCGTTCTTCGTGCCGGCCGTCTGCTACATCTTCATCCTGTACTACGGGCTGCGCTTCGCGGGGCTGTACCGCGGCGCGAACGCTTGATGCCGCGCGAAGTTTGCCGAAGGGAGCACGGATGCAGTATTCTCCAGTCTTATCGACGTTAAAAAGACAACCGTGGCAACAATCAAAGACGTAGCACGCCTTGCCGGGGTAGGCCTCGGCACCGCGTCGCGCGTGGTCAGCGGCCGCGGCTCGGTCGCCCCCAAGACGGTCGAACGCGTCCGGAAGGCGATCGAGGAGCTCGACTTCCGCCCCTCGCACGCGGCGCGCTCGCTGCTGTCGGGTTCATCGCAAATGGTCGGCGTGTACGTGCCCGTGTTGAAGGGCACCTTCTACATGCCGATCTTGCAGACCATCGACACCGAATTGCGCGCGGCCGGCCTGCACATGGTGCTCGCCTTCGGCGTGGGCGTCGGCGACGCGCGCGCCCAGAGCATCGAGGGCATCGAGTTCTTGACCGAGCGCGGTTGCGACGGTCTCATTGTGATGAGCAATGCGCTGCGCGAGGACGACCTGGTCGCGCTCGGCCCCAAGCAGTCGCGCCTGGTCGTGCTCAACGACGTATACACGAGCATCGCCGACCAGTGTTTTTGCCCGGACCACGTGCAGGGCGGGGCGCTCGCCGCGCGTGCGCTGCTCGAGCAGAACCACCGCCAGATCGCGGTCATCGCGGGCCCGTCGAACGCGCCCGACAACGTCGAACGGATCAACGGCTTCATCGATGAACTGGGGCGCGCGGGCATCGAACAGGCCGGCGTGTGGATCGCCGAAAGCGACTTCTCGCCGGCCGGCGGCTGGAGCGCGGCCGAAAAACTGCTCGCCTCGAAGCACCCGTTCACGGCCCTGTTCTGCGCCAACGACGAGATGGCGCTGGGCGCCCTGTCGTACTTCCAGCAGGCCGGCCTGGCCGTGCCGGGCGATGTGTCGGTGATCGGCTACGACGACACCCCGAGCGCCGAGTTCTCGGCCCCGCGCCTGACGTCGGTGAACACGGCCTCGCGCGAGCTCACGCGCAATGCCGTGCACGAACTGCTCAACCGCTGCTACGGCACCGCCCATCCGGTCGAACGGGTGTTCCCGCTTGGCGTGACGCAGCGCGCCTCGCTCGGACCGGCGCGCGCCTGATCAGGCGCGGCGCTGCCGCATCAGCGCGGCGTGGGCGGCGCTGGTGGGGTCGGCGGCGAGACCTGCGACGATCGTGTCCTGGTCCTGCTGCGAACGATTCTGGCTGACCTTCCACTTGCCTTGCATGCGGTCGATGGGAATCTCGATGCCGACGATGACCTTGAGCAGCTGGTCTAGAAATTCGCGCGGCGCATCGTGCACCGACCATGGCATCGCACGCGCGCCTTCGTGGCGCGTGGTGAGGCGGTCGAGCAGCGCGAGCACCCAGGCCGGGTCCTCGATCGCGCGCAGCACGCCGTGCGCGTGCACCGCCGCGTAATTCCAGGTCGGCACCACTTTGCCGCTGATCGCCTTTTCGGCGTAGTGCGCGGGCGAGACGTAGGCGCCCGGTCCCTGGAACACCACCATGGCCTGCTGGCCGCCTTGGCGCCACAGCGGATTGGCGCGCGCCACGTGGGCGCGCAGCACGCCGAACGGCGCCTCGCTGGTCGGCGCGGCGATCTCGAACGGAATATGGTCGGCCGACAGGCCCGCTTCGCCGTGCAAGACCAGCGTGCCAAGCGGATGGGTCTCGATCAGGCCGTGCATGACATCGACGCGCGATTCGTCGAAGTGGGTGGGTCCGTACATCAGGATGCCTCCTCGACGACGACGTCGGCCGTGATCGAATTGGCGATGTAGCATTTGTCGTGCGCGGCGTGGTGCAGCGCCGCCAGCCGGGCGGCATCCGGCGCCTGGCCGCTGAACACGATGACGGGACGCAGCGCGATTTTGGTCATGGCGGTGCGCCCGTGCGCGTTTTTCTCCATCGTGCCGAGCGCGTTGTCGCGGTAGTCGTCGACCACAAAGCCCGCCTGCGCCGCGAGCGAGAGGAAGAACAGCATGTGGCAGCTCGACGCCGCCGCGACCAAGGCCTCTTCGGGGTCGACATTGGCGGGGTTCGACATCGGCAGCGGCACCGACAGCGGCGACGACGAAGCAGGCACCCGCAGGCCGCCGTCGAACGCCCATTCGTGCGCGCGGCTGTAGCGCTGGTCGGTAAAGCCTTCGTGCGCGCCGCGCTGCCAGGCGATGCTTGCCTCGAACTGTTGCATGTTGTTTTCTCCAAGTAGGTGTCACTGCCATTCTAGGATAATCGGGGCGATGGCGCAGGGCGCGGCCCGATCCGATTTGTTCGGACCCGATTTGGGGCCGTAGGTTTGCGGCTATGCTCGAGCCACTTGGGTTTACAATCGAGGTGGTGCATGCTTCGGCGGTTTATTAAATCCAGTCGGCTGCTAAAGGCGCCTCCCCAAATGACATTTAGGCCTTCTATGCGCGCACTCGTATCTTTACTGTTGTTTGCTTTCTCTCTGCCTGCGTCCGGTGCCACTTCGATTTTTGAGGCGACGTCGCAATATGAGAGGTTAATGAAAATCGTGGCCACTTTTAACATTAAGGACCCGGCCTCAGACGCCAGGATGAACATTGCTAATGGCGACAAGAGGTTAATTGGCATATGTGGTTACAGCTGCGCGGTTCCTGGACGCGATGGGGATGCACTCAGGCCACTGGTCAAGCGCTTCGGACTTCGCGTCTTGGAAGGTACGTCCTGCGTGATTGAAGGACCAGAACACGCTACGCTCCATAGCCTCGCTGTTGGATATGGCATCGCATACAACGTCGAATTGGCGAAGATTCTTGCGTCGGTATCTCAGGAAGTAAGTGATGACAGTTCCAAATAACCCAAGCCGTACGCCGTGGCCTGGATTACGACGTGCACCCCAACTTAATCCAAGCTACGCACAATCGACTAATTTCCACTCGAGCCCGACTCCATGACCGTCATCCGCTGCACCTGGGCCAATCCGGCCAACCCGCGCTACCTGGCCTACCACGACCAAGAATGGGGAGTGGCCTGCCACGACGAGAACCGCCTGTTCGAAATGCTCAACCTGGAGGGCGCCCAGGCGGGACTTAGCTGGGAGACGATCCTCAACAAACGCGATACCTATCGCGCCGCGTTCGACGGCTGGGACGCCGAAAAAATCGCGTGCTACGACGCCGCCAAGGTCGCCGAGCTGCTGGCTAACGCGGGCATCGTGCGCAACAAACTTAAGGTGGCTGCTGCGATCACCAACGCCCAGGCCTACCTGCGGCTGCGCGCCGAGGGCCAGACGCTCGACCAGTACCTGTGGGCCTGGGTCGGCGGCGCGCCGATCATCAACAGCTTCAGCGCGGGCGACCGCCCCGCCAAGACGGAGCTGTCGGACCGGATTTCCAAAGACCTTATCAAGCGTGGATTCAAGTTCGTCGGCTCGACCATCATCTACGCCTACATGCAGGGTATCGGCATGGTCGACGACCACGACGTCAACTGCTTCCGCCACACGGGGCGCTGAGCGAGTGGACTGGAAGGCGCACTGGGGCAGGCGCGAACGGTTTGTCGTATTCGACGCGCGCGCTGGCAATGGCGACGGGTTCGCGGCGGCGCTCGCAGCGTGGCATGCCGATCCGCGCCGGCCTGGCCGCCTGCATTACATTGCGCTCTGTGCCGGGTCGACCCCGGGCTTCCGGCGCCGGTTGCAAGCCGATCCGAATGTAACGCTCGATCTATTGTGCATGCCGCTCGCGCAGGCGCTGGCGCAGCTTGAGGCCCGCATCGACGCGGCCATTGTGCATGACGTAGTCGACAGCGCCACCACGCGCGCACTGGCCCGGCTCGCGGCGCCCGGTGCGCGCCTGTTCGATTCCGCTGGCGTCGCGTGCGACGAGAACGCCATCGACGGCGCGTCTGCCGGACGTTCGGCCCAAGCTGTTCCGCCACGGCCGGCATCGCGCAATGCGATCGTGCTGGGGGCGGGCCTCGCCGGCGGCGCCGCGTGCGAGCGCCTGTGCGCGCGCGGCTGGCAAGTCACCTTGGTCGAACGCCACCAGCATGCCGCCACCGAGGCCTCGGGTAATCTGGCGGGCATCTACATGCCGCTGCTGTCGAAGGACGACAACCCGGGCACGCGTTTGTCACGCGCCGCCTTTTTGTTCGCGCTCGACTACTGGGAAAAACTGGGCGGCATCGGTGCGGCGATAGAAGGTGCGGGCTGCGGCGTGCTGCAACTGGCGCGCGGCGCGGAACACGCAGCGGTCCAGCGCGCGATCGCCGGCCAGGGCCAGTTCCCGCCAGACTTCGCCGAATGGCTCGAAGCCCCCGCGGCCAGCGCCATGCTCGGGTCAAGCGCGCCTGATGGTGCGTGGCTGTTCCGCAAGGGCGGATGGGCGCATCCGGCGAGTGTGTGCGCGGCGATGCTGGCAGCTTGCGGCGACAAGCTGACGCGGCGCTTCGGCGTGGGCGACGTGACGCTGCGGCGCGAAGACGACGGCCAGTGGACCGCGATGGCGGCCGACGGCACGGCCGTCGCCAGCGCGCCGCATCTGATACTGGCCAACGGCACCGGCGCGGTCAAGCTGGCGCAGGCGGCCACGCTGCCCCTTACACCTGTGCGCGGGCAGGTCACCCATCTGGCCGAGGGCATTGTGCGCGCGCTGCCTTTCGTGCTGTGCGGCGAGGCTTACCTGACGCCGGCGGCGCACGGCATCCACTGCGCCGGTGCCAGCTACGACGCGAGCCCCGATCCCGAGCTAAGCGCCGTCAGCCAGGACGAAAATCTGACGCGCATCCGCGCTTTGCTCGGCGACGCGCAGGCCGGCATGGGCGCACCGTTGCGCGGGCGGGTGGGCCAGCGCTGCGTGGCGCCGGACCGGCTGCCGCTGGTCGGCGCGCTGCCCGATCCGGCGCAGCTGGGCCGCATCGAGCGCCTGCGCGACATCGACCGCCACGCCGGCCTGCATGCCTTGCTCGGCTACGCTTCGCGCGGCCTGACCTGGGCGCCGCTGTGCGCGGAGCTGCTGGCCGCCCGCCTCGACGGCGAGCCGCTGCCGATCGAGGCGGCGCTGGCCGCCGCGCTCGACCCGGCCCGCTTCTTGTTGCGGGAAAGACGCAGGCGCGGCGCGGGCGGGGGAGTTGTCACGGGAAGCGGAGTATAATTTCTTCAAGACAATATGAGGCATTCGCTTAGAGGGAGCCGACGATGGAAGTTTCGCCCGCTTCAGTTCGACACGGCTTGCTCGACGAAGCGCGGCAGAGCGACCGCACGCACTGGCTGCACAAGCGCTACCTGGTCGTCGACGACCTGGCCAGCCTGCGCGACTTCCTGCGCGCCAGCCTTCAAAAACTTGGCGCCACGGCGATCGAGTACGCCTCGTCGGGCCGCGAGGCGATCACCCTCCTCAATAAGAAACAGTTCGACGTGGTGTTGTGCAGCTGTGATCTTGGCGACGGCAGCAACGGCCAGCAGGTGCTCGAGGAGGCCCGCGCACGCGAGCTGCTGCTGCCCAGCAACGTATGGCTGATGCTGTCGCCCGAACAGAGCGCCGAATCGGTCATGGGCGTGGCCGAACAACAGCCCGACGCCTACCTGATCACGCCGCTGACGGAACGGGCCGTGATTGCGCGCCTGGCCTTGGTCTGGCAAACGAAGCGGCTGTTCAAGCCGATCGACGCCGCCTTCGCCGAAAAAGACTATATGGGCGCGGCCAGGGAATGCGAGTCCCAGATCGCCGCCAACCCCCCGCACGAAACCGAGCTGCTGCGCCTCAAGGCCAACCTGCTGCTCAAGGGCGGCGAGGCCGAGATGGCGCGCCAGTGCTTCGAGCGCGTGCTGCTCGGGCGCGGCTACCAGTGGGCGCGCGCGGGACTGGCCAAGCTGCGCATGGCCAATGGCGAATTCGAACAGGCGCGCCAGATCTTCCAGAGCGTGATCGCGGAGAACCGCTTGTATATCGAGGCCTACGACCAGCTCGCGATCGCGCACCAGAACATGGGGCAGCCGCGCCAGGCTTGCGATGTGCTCGAACGGGCCACGGTCCTGTCGCCCAACTCGGTCGCGCGCCAGCGCAGCCTGGGCCAGGTGTCGCTCAAACTGGGCCTGATGAACCTCGCCGAAAGGGCTTTTCGCAAGTGCATCGCGGTCGGCCAGTATTCGATCATGAAGTCGCCCGACGCCTACCTGGGGCTGGCGCGCGTGTGCGGCCTGAAGAACGATCCGAAGGAGGCGCTACAATTGCTGACGACGGCGCGAAGCGACTTTGCGGGCGACGGGATCGAGCTGCGCGTCAAGATCGCCGAGGGCTTGGTGCACCACGAGAGCGGCAACCAGCAGGCCGCGCGCCGCGCCGGCGAAGAGCTCGAGCACATGCTGCGGCGCGGCGCGCAGCGGCCCGACCTTGTCAGCTGCATCGAGATGGCCTCGCTGATGCTGGCCGTCGGCCTGCGCGACGCCGCCGTCGAGCAGCTCTGCTTCATCACCAAAAACAACCACGACAACATCGCCCTGATCGACGAGGTGAAATTGGTGTTCGAGCGCGCCAGCATGCGCGGCGAGGGCGAGACGCTGATCGCCGCGGCGCGCAAGGAGGCGACCGACCTGATGAACCAGGGCGTGTTGCTGTGGAAGACCGGCAAGGCGCTCGAGGCGCTGGCATGGATGCGCAACGCGCGCATGGTGTTGCCCGACAATTTGCGCATCTTGTTCAACGCGGCGCAGATCCTGGTGTCGCATCTGCAGCAGAGCGGCTTCGACCAGGCGCTGGCCAACGAGGCCGGCGAAGTGCTCATGCATGCGAACCGGATCGCGCCGGGACAGCAGCGGTTTTCGCTGCTGATGGACCAGCTCGCCAAGGTGGTTCCCTTGACCTCGCCCAAGCAAGTTGTGGCATAAAACACGCGTCCGCACGTGCACCTGCCTTGCTGGTGATAAACTGTACATTGCGCGGGACTATCCGCATCACTACCAGAAAGGGACATCAATGCGCGAAATCGCCAGGGAAGTCTACGAAAAAATGAAAGTTGGAAGCAGTGCCTGGATCCGCCCCGTGGCGGCCAAGGGCGACACCGTGTCGTCGTTTCAAGCGGTGCACGATGAAGTCATACAAATGGCCGACGAGGGACTGATCAATATATCGACCGTCAAACGCCAGGAAGACGGCCTGATCGACGCGATCCGGATCCTGCGCCTGACCTGAGCCAGACGGCGCGCGCCGCAACGGGGCGCGCCTGAGTCATCCATCTGCCGCATCCCGCCGGCGCCGCCGCCGCGCACCTGTCGTCCGGTAACAAACCCCGATGCTTAAGTCTTGACCGAGCAAGTCATTACCGTGTCATAAGTAGCTCGTACCATCTGCGCATTTCGACATGGAGTGCACCAGATGAAATTTCGCGCGATCGTCTCTTGGTCCCTTTTCGCCCTCGCCGCCGCCGCCGGCGCGCCAGCACTGGCCGCGGGGCAGGCCATCGTGATCGGCCAGGCCATCGACCTGTCGGGCAGCAACGGCAGCATCGGGCGCGATTACGTCGCCGGGATCACGACCTATTTCGACAGCGTCAACGCGAAGGGCGGCATCAAGGGCAAGAAGATCCAGTACATCGTGCGCGACGACCGCGGCGACCCGGCCGAGTCGGCGCGCCTCGTGAGCGAGTTGATCAAGCAGGACCGGGCGGTACACCTGCTCGGCGGCATTGGCGCCGAGTCGACCGAGGCGATCCTGGCCGCGCCCACGTTCACCCAGACGCGGCAGGTCTTGTTCGCGCCGCTGGCCGACTCGTTCGCGAGCCAGGGCGGGCGGGTGCTGTTCTGGCGGCCGGGCATCGAGCAGGAATTGCGTTTCCTGCTCGGTTACTTCGAAAAATTGGGCATCAAAAACATCGGCGTGGCGTACAAGCAGAGCGCGCAGAACGACAAGATCTATCGATTCTTGCTGACCGAAATCGGGCGCCGCAAGATGCGCCTCGCCGGCAGCGCGAACATGTCGGGCACTGCGGCGCAAAATGCGAGCCAGGTGGCGGCATTGAGCAAGTCGGGCGCCAAAATGGTGCTCACGATCGCCGACACCACGGCCTCGAGTGTGTTCCTGAAGGCGTTCCGCAAGCTCGACAGCAGCACCTTTGTCGCGGGGACCTCGCTGATCAACCTGCAAACGCTGAGCCAGATCGCCGGGTCGAAGGCGACCGCCTGGACCGTGTTTTCGCAGGTGGTGCCGAATCCGGAGGTGGCGGCGTCGCCCTTGCAGTCGGAGCATATCGCGATGATGCGCAAGTTTCGCGATGAGCCGATGTCGTCGATGACGCTCGAGGGGTTTGCGGTGGCCAAGACGCTGGTCAGGGCGATCGAGCGCGACCCGGCGGGGTATGCGGGCGGGCAGGTCAAGGCGATCGATTTGGGGGGCATGTCGATCGTGCCGGGCGGGCAGGGCGGGAATTTGTCGCAGTTTGTGGATATTGCCTTGCTTAAGCAGGGTGGTGGGTTGATGTACTAATTTGTCGTCAGGCGGAACACGCCTGCCACCGCATCGTCCTAGCGCTCCATGATAGAAGCGAAATAAACACACCACCACATCGTCCTCGCGGAGGCGGGGAGGCATGCCTCCCCCCCATGGAACGTTTGATTTGAGCAATAGGTGCTATCGAGTTTGCCGCTGATCATATGTTCTATGGATCCCCGCCTTCGCGAGGACGATGTAGCGGTGGGCGGATTTCGCTTTTATCAGTGGCCCTCAGACGTCGGCCCACATCCGCAACAGGTTGTGATAACTGCCCGTCAGTTGCACCAGTGCGCGCGCGTCTCCGCCCGTCTGCCCGAGCCGCTGGATCGCAGTATCAAGATCAAACAGCAAGGTGCGCTGCCCGTCGTCGCGGATCATGCTTTGCACCCAGAAAAACCCCGCGAGCCGCGTCCCGCGCGTCACCTCGGAAACGCGGTGCAGGCTCGACGACGGATACAACACCAGGCTGCCCGCCGCCAGCTTGACCGAGTGCACGCCGTAGGTATCCTCGATCAGCAATTCCCCGCCCTCATACGCATCCGGCTCCGCCAAAAACAGCGTCGCCGAAATATCCGTGCGCAATTTGATCCCCGTGCCGGGCAGCAAACGCACCGCGTTGTCGATATGGTCGCCAAACTGCTGCCCCACGTCGTAACGGTTGAACAAGGGCGGATACACCTGCGCGGGCAGCGCCGCGCTGATAAACAGAGGATGGCGCTCCAAGGCCTGCAGCAACACGTCGCCAAGCGCGCGGCTCACCGACGACGCCTCGGGCAATTGATTATTGTCCTTGACGCGGCTGCCCTGGTAGCCGGCGGTCGCCCGCCCGTCCACCCAGTCGGCGCCCGCGAGCGCCTCGCGGAAATACAGCACTTGCTCGGGCGTCAATAGGTCGGGAATGGTGATCAGCATGGCGATTAGAAGCGATAGTTTACCGAAGCGATGATAGTACGTCCTTTCGCCGGTGTCGCCCGCCCGGCCGAGGCCGTTTCGAAGTAGCGCTTGTCGCCGACGTTTTGCAGGTTCAGCCGCAGGTCGTAGTTCTTTTGCTTGTAGGCGAGCGTGGCGTCGAAGCGGGTGTAGCCGTCGATCTGCGCGGATTCGAAATTGTTGACGTAGCGGTCAGAAGAATAAACCACGCCGCCGCCCGCTTCCCAGTTGCCCCCAAAGCTGTAGGTGCTCCACAGCGACGCGCTGTGCTCGGGCGTGTTCGCGAGCGTCTTGCCTTGCGCGTACAAATAAGGACTCGCGGCCGTGCCGGCGCCGCTGCGGTCGCGCGAGCTGACCACCTGCCCGTCGAGCCATGTGTAGCCCGCCAGCACCTGCCATGCGGGCGTGATGCGGCCGACCACGCCGAGTTCCACGCCCTGCACCCGGATATTGCCGTCGAGGTTGACGAGGCCGGACAGCGGGTCGGTGGTGCGCGCGTCGGTTTTTTCGACCCTGAACACGGCCGTGTTGAAAGTCAGGCTACCGTCGAGCAGGTCAAGCTTGGCGCCGGCTTCGAGCGAGCGGTTCTTTTCGGGCGTCAAGCCCTCGGTCGTGGCCGACAGCGACATGGCTTCGGCCGACGGGTTGAACGAAGTGCCGTACGAGACGTAGTACGACTGGGTCTCGCTCGGCTGCCAGATCGCGCCGAGCCGGGTGCTCAGCATTTTGTCGGTGCGGCTGCGCAGCACGGCGGCCGCGGCCGGCGTGGTCTTGCTGCTGAAGTCCGACGAGAAGCGGTCCCAGCGCAAACCGCCGACCAGCTTCCATTGCTTGTTCAATTCAAGTTGGTCGTTGAGGTACACGGCCAGCGTGTCGGCCGTGGTGTCGGTGACGGCGCCGGGGGTGCGGGTCGCGCTCGCCGGCTTCGGCCCGTAATCCGACACGCCGAGATTGGCGTCGCCGAGCCCGGCCCAGGTGTAGACGTCGTTGCTGAATTTGTCGCGGCCCAGCTCGGCGCCGGCCGTGATCGTGTGCTTGATCGTGCCCGTCACGGCCTTGACGATCAGGTCGGTCTGGTTGAACAGGGTCTTGTCGTTGGCCACGCGGTCGCGTGTGCTGTACGGCGCCTTGAGCTGGTTCAGCGGCGTGTTGCGGCTCGGGGGGCCCGGGTTCGGCGCGACCATGACCACGGCGCCAAGCGGTGTCGGCGAGGCCGTGGTCTCGGTCTGGCTGAACTGGGTGCGGTTGCTCACCGTGACGTTCGGGCCGAACTTATGGCGCACACTTGCTGTCAGCACGTCGACGTCCTGGTCGTTCTTGTCGTCGGTAAATCCATAAAAACGTTCGCTCGGCGCATCGATCGGCTTGGCGACCGTACCCGGTCCGGTGCCCAGCAGGGGCATGCCGTAGTCGGGCAGGTCGCGGTTGCGCTGGATCAGCGCCGACAGGGTGATTTCGGTCGGCGTGCCGATGCCCAGGCGCAGCGACGGCGCGACGCCCATGTGCTTGGCCTTGCTCACGTCGCGGGTCGAACCGATGTCGGACGCCATCGCACTGATGCGCAGGGCCGAGGTGTCGGACAGCGGGCGGTTGAGGTCGATCGTGGCGCGGTAGTAGTCGTCGGTGCCGATGCTGGCGCTGGCCTCCGAACTGGCCTTCAATCCCGGCTTCTTGCTGACCTGGTTGATCACGCCGCCGGTCGAGCCGCGCCCGAACAGCATCGACGACGGGCCCTTGAGCACTTCGACGGCGTCGAGGAAAAACGTGTCGCGCGCATATTGGCCGCGGTCGCGGAAGCCGTCGATGAACATGTCGGTGCGGGCCGAGAAGCCGCGCAGGTTGATGTTGTCGCCGATCTGGCCGCCTTCGCCGGCAGAAATGGTGATCCCGGGCACATTGCGCAGGGCTTCGACCATCGAGGTCGCCGCCTGCGATTCGAGCACCGCGCGGTTGATCACGGTGACCGATTGGGCAATGTCGCGCAGCGCGAGCGGCGCCTTCGCGCCAACCGTGCTGCGCTCGGGCGCAAAGTCCTGGTCCACGCGGGCCTCGACCTTCACCTCGGGCAGCGTCGTGGCGACGGCTTGGGCGAACGCGGCTTGGGGCAGGGCGGCGGGAAGGGCAAACGCGGCGAGCAGGGCGGCGGCGGTCGGATTGAGGCGGTGTTTCATTGTTTGTTTTCCTGTTGAGTCGAAGTGTGACAAAGTGTAAATGAGAATCGTTCGCACTGTCAATGAGAGTCATTCGCATTTACGATCATGCATTTCGACGATATGTTTCACCTTATAATTGACGGATGACTCAAACCGACTTCGTCGTGCCGCCCGGGTGGTACATCCTTTGCCGCGCGCGCCAACTGGGGCGCAAGCCGAAGCGTTTCATGCATGCGGGGCGGGCGCTGGTCGCCTTCCGCACCGGCGACAAAAAGCTCGGCGTGCTCGAGGACCGCTGCGCCCACCGTGCGGTGCCGCTGTCGGAGGGCAAGGTCTGCGGCGAAACCGTCCAGTGTCCCTACCATGGCTGGCAATTCGACCTGCAGGGCAAGGTCACCCATGTGCCGGCCCTGTCTGCGTGCGCGAACGCGGCGAACCAGGCGCGGGTACGCGCCTGGCCGAGCGTGGAGCAGGAGGGTTTCGTTTGGATCTGGAGCGGGGACGGCGAGGCGCCGGGCGCGCCGCCTTTAATGACCAACTACCGCGCGCCGGGCTGGACCAGTTTTGTGATGCAAACGCGCTTCAAGGCAAGCGTCGACGCCTGCCTCGAAAACTTCCTCGATTGCCCACACGCGACCTTTGTGCACAAATACTGGTTCCGGGCGCCGACCAGGCAGTCGGTCAAGGCGGTCGTGACGACGCTCGACGACGGCGCGCAGGCCGAGTTTTTCGAGGAGCCGCGCGAGAAAAGCGTGGTCTGGAGCATGCTCGCGCCGCGCGATGGAAAAATGGAGCACACCGACCGCTTCATCGCGCCCAACACGAGCCGGGTCGACTACGTGTTCCCGGGCGGACTGCATTACATCATCACCTCCGTGTGCAATCCGATCAATGCGTTCGAGACCGAGGTGATCACGGTGATGACTTTCCGCTACAAGCGCGTCGGCTGGCTGGTGCGCCTGTTTTTTGAACCGCTCTCGCGTTGGATCATCCGGCAGGACGTGGCGATGCTCGGCCTGCAGCAGCGCAACCTCGGGCCCGGGCAGGTCAGGGGACCGATGGTCAGCACCGAGGCCGATTTGCTCGGCACCCATATCATCACGTGGCGCAAGTCGATGCTCGACAAAACCGCCCCACCCACCGCAGGCCAACAGCGCGACCATGAAATTTTCCTCTGAACGCACGCTGATGCATGCGGCGGCGGCCACGATCGCCGCCCTTGCTGTGTTCGCGGCCGTGTTCTGGTATTTGCAAAACGTGGCCGGCTTGATCGGGGGCGAGATTTCTCTGGAAAAGCTTGCCTGGCTTTGCCTCGCGATCCTGTGCTGGCTCGGCCTGCCCCTGCTCATCATCGGCGATCCGCGCACGCCGCCTCGCCTGGCGCAAGCCTTCGGCTGGCTGCTGGCGCTGATGGCCGCGCGCGGCCTGGTCGAACTGGTGATGTTGTACGTGTTCCACAATTGGTCGCCGCGCTACGGCATCGCGCACGACCTGCTGTGCGCGGCGGTGCTGCTCTACTTCCTCGGACGGGCATGGTTCGAAGGCGAACACGGCAGAAGCGCGCTGGCCTTGACCCTGTTTTTACATGGTATCGTGACGACGTTATTGTTCATCCCGGAAATTTGGTTCGCGTACTACATGCACACCAACTTTGGCACGATGGGCGGCGATGCGATCTACTTCGTCCCCGATGAAGAAAAACACCGGCGCGTGCTGGCCGTGACGGCCGGCGTCGACGTGGCGCTGGCGATCTATCTACCGCTGTTCTTAGGATTTTGGTTTCATGGCCCAACTCACCGCCACCGTCCGTGAACGCGCGCAACTAGGCGAGCGGGACATCGCCGCCATGTACGCCCTGTTCGTCGATTACTACGGCGGCACCAGCGCGGACATGTTCAAGGCCGATCTTGCCGGAAAAACGCATGCGATCGTGCTGCGTGCCGAAGGCAAGCTGTGCGGCTTCTCGACGCTGACCCTGATCGAGCCGGTCGCCGGCGCGCCCGGGCCGGTCGCGCGCACGATCTTTTCGGGCGACACCATCATCCACCATGACCATTGGGGCGAGCAAAGCCTGGCGCTGACTTTCTGCCACTTTGCGGGACAGGTCAAGGCGCAGCAGCCGGAGGTGCCGCTGTACTGGTTTCTCATCTCCAAGGGCTACCGCACCTACCGCTACCTGCATCTTTTTTCCAAACAATATTGGCCAAGCTACCGCGAGGATGCGCCGCCGGAATTCAAGCGCGTGCTCGATACGCTTGCCGCCAAAAAATTCGGCGGCTTCTACGATGCCAATAGCGGCGTGATCCGTTTCCCCGAGTCGCGCGGCCATTTGCGGCCCGACTGGGCGCAGGTGCGCGACAACTTGCTCGACCGGCCGGAAGTGCGCTTCTTCCTCGAGCGCAATCCGCGCTTCGCCGAGGGCGAGGAACTGGCCTGCATCACCTTGCTCGACGAGCCAAACCTGCGTTCGGTCGCGCGCCGCGCCTTTGCCGAAGGCCTGTGCGAGGGGACAGTCGATGCCGCCGTCGATGCCGCCGTCAATGCCGCTTAAAGACCTCGGTCCCTTGCTGCGCGGCGCCGGCGAGCGCTTCCGGGCCGACCTCGCCGAACCGGGGCGGGTGCAGGCCGAGGTGCTCCAAGCGATACTGAGGCAGAACCAGGATTCGGCGTATGGCAGGCTGCACGGATTTGCCGCGATCAACAGCGGCGCGGCGTATGCCGCCGCAGTGCCGGTCGCGCCGTACGAGGCCTTCGCGGCGGCTATTGCGCAACAGGCCGAGGGCGCAAGCGGCGTGTTGACCACGCAAGACGTGCTCGCGTTCGAAGAAACCGGTGGCAGCAGCGACGGCGGCAAGCTGATCCCGTACACCGCCGCCGGCCTCGCGGCTTTCCAGTACGGTTTGCTGGCCTGGCTCGATGACCTGTGCACACACCATCCCGGCCTCGGCGAGGGACCGTTTTACTGGGCCATTTCACCGGCCTGCCGCGCCGCGCGCATGACGCCGGGCGGGGTGCCGGTCGGCATGCCCGACGCCGCCTACCTTGGCGCCGAGGTCGGCATGGCCGTCGCGCAAATGCTCGCGGTGCCGGCCGACGTGGGCACCATCGCCGACGTCGGCGCGTGGCGCGCCTGCACCTTGCGGCACTTATTCGCCAGCAAGAGCTTGTCGATGATCTCGGTATGGAGCCCGTCCTTCCTCACCGAGCTGCTGCGCTACGCGGTCGACGCGCGCGAGGCGCTGGCGCAGCAGATCGCGCACGACGATCCCGCGCGCGCGGCCGAGGTGCTGGCAGAGCTTGGACGAGCCGCACCCGATTACCGGCGCCTGTGGCCGCGCCTCCAAGTGATCAGCTGTTGGGACCAGACGTCGGCCGCGGTCGGCGCCGCCACCCTTCGGACCATCTTTCCGCAAGTGCTGGTCCAGGGCAAGGGACTGCTCGCGACGGAGGGGCTGGTGACCATTCCACTGGCCGGGTGCGCCTATCCCGCGCTGTCGCTGCGCTCGGGCTACTTTGAATTCATCGACGCGGCCGGTGCGTGCTTCGGCGCCGACGCGCTCGCGCAGGGCCAGGAGTATCAATTGCTGATGACGACCCATTCCGGCCTGTACCGTTATGCGCTTGGCGACAAGGTCGTGGTGCGCGGCTATGCGGCGCGCACGCCGCTGCTCGAATTCATCGGCCGCAGCAGCACTGCGAGCGACCTGTGCGGCGAGAAACTCAGCGATGCCTTCGTCGCCGGCCGCATTGCCGCGCTTAAGCAAGCGTTCGCCATGCTCGCGCCCGAGTCGCGCGATGGACGCCAGCGTTATGTGCTGTTGCTCGATGGCGCCGCCGGCGACGCGGCGCAGGCGGACGCCGCCGCCGCCGCGCTCGAGCGCGCGCTGCACGACAACCCGCAATACGCCTACGCGCGCAAGCTCGGCCAGCTCGACGCGGTCACGCCATTGCTCTGCGCGCATCCCCTGCAAGATTGGCTCGCCGAACGCATGGCGCGCGGGCAACGCCTCGGCGACATCAAACAACCCGCGCTGCTGGGCAGCACCGAATGGCGCACGTGGGTGACTTTAGCGCCGCAGGAGCCGGCAGCGTGAGCCGCTACCTGTTCACGCTGGCCGAGCCCGAGGACGACGCCCAGTTGCGCGCACGCATGGCGCAAGACTGGATGGACGGCGATATCGCGGTCAGCTTCCGGCGCGAACCGAACTACTTCGCGGGTTGCCGCCTGCAGGGCGATATGGCGCAAGTGATCGTCTGCCGCGACATTGCGCGCGACAAGATCGTCGGCCTTGGCAGCCGCTGCAGCAGCACGATGTATATCGATGGCAAGCCCACGCGCGCGGGCTACCTGGCCGACCTGCGCGGCGATCCCGAGTACCGCAAAGGCACCTTGCTCGCCCGCGGCTACCGCCTGCTGCGCAACTTGCACGAAGACGATCTATTGCCGGTGTATTACACGGTGATTTACGACACCAACGCGGTCGCCTTGCGCAACCTGGTCGGTGGCCGCGCCGGCTTGCCCTCGTATGTGCCGATGGGCCGCATCCTGACGCCGGCGCTGCACCTCGACATGCGCAAACCTGCGCTCGCGTTGCCGGGCGTGCAGTTGCGGCGCGCGCGCGGCGACGAGCTTGGCGCGATCGTCGCTTTCTTGAACCGGCAACTCAGTTCGCGCCAGTTCGCCCCCGTTTACCGCGAGCAGGATTTCCTGGCTAGCGGACGTTGCAGCGGGCTCGGCGCCGAGGATTTTTTTCTTGCGCTGCGCGACGGCGAGATCGTCGGCACCATTGCCGCATGGGACCAGGCGGCGATCCGGCAGACGCATATCGAGCGCTATTCGCGCACGCTGCGCCTGCTGCGGCCGTTCTACCAGATCGCCAGCGCGCTCAGCCCCCTGAAGCCGCTGCCGCCGGTCGGCAGCCGGATTCCCCATTTGTATCTCTGCTGCATTGCCATCGCGGGCGACGCGCTGCCCCTGTTCCGCGCGCTGATGCGCTTTGCCTACAACGCGCTGCGCACCGGCCCTTGGCATTACGCAATCGCCGGCTTGCATGAGCGCGACCCCTTGGCCCCGGTGCTGGGCGAATACCGCGCGATCGCGGCGGCCGGCATTTTGCACAAGGTCGATTTCGGGAGCCCTTTCGCGCTCGACGACCGCGTTCCCTATATAGAAATGGCACTCGCATGATCCACTTCCGCGCGGCGGCAATTCAATGATCGCCGTCACCGGCTGGCAGCGCTTTCCAGCGCTGAAGGACCCGCGCGTTCCCGTCGCAGGCATCCTGTTCGTCTACCTGTTGTTGGGGATGACGGTGCTCGGCTTTAACCGCAGTCCCTTGCAGGTGGCCATCACCGTGCTCACGGCGATCGGGCTCGACATGTTGTTCCACCGCTTGTTCGTGGGAGGTCGGCCGCTGTTCCCGTTCAGCGCGCTCATCACGGGCATGGGGCTGAGCATCCTGATCAATTACGCGCATGGCTACTGGCTCGCCGCGATTCCGCCGCTGTTTGCGATCGCCTCCAAATACCTGATCACCTGGCGCGGAAGGCACGTCTACAATCCCGCGCTGTTCGGCGTGGTCAGCTGCATCTTGCTGATGGAGGATGTGATCAGCCCGGCGCCAGCCTATCAGTGGGGCGGCTCCTACGCGGTGGCCGCGTTTGTGGCGACGCTGGCGGTGTTTTTCTTTGCGTTGCGGATCCAGCGCATGGCGCTGATCATTTCTTTTCTCGGGTTCTACACCATCGGCCTGCTGGTGCGCGCCTGGCTGACGCGCTGGCATGTGCCGCCGGAAACCTGGCTCATGGGTGCGCTGACGGCGCCGACGTTCTACCTGTTCACCTTTTTCATGATCACCGATCCGCAGACTTCGCCGGGGCCGCGCAACAAGCAGATCCTGGCCGGCTTCGCGATCGCCACGTTCGACTTTTTGCTGCACTTGAAAGAAAGCCTTTACACCTTCTTTTTCGCGGCATTTATTTTCGCGAGTTTGATGTTCCTGTGGCAGCATGCCAACGCCTTGCGCGAAGGCTGGGCAGGGCTAAAGGAACGGCTGCGCTTCGGCCTGCGGCGCTGGTCCACCTTGGGAGCGGCCGGGGGCTTGCTGTGGTTTGGCGCGCACAGCATCGCCGCCGTGGAGCAGGGGGAGCGTGCAAATTTTAATTTGGTCGAGATCGCGCCGAGCCAGTCGCAGGTCGGCTCCCAGCAGGGAGATGTGCTCACCCAGGTCGATCCCCGCATCGCCCATATCGGCAAGTGGTTGTTGTCCGTCGGCGATGCCGCTGCCGTTGCCGACATCGACAACGATGGCTTGCAAGACATGTTCTTGACGCTGCCGCTCAAGCATGCGAACGACCGTGTCGCGCTCTATCGCAACCGCGGCAACTTTACCTTCGAGCGCGTCGTGGTGCCGATCCTGGGCGAAATCGCGGCCCATCCCGAGGTCCATGGCCTGCCTTCGGGCGGCATGTTCCTCGACTACGACAATGACGGCGATCAGGATTTGCTGGTCACCATCGGCTATGGCAAGACGCGCCTGCTGCAAAACCAGTTGATCGGCGGGGGCACGCTTGCATTTGTCGATGTCAGCGAACAGCTCGGCCTGAACGAGTACACGGTCAGCATCGCGGCCAACGCGGCCGATTACGATCACGACGGCAAGCTCGACATGGTGATCGCCAATGTCACCAGCCCGATGCTGCGCGGCTATAACACGCCGGTGCCGTTCAATATCTTCAGGCTGCCGGCGCCGGCCTACGCGGGCGACCGCCGCATGTTCGATTTCATGCACCGCACCTGGCACGACGCCAACAACGGCGGCGGCATCGCGCTGTGGCGCAACACGGGCAGCGGCTTTGCAAAGTTGCCGCCGGAACAGCTCGGCCTCGCCGGCGAACATCGCTGGACCACCTCGATCGGCTTTGGCGACCTGGACGGCGACGGCTGGCCGGACTTGTACGCGGCCAACGATTTCGGGCCCGACCAGTTGCTGCTGAACCAACGCAACGGGAAATTCGCGATGGTCAAGGGCAGCATCACGGGCCAGATCGGGCGCGACACCTACAAGGGCATGAACGCGACGCTGGCCGACTTCGACAACAATGGATACGCCGACATCTACATTTCGAACGTGCACGAGAAATTGCAGGCCGAAGGCAGCCTGCTCTGGATGAACAGCGGAAAGCCGGGCACGCCCGCCGGCTGGAGCGACCATGCGGCGGGCCGCAACGCGCTCAACGAAAAGCGCTTCGGCTGGGGCGCGGCGGCGGGCGACCTCGATCTCGACGGCAAGCTCGACATCGTGCAGGCCAACGGCATGGTCGACAACGCCTACGACAAGGTGGGGGCGGGTTGCCCCGATTATTGGTACTGGAACGACAAGATCGCGCTAACCCGGCCGGATGTGCACGGCTTTGCCGACCGCTGGGCCGACTTGCGCGGACGCTGCATTTTTCCGAACGAACGCAATCGGGTCTACCTCAACCGCGGCCAGCATTTCGTCGACGTTGCCGCGCAGGTCGGCCTGACGCGCGAAGGCAATTCGCGCGGCGTCGCCCTGGTCGACTTTAACAACGACGGCCGGCTCGATATGCTCATCACGCGCCAGTTCGCGCCGGTCTCGATCTATCGCAACCAGGCCCAATCGGGCAGCAATGGCTGGGTTGGGCTCGACCTGCGCGGCAATGGCACCGGCTGCAACAGCGATGCGGTGGGCACCAAGGTCGTCATTTCGCACGAACAAGACGGTGTGCAAAAGACGCAGTGGCGTGAAGTGCTTGTGATAAATGGCTTTTCGGCGCAGAACGACCGGCGCCTGTTGTTCGGCCTTGGCGAGAAAGCGCCGGCCAAAGTGGCGGCCAAGGTCTATTGGTGCGGCGCCGCAGCGGCGCAGGAAGTCGTGATCGATGCGGGTCGATACCATACGCTTTCGCAGCCCAAGCCTGTGCCGGCCAATGGGTAAGTTTTATATTTCGGCGCCTGTCGACGATGTCATGCTCGGCCAAGCGACGCGCCCGCATGTCGAGACGCTCGCCGGCAGGCTTCCTTCGGCCGGCGAACTCAGGGAGCTCGCCGCCGAACACGGCCTCGACTTTGCCACGCTGCTATTGTTCCAGGCCGTGCATGCATCGCCGGTGCACGCCGCTTTCATCGCCGCAGTCGAGGGCGAGAAAATCTCGACCAGCCACGCGCCGCTCGACGTCAAGATTCTCATCATTCCAGCCTTGTTCTACGGGCTCTATCCTGAGACCGGCGCCGACGGCCGGTTTGCCGCCGATATCGCACGCCAATGCGGCTTCTCGGTGGGGACCATTCCGATCAAAAGCATGGGCACGAGTACCGAGAACGCGCGCATCATCCGCGATGCGCTCGCGCACGAAACCGCGTCGCAGATATGGATATTTGGCATCAGCAAGGGCAACGCCGACTTCCGCGCCTATCTGCAACTCTACCCGGCCGAGGCGGCCGCTGCGCCGCTGCGCGGCTGGATCAACGTATGTGGCGTGGTGGGCGGCTCGCAGGTGGCGGACCACCACACCAGAACCCGCTTTGGTGCTCTCAAGTACCGCGCCATTTGCCGCCTGTTCGGCGCCGGTTACGACTTGTTGCGGGAGATGCGCACCGATCATCCGTACTGGCGCAAGCCGATCGTGCTGCCGCCGCAAATGAAAGTGTTCAGCTTCGTGGCTATCCCGCTCGGCGCGCATATTCAGAAAACCCTGATCAAGCGTTACCGCGCGGTCAGCCCGTTCGGCCCCAACGACGGCATGGTGGTCTGCCGCGATGCCATCCTCGATGGCGGTCCGGCCTATCCGGTGTGGGGCGCCGACCATTTCTTCCGCAGCCCCGAAGTGATTCCGCTGCTATACCGTTTCTTTAGCTTCTTGCGTGGGCAATGATCATGACTAAACAGACGCCGCCAATCCATGCGCGCCTGAACGTTTTACTCCTGGTAATCGTGTTGGCCCTCACCTTGGGCCTGCTGTGGGTCGGCGCGCACCTGCCGCTGGTCTGGTCCTTGCCGGTCGGGATAGTTTTCTCTTTTGTGTTGCTGAGCAATTACGCGCTGATGCACGAGGCCACGCACGAGAATCTGCATCCCGATCCCGCATGGAATCAGCGACTCGGCGTGCTTGCAGGCTTTCTGTTTCCGATGCCGTTCTCGATGCTCAAGGTCACGCATACCGTGCACCATTGCTGCAATCGCACCGATTACGAGATGTTCGATCTGTACTATCCCGGCGATAATATGTTCCTCAAGCTGGGGCAGTGGTACGGGCTCATGTGCGGCTGGTTTTGGCCGTGCATTCCTGTCGGCACTGTGCTGCTGGCGACTTTCCCCGCCTTGCTGCGAACGGCGCCGTTCCGTAAGGCGCGCACCACGGCGGTGTTGTTCGACGATTTTGAAAAGCACGGCATCAACCGGATCCGGCGCGAGGTGGTGCTGATGCTCGCGTTCTGGACGGGGCTGTTCTATCTGTTCGATTTGCGCTGGAGTTCGCTGTTGATCATGTACGCGTGCTTCGCTTTCCATTGGTCGACGCGGCAGTACGTCACGCATGCTTTCACGCCGCGCGACGTCATCAACGGCGCGCTGAACCTGCGCTCGGGCAAGTTCATGTCGGCGATCCTGTTGCATGGAAATTGGGATCTCGTGCACCACCAAAAGCCCTGGCTGCCATGGACGGCGCTCGAAGAGCAGGGCAAGCGCAGCGTGGCGCCGGTCAGTTTTTGGCCGCAATATTGGCGCATGTGGCGCGGCCCGGTTCCCGTAACCGAACCTTCACCCAAACGTTTGCCCAGCACGCCTCATGTGCGCGCCGAATCGCGGCAGAACGCCGCGTAGCAGCCCGCCCCAAGCAGGGCGCCGGTGAACACGTCGAAAAGGTGGTGTTGGTGCACCAGCAGCACCGATACGATGATTGCCCCGAGCCACACGAAAAATAACGCGGAAAGTTTGCCCGTCCGCACGGCCAGCACGAACAGGGTGCTCAGCGCCACGTGCAGGGACGGCGCGGTGTTGTAGGGCTGGTCGAGTGTGCGCATGGCGGCAAACAAGCTTGCCTCGAGCGTGCCGGCGGGCGGCATCGCGGGCGCGATGGCGAAGGCGTATATGCCGGGTGCAAACACAAAGCATAGGCCCGCGACGAGCATGCAGACGGTCGCGGCCAGCCCCAGGCGCCGCATGCGCGACTCGTCGAGCAGGAACAGCGGCGCCCAGAACAGCAGGGCGATCGACATATACGGGTAGATCATCATGGGGACGAAAGCGACCTCGCGCTCCCACGCGGCGTAGTAGTGCATCGGATTTGCATGCCTTGCGGCCAGCCAGTTTGCGCCGCCGTAGACGACTGCGAACAGCGCGTGCAAGCCGAGATACATCGCCAGATACAGCCGTAGCGCCGGTTTCGTGGGTAAGGCAGCCGCGCTCATGGCTTGTCGGCCACGATGCGGTGCAGGGCGATCGGATTGCGCAGCTTGCTTGAATCCGGACCGGAGAATTCGCTCAGCACGCTCGTATGCGCCGATGCGTGGTCGGGCCAGGCGAGCCGGTTCTTTTCGATGCTGCGCCCCAATTTGTGGTCGAGCCAGCGGTTGGCCAGGTTGAAGCCGCCCTTGAGCAAGCCATGGCCGGTGGCGGCCCCGTGCTGGAATTCGAGCAGCGCCTCGCGCTGGGCGACGTCGTAGCCGAGCATGCCGGCGTAAAACATCGGCGCGTTCAGGCCGATCCGGTTTTGCATGAGGCGCTCGTTGAGGGCGCGCACATGGTTGCCCACGGTCGCGGACGACATCGTGTCGTGCTCCCAATATGGCGCAACGGTATTCGGATTGTTGTCGGTGCGCAGGCCGAAGCGCAGGCGGTTTTTCTCGCTCAGAATCGGCACGTTCGCCACACGCGTGCTGAAGGTCGCGAGGAAGTAAAAGTCGGGCGGGGTCGCCTCGAGGAAGCGGTAGGTGCGTTCTAGCGTTTGCGTGGTTTCGCCGGGGAAGCCGACAATCAGCGAGATGATCGAGGTCAGGCCCAGCCTGCGGCAATTTTCGAGCGCGCGGTGGTTGGCCTCGACAGTGCAGCGCTTATCCATATTGTCGAGCTGTTGCTGGTCGCCCGACTCGATGCCAATCTGCACTTGGTGGGCGCCGGCTTCGCGCATCATGCGCACGATGTCTTCGTGGGCGAGGTCGTCGGCGCGGGCGTAACAGATCCACTTGAGGTCGATGCGCCGTTTCACGAGTTCGTTGCACAAGGCGCTCAGGCGCGCGCGCGGCATCGTGAACAGCGAGTCGAGGCAGGTGATGTACTTCGCGCCTGTCTCCTCGGTGTAGCGTTGCCAGTCGTCGGCGATTTTTTGCGCGCTCTTGTAGCGGAAGCGCGTGTCGTCGAACAAGTAGGGGTAGTTGCAGAAGTTGCAGCGGTACGGGCAGCCGCGCACGCTTTCGTAATACAGCATGTCGAAGCGGCGGCCGTAGTCGCGCTCGGCCTGGGCCCAGTCGGGCGTCGGCAGGAAGTCGAGGTCGCGGCTGTCGGGCACGCCGCTGCGCAGCACGCGCGTGTGGGTGCGTTGCTCGATCCGGCCCGACGGCGGCGCCACCAGTTCGGTGAAGCCGCTGCGGATGTAGCGTCCGAGCGCGGGCACGAGCAATTCGCCGTAGCCGACCGCGAGCAAGTCGACCTCGGGCACGCCGGGCCAGTCGTCGGCGAGCAGGTTTGCCAGCGCGCCACCGAGCACGATGCGGTTGTGCGGGGTTTTGAGCAAGTTGAGCAAGGGCACTACTTCGCTGAGATCGCGCAGCAGGGTGGCCGACAGGAACACCGTGCTGCAGTCGGCGAGCTGTTGCCGGAAAGCCGCGCTTTGTCCGAATACATCGTCGACCGTCGCCGTGGCGTACGGCATTTGCTCCTGGCGCAGCAAGGTTGTGAGCACGACCTCGGTCAGTTCCGGCGTGCCGGTTTGCGATGCCGACTGCGCGAAGTAGGCGCGCACCTGTTCCGACAGCTTGCGGCCGGCCATGCGCCGCGCGACCTCGGCACTGACGAGCGATTCGGCCATGACCAGTTTGATCTTGAGGTCGAGCCAGGCGGATTCGGCCGCGCGCCATTGCAGCATCTGTTTGCGGGCCGCGCGGATGACCGAGGTTTCTTTCTCGTTTAGCAGACCGCCGGTGACGACCAGGACTTTATGGGTGGTGGGTATCACGTGAGCCGCCGCAGCAAGGGGCCGCCCGAGGGGACGATCAGGACCATATTGCGGACCGGCTTGGCGGGCGCGGCATTGGCAAGCTCGAAGCTGCTATTGCCAAGCATTTCGGACGCGATCAGCACCATTTGCCGCAGCGCGAACGGCATGCCGGCGCACAGGCGGTTGCCGAGCCCGAACGGGAAATACGCATGGCGCCATTCGGGCTTGGGGGTAACGAAACGGCGCGCAATGAAGCGATCCGGCTGCGCGAAGACCGCGGGGTTGCGCTGGGCAAGGTACATGCACGGCAGCACACGTTCGCCGGCGGCAATCTGAAAGTCCCCCACGCTGGTCGGCTTGAGCGCGTGGCGCGTCAGGTGCACCACGACCGGGGACAGGCGCATGCTTTCGTGCATGGCGGAGCGGAGCAGGATTAGCTGCTCCGGGTCGGGCGGCGCCTGTCCTGCGCCGGCGCGGCACTGGTCGATCTCGTCGCATATTTCCGCCAGCGCCTGCGCATCTTGCAAGATGTGGTGGAAGAACCAGCCCATCGCCGCGGCGCTCGTGTCGTGCCCGAACATGAGGAAGGTCACCATTTGCGATACGAGCTCGGCGTCGCTGACGTCGGCCGTTCCCGCGCGCCGCTGCCGCATCATGGTGCCGAGCACGCCACCCGTGTCCGGCGCGGCCAGCAAGTCTTCGATGAAGCGGTGCAGCGCGCTGCGGTTGTTCAAAAAACGTCCCCAGGCGGAACGCTCGCCTAGGTTCAGCTGCAATGGTTTGAGGAACAGGATCGCCGGATTGGTGAACGAGCCGAGCCACTTGCGGACCAGGCCGACGGCATGCGCGTGCCGGGCCGGCGCCAGCGTGCCGAACAGCACCTCGATGATGATGTTGAGCGTGATGTCGGCCGTGAACTTCATGCCCGAGAAGCAGGACTGCGGCGGCTGCGCCTCGATCGCGCGCGCGACCCATTTGCGGGTCAGCGCGTCGTGCACGGTCATGTCGCCGGTAAAGAAATGCGGCAGCATCAGCGTGCGGTGGCGTTCGTGTTGCGCGCCTTCGAGCACGATCAGGCTGTGCTCGCCGACCACCGGGCGCAGGGCTTGCGTGCCGCGCCCGCCGATCAGGTCCTTGTTCTTGACGATGCCCGCGATCAGCTCCGGGTCGCCCGTGAGCAAGCTGCGTCCCATGACCGGCAGGTCGAGGCGGAACGTGAGCTCGCCTTGCGCGAGCCGGGCGTCGAGCAGGGCGCAGGGCGCGCGCAACCAGCCGAGGCCGGTGCGCACGCGCGTCAGCATGGCGCCAACTGCGGCACGCTCAAAACAGCTCGCCCGCGCCCGGTACCGGTGTCGCGATGGTTTTTTGCGGTTTGGGTTTTGGCACGCGCGGCGGCAACGGTGCGAGCCATGCCTTCATTGTTTCGGGAAGGAAGGGGCGCAGAAAACTGCGCGCGAGCTCCGGGTCGCGGCATGTGAGCCAGGCGTCGAGCTCGTCGTCGGGGATCACGACCAGCGAACGTTTTTCGTCGCCCGGTTTATGGAAGCGCCGCATCAGCGGGTGGTCGTCGGCGTTGATGGTCAGTTGCGTGAACGAGGTGCCGATGACGCCGTCGGCGTTGCCCCATTCGCGCCACAGGCCCGCGACCGAGAACATGCCGTCGTCTTGCCTGCCGATGCCGAAGCGCTCGGCCTTGCCGCTTTCGTAGCCCGGCTCGAAGAAGCACGTCATCGGCACCGCGCACAACTGCGCCTTGCGCCATGCGGGCGCGAACGAGCGGCGCTCGCCGATCGTTTCTGCGCGCGCATTCATGGTGTCGAACACCTTGACGCCCTCGGGGATGTGTTTGCGCGGCACCATGCCGTAGGTGGCAAGGCAGAGTTCGCGCGCGCCGTCGGCGTTGGCGCGGATGATGGGCGCGGGATAGTCTTTCCAGGTTTCGCTCGGCCAGTCCCAGTCGCGGTACATATCGGTCAGCGCGCCGATGACGGCTTCGAGCAGCTCAGGGGGCGGAGGGCGGAAATTAATGCACATGGTCTACCTTGGAACATTGGTCGCTAATGGCGATGATAACAGGGGCGGACGGGCGCAGGCCATGGTCGAACAATCCGGCGAACCAGCCGGCTTTGACGCGGCGCGCTGGGTGTCCGGCTGGCTGACCAAGCCGCTGCCGGCGCTCGGCGGTACGGTCGGGGCTTACGCTTGACCGTACCGGTCTGGCGGATCGCGGTCGAGGCACCGGCCTACGCTGCAGATGATCTGAGCGGCACCGGCGCCAAGCTGACCGGCGGACGCTGGACCAGCAAAGGAAGGGCCTTTCCCTAACGCGCAAGGAGCGACGACGAGGCGCACGTACTCGTTGGCGAAGCGCGTGCTCTGGGTCGGAGGGCACCACTCGGGCTATGCATAAATGGATAGGGAAGGCCGGAACTATGCATTTTTGAATGGATCGAGTTTTTTATCGCAAAGCGAAATCTGCGTCACTTTCTACTGAGCTATGCGACTAATTTCCGTCTAGTATCAAACGTCGAAAATGCCCTTGTGCAACTCCCCGCCTCGCCGGCTCCCTTTAAAAAACAGCCGAACGCCAAAAAGGTCCGTATTCATCCGGTTTACGCCGGCCGCGGTCGATTACGGTGCGAATCTACACGGTTGTCGCTCGGTACCTCGCGCTCGCGATTCGCTATCTCTCGATTAAAAAAGAGTCTGAACGATACCCGCTCAGCGAGTCTAACAAAGTACAGCACGCTAGCGCGTTCATAAGTTCAGCACGCTAGCGCCCTCGTAAGTGCAGCACGCTACGCCTTCGTAAAAAATCGTGCATTTATCCGATCGAATCGAACTGATATAGCACAGAACCGCGAAGCTATCGTGTACACGCGTGCAACGAGCGTGCAAACCCGGACCGTACCGAGCCAAATAGTGCCAAAAGGAGAAAACCATGAAACTACAGCACCCACAAGCCTTCGCTCAGATTCCCGTTTCACAACATGCTTATGCGCAATTATTAGGGGGCGCCGTTGTAAGTCCGGGCGAAAAGGAGGAATGGCAAATCGCCGAAGAGGCGATCGAAGAATGGACCTGCCGCCACAACCCCGAAGGGCTGACCGAGTCGGCAAATTCCGGGTACCAATGGAAGGCGCTGTTCCTACCCCATGGCACGCTGCTGCGCACGGCGTTCAAGTGCAAAAACCATCACTGTGTGGTTGAGGGCGAGGCGATTCTTTATGACGGACGGGCCTTCTCGCCCAGCGGTTTTGTCAATGCTGTCGGCGGCATGCGACGCAATGCCTGGAAGTGTCTTTGGATTCGCCTACCGAATTCAGGCGAATGGAAGCTCGCCGAAACGCTACGGTCGCGTCAACGCCCACGCCCTGCACGCCCGGCGCCCGAGGCCTTGAATTTAGCGTCACCGACTACGTCTCCCACTACGTCCACGCCCCCCACGACGCCCATGACGTCCATAAAGCCCGGCACCCCGCTTGCCGCACCTGCGAACTCACAACAATGTCAGTGCGCATGCGCCGTCTGCGGAGTGCCCCAACCCCAACGTCCTGTCAAAGGCGACAGCCCCGTAGCCTTTCCTAACGTTATGACACTACCTTTGCGCGGCGTTCAGCGAATGGGACATTTTAGGCGGCACCAGAGCAGGATCGCAGGTGCGTCGCCCGAGCGGAGGCCGAATTCGATCCAGGATGTCGCGGACGCACTTCGGCGCGCCGAAGCGCAGCGGCCGGCCGCGTGGCCGAACCAGGATCAAAAGCCCGAGCGCCTTTTCATCGCTTGGTTCAGCCGCGACGATGGCTTCGCGATGCCGACAGCCGGGCTGCCGATGCCCTCGGCGGCGTGGACTTAGCTGTTCAGTACTCTTGCGTTGACTGGTTCTGTGCACGCGAACGGTCGGCTATCGCTGCATCCGGCCGCTGTGGGCTATGCAGAAATGAATAGGGAAGGCCGTTTCCATGCATTTTTGAATTGGTGGCGGTTTTACTCGATGGAACTTGAAGGCCCGGATGAGGTCAAATTTCGGTTTCGCCCCGACAATCCAACGCTTGTCTCGAACAAACATAACTGTAAAACTGTCGCTCGCACCAACTTACTGGAAACCTATGCGCAAGTCGAAGAATCAAGGGACAGGACGCGCGCCGAACCATGTCGCAAACATGGTGGCGCAGAGCGTCGCGGGCAAGTCGATTCCCGGCAATTGGCAGGCCTGGATCGCCGACGGCTTGGGGCGTGGTTGCAAGGTAGACGACCTGATCGGCATTATGGTGCGCGATGGCCAGTTCAGCCGGCCGGTCGCTTGCACGGCGATCGAAGCGGGAATTGCCGCCATCGGCAAATCGCTTGCGGTCGTCGAACCGGTGCCTGCCGCCATCGGCGATCGGGCCGCTAATGCCGAACCCGTCACCACCGCCGAGCCCGTCGCAGCGGCGGCTGCCACCGGGACCATCGCGCGCCCGATGATCGACACCGGCAAAAATACGATCAGCACGCCGGACCGCGAAGTGAGCATCTTGCTGGCCATCGAAGCGCCCCGCATCGTCGTGCTCGGCAACGTGCTCAGCGACGAAGAGTGCGACATCCTGGTCGCCTACAGCGAATCGAAAATGGAACCGTCGCGGGTCGTCGGTAGCACCGAGGGCGACAACGTGCTGCACAGCGCACGCACCAGCAGCGGTTCGTTTATCGCACGCGGCGAGATCGAGGTCGCGGCGCGGCTCGAGGCGCGCCTCGCGGCAATCGCGCAATGGCCGGTTGAGCGCGGCGAGGGCCTGCAAATATTGCGCTATACCCAAGGCGCCGAGTACAAGCCGCACTTCGATTGGTTCGACCGCTCCCAGCCCGGGCAGGCAAGGCTGTTCGACCGCGGCGGCCAGCGCGTTGCTACCTTCGTGCTCTACCTGAACGACGTCGAAAGCGGCGGCGGCACCAATTTCCCCAAACTCGGGCTCGAGGTGTCGCCTAAAAAAGGCGGCGCGGTTTTCTTTTCGAACGTGACCCCCGACGGCGTGCCCGATCCTTTCACGCTGCATGGCGGCATGCCGGTCCTTAGCGGGGTCAAGTTCGTTGCGAACAAATGGTTGCGGGAAGGGCAGTTTATTTAGGCGGGTAAAGACCCGGTGCGCTCGATCTAATAGCCGTCGGGCAGGCGCCCGACCGGCGCAAAAATCGACGTGAACTTGTCGCCATTGTTGAAGCGCCGTTCCCTCACCTCGACCGGCCCACGCAGGCTGCCGCCCCGCCGGTGCAGCAGCTGCGGCAAAGCGTGCAAGGCGTCGAACCGCGGTCCGAAGCAATCGCTTATCAGATTGCTATTCATGCCAGGCCGCGCGTAAACACAATAAACACCCCTTTGAAACCCATCCTGCTATTGAGAACAATTCTCATTTACAAACCAACTCAGCAATGTTAAGCTATTTCTCCATACCGGGAACGTAGTCCTGCCCCGCATGATCCGGGGCATTTTTTTGCAAGGCGATTTGGCATGATGCTGGACCCCATTACATCGACGCGCGCCGCGCGCAGCGCCCCGTGAGCGGCGTGGCCCAAGGCACGCAGCGCGCCGGCTGGCTGCGCACCCTGCTGCAATGGCACTGGATCAGCTCGGCCCTGTGCCTGGTCGGCATCGTGCTTTTCAGTATCACCGGCATCACGCTCAACCATGCAAGCCAGATCGAGGCCAAGCCGGTCGTGGTGCGCCAAAAAGCGGTCGCGCCCAAGATTCTTTTGACCGAGCTGGGCGCGCTCGCCGCGACCCGCGACGGCACGCGCGCCGTGCTGCCGCCGCGTGCGACCGATTGGATCGAGCGCACCTGGGGCCGCGACGTCGGCGGCATCGAAGCCGAATGGAGCGCCGACGAAATCTACCTGCCGCTGCCGCGTCCCGGCGGCGACGCCTGGATGCGCATCGGGCTGGCGGACGGCGCGAGCGAATTCGAAGTAACCAGCCGCGGCGCCATTTCGTGGCTCAACGACTTGCACAAGGGCCGGCACACGGGCGTGGCATGGAGCTGGTTCCTCGACCTGTTCGCCGTCGCCTGCCTCGTGTTCGCGGTCACCGGTTTCCTGATCCTCAAACTGCATTCGCAGAATCGGCCAGTGACATGGCCACTGGTCGGCTTCGGCTTGTTGTTGCCGGCAATGATAGCCATGCTCTTCATTCATTGATTCATCTAAAAGGCACTCCGTGAAAATCTCCTATTCCCTCGCCCTGGGGCTTCCCTTGCTCGGCGGCTCCGCCATGGCGGCCGACCTCACACTCAAGATCGACCTGCCGCAGTTGAACGTGGCCGAGTACCACCGCCCGTATATCGCGGTCTGGCTCGAGGGCGCCGACCAGTCGGTCGTGGCCAACCTCGCAGTGCTGTACGACGTTAAAAAGAAGGACAACGGCGGCACCAAGTGGCTCAAGGATGTGCGCCAGTGGTGGCGCAAGACCGGGCGCGACCTGACCATGCCGATGGACGGTGTCAGCGGCGCCACGCGCGCGCCCGGCGAATCGGTGCTGACCTTTGCCACGGCCAAGACGACGCTCGACAAGCTGGCACCCGGCGCCTACACCGTCGTGCTCGAAGTGGCGCGCGAAAAAGGGGGGCGCGAGCTGGTGCGCATGCCGATGCAATGGCCCGTGAAAAAGGCGCTGTCGGTGCCGGCCAAAGGCAAGGAAGAGCTGCGCAGCGCCACTTTGCAAGTCAAACCTTAAGCCCGCCGAGGACCTGAACATGATCAAGAAAACCCTGTTGCTCGCGATGCTCGCGGGCCTGTCGCTGAACGCACTGGCCGCGCGCAGCTGGTTGCTGCCGTCTGCCACCGTGGTCGAAGGGCGCGACCCGTGGGTCACGGTCGACGCGGCCAACTCCGAAAATTTGTTTGATTTCGACACCGTCGCGCTCGACCTCGCGGCGCTCGTGGTCACCGGCCCGGACGGCGCGGCCGTCACGCCCGAGAACCGTTTCATGGGCAAGCTGCGCAACGGATTCGACCTCAAGTTGGTTAAGCCGGGCACCTACAAGGCCAGCCTCGTGAGCGAAATCACGATGGCCAACTACAAGCTCAATGGCGAGCCGAAACGCTGGCGCGGCAACGCCGCGGCGATGGCGGCCGAAGTGCCGGCCAACGCCGAGGAACTCCAGGTCGTCAACACGCATAACCGCGTCGAGACCTACGTCACCGCCGGCCGTTCGGGCGGCACGCCGTTCAAGCTGTCGGGCGTGGGCATCGAGATGGAGCCGCTGACCCACCCGAACGAACTGCGCGCCGGCGAGCAGGCGCGCTGGCGTTTTCTGATCGACGGCAAACCGGCCGCCAAGTTCGGCTTCAGCCTGGTGCCGGGCGGCGTGCGCCACCGCGGCCTGCTCGGCGAGCTGCGCTTTACGACCGATGCCAAGGGCGAGGCCACCGTCACGCTGCCGGCGGCGGGCATGTACTGGCTTAACGCCGGCTTCCCGGGCGCGTCGGCGCAAGCGGCGCCGGCCGCCTCGCGCAAACTGCTGTACGCGGCCACGCTCGAGATCCAGTCGCAGTAATCGATGCGACGAGTACTGGTACCCGCCGAGATCAGCGGCCAGCCGCCTGCCGCCACGAGCAGCTTGCACCGCTTCGGCGGCACGAGCATGGGCACCAACTGGTCGGTTCAACTGTTCGGCGCCGAAGGCCGGCCCGATCCGGCGCTCGAACTGGGCATCGCGCGCCAGCTCGCGCTGGTGGTCGAGCAGATGAGCCATTGGGTGTCCGGCTCGGACCTGGGACGCTTCAACAGCGCCGCCGCGGACAGCTGGCACGCCTTGCCGCCCGCGTTTTACAAGGTGCTCGCGTGCGCCGAGGGCGTGGCGCGGGCCAGCGGCGGCGCCTTCGATCACAGCGCCGGCGCGCTGGTCAACTTGTGGGGTTTCGGCGCCAACGGGCGCTTCGACGAGGCCGGGTTCTGCGCGCCCACGGCGGCCGACGTCGAGCGCGTGCAAGGGCATGCGCGCGCGCACCGTATCAGCTTGGACCATGCCGCGCGCCGCCTGCTGCAACCGGGCGGCGTCGCGCTCGACCTGTCGTCGATCGCCAAGGGCTACGCGGTCGACCGCGTGGCCGATTATTTGGACACGCTCGCCTTTGAACACTATCTGGTCGAGGTCGGCGGCGAACTGCGCGGCGCCGGCATGAAGCCCGACGGGCAGCCCTGGTGGGTGATGCTCGAACCGCTCGAAGGCGACAGCGGCGAACTCGCGCTCGCGCTGCACGGCCTGTCGGTCGCGACCTCGGGCGACTACCGCCGCTACTACGAGGCCGGCGGCGAGCGGCACGCGCATACGCTCGACCCGCGCAGCGGCTGGCCGATCAAAAACGGCGTCGCCTCGGTCACCGTGGTGCATGCCGACTGCATGATGGCCGATGCGCTGTCGACCGCGCTGACCGTGCTTGGCCCGGTCGAGGGCATGGCCTACGCCGAGCGTGCCGGCTTTGCCGCGCGCATGCTGGTGCGCGACGGGCTGCAGATGCAAGAACACATGAGCACGCGCATGCGCGGGATGCTCGCATGACGTCCGATCCGGTTCGCCTGTGGGGCGCGGCGGCGATGCTGCTGGCGTGGCTGCTGCTGTGCGCGGCGATCGTGCTGCGGCGGCGCCTGAGCCAGCGTGCGGCCACGCGCCCGGTGCAATGGATCGTCGCCTATGCCAGCCAGACCGGCAGTGCCGAGCAGCTCGCGCAGCAGACCGTGGCCACGCTCAAAACGGCCGGCCTGTCGGCGCTCGCGTGCAGCTTGTCCGAACTCGAGCCGGCGCAGTTGCGGCAATCGGAGCGCATCCTGTTCATCGTCAGCACTTACGGCGAGGGTGACCCGCCCGACAACGCGCTGCGTTTTGTACGCACCGAAATGAAGGGCGTGCCAAAGCTGGACCACCTGCACTATGCGGTGCTGGCGCTGGGCGACAGCAGCTATGCCGAATATTGCGGCTTTGGCCGCGCGCTCGACCAGTGGCTGGGCGCGTGCGGCGCGACCCCGCTGTTCGAACGCATCGAGGTCGACCGCGGCGCGGCGCCGGCCATCACCGCGTGGCAGGAGCATCTGTGCCACCTCGCCGGCGCGCTCGACGCGCCCGACTGGAGCGAGCCGGCGTATGCCGATTGGCGCATCGTGGAACGGACCCACATCAATGCGGGCAGCGCCGGCGAAGCGGTGTACCGCATCGCCTTGGCGCCGGCCGACGGTGTGTTTCCGCAGTGGGAGGCGGGCGACCTGGCCCAGGTCAGCGTGCCCGGCGAGCCTGGCCTGCCGCGCGAATATTCGATCGCCTCGCTGCCGGCCGAAGGGCGACTCGAGCTGCTGGTGCGCCTGCACCGGCGCGCGGACGGCGCGCACGGATTGGCGTCGGGTTTCTTGTGCCTGCACGCGCCGATGGCGGAGCCGGTCGCGCTGCGGGTGCGCGAACATCGGCGCTTCCGCATCGGCGACAACCTTTGGCGTCCGTTGATTTTGATTGGCAACGGCACCGGCATGGCCGGCCTGCGCGCGCACTTCAAGGAGCGCGATTTCCGTTCTGTCGACTGCTGGCTGGTGTTTGGCGAGCGTAACGAGGCGAGCGATTTCCATTATCGGGAGGATGTCGAGGCCTCGCGCGCGATGGCCACGCTGGTGCGTTTTGACGGGGTGTTCTCGCGCGACCAGGAAGCGCGGCGCTATGTGCAGCATGTGCTGCGCGAATCGGGCGCGGCGCTGCGCGACTGGGTCGACCGGGGTGCGGCGATTTACGTTTGTGGCGGCTTGCTGACCATGGCGGCGGGGGTGCACGAGGTGCTCGAGGCCGAATTGGGCAAGGCGCGGCTCGAGCAGTTGGCGGACGAGGGGCGGTATCGGCGCGATGTGTACTAGTCCGACAGTATCGCAAACGCCAGAATCACCACCACATCGTCCTCGCGGAGGCGGGGACCCATAGAACGTTCGCGATTAGCAACTGTTCTATGGGTCCCCGCCTCCGCGAGGACGATGTTGGTTTTGGCTGTTAACGTTTTAGCGCTACGGCTCCTACGGTTTCTACGGCTTCGGCTCCTACGGCTTCGGTGCCTTCGGCTTGCGCGCCGCAGGCTTGGCAGCCGCCCGCTTTTTGGCAGGCGCCTTGTCCGGCGCGGCCGCAGGCGGCGTCGCCTTGGCCATCGCCTTTGAAAACTGCTCCGCCGGCCGCACCGAGGCCGCCGCCAGTTTGGCCGCCGCGTCCTGCGCCATGGCGCTGGCGTTGGCCATCGCCTCGGACGACATCGCGGTGCTCACCGCACTCTTGAACTGGTCCTGCAGCATATTCCACCACGCGCCCGGATTGGGCAGCGCTGCGGCATCCGGCTTGGCCGCCGCCGGCGCTTCGTCGCGCTCCTTGACCGCTTCGGCGACCGGCTGCGCAAAAAAGGCCGACGCGAACGGCGCCGCCTCGAGCACCGACTTCTCGTTCGCGCCCGGCTGCTTGACCGCCGCCGCCAGCGTCGCACCCATCGACTTGAGGGTCGAGATCGTGCCGCGCTGGACTTCAAGCGCCTGGATCGTCCCGCGCAGCATCGCCGTGTTCACATTGAGCCAGGACTCGACCGCCTTGAGGTCGGCAATTTTCTTGTCGAGATCCTCGACCGACAAGGTCGGCGCCGCCATGCCCGGAATGCTCATGCCCGGTACACTCATGCTGCCCCACAGATTCTTGACGAAATCGAGGGTGTCGGACACGGCGCCGACGCCGGGAATGTTGGGCATAGGGGGTTTCAGCATGGCACTCTCCATTGTTAAGAGGCTTCAGCGTAGCAGAAAATTAACATGCATTCAAAGCTTGTTGTGCGCGTTGCCGTTTGGACCGGCCCGGCGCGGCGGGCCTGTGTCGGCGAAAACACAGCGCGCCGGGTTACACTTGCTAACCAAGGAACTCCGGCACACCCGGCAGATGCTCCATACTGTCACTAAGATTTAAATCACGGACGCGGGAAAGTTATATGGCAGTGGCAGGTAAAAACGGTTTTTTGATCAAGCACGCAATGCTCGGCGTCGCGCTGGCGGGCACGCTAACGTACGCCTGCGCGCAAGAGAACAGCGCGCCCAAGCGCGCGTTCAAGCTGCCGCCGTCGGCCGACCTGCATTACTCGATCAAGGCGCGCCACAAGGGCTTTTCGATCTCCGGCGAGGCGCTCACCAAATGGCGCGCGGCCGACGGCAAATACTCGCTCGACACCGTCACCCGCGCGACGCTGTTCGGCACCGTGCTCGAAAACAAGAGCACGGGCACGATCGACGATTACGGCATCGCCCCCTCTCAGGTCTACGAAAAACGCATCCGCAAAGACCCGTGGACCGCCACCTTCGACCGCCAGCGCGACCGGCTGAGCTTTTCCCTTAGCAAGCAGACCTACCCGCTCAAGGGCGGCGAGCAGGACCGCACGACGGCGCAATGGCAGTTGGCCGCCGTGGCGCGCGCCGCCCCCGAAAAATTCACGCCCGGCTCCCAATGGACGTTCTTCGTCGCGGGCCGGCGCGATGCCGAGTCCTGGACCTTCAAGGTGGTCAAGCAGGAAACCGTGCGCACCGGCCTGGGCACGGTGTCGGCGATCCACCTGAGCAAACTGCAATCGCCCGACGGCCAGGACCAGACCATCGACCTCTGGCTCGCGCCGGGTCAGGAGTGGTATCCGGTGCGGGTGCGCTTTGCCGACAGCGAGGGCGAACTGATCGAGCAGACGCTCGACAAGATCGTCAAGAAATAGCTTCGGCGACGACAGGCATTTCCGATTCTGATTGAGCGCAGTTAACATTTGCGATAGGCTTGGACGAAACGAGAGCATGCCGCCGAGACGGCGCGTCAATGAATCAGTTGGGGGAGACGAAATGCATATCACGCGCGGGCTGGCACTGTGGCTGCCGTTGTTGCTCTGCCTGCCCGCGGGCGCCGAGGGCGGTCCCAAGCCGATGCGCCTGGCCACGCTCGAATGGCTGCCATACGTCGGCAAAAACCTCCCCAAAGATGGCCTCTCGACCGTGATCGCGGCCGCCGCCGCGAAACACGCGGGCTACGCCTTATCGGTCGATTATTTCGAGTGGACGGTGACGCTGGCGAAGGGCGGAAAGGATCCCGCGTTCGCAGGTTACTTTCCCGAGTACCACACCGAGGGTCTCGCGCGCGATTGCCACCTGTCGAAATCGATCGGCAGCAGCACGCTCGGGCTGGCGACGATGAAGGCCACGCCGGTGCGTTGGAGCGCGCTCAGCGACCTCAACGCGGTCAAGATCGGGGTGGTCGAAGGCTATTCGAACGGCGAGGCATTCGACGCCATGGTCAAGCACGGAAAACAGCCGATTGAAAATTCCGCCAGCGACGCCGTCAATCTGCGCAAATTAATCGCCAAGAAAGTGCAGGCGATCGCGATCGACCGCGAGGTGCTGCACTACCTGCTGTTGGATTTGCCGAAGGAGCGCGGCGACACATTCTTCAGTCCGAAACCCTTGGGCGAATTGACGCTCCATGTTTGTTTCAGGCGCACGCCGGCCGGCAAGCAGATGCGCGATGCGTTCGACGCAGGTTTGCAAAAAGTCGACATCGAAAAAACCGGTGCCGATTATATGCAGCACCTCTACCTCACGAGCCGTGCAAAAAAACCACGCTGAACCCGTCAAAATGATGATCGGTATTAGACAGGCTCATGCGCTAGCATAGGCGCATGCAAATACTGATCGACTCCCTCCGTTTCCTGTTCCCTAGAATGCCGCGCCCCGGGCGTGGCCGCGCGCTGGGTCGCACGCTCATCGTCCTGGCCCTGGTCTTGCCCCAAATGGCCGGCGCCGCGCCGGCCGCGCTGTGGTACGCCGCGCCCGCGAAGGATTGGTACGAGGCGTTGCCGATTGGCAACGGGCGCCTGGGCGCCATGGTCTTCGGCCGTCCGTCCGACGAACTGCTTCAGCTCAACGAACAGACCTTGTGGACCGGCGGTCCGGCCGCGCCGAATCCCAACCCGGATGCGCCCAAGTATCTCCAGCCCGTGCGAGACGCACTGTTCCGGGACGATGTGGGCGCCGCCGTCGGCCTGCTCAAGAAGATGCAGGGCCCCAACACCCAGATGTACCAACCGCTCGGCGACCTGTTGATCAAGCAGCATTTTGGCGGGGCGGTCGTCAATTATCGGCGCGAACTGGACATCGGCAACGCCATCGCCACGACCGCCTTCGAGGCCGATGGCGTGCGCTTCGAGCGTTCTGTGTTCGCGTCCGCGCCGGACCAGTTGATCGTCGTAAATTTAACCTCGAGCAAGCCCGGCGCCTTGGATTTCGATCTGAGCAACGGTCACGAACTGGCCTTCCGGCGCGAGGTGAACGTGGCGCCGAACGCGCCTGCGGAATTGGTTTTCCGCGCCAAGGCGCGCATCGGCAGCGACGAGCGACGCGATCCGAAGCCCCTTGTGTTCACGGATGACGCCGTCTGCAATGGCATGCGCTACGAATGGCGCACCCGGATCATCGAAAACGACGGACGCGTCCACGCCCTCGCAGACGGGCTGGCGGTGCGCGGCGCCAGCAAGGTCACGCTGGCGATTTCGGCCGCCACGAGCTTCAGCGGCATCGGCAACTGCCCGGACAAGGATGGCCGCAACGAGTCGGCCGCCGTAGACGCCTATTACGCCGCCGCCGCCGGCCTCGGCCACGCCGAGCTCCTACGCCGCCATGTGGCCGACTACAAGAAATACTTCGACCGCGTCGAGCTGGCGTTGGCGGGGCCGGCGGCGCCCGAGGCGCCCATCGACGAACGCCTGAAGCGCTACAAGGCGGGGCGTCCGGACACCGGGCTCGAGCAGCTGTACTTCCAGTTCGGCCGCTACCTGTTGATCTCCTCGTCGCGCCCGGGCGGCTTCCCGGCCAATTTGCAAGGCATCTGGAACCACCTGATCCGGCCTTCGTGGCGCAGCAATTACACCACCAACATCAACCTTCAGATGAATTACTGGCCGGCTGAAATGACCAATCTGGCCGAAATGACGGAACCGCTGATCGCGCACATCGGACGTATGGCCGCGAACGGCACGGTGACGGCGAAGAACTATTACGGCATGCGCGGCTGGGCCGTGCACCACAATTCCGACCTGTGGGCGCAAACCAATCCGGTCGGGGAAGGGCGCGGCGATCCGAAGTGGGCGAACTGGTCGCTGGGCAGTCCGTGGCTGTCGCAGCATTTGTACGAGCATTACCGTTTCAGCGGCGACAAACGCTACCTGCGCGACGTGGCCTACCCCCTGATGAAGGGCGCGGCCGACTTCTGCCTCGACTGGCTCACCGAGAGGGATGGCGCGCTCGTCACGGCGCCGTCGACTTCGCCCGAAAACGTGTACCTCCATCCGACCGGTTTCAAGGCCGCGGTGACGGTCGCGTCGGCGATGGACATGGAGATCATCTGGGACCTGTTCACCAATCTGATCGAAGCGAGCAAGGCGCTGGGGACGGACCGCGACTACGCGGCCATGCTCGAAAAAAAGCGCGCCATGTTGAGCCCTTTGCGAATCGGCCGCAAGGGCAACCTCGTCGAGTGGTACGGCGACTGGGAGGACGCGGACCCGCAACATCGCCATGTCTCGCATTTGTTCGCCCTGCATCCGGGGCGCCAGATTTCGCCGCTGCTCAACGCGCCATACGCGGCCGCCGCGCGCAAGACGCTGGAGCTGCGCGGCGACGGCGGCACCGGCTGGAGCAAGGCCTGGAAGATCAATTTTTGGGCCCGCCTGCTCGACGGCGATCACGCCCACAAGGTGTACCAGGAATTGCTCAGGGAGTCGACGCTCAACAACCTGTTCGACACGCACCCGCCGTTCCAAATCGACGGCAACTTTGGCGCCACGTCGGGCATCGCGGAAATGCTGCTGCAAAGCCAACTCAATGAAGTGCACCTGCTGCCGGCCCTGCCCTCGGCCTGGGCCGCCGGCGGGAAGGTGCGCGGCCTTGTAGCCCGTGGCGCCTTCGAGGTGGGGATGGTGTGGAGCAAGGGCCGGCTCGTCTCGGCCACGCTGTCGTCTAGGATGGGCAATCGCGTCGTGTTGCGCTCGAGCGAAAAAATACGCGTCGCGGGGATGCGCGTCAAGTCGACAAGCGTCGGCGCGGACGGCCGCGCCTATTATCTAACTTCGTTCGCCACCGTGAAGGGCAAAACCTACAGGCTTTCCGTCCCCTGACCGCCGCGACGCGCGAGGGTGCGGCGGGCCAGAATCGCGGTTGGAAGCGCAGCTTGCGCCGGTTGAGTAGTCAAGGGCGCTAAGCTGCGCGCACGTGGGGCCGCCGCGATCAGAACGATTTGGTGACGCTGATGACGGCGTTGGTCTTGAGCGGTTGCGAAGCCTCGGTCACGCCGGCGGCATTCGGTGTGGCGGCCGGATTGTTATCGTACACGGTCGACACGGCATTGCCCTTGGTGACCGCGGCCATCGCCATCCAGCCGTTGCTGAAGGTGCGCGTCAGGGCGATTTTATAATCGCGCCAGTCGTAGTCGGGCCAGTTGCGCACGCGCCCCATGCCGTAATGGAGCTGCAGTCCGAAGCCGGCACCAATCTCCACGTTCGTCCCGAGGTCGAGATAGGCGCTGCCGCGCGCGTCCGAGAACGAGAAAAAGTCTTTGGTGAAGGTCTGGTTGTATTTGGCGCTGAAGATTTTGTAGTTCACGCCGAGTGACAGTTCGCCGTAGTTGTACTTGACATTGACCGGCGAGATTTTGGCGCCCGGGTAAATGTAGTAATACACCATCGCGCTGTAACCGATATCGCTCACGTTGCCGGCGTAACCGCCATACAAATCGAATTCGGGCGCGCTGTTGTCGATCAGTTTGGAACGGACCCTGCCGCTGCCGATCGAAAACCCATTGAAATTATCATTGCTGCCTTGCAGGGCCAGCGTGTCCGCATGGCCGCGCGCGATGGTCTGGCCCGCGAGTGATGATTGCGCCTGCGCCTGCGCTTGGGCGAAGAGCGTCCCCGCCTCCGGCGTTTGTGCTTGCGCTGCGGCAACAGCGAGTGCCAGCACCGGCGCGAGCATCAAGTTGTTCAAAGTCGGCTTCATCAACTGCGTCCTCTCAAGGCATTTCACAATATCCGTGAATTGATACTACACAGCAAACTTGCCAGAAGCAAATGGAGCACGCGCTTGTTGACGGGAATACGACACTGCCGGCGTGGCTTAAATAAGACACATCATTTGTCCGGCCGCGGCGCGGCGCGCCGCGGCCCTGTGGTGCGCTTCATCAACCCCTTTTTTGGGCCGCGCGCGCCTTCATCACCCGGCTTAATCGTCCGGTCTTTGCTCTCGAACAAATTCAATCCGCTAATTCCGCTCGTAAACTTGATCGTACTGCCAATGTTGGCGGGAACTACGGACGGTCCTGCGTGTTTCTTCCGATCCGGCCGCCCAAGCAGCACCCCAAAAGACGAGGGAATAATTTATGCTGGAACAGTCACTCGCGACCCTGAGCGAGCACATCGACTTCGACGCCATGCTGGTCAGCGCGGGACGCCGCAGCGCCGACGGCGTGCTCACGGTGGCGCAAGTACTTGGCAGCCACCACATCGACGCGCATTTTGTCGCCGAGTATGCGGACGTGGCCGAGGAGGATGTTGCCGGGCAATTGTTCGCCGCCTATCCCCGCGCGGTGCAGACCATTTCCGTGTGCGACTACCGGGACCTGGGCGAGCGCGAAACGGGCAGCGTGGCCGGTGCGCGCGCGGGGCGGCTGATGGCCGATTACCTCGAGAAATACGGTTTCCAGCATGTGATGCTGGTCGGGCTGGGAAGCTCCTACGGGCTGGCCTGGATCAGCTTTTACCGCCACGGCGCGGCCACCCCGTTCACGCCGCAAGACGCGGAGTGGGCCAGGTACCTGGTGCCGGCGCTGCTCTACCAATGGCAGCGCGCGTGCCGGCCCTGCGTGTGCACGGAGCTGCCGTCGAAACTGCTTCCTCTGACGAGCCGCGAGATGCAGATCGCGATTTTAAGCGCGCAGGGTTTGCTGCCGAAGACGATCGCCGCCCGTTTTGAGCTGAGCACGAGCACGGTGCGCGAAGTTATCCAGAACATCCGCGCCCGGCTCGGCATCATCGGCCGCAAGATGACGTCGGACGATATGGAGCGGCATCTGGCGTTGCCGGCGCCGCCGGCCCGGAAGGGCGCCGCAGGCGCTATGCGCGGTCCAGAATCAGTTTCACCGCCCGGCTATCCATAAAACCGAGCCAGACGATCTGCATCGCCAGATTCACGGCGCTGAAAAACAGCGCGGCGCTTAATGCCGCCGTGGCGAAGAAATCCTGCGACATGCCCCAGCCGACCACGATCAAACAGCCGTACAGCATGCCCACATTGCCCCTGACTTCCAGCTGCCGGTAGGCGGGTCCCCAGGCGTCGTCGATGGGCTGCTTTTTGCGCCGCACGCAGTACAGCAGCGTCGCCGTGCCGACCACCAGAATGATCGCAATGCCGAGCATGCGGCCGACCAGCACCTGGGTCGGGATAAGACCGAGATGGTGGCCCGCGAGGTAGGCCAGAATGGCGGCGGCGTAAAGCGCCAAGCAGCTTGTCGTCCACGCGGGATGGACGAAGTCGCGCAGCGACCTGCGCTCGAATTGGACGCTGCGCTTTTCGGGCAGGGGGATTTTGCGGTAGACGCGGTAATGCCCGATGGCGGCATAACAAAGCATATAGCCGGCCCATGCCAAGGTGGGCGCACAGCTCAGTATGATGAGCAGGTCGGAGCGCCCGGTGCGCGCCGCCGAATAGGCGAGCAGGGCGAACCAGGCCATCCCCAGCGCATATAGTGTCCAGAGCGCGGATTTGGGCGTCGCATGGCGCTGTTTGAACTCGGGATGGGCGGCCAGCCAGGCGGGATTTTTATAGAAGAAAGTGCCGTCGACGAGCCGCATCATGCGCGCCGCCGTGAGCCAATAAAGCATCGCAATCTGGCTCGCCGCTATCACGTGGATCATTATTTTGGTCGCCAATTCAGTCATTTTTCACTCCTTGTTGTTCTGATTTGCCCATCGCCGCCGCGAAGGCCGCGTCGATATCCGTTTTCGACAATCCGCGCCCGCGCAGCGACTCCACCAGCGACGCCATCGCATACGCCGCCTCTTGCCGGTTGAGGGTCTGGATGTGTGCGCCCGCATCGCGGTTGATGAAGGTGCCTTTCTTTCCCGCGGTCAGAATGACGCGGTCGGTTTCGAGGATCTTGTAGGCCTTCGCGACCGTGTTGTGGTTCAGGTCGAGGTCGTGCGCGAGCTGCCGGATGGTCGGAATGGGCATTCCATCTTGCAGGGCACCCTGGAGTACCCCTTGCCGCACCTGGCGCACGATCTGCTCGTACACTGGCTCGACGGCGGCGACGTCGATCGTCATGTCCATTTTAAATCCTATGTACTAGTTGAATACAGTACAAAGAATAGCCGCGTTGACCTCAAACCTGCAAGCGTTATCGGTATTTCTTTTGAAGCGGGGTGGATTTTTTTGCAATAGAACGCGGCCGCGTGGCGTGGCGGGCCGTTTCCTTCTGGCCGCCAAGGCTAAGCTGATATACTGACGCCCCCGCGATGCCGTTGTTGTGCCCGGTGGTGCAAGGGCGCCATGAGCCCAATGGCCGGCGACACTTCGCCTCGCGCTCGAACTTGGTACCGGAACACAATGATGGATTTAAAGGCAGTTGCGGCATCGGCCGCAGACCCACTCACAACAGGCCCGATCGACGCCGATTCGCTGCAGTCGCACTTCAACGCCGGCATTTCCGCCGACGAGATCGAGCAGGTGTTCCACCTCAAGCGCGCGCAACCGACGCTGACGGCCTTCACGGCGCTGTTCCACGGCGGCAGCGACGGCGTGCTGATCCGCCTGCTGGTGCTGCGCGAACTGGCCGCCGACACCAGCACCGCCGCGTTCTCGCGCGCCGACATCAACCTCAAGCTGTCCTACCTCGTCGCCGAAAGCCTCGAGACGGTGCTCATGCGCCTGCGCTCGCACGGCCTGCTCGCGTGGGACGCCCAGGCCAGCGTCTACCGCGTCACGCCGATGGCGCGCAACGTGCTCTCGGCGCTCGACACCCTGCTCTCGATGGGCAAGGCCGACGACGAGGCCGAGATGGGCTTTTTGCTGTCGCAGGTGGCGGGCGCGCAGGCGGTCGGCGGCGTCACCGTCGACCAGCTCAAGCACCTGCTCGGGCGCCTGGTCGACCTGACCGAGGAGTTCCGCGACGCGATCGCCTCTGGCTCCGAATTCAAGCTGCGCACCTCGCAGGCGAAGTGGCACATGGCCTGCGACTGGGTCGAGAAGGGCTCGGTGATCCTGCGCGCGATCACCTCCGACGAGCGCGCCGATTCGGCCACCCACAAGGCGGCCCAGGCGATCGGCCGCGCCCAGAGCGCGCTGCTCAATATGCAGGGCATGTTCTCGCGCGCGCTCAACCAGATCGAGCGCCAGCGCGTGCACCTGGGCCAGTCGGGCCTGTCGACGACCGACGTCAAGCGCTGGTTGCTCGCGCACGAGGACCTGTCGCAACTCGCCGTCGGCGCGATCGACCGTCCGGTGGTGCCGCTGTTCGGCACGCCGGCCGAGATGATCGACGTCGCCGAAACCGAGCTGCTGGCCGAGCGCAACGCCGCCGTCGCGCAAGAGGGCCTGCCCGAGGGCCAGGACGCGCCGCTGACCGTCAACGACACGCCCGCGATGCAGGCCGAACTCGACGACTGGCTCGCGCGCCTGTCGGACTTTGCCAACCTGGGCAACTTCCCGAGTTTTTCGGAGGAGGGCCCGAAGTCGATCCCGATCCAGGACTCGCTGCTGCCGGCCAGCTTCGCGGTGGCCTCGTACCGCGCCTCGCTGCTGCCGCTGCTCGGCGACGCCTCCGAGGCCAGCCTGCAAGGCGCGACCGCGCAACTGGCGCGCTTGCCGATCACCTTCTCGGCGATCGACGAAATGATCCAACTGAACGACCCGCACGTAGCGGCGATGTCGATCGCTACGCTCTCACTTGACCTCGAAAGCGGCCCGGCCGATGAATGACGATTCCCAAATCCTGATAGCGCGCCTGCTCACGCATCAAACCCTGCGGCGCGACGACAAGATGGTCAAGCGCGTGCTGTCGGACGAATTCTTCCGCGCCGAAGTCGACAAGCGTTTGCTCGAGTCGGGCCTCAAGCTGCTCGACAATGTGTACGCCGACCATGTCACGCTGGCGCTGCACCGCTCGGTCGAGCCGAAGATCTTTGGCGCCAAGGACATCTGGCAGAACAATAACTTCGGCCTCACGCGCGACGGCGTGGCGCTGCTGGTGGTGCTGTGGGCGCAGATCATCCTGCCCAAGCGCGAACGCCAGGAGTCGCACCAGAACGCCGAGGACGACCAGAACGACCTGTTCGACAAAGACAAACCGATGCCGCGCGCCGAGGACACCTCGATCGGCATTTCGTACACCGCGCTGCTGTCGGACTTCGGCGACAAGCTCGGTAAAAAAACGCGCATGGACATGAACCTCGGTTCCCTGTCGAAGCTCGGCTTCATCGAGCGCCGCGGCGACGTGATCCTCGAAGGCCCGCTGCTCGACCTGATGATGGACACCGACGTGCTCAAGGAGCGCATCATCAACGGCGCCCTGACCGACGTCTTCAAGCGCGCGCCCGCGACCGTGGTCGCGCTGCGGCGCCCTGCTGCGGCGGTCGAGGTGGAAGCCGGGCCCGAAGCCGTGCCGGAAGCCGTGCCGCAGGCCTTGCCTGAAGCCGACGCCGCGCCGGAAGCGCCCCTCGATGCCAACGACACCCCAACCCGAGACTGATCATGTTCCACATTAAATCGCTTGAACTGGTTCATTGGGATTACTGGCAGCGGATCAAGAACATCCCGCTCGACGCCAAGATCATCACGATCGCGGGCCAGAACGGCTCGGGCAAGACCACGCTGCTCGACGCGCTGCGCACGCTGTTTGGCCTCGACTGCTCGATGGGGCGCACCTACAAGCATTACGCGCGCCACTCGGGCCAGCAGACCGCATGGATCCGCGCGGTGGTCGACAACAAGGCGGTCGGGCGCCAACTGTCGAACCGTCCGTTCCGCAGTTCGGGTTTTTTCAGCGACGACGAAGTCACGCTGTTCTGCCAGATCCAGAAAAACGGCGGCGACTGGAAGCGCCAGTACCTGATGCGCCCGGGCTGCGTGCAGATCGAGGACATCACCGAGGCCAGCGACTGGCTCGGCGTCGAAAACTACCGCAAGCGCCTGGCCAACGCGGGCTTGTCGCCCGCGATGGCCAAGGTGCTGGCGCTCGAGCAGGGCGAGACCGACAAGTTGTGCGAGTACGCGCCGCGCCAGTTGCTCGACCTGGTGTTCCAGGTGTTTGGCGACAAGGAGGTGCTCGACGCCTACGACGAGGCCAAGCGCCACCAGCGCGACACCGAGACCGAGCTCAAACGGTTCGAGTCCGAGCTCGAAGCCTCGCGCACCAACCTCGAGGGCCTGCGCCTGCGCGTGGCCAATTACCACCAGTGGGAAGACCTGCACAAGGAACGCCGCAACCTGCTCGAAGAAGTCCTGCCGAGCCTTGAATACCACGAGGCGCGCGAAAAGGCCGGCGCGGTCAGCCGCGCGCTGCGGGACGCCCGCAAACCGATGGCACAAGCCGATTCGCAACTGATTGAAAAGCGCAATGCGCTCGCGACCCAGGCGCGCGCGCTGACCGACGCCCAGCAGCAGGAGACGCTGCTCGAACAAGAGGGCAGCGTGCTCGCGAGCCGCCTGACCCTGATCAACGGCAAGCTCAAGCCGCTCGACGGCCTGCTCGAACAAAAAGAGCGCCTGCAAAAGCTGGCCGCCGATTCGGGCGCCGACATCGCCGAGGTGGCCGCGCAGCTCGAAGAAAAAGACGCCGAACTGGCGCGCCAGAAGCAGGCGCGCGAGACCATCTCGAACCGCATCCGGGCCGACCAGGAGACCATCTCTGCGCTGCAGGGCAAGACCGCGATGCCGGAGCCGGAGGCGGTGCGCGGCATGCGGCGCGCGCTGCGCGACGCCGGCATCGCGCATGCGATGCTGTCGGACATCGTCGAAGTCACCGACGCCAAGTGGCAGGGCGCGGTCGAGGGTGTGTTGGGCGGTTATGCGTCGGTGGTGCTGCTCGAACGCGCCAAGGATGCGCCGGCCGCGTACCGGCTGGCCGAGACCGAACGCTATCGCCACTTCATCGTGCCCGAATGCGTGGCGGCGCCCAATTCGAAGGACGACAGCCTGCTGTCGGTGGTGCGCTTTTCGGCGCCGGCGCCTTCGTGGCTGATCGACCAGCTCGCGCGCATCAGCCGCGTCGATTCGGTCGATGCCGGCTTCAAGCTGTCGAACGTGGAGGAATGGATCACGCCGGACGCCTACCACCGCGAACGGCGCGGCGGACGCTCGCTGTTTGTCGAGGCGGCGCGCTACCGCTTTGGCTCGGCCGGACGCACCCAGCGTCTCGAGGCCTTGCAAAAATCGCTGCCGGCGCTCGAATCGAAGGAGGACGTGCTCACGCTCGCCATCAGCAAGCTGGCGGCCGAAGTGGGCGCGCTCAAGGCGCGCATCGCCGGCGTCGACGCGGCCAAAGAACTGACGGCGCGCCAGGCCGAGTTCGAGGAGGCCGCGCGCAACAGCGCCCCGCTCAAGGCCGAGCGGCTCGAGGTGGGCTCGCGCCTGGGCGAGTTGCAGGCCTTGACCAAGGCCGCGACCGTGGCGCGCACGCGCGCCGACGCGGTCTGGCAGAACGCGCGCGTGGTGCTGTCGGAGGCCGAAGCGGGCCTGCGCATGGGCCACAAGAAGCAAATCGAACAGCGCGCCGAGCAGGCCAAGGCGCTGCTGCAGTTGCGCCGCAGCTGGCGCCACCTGCCGCGCAGCTGGCGCCGCCCCGCGCGCCGCGCCTCGCTGGTGGCCGAACACCAGAACGCGCACCAGGTGGACCTGCGCGTGTCGTCGCTCCAGCACAGCCTCGCGCGCGACGATTGGGAGCTCGACGCCACCGTGATCGACCAGCACCACCGCCTCAACGACCAGTTGCATGGACGCCAGAGCGAGACCGACGAGCGCCGTTACCAGAACAACCGCGCGATCGAGGCCACCGGCAACGCGCGCGGCGCGTATATCGAGCGCTTGCGCTACACGGTCAAGACCTACAGCAAGAACATCAAGGAACTCGGCGAACTGGCCGGGATCGAAGTGCATGCCGATCCGGTGCGGCTCGAGAACGACGACGTGCAGTTGGCGCAGGCCGGCCTGCACGTGCGCTTCAAGTTCGACGGCAAGGACCAGATCGGGATGAACGACGGCGAGGCCTCGGGCGGCCAGCAGGTCATGAAGTCGCTGGTGCTCTTGATTGGTTTGCTCAAGTCCGAGGAGGGCTCGGGCGGCTTCGTGTTCATCGACGAACCGTTCGCCCACCTCGATATCAGGAATATCCAGCTCGTTGGCGAGTTCCTCAAGAACACCGAGGCGCAGTATTTGATGACGACGCCGCTGACGCACAACACCGACGTCTACGATCCGTCGGAGCTGACGCTCATCACGAGCAAGAAGAAGAAGGACATGTTGTGGGCGCAGCCGATTTTCGTGCTGCAGCGGCGCTTGGCGCCTGGGACCAAGACGGCCGCATAAACGACGGTGTCGCAAAACTTAAAATGAGCTGCGTGACTTGGCAGAAATCGCGACATTACAAGCCTCTCAAACTCAAACCAACATCGTCCTCGCGAATGGCTCGGCGCCCCCGCGTTGACCCATAGAACAGTTGCTCTGAGCCGATGTTCTATGGGGCCCCTCATTCGCGAGGACGATGTTGGTTTTTGATATTTAATTTTCTCCGACGCGATTTCTGAAGCGTATTAGGCGCCAATTCCAGCACATCCCCCTTTTGCGACAGCCTCAAACGGGCGCGCAAACGGCCGCGTAAACACGGGCGAACTTTCTCGTTGACAAGCTTTTAGCAAGTGCGCAAGATACGGCCTCAACTCCCATTCGAGGCTCCCATGCGCAACCGTTCATCGCTCGTCCCGCTGACCCTTTCCCTGCTCGCGGCGGTTCCGCAAGCGCAGGCGCAGTACCAGTTGCCGCCCGCGCAATTGCAGGCCGTGGTCGACGCGCCGCGCGCGCCCGCGGTCGGGCTCTCGCCCAAGCGCAATCTCGCCACCATGGTCGACACGCCGGCACTGCCGAGCATCGCCGAGGTGGCCCAGCCCGAGCTCAAGCTGGCCGGCCTGCGCATCAATCCGCGCACCTATTCGCCGAGCCGTTTTTCGTTCGGCAGCGGCCTCGCGCTGCTCGACATCGCGACCCAGAAGCAGATCCCCGTGAGCGGCCTGCCGAAACAGCTGCGCCTCGCCGCCGCAGTCTGGTCGCCCGACCAGCGCTACCTCGCCTTCACCCACGTCGCCCTCGCCGAGAAGGACGGCGATGCCTCGTCGGTCCAGTTGTGGCTGGTCGACGTCGCCACCAGGAGCGCGCGCCGGCTCGGCACGCACGCGCTGTCGCATTTGTCGGGCAACGGTTTCAGCTGGATGCCCGATTCGAAAAGCCTGCTGGTGCAGTTGCGTCCGGCCGCGCAGGGCAAGGCGCCGGCGGCGACCGGCATCCCGAGCGGGCCGAGCCTGCAGGACAGCCAGAAGAACGTGGGCGTGCGCCAGTTGCGCACCTACCAGGACTTGCTCAGGAACGAGGCCGACTCCGCGCTGTTCGAGCACTATGCGAGCTCGCAGATCGCGCTCGTGGCGCTCGACGGCAAGGCGCGCCTGGTCGGCGCGCCCGACCTGTTCCTGTCGGTCTCGGCCGCACCCGGCGGCAAGCACCTGCTGACCAACACGATGCAGCGCCCGTTCTCGTACGTGGTGCCGGCCAGCGCCTTCGGACGCCGCACCGAGGTGCGCGACCTGGGCGGCAAGACCGTGCACCTGGTGGCGGACAAGCCGCTCGAGGAGGGCCTGCCGCCCGGCAATGACGCGGTGTCGGCGGGCGTGCGCAGTGTGAGCTGGCGGGTCGACGCGCCGGCCACGCTGGTATGGGCCGAGGCGCAGGATGGCGGCGACCCGGCCAAGGCGGCCGAGGTGCGCGACATCGTCTACACCCATGCCGCGCCGTTCACCGGCAAGCCCGAGCCGCTCGCCAAGCTGGGCATGCGCTACGCCGGCGTGGCCTGGGGCCGCGGCGATGTCGCCCTGTTATCCGAAGCCTGGTACAAGACGCGTGCCATCAAGACCTGGCGCGTGCAGCCCGACCGCGCCGGCGCGCCGCAGGAACTGCTGTTCAACTACTCGATGGAAGACCGCTACCAGCAGCCGGGCGAACCCGTCACGATGCCCGACGGCGCAGGCCATCCGCGCCTGCTGATCGGCGCCGGCGACACCATCCTGTTGTCGGGCGACGGCGCCTCGGACGGCGGCGACCGTCCGTTCGTCGACCGTTTCAGCCTGGCCACCAAGGCCAAGGAGCGCCTGTTCCAGAGCAGCGCCCCGTATTACGAGAACGTGGTCGCGCTGCTCGACGCCGACGGCACCCGCCTGCTGACCACGCGCGAGTCGCCCAAGGAGCGGCCCAACTATTATGTGCGCGACCTCAAGCGCGAGGGCGCCGCGCAGCTGACCGCGCTGACCAGCTTCGCGCACCCGACCCCGCAGCTCAAGGACGTGCAGAAGGAGCAGATCCGCTACAAGCGCGCCGACGGCGTGGACCTGACGGCGACGCTGATGCTGCCGCCGAACTACGAGCCCAAGCGCGACGGCCCGCTGCCGCTGCTGATGTGGGCCTACCCGCAGGAGTTCAAGAGCGCCAGCGCGGCCAGCCAGACCACCGGTTCGCCGCACCGCTTCAACGCGGTCAGCTACTGGGGGCCGGCGGTGATGCTGGCGATGGGCTACGCGGTGCTCGACAACCCGTCGATGCCGATCGTCGGCGCCGGCGAGGCCGAGCCGAACGACAGCTATCTGCCCCAGCTCGTGGCCAACGCCGAGGCCGCGGTCAACGAGGTGGTGCGGCGCGGTGTCGCCGAACGCCACCGGATCGCCATCGGCGGCCACTCATATGGCGCTTTCATGACCGGCAACCTGCTCGCGCACACGCGCCTGTTCAAGGCCGGCATCGCCCGCAGCGGCGCCTACAACCGCACGCTCACGCCGTTCGGCTTCCAGTCCGAGGACCGCCAGTTCTGGAAGGCCAAGGACGTGTACCAGGCGATGTCGCCGTTTAACAATGCCGAGAAAATCAAGGACGCGATCTTGTTCATCCACGGCGAGCAGGATAACAATTCGGGCACCTTCCCGATGCAGAGCGAGCGCATGTTCCAGGCCGTCAAAGGGCTGGGCGGCACCGCGCGCCTGGTGATGCTGCCCAACGAGAGCCACGCCTACCGCGCGCGCGAATCGATCATGCACATGCTGTACGAAACCAACAGCTGGCTCGACAAGTACGTCAAGAACGCCAAGCCGTAACGGCGCGCTGGCCGGTCACTATTTCGGCGCGCCCGCGTCCACGGCTTTTTTAAGGGCGCGGCGCCAGCGCAGCAGGCCGGCCGACATGGTCGCGAAATACCCGGCCACCACGCCCAAGGCGAGCATGGTGAACGGCCTGTCCGTGAACGCCACGCGCGGCGCGGCCGAATTCTGGTTGGCGTACAGCTCGACGCCTACATACAGCAGGCGCGCGATGAACAACATCGCGATGAAGATCCCGAGCCGCGCGTTGGGCGTGAAGAAGTAGCCCTGGGCGGTGGTTTCGTAGCGCGTCAGGCGCAGGCCCCAGATGCCGTAGCCGATACCCGCCGCCAGGCCGAGCGCGAGCCACAGCAGCGACATCGGTTTGCCCATCAATTCGGTGGCCGGCACCAGCGCCATCGCCGTGAACAGGCCAAGCCCCGTGTAGTGCTTCTGCAGGATCGAGCGTTGGCGCGCCATCGTCGTTTTCAGGCGCGAGTAGATGCGCCAGATCAGCAGGGGGGCCAGCACGAGCAGTGCGATCGTCGTCAAATCCATCGTGGTCGTCTTCGTGTGAGTCTGAAATGTGTGCGCCGCCCTAGCGTGCGAGCGCGAGGTGGGTCCGAGCCGCCATTGTAATCGACGCGCGCAGGCTTGCCGGCGGGCCTGGCCGGGACGCGCTAGCGAACGGCTTTGGCGCCGCGCCCATGGTAAGGTCAAGCCGATGTATTTTTTTCATTATCAGGAGCGAAACCGCCATGAACCCAGCAGCCATCGACGCCCACCGCGCGCCCGATCCAGCGCCGATCGAGGATCCCTCGCCGACGCCGTTCGACAATCCCCATCCGCACCATCCGCCGGTGCACACCCCGCAACACGAGGATCCGGTGCCCGATCCGAAGCCAAGCGTCGGCAACTTCGTCTAGGCATCGCGTGGATGCGCGATCTGTGTCCAATGTGGCAGAAACCGCAGTGGGCAAGACCTTCAAAAACGACCCAAACCAACATCGTCCTCGCGCATGCGGGGACCCATAGAACGGTAGCTCATAGCAACTGTTCTATGGGTCCCCGCATGCGCGAGGACGATGTTGGTTTTTAGTGGGTAAATTCTTGCGGCACGATTTCTATCGTTGTAACGAACGACAGAAATGGTTCACCTAGATCGCTGTTACTTCGCCGTGGGATCGGTAGCAAGCGACTGGAGCAGGGCGTTCAGCTCCGTCGCCCACATCTCGTAGCCTTCGGCCGACAGGTGCAGCTTGTCCCTGCTCAGCCCCTTCCAGTTGTCGCCGACCGGCGTAAATCTAGGACCAAGGTCGAGGAAATAGATCGACTTCTTATCGGCCAGCGGCGCCAACTGCGCGTTTGTCGCGACCACCTTTTCTGCGCCGCGCGAATTCGGCAGCACACCCATCAACACCACCTTGATGCCCGGGTACTTTTTTTGCACCGCGCCGATCAGCACTTTCACCCCGGCGGCGATGTCTTCCGGCGTGTCCGACATATTGTTGGTCCCGATCATGAGCACCGCGGCTTTCGGCGCGATGCCCGGCACGGGCAGGTTGTCGAGGCGCCACAGCACGTGCTGCACCTTGTCTGCGCCAAGCCCGAAGTTGAATGCCCGGTGTTCGTAGTGCTGCTTCCATACCGGCGCGCCGGCCCCCCAACGCCATTGTTCGGTGATCGAGTCGCCCATGAAAATGAGGTCGAACGCTTGTCCCTTCTTGAGCGCCACGTAGTCGCTGAAGTAGGTCTGGTAGGGCACCCGCGCCAGATAATTGCTGTCACTGGCGACAGTGGTCGCCGGGTTGGCCCATGCGGCATTGGCGGAAGCTGCAAGCAGCGCGGCGATCAGAAGGCGTTTCATGGTGTCTCTTTCGTTTGGGTTGTCGGAGTCGCGCGCAGCGTGGCAAGCAAGGCCTTCGGTACGACGATTGCGGTGCCGTGGCGCATACGCTGCGCCGTGCCCTCGTCCGGAAAATGCATCTGCTCGCTGATGTCTTCCCAGTTGACCAGGTCGCGCGAGCGCAGCGCGCCGTAGCGCTTCGAGGTGTAGGCGTCGTAGTACACGACCACGTCGTCGCCGATCTGCAGCGCGGTGGGCCCTTCGACCCAGAGCCCCGGCTTGGTGAAGGGCTTGCCGAGTGTGCCGAATGGCCCCTGCAGGTCGGTCGCCGCCGCCAGTTGCAGGTATTTGCGCGGCGGATGGCGCGTCTCGTCCTTGACCAGCAAAGTCGATTTGCCGCCCGCGCGCAGGAAGGTCGCGTCGATCACGCTGAAACCAGGGTCGTAAAACAGCCTGGTAGGCGCAAAATTGGCAAAGTCCTTCGTGGTCGTGAAATACATCCGATGATTGTATTTGTCTTCGGACGTGCCCTCGGTCAGGGGGAATTTTCCCGGCACCGTGGAGGCCCAGAAGATCAGGTATTCGGCGCGCTTTTCGTCGTAGATGATCTCCGGCGCCCAGGCGTTGAGCACAGTCGGTTCGTGCGCCATCACGGCCAGTTGCTTCTGCTCCGACCAGTTCACCAGGTCCTTCGAAGACGCGTAGCCGATGTTGTTCTCGTTCCAGCCCGAGGTCCATACCATGTGATAGACGCCGTCGGGCCCGCGCACGATGCAGGGGTCGCGCATCAGGCGCGACTTGCCGACCTTGGGCGCGAGGTAGCTTTTGCCGCCGCCCAGCTTCTCCCAACGGTAGCCGTCGTCGCTGGCCGCGAGGTGCAGGCCGTCCTGGCCGTTGCCGGTGAAGTAAGTGAACAAATAGCCGTCGGCGGCCTGGGCGCCGCCGCAGGCGAGCAGCAATAGTACGGGAAGAAGGCGCATGCTCATCTCACTTGTTGGCTTCGTCGCCGAGCGGGCGCACGGTGGTAAAGCCAGGGCTGGCCGGCACGGCGAAGCTCTCGACCGGATCGGGACGGGACGGGTCGAAATTGCCGAATTCGTCGGCCACAAAGGCGGCCACGGGCAGCTTGTTGGCGCGCAGGCCCGACACGACGGCCTTGGCCAGCTGGTAGCTGCCATAGTTGTTGTGGTGGGTGTTGTCGGTGTGCCCGGGCCGCGGCTCGGCAAAGGCGAGCTTCGATTTCTCGGGGCCGAGCGCCTCGTAAAACGGTTTGCTCATGGCGTTCAGGTCGATGAAGGCCACGCCCAGTTCCTGCGCCGCCTGGCGCGCGGCGTCGGCGTAGTCGATCAGCGAGGCGCGCACCTTGCCTTGCTCGTCAAAATTGCGGCGCTCCATCGGCGAGATAATCACCGGCACGCCGCCGTGCGCGCGCACGCCCGCGACGTGGGTGCGGATCTCGGCCTTGTAGGTCGTGAACGGGCCGCCCTTGCCATCCTTGATCTGTTTCTGGTCGTTGTGGCCGTACTGCATCAGCACGGTGTCGCCGGGCTGCATCACGCTCAGGATTTTGTCGAGCCGGCGCCGTCCGATCGATTCGCGGTAGGTCTCGCCCGACTGGCCCAGGTTGGCCACGCCGATGCCGGGCTTGAGGAAACGCGGCAGCATCTGGCCCCAGCTCGCGTAAGGCTCGCCGCCCTGGTCGCACACCGTTGAGTCGCCCAGCAGGAACAGGGTGGGCGCCGCGACCGGCACGATAGTGATCGCGCGCACCGAGGGATTGACGCCGGTGAATTCGAGCGTCAGGCGTTTGTCCCACGAGCGCGCCTCGCCGACCGACTCGCGCGGCTCCTTGAGCTTGACCACGCCGGCCTCGATGCCGGCGCCGGCCTTGATTTTCGGCGTGCGCACGTTGACGGTGAAGGTGCGCGTGACGAACTGGCCGGGCAGGGTACGCACGTTCTCGAGCATCAGGCGGCGCAGTTCGGCCTTGACCGTGGTGGCCGAGGCGGCATTGGCGTCGCCGAAGGTGATGGTCACGTCGTAGTTGCCTTCCTCCAGATCGCTGCTGAAAAAGAACGGCTGGCCCGCGCCCTCGGGGCCGGCCTCAAAACCGAAGCCGCGCGCGCTGGTGTAGGCCATGGCCGGCGTGACTTCGGTGGCGACGGCGCCGGGCAGGCTTGACTTGAACGTGAAGCCGCGCGGGGCGGCGCCATGCACGCACGCCGTCAGGGACAGGGCAAGCGCCACGGACAGCGGCAGCGCGCCCCTCATTGCTTGGCCCCGGTCATGGCAGCGTGGGCGTACGCCTGAATGGCGCACAGGATAAGGCCGGAGGTGGCCGCGCGGCGCGCGACGGGCGTGGACGGTGTCATGTTGTCTCGTGTTTTTTTGGGTTTGGGAAAAGGCTTCGTCGTATTCTATGTGAGGCAAGAATGCCTGCGCGCCGGCACGGGAAACAATCAGGACGGTGATCGTTCCGCGTCCTTGGCGTGGTCGCGTCCGGCGCGCCGCCGCGGCGAAAAGTGGGCCAAAAAAAAGCAACGGGTTGTCGCCAGCCCGTTGCCTGAAAGACCCTACAGAAACACAATCAGGAATGCTCGATTGCGTATTGAGTATCCGACTTGGCCAATCCCGTGTCAACAGCGAGCAAGTTGTGCTCACCAGATAATCAATTCCGTGATTGGGTCGCAGGCTGGGCACGCCCGCGCTGTTGTGGAAGATGTCGCCGGACGCCACCTGCTGGCTGACCCAGCCCACGTCGGCGCCCTGCGCGAACGCCGGCGCCGTCTAGGCCGCGGCGCTGCCGATGGTCACGGCGGCCGCGAGTACGAACTCCTGCATGGCCGTTTGTGCGCACGCCGGGATGAGGTAGTATTGCCGGATGGTGCGGCAAGTTGCCCGAAAAGAATATTGGGAGATTGTATGGACGTGCTCCGACACATTGTGCGAGGCCTCGTGGCCTGCGCCGTCGCGGCCGCGGCGATCGGCGACAACTGCGCGTTCGCGGGGGAATCGACCGTCTTCACGATGCACGGGGCTGAAAGCGATACGGATAGGCGGTTTGAATTTGACAATGAGGTGCTTGCCCTGGCCTTGGAGAAGACCGTCAAAAAATATGGCCCCTACACGCTGCGCGACAGCCCGAAAATGAATTTCAAAAGGGCGTTCAAGTACGTCTCCAGCAATACCTTGCCGAATTTTTTTATCAAATTGAGTTACGAGGACCGCTTTGTCGACCACATGGGCATGGACTATGTGCGTTTTCCCGTGGACCTCGGAATCGTCGGTTACCGCGTCTGTTTTGTGAGCGCGGCCCTGAAGGGGAAACTGGAAAATACACGCTCAATCGAAGAACTGAAGAAGTTCACCCACGGGCAGGGTGCCTCATGGGCCGACGCGCGGATCTTGCGTGAAAACGGCTTCAATGTGGTAGCCGTCGAGAACTACGAAAGCCTGTTCGAGATGGTCGCGGCAAACCGTTTCGACCTGTTCTGCCGCGGTGCCAACGAGTTGCTCGATGAATGGGAAAGCCACAAGAACGTAAAGGGTTTGACCTTCGACCGCACGATCGTCATTTACTATCCCTTGCCGAGATTCTTCTACACAAATAAAGCCAATAAAAAAGGCATGCAGCGCATTCAGGAGGGGATATTAATCGCCCACAACGACGGCTCCCTGAAAAAAGCGTGGGACAGGAAATACAAAAGCAGTGTCGACTTCGCCGACCTAGGCACGCGCCGCGTGTTCAAGCTCGAAAACCCTCTGGTGAAAAGGATCGATTTCGACTATCAACAATATTTATTCGACCCGTTCGCCGGCGTCCCGGACGACTGATTGGCCGGCCCGCGGGCCGGCCCGGCGACGTCCGATTTATTTGAGTTGCGCCGCCGTGTAGTAACCGCTGCCGAGCAGCACTTCCTTCCAGTTCAACGCGTCCACCGCCAACGGCACCAGCAGGAACGAGGGCACGACCTTGACCCCGTTGTCATAGGTCTTGGTGTTGTTGATGGTCGGCTTCTTGCCCGTCATGATTGCATCGACCATGCCGCCGGTCACCTTCGCCAATTCGCGCGTGTCCTTGAACACGGTGCCCGATTGCTCGCCGCGGGCGATTGACTTGACCGAGGCGATCTCGGCATCCTGCCCGGTCACCACGGGCAGTTTCAGCGCGCCCATGCCGTAGCCCGCGCTTTTGAGCGCGGCGATCACGCCGATGCTGATGCCGTCGTACGGCGACAACACGGCGTCGACGCGCTCCTTGGCGTAGTGTTCGTTGAGCAGCTTGACCATGCGGGCCTGTGCCACCAGCGCGTCCCAGCGCAGGGTGGCGATTTTTTCGAGGCCGGTCTGCTTGCTGCGCACCACCAGTTTGCCCTTGTCGATATAGGGTTTCAGGACCGACATCGCGCCGTTGTAGAAGTAGGTCGAATTGTTGTCGTCGAGCGAGCCGGCGAACAGTTCAATGTTGAAGGGGCCCTTGCCGGCTTTTAAACCGAGCGCCTTTTCGATCTGGTTCGCCTGTATCACCCCAACCTGGAAGTTGTCGAACGTGGCATAAAAATCGACGTTGCCGGAGCCGCGGATGAGGCGGTCGTAGGAGATCACCTTGACACCCTTGTCGTGCGCTTTCTGCAGCACTTTCGCCAAGGGGACGCCGTCGACGGCCCCGACCACCAATACCTTGACGCCCTTGTTGACCAGGCCATCGATCTGGGCTATCTGGTTCGGCACATCGTCCTCGGCATAGGCCAGGGCGACGGCATACCCTTTTTCTTCGAGCACCTTGACCATGCTGGTGCCGTCCGAAACCCAGCGTAACGATTTCGTCGGCATCGAAATGCCGATCAAGCCCTTGTCCGCGGCCAGGGCGGCGGGAGTGGCGACCAGGCCGCTTGTCAAAGCGACCAATACGGCACTGATGGTGATAACTGCCTGTCTTCTTCTCATGCTGTGTCTCCTCGTTTGTAATATGGCCGGGACATCTGATGCCCGGCCGTTTTTCGTGCGTGCCTGCACGGCCGCGTGCGTCCCGTCACGACGCGATTTGGGTTCTGTAGCGTGCGGCGTTGCCCGCGACTGGCCGCGCACGGCGCGCGCTTCCGGTGGCCTCTGGCCTGGCCGCCTGCGCGCGCGGCGCCGCGGCGCCGCCCAGTTTGAAAACGCTCACGAGGTCGGCCAGCCTGCCGGCCTGGTGCTGCAAGGACTCCGCCGCGGCGGCGGCCTCCTCGACCAGCGCGGCGTTTTGCTGGGTCGCGCTGTCCATGTGCGAAATCGCGATGTTCACTTGCGCGATGCCGTCGCTCTGCTCATGGCTTGCGACCATGATCTCGCTCATGAGCACGGTCATCTGCTTGACCTGTGTAACGATTTCGTCCATCGTGCTCCCGGCCGCGCGCACCTGGCTGCCGCCGGCGTCCACCTGGGCCACCGATTCGCCTATCAGCAATTTGATTTCCTTGGCGGCGCCGGCGGCGCGCTGCGCCAGCGTCCTGACCTCGGCGGCGACCACGGCGAAGCCGCGCCCCTGCTCGCCGGCGCGCGCCGCCTCGACCGCCGCGTTCAGGGCCAGGATGTTGGTTTGAAACGCGATGCTGTCGATGACGCCGATGATGTCGGTCACTTTTGCCGACGAGCTCCGGATCGAATCCATCGTGCCGATGACCTGTCCGACCACGCTGCCGCCGCGCACCGCGACCTCGGATGCCTTGACCGACAGCCGGTTTGCCAACTCGGCATTGCCGGCGTTCTGTTTCACGGTGAGCGTCAGCTCGTTGATCGCCGACGCGGTCTGCTCGAGCGTGGCCGCCTGCAACTCGGTGCGCGCCGACAACTCGGCGTTGCCCATCGCATTCTCCGAAGTCGCGGTCGCGATCGCGTCGGTGCCGACCCGGACCTGCTGCACGATATTGGTCAGGCTGTCGCGCATGCGCTTGATGGCGAACATCAGGCTGCTCGTGTCGCCCGCCTTGAGCTCAAGCACCCCCGACAGGTCGCCGGCGGCGATCCGTTCGGTCGCCGCCACCGCCTCGCTGGGCTCGCAGCCTAGCTGCTTGATCAGGCTGCGTGTGAGCAGGTAGGTGCTGAGCACGCCGCAGAGGATGGCCAGCGCGCTAAGCGCGAGCAACACCAGTCGGCTCGAGGTGTAGACCGCGCCGATGCCGGCGGCGGTCGCGTCGATGTTGTCGCGCTGGACCTGCACCAGCTTTTGCACGGACGCCAAATAATTGCTGGACAAGGGCAGGTAGCTGCCCTCGAACGCGGTCTTGGCCTGGAACAGCTTGCCCTCGGCGCGCAGCAAGGCGATCGTGTTGCCGCTGGCGCGGTAGGCGTCGCCCCTTTCGCGCATCTCCTTGAACAGCTTTTTTTCGAGCTCGCTGGCCATGAACGCTTCGATCGTCTTGCCCAGTGCCGTTTCCTTGGCCTCGGTGGCGGCGCCGGTGGCCTCGAAATACGTCGACAGGCTCGGATCGGCGCTCTTGGCGATGGCCGTGGTGCGCATCACCGACGTTGAAATGCTCGAGTACAGGTCGCTGATCAAACGCTCCTTGCGCAGCGGCACCTGGGTCATCGTGCTGGCCGCCTGCGCGACCCGTTCGAGGCAAACGATGCCGATCACCGACATGATCGACATGAGCAGCAGCACCAGGCCGAAGCCGAGTCCGAGCTTGGCGCTGATTTTTAAATTTTTCATACGGTCTCCAAAATGGTGGCGCCGACAGGCACGGGACTCTGTTGATCCCCCTTGTCGGGCCCCGGCCGCTCTTGTCCGGCTGCCTGTTTGCCTCGTTTATCGAATCCCTCGCTTGATGCAGTGCTGCAAATCCAGTATCCATCATTTATTTCTGCGGGGCAAGTGACGTTCGGTTCATGCCAACCCTCCCGCTATTGGTGCATCGTACGGCCACTAAATTCGAATAGGTGGCGCTATTCTTTATCGATATAGTTCCGCGTCGATTATTCATATTTGCGGCTTAGCACGCCCCCGTACACTTGCTTCCATTCCTGATCAATGGCATAGAACCCATGAAAATCACCAAATTGACAACGTACCGGGTCCCGCCGCGCTGGATGCTGCTCAAGATCGAGACCGACGAAGGCGTCTTCGGCTGGGGCGAGCCGGTCATCGAAGGGCGCGCCCGCACCGTCGAGACGGCCGTGCGCGAGATGGAGCCGTTCCTGATCGGGCAGGACCCGGCCCGCATCAACGACCTGTGGCAGGCGATGTACCGCGGCGGTTTCTACCGCGGCGGCGCCATCCTCATGAGCGCGATCGCCGGCATCGACCAGGCGCTGTGGGACATCAAGGGCAAGACGCTCGGGGTGCCGGTCTACGAACTGCTCGGCGGCAAGGTGCGCGACAAGATGAAGATGTACAGCTGGGTCGGCGGCGACCGTCCGTCCGACGTCATCGCCGGCATCCGCAAGCTGCGCGAGATCGGCATCGACACCTTCAAGATGAACGGCACCGAGGAATTCAAGATGCTCGACAGCGCGCGCGCGGTCGACGAGGCGGTCGGGCGCATCGCCGAGATCCGCGAGGCCTTCGGCAACGAGATCGAATTCGGCATTGACTTCCATGGCCGCGTGGCCGCGCCGATGGCCAAGGTGCTGCTGCGCGCGCTCGAACCGTACCGCCCCCTGTTCGTCGAGGAGCCGGTGCTGGCCGAGCAGGCCGAATACTATCCGCGGCTGGCCGAGTCGACCTCGATCCCGCTGGCCGCCGGCGAGCGCATGTTTTCGCGCTTCGAGTTCAAGCGCGTGTTCGAGCAGGGCGGCATCGCGATCGTGCAGCCGGACCTGTCGCACGCGGGCGGCATCACCGAATGCGTCAAGATCGCGGCCATGGCCGAGGCCTACGACGTCGCGCTCGCGCCCCATTGCCCGCTCGGCCCGGTCGCGCTGGCGGCCTGCCTGCATGTCGACTTCGTCTCGCACAACGCCATGCTGCAGGAGCAAAGCATGGGCATCCATTACAACCAGGGCGCCGAGTTGCTCGACTACGTCAAGAACAAGGACGACTTCCGCATGGACGGCGGCTATATCAGCGCGCTGACCAAGCCGGGGCTCGGGGTCGACGTCGACGAGGAGCGCGTGATCGAGGCAAGCAAGAACTGCCCCGATTGGCGCAACCCGCTGTGGCGGCACGCCGACGGCAGCGTGGCGGAATGGTAGCGGCAGCATAGCCGCACCAAAATAAAAATAAGCAACAGGAGACCCACAATGCACACAGTACTCAAAAGCCTTCCGCTGCTGGCAAGCATGTTCGCCAGCGCGGCCGTGTTCGGCCAGACGGTGCTGCACGTCGACGCCAGCGGCCCGCTCAAGGCGCCGCTCGAGAACACCCTCAAGCTCGGCGCCGCGGTCTCGCCGTCGGGCGAAACGATCGGCGCCAACAGCCGCTACCTGACCCGCAACGGCAAGCCGTGGATGCCGGTCATGGGCGAATTCCACTACAGCCGCACGCCCGAGGGCGAGTGGGAGGATGAGCTGCGCAAGATGAAGGCGGCCGGGATCGACATCGTGGCCAGCTACGTGATGTGGAACCACCACGAGGAGCGCGAGGGCAAATTCGACTGGAACGGCCGGCGCGACCTGCGCCGCTTCGTGCAAACGGCCGCCAAGGCCGGGCTCGACGTGATGGTGCGGATCGGCCCCTGGGTGCATGCCGAGGTGCGTTACGGCGGCGTGCCGGACTGGGTGGTCAACGCCATGCCGACCCGGCGCGACGACCCGCAGTACCTGCGCCACGTCGAGCGCCTGTACGGCCAGATCGGGCGCCAGCTCAAGGGCCTGCTGTTCAAGGACGGCGGGCGCGTGATCGGCATCCAGGTCGAGAACGAATACAACCTCGACGGCAAGGACGAGGGCGCCGGCCACATCCTCACGCTCAAGAAGCTCGCCGTCAAGGCCGGCATGGACGTGCCGCTCTACACCGTCACCGGCTGGGACCATACGGTCTACCCGTCGGGCGAGGTCACGCCCGTGTTCGGCGGCTACCCCGACGAGCCCTGGGCCACCAGCACCAAAGAACTGGCGCCGAAGGAGACCTACGCGTTCCGCTTCGACAGCCGGGTCTCGGGCGACCTTGGCGCGCAGACCAAGGCCAGCGCGCGCGGCACCGCCGAGACCGATATCGACAAGACCCCGTTCCTGGGCGCCGAATACGGCGCCGGGCTGCCGTTCATGTACCGCCGCCGCACCGTGGTCTCGCCCGACGACGTGGCCTCGATGCTGCCGGTGCAGCTAGGCTCGGGCGTGAACCTGGTCGGCTACTACATGTTCCACGGCGGGCGCAATCCGGTCGGCATGACCACGCTCGAGGAGAGCACGCTGGTCGGCGGTTACAACGACACCACCATGATCAGCTACGACTTCCAGGCCCCGCTCGGACCCGACGGGCAGGAACGCAAGGTGCTGTCCCATCTGCGCCCTTACCACTTGTTCATGCGCGATTTCGGCGAGCGGCTGGCGCCGATGACGGTGCGCAAGCCGGACCTGGTGCCGCTCGACGCGGCCGATTTGAGCACGGCGCGCCTGTCAGTGCGCAGCAACGGCGACAGCGGCTTCCTGTTCTTTAACAACCATGTGCGCCAATACCCGATGCCGGTCCAGCGCCAGTTGCGCTTCTCGGTCAAGCTGCCGGACGCGGGCACGATGCTGTTCCCGCGCGCGCCGGTCGACCTGGCCGATGGCAGTTACTTCGTCTGGCCCGTCAATTTCGACCTCGACGGCACCCGCCTCGCGTACGCCACGGCGCAGCCGCTGGCGCGGCTCGACAACGGCGCCGCCGGCGTCGTGTATGTGTTCGGCGCGACCGCCGGCGTCAAGGTCGAACTCGGCTTTGCGGCAGGCGTCGAGGCCGACCTCACGGCGCCCGGTGCGCGCTTCAACCGCGACGACGGCCGCCTCGTGCTCGATGAGATCACGCCAGGCCTGGGCGCGGCCGCCGTGATCCGCCGCGCCGGCGCGCGCCCGGTCACGCTGGTCGTGCTCAGCGCCTTGCAGGCGCGGCAGCTGTCGGTGGGCGAACTGGCGGGCCGGCGCCGCCTCGTCGTCAGCGGCGAGCAAAGCTGGTTCGCCGACGGCGGCCTCGAACTGCGCGCCCCGGGCCGGGCGACACTCGGCTTCGCGGTCTACCCGCCGCTGGCGAAGGCGCCGAGGTCGGCGGCCGCGCTCAAGACGGGCCGCGACGGCCTGTTCCAGACCTTCGAGGCCACGCTGCCGGAGCGCCGCATCGACGCCAGCGTGACCCAGGTGCGCGAGGCGCGCAATGTGCGCGCCGCGCCGCCCGGCGGGGTCGCCAAGGCCGCCGTCCAGCCGTTCCCCGAAAGCTTCGGCGCGGCCGCGGCCTGGCGCATCGAGATCCCGGCGGCCCAGGCCAAAGGGCAGGGCGCGGCCCTGATCGAACTCGATTTCGTGGGCGACATCGGGCGCCTGTTCAACGGCACCCGCATGCTCGACGACTGGTACTACAGCGGCTACGGATGGCAGTTCGCGGCGCGCCACGCCGGCGCCGGGCCGCTGACGCTGTCGGTGCTGCCGCTGCGCGCCGACCACCAGATCTACCTGCCCAAGGACGCCCGGCCCGATTTCGCCGGCAAGTCCCAGGCGGCGGCGCTGCGCGGCGTCAAAGTCACGCCCGTGTACAGCCTCAGCGTGAGGCCCTAAGCGATGGAGGCGCACGAGATGGAGGCGCAGGCGACGGTCACCCACGCCAAGCAGGCGGGCCACGGCCTGCGCTGGCACCCGGCCGCCGCGCGCTGGTGGTGGTCCTCCGGCGCCGACGCCGCGCTGCATGCATGGGCGCCGGGCGAGCGGGCGGTGCAGACCTGCCGCCTGCCCGACGCCGCCGGCCTGCTCGCGCACTGCGTCTCGGGCGGCCTGCTGCTTGGCCTGCCCAAGCGGCTGTGCGCGATCGACGCGGCCGGCGCCTCGGGGCGCCAGCGCGGGCGGCCGCGGGTGCGCGCGCTGGTCGCGGTCGACGCGGCCGAGCCGCGCACCGGCATCTGCGACGGCCGCACCGACCGCCAGGGCTACCTGGTGTTCGGCACCGGCAACGGCGGCAGCGACCAGCGTCCGATCGGCAGCTTCTACCAGTTCTCGCGGCGCCACGGCCTGCGCCGTCTGGCGCTGCCGGCGGTGGCGCAGGCGGCCGGTATCTGTTTCAGCGCCGACGGCAGGCGCATGTACTTCGCCGACGCCGCGCTCGGGCGCATCTTGTGCTGCGACTACGATGCCGAATTCGCGGCGGTGGCCAACATCGGCGTGTTCGCCGAACTGGCCGGCCCGGCGCGCCCGCGCGGCGCGATCGTCGACGCCGCCGGTTGCCTGTGGAGCGCGCAGCCGGGCCAGTTGGTCCAATACGACCCCGCCGGGCGCGCGCTGCGGCGCATCGACATCGATTGCGGCGCGCCCGCGTTCGGCGGCGCCGCGCTCGAGCAACTGATGGTGGTCGGCCCGAGCGGCCTGGTCGGCCTCGCGCTGCCCGCCATGACGGGGCTGGCCGACACGCTGTACGACGACCGCGCCTGACGGGCGCCGTCCGTCACATCCGGAAACAACATCGGGGGCGGACGCCGTCCCCCGCGGCGTAGCACCCGTAACATTTACCCTGAACCAAATAGGAGACACCATGACATCACGCAGAAACACGCTTGCCACGCTGGCCGGCGCGGTACTCGCCTTGAGCGCCTTTGGCGCCGCGCACGCCGCCGCCCCGGTCAAGATCGGCTTCCTGGTCAAGCAGGCCGAGGAGCCGTGGTTCCAGGACGAGTGGCGTTTCGCCGAGCAGGCGGCCAAGGACAAGGGCTTCACCCTGGTCAAGATCGGGATCCCGAACGGTGAAAAAATGATCGCCGCGATCGACAACCTGGCCGCGCAACAGGCGCAAGGCTTCGTGATCTGCGCGCCCGACGTCAAGCTCGGCAAGGCGGTCGAGCGCGCCGCCAAACGCCACAACATGAAGGTCGTCTCGGTCGACGACCGCCTGCTCGACGGTGCCGGCGTGCCGCTCGCCTCGGTGCCGCACATGGGCATCTCGGGCTTCGAGATCGGCCGCCAGGTCGGCCGGGCGCTGGCCGACGAGGTCAAGGCGCGCGGCTGGAACCTGGCCGAGGTCGGGCTGCTGCGGGTCGCGTTCGACCAGTTGCCGACGGGGCGCGAGCGCACCATGGGCGCGGTCGACGCCTTGAGAACGGCCGGCCTGCCCGCCGCCAACGTGGTCGACGCGCCGCAGGCCAAGACCGACACCGAGTCGGCCTTCAACGCGGCCAACATCGCCTTCACCAAGCAGCAGAAGTTCAAGCGTTGGGTAGCGGTGGGGCTCAACGACGAGGCGGTGCTGGGCGCGGTGCGCGCCGCCGAGGGCCGCGGCATGCGCCGCGAGGCCGTGATCGGGGTCGGCATCGGCGGCAGCAAGACGGCGCTCAACGAGTTCGCCAAGCCGCAGCCGACCGGATTTTTCGGCACCGTGATGATCAGCCCGAAGCGCCACGGCTACGAGACCGCCAGCATGCTGGTCGACTGGATCGCGCGCGGCAAGGTGCCGCCGGCCGTGACTCTGACCCCGGGCGTGCTGATGACGCGCCTGAACTATGCGCAGGTGCGCGCACAGATGGAGAAGTGATGTCCGCCTATCTTCAATTTGACAATGTGTCGAAGCTGTTCCCGGGCGTGACCGCGCTCGGCGGCGTGAGCTTCGAGGCACATGCCGGCGCGGTGCACGGCCTGCTCGGGGAGAACGGGGCCGGCAAGTCGACCCTGCTCAAGATCCTCGGCGGCCAGTACCGCCCGGACGGCGGCCGCCTGTTGCTCGGCGGGCAGGAATGCCATTTCGGCTCGGCCAGCGACGCGATCGGCGCCGGCATCGCCGTGATCCACCAGGAACTGCAGTATGTGCCCGAGCTGACCGTGGCCGAGAACGTGTTGCTGGGCCGGCTGCCGACGCGCTTCGGCATCGTCGACAAGGCCAGGGCCAACCGGCTCGTGTCCGAGCGGCTCGCGAAAATCGGCGTCGAGCTCGACCCGCAGGCGCTGTTGGCCGACCTGTCGATCGCGCAGCGCCAGATGGTCGAGATCTGCAAGGCCGTGATGCAGGACGCGCAAGTGATCGCCTTCGACGAGCCGACCAGCAGCCTGTCGCACCGCGAGACCGAAATCCTGTTCCGGCTGGTGCGCGAGCTGCGCGCCGACGGCCGCACCCTCATTTATATCTCGCACCGGCTCGAGGAGCTGTACGCGCTGTGCGACAGCTGCACCATCTTCCGCGACGGGCGCAAGGTCGCGACCCATCCCGTGATGGCCGAGGTGCCGCGCGAGCGTTTGATCAGCGACATGGTCGGGCGCGAACTGTCCGACATCTACGACTTCCAGCCGCGCCCGGTCGGCGCCGCGCGCCTGCGCGTGCAGGGCATGGCCGAGGGCTGCGATTTTTCGGTCGGCGCGGGCGAGGTGCTCGGCTTTTTCGGCCTCGTGGGCGCCGGCCGCAGCGAACTGATGATGCAGTTGTACGGCGCCGACGCGCGCGCGCCGGGCAGCGTCACGCTCGACGGCAAGGCCGTCGCCCACGGCAGCCCGTCCAAGGCGATCGCGGCCGGCATCGTGCTGTGCCCCGAGGACCGCAAGGAGCAGGGCATCCTGGCGCACGCCTCGGTGGCCGAGAACATCAACATCAGCTGCCGCCGCAACGGCCTGCTCGGCGGGGTGTTCCTGCGCCACGCGCGCGAGGCGGCGCTGGCCGATGACTTCATCGCGCGCCTTAAAATCAAGACCCCCAACCGAGAGCAGGAGATCCGCCTGCTCTCGGGCGGCAACCAGCAAAAGGCGATTTTGGCGCGCTGGCTGGCCGAGCCCGAGCTCAAGGTGCTGATCCTCGACGAGCCCACCCGCGGCATCGACGTCGGCGCCAAGAACGACATCTACCGCATCATCTTCGAGGTAGCCGCGCGCGGCTGTTGCGTGATCGTGGTCTCGAGCGAACTGCCCGAAGTGCTGGGCATCGCCGACCGCGTCTGCGTGATGCGCGACGGCCGCATCGTCGGCGAGCTGGCACGCGGGGACGCCACCGAGACCGAAGTGCTGCGGCTGGCCCTGCCCGACGCCGGCGCGAGCGATACCGCAACCGACACCCCACCCAACCCAACTTCCCATTCCGCCCGGAGAACCGCATGAGCACTATCCCACTGAACACACCGGCCCCCGCGTCGGGCCCCTCGGCACCGGCGCGCGCGCGCCGGCGTGCCATGCTGATCGAATACAGCATGCCGATCGCCTTCGTGCTGTTGTTCGCGCTGCTCTCGCTCACGGTCGAGAATTTCTTCTCGGTGACCAACATCGTCGGCCTGACGCTGTCGGTGGCGCAGATCGGCATGGTCGCCTGCACCATGATGTTCTGCCTGGCCTCGCGCGACTTCGACCTCTCGGTCGGTTCGACCATCGCGTTCGCCGGCGTTCTCGGCGCCATCGTGCTCGAGCGCAGCGGCAGCGTGCCGCTGGCGATGCTGGCCGGCCTCGGCGCCGGCGCCGTGATCGGCACGCTCAACGGCGTGCTGATCGCCTACCTGCGCGTCAACGCCCTGATCGCCACGCTCGCGACCATGCTGATGGTGCGCGGGCTCGCCTTCATCGCCTCGCAGGGGCAGGCGGTCGGCATCAACGACGACGGCTTCATCGACTTCGGCGACGCCCGCATCTTCGGGGTGCCGATGCCGGTGCTGGTGGCGGCGGCCTGCTTCGTGGTGTTCGGCATCCTGCTCAACCACACGGTGTTCGGCCGCAACACGCTCGCCATCGGCGGCAATCCCGAGGCGGCGCGCCTGGCCGGCGTCAAGGTCGAGAAGCTGCGCGTCTGGATCTTCGCGCTGCAAGGCTTCGTGGTCGGCCTCGCGGGCCTGATTTTGGCGGCGCGCATCACCAGCGGCCAGCCGAACGCGGCCCAGGGCTTCGAGCTCGACGTGATCTCGGCCTGCGTGCTCGGCGGCGTGTCTTTACAGGGCGGCAAGGCGCGCATCTTCGGCGTGCTGATCGGCGTGCTGATCATGGGTACGGTCGAGAACGTGATGAATTTGCTCGACGTCGACGCCTTCTACCAGTATTTGATGCGCGGTGTGATCCTGCTCGCGGCGGTGTTGCTGGATCAACTCAAAACGCGCGGCGAGCGGCACTGATTCGCAACTTTCGGTACCTCATGCGCTATGATACCCGTCGATAATCACCATTAATCATCAACAGTCATCCGCACATGTCAGATCCACGTTCCGACCGCTTCGTCCGCTCGCACCTGAAGACGCGCCATCTGGTGCTGCTCGTCGAGCTCGGCCGCCACGGCTCGATCATGCACGCGGCCGAGGCGGCCAACCTGACCCAACCGGCCGCCTCCAAGCTGCTCGGCGAGCTCGAGCACGCACTCGGGGTGCAGTTGTTCGAGCGCCTGCCGCGCGGGGTCGCGCCGACCTGGTTCGGCCACGTGATGATCCGGCGCGCCGGCGCCGCGCTGGCCGAGATGGACGCGGGCCACCAGGAGGTCATGGAGCTGCTGTCGGGCCTGCGCGGCCGGGTCGACGTCGGCGCCGTGCTCACGCCGTCGGCCGGACTGGTGCCCGAGACCGTCAACCTGCTCAAGACGCGCCAGCCGCGCGTGCTCGTGTCGATCAGCGTCGACACCAGCAAGCTGCTCGTGCAAAGGCTGCGCGCGGGCGAACTCGACATTGTGATCGGGCGCATCCTCGACACCGAGGCCGCCGCCGAACTCAATTTCGAACCGATCACGGACGAGCCGCACAGCCTGGTCGTGCGGGCCGGCCATCCGCTCATGCAACGGCCCGATCTGTGCCTGCCCGAGCTCGCGCGCCAGGGCTGGATCCTGCCGCCCACCGGCTCGATCCTGCGCGACCGCCTGACCGCGCTATTCCTCTCGCACGGCCTCGAGCCGCCGGCCGTGACGGTCGAAACGCTGGCCCTGCCCGTGATCGCGAACCTGCTCATCGGCAGCGACATGGTGGTCGCGCTGCCGCGCGAACTGACGCTGCCATATCAACAGTCCGGCCTGCTCGACGTGCTGCCGTTCGACCTCGGCCTGCGCATGGACCTGTACGGCATCATCACGCGCCGCGGCCACCAGCTCTCGCCGGGCGCCGGCGCCATGCTCGCCACGCTGCGCGAGGTGATTGCGCGGCGCTATCCGCCGGCAATCTGAGGCATACGTTTTGCGTATGCTTTAATTCAAATAAGCAATTGGTTCCATATTCCTGGCGTCCGTAAGATTTGGTCTGTAGCGCGTAACTCTTGGTAGTTAAAAAAACTTCAACGCGCACATCGACCCAACGTCAAGGAGACACAAATGGAACAGAAAAAACTGAGCTGGCTCATCGCCGGCATCTTCACCATGCCGGCGGTCGGCGCGAACGCGCAGGCGCAAACGGCCCCGGCCGCCGTCGAGGACGGCGTGCAGACCGTCGTCGTGTCGGGCATCCGCGCCTCGGTGCGCAACGCGCTCGCGGCCAAGGAGGCCAACAACAGCATGGTCGAGGTGATCGCCGCCGAGGACATCGGCAAGCTGCCCGACACCACGATCGCCGAATCGCTGGCGCGCCTGCCGGGCCTGTCGGCCGGCCTCGACCGCGGCAACGCGAGCCAGGTGGTCGCGCGCGGCCTCGGCCCGCGTTTCATCGGCGCCACACTCAACGGCCGCGAGCTGGCCACCTCGGAGCCGGACCGCGCGGTGCGCTTCGAGCAATTCCCGTCCGAGTCGATCGCCGGCGCGACCATCTACAAGACCCAGTCGGCCGAGCTGGTCGAGGGCGGCATCGCCACCACGATCGACCTGCAGACGGTGCAGCCGCTGAAGTATTCGAAGCGCTCGGCCGCGTTCAAGGCCGACGCCCTGTATTACGAGATGGCCAAGGACATCCCCGGCGCCAAGGCCACGGCGCCGCGCCTGGGCGGCATCTACATCGACCAGTTCGCCAACCGCACGCTCGGCGTGGCGCTCGCCTTCAGCTACCAGGACCAGCCCTCGGTGCAAAAGCTGGTCAAGCATTTCGGTTTCAACACCTACAACCCGAGCGGCGTGGCCAACAACGCCAAGGCGCCGTGGGGCTGGGAGGACGCGGTCAAGCGCGGCAAGAACGAACGCGCCAGCGTGCTCGGCAAGCTCGAGTGGAAGATCGCCGGCGACGCGCTGATCACGGGCGATGTCTACTATTCGAAGTCGGACATCTACGAGCCGGAATTGTCGCACTGGAGCGGCGGCACCGGCAGCTGGGAAGGCGGCCAGGCGGCCGACTACAGCAATCCGGTCGTGCAAGGCGGCCATATCGTCGGCGCCACCGTGCGCAATGTCGGGCTGACCACCAACGACGCGCTGTGGACCCAGGACATGAACACGCTCGCCGGCGGCATCAACGGCAAGTTCAAGATCGGCAACTGGAAGGTCGACGCCGACCTGTTCGCCTCGAGCTCCGAGCGCGAAAGCCAGTGGCGCGACCTGCGCCAGTACAGCAACAACAGCGCGACCGTCAACTGGTCGATGCCCGGCGGCGGCAAGTTCGCCTACGCCTGGGGCCAGGACACGGGCAACCCGGCCAATTTCGGCAACGCCGAATTGCACATTTCAAACTACGAGCACCTGCGCGACCGCCTCAACGGCGTGCACCTGAACGCCGCGCGCGACGTCGAGGCCGGCATCCTGAGCAAGATCAAATTCGGTGCCCGCTTGACCGACCGCGAGAAGAGTTTCGAGCAGGCCAACTGGAACTTCACTGGCGGCGCCAGCAAGGCGCTGCCGGCCTCGGCCTACGAGGCGGTGCCGGTCGCCGGCCTGTCGACCTTCCTCGGCCTGCGCGACTGGAACGGCACCGTGCTCGGCGCCTTCGGCCCGGACGCCTTCAATCCGGACGGCCGCGCCAGGGACGCCCTTGCGGGCTGGACCGTCAAAGAGCGCAACGCCGCGCTGTACGCACAGGGCGACCTCGAGGGAAAACTGGGGGGCATGTCTTTCCGCGGCAACGCCGGCGTGCGCCTGGTGCGCACCAGCCAGGTGGGCGAGGGCGCGGAGGTGCTCAACGGCGTCAACAAGCCGACCAGTGTCACGTCGAGTTACACCAAGGTGCTGCCGAGCGTGAACCTGATCTTCAACCTCGACGAGAAGCAGGAGCGGCAGTTGCGCGTCAGCCTGGCCCGCGCGATGGCGCGCGCCCCGGTCGACGACATGCGCGGCTCGCGCAACCTGGCGCTCGACACGCAAAGCCAGAATCCGGTGCTGACCGGCAGCACCGGCAATCCGGAACTCAAGCCGATGATGTCGGACCAGCTCGACGTCGCCTACCAGTGGTACTTCGGCAAGGGTTCGCTGCTGTCGGGCGGCTTGTTCTACAAGAATCTCAGCGACTATATCGGCATCGCCAGCGTCAGCACCACCATCGAGGGACGCGCGGCCAACATCACGCGTCCGGTCAACGCCGGCGGCGGCGGCGTGCGCGGCCTCGAGTTGATCTACCAGCAGGCCTTCGGCAACGGCCTCGGCATTTCGAGCAATTATTCGTACAGCGCGAGCGGCATCGAAGAAACCTTCAACGGCCTTAAAATGCCGCTCGAAGGCCTGATGAAGCACAACGGCGGCGCCACGCTGTGGTACGAGAAGAACGGTTTCGAGGCACGCCTGTCGGCCAACTACCACAGCCCGTACAGCCGCATTGCAGGATGGGATGGCGTAATCCAGCGCAACGAGGCCGAGACCTATGTCGCGCTCAACTTCGCCAAGCAGATCACGCCGCAGATCCAGTTGCGCTTCGGTATGGATAACATCACCAACCAGAAGTCGGTCTACACCAGCAACAAGAACCCGTACCAGCAAGAGATCCGCGAATTCGGGCGCCGTTTCAACCTGGGCCTGTCCTTCAAACTGTGATCGGTGCCGGCTTTGCCGGCATAACACCACATCGTCCTCGCGCATGAGGGTGTCGCAAAACTTGAAATGAGCTTCGTGATTTGGCAGAAATCGCGAAATCGCTAGCTTTTAATACCTCAAACCAACATCGTCCTCGCGCATGCGGGGACCCATAGAACAGCGGCTCAAAGCAA